>NZ_JBYNTT010000006.1:0-279816 GCF_057784995.1 Ramlibacter sp. G4-7
CGGTGGGGGTGGCGGCGGCGGCGCCCGGGGTGGCGGCGGCGGTGGCCGCGGCGGCGGTGGCGGCGGCCGGCGCTAGGAGACCGCACCATGCCAACCAACCGGAAGCCTGCCATGCAAGAGAGATTCCCGCTGCGCGCGACGGTGCGCCCCCTGCTGCTGGCCGCTGCGCTCCTGCTGCCCCTGGCCGCGCTGGCGCAGCAGACCACCTTCCCGACGCCCGACGCCGCGGTCGATGCGCTGCAGCGTGCGCTGCAGGCCAACGACGACGCTGCGCTGGGCCAGTTGTTCGGCGAGAAGTACCGCCAGATCGTGAGCACCGGCGATGCCGCCCACGACAATGCGCGCCGCGCCGAAGCGGCGGCGGCGCTCGCCACGCGCAAGCGCCTGGAGGAACTCGGCGCGGACCGGCGCATCCTGCGCATGGGCGCGCAGGACTGGCCCTTCGCCATCCCGATCGTGCGCGAAGGCGTGGGCTGGCGCTTCGCGACCGAGCAGGGCCTGGGCGAACTGCAGAACCGGCGCATCGGCGCCAACGAGCGCAACGCGATCTACGTGATGCGCAGCATCGCGGACGCGCAGCGCGAGTACGCGCAGGCCGACCGCATGGGCGACGGCGTGCTGCAGTACGCGCGCAAGCTCGGAAGCACCCCGGGCAAGCACGACGGGCTGTACTGGGCGGCCGACACCGCACGCGGCGAGGAGCAGAGCCCGCTGGGGCCGCTGGTGGCCGCCGCGTCGACGGAACTGGCCGGCCACAAGGAAGGCGAGCCCTATGGCGGCTACAACTTCCGCCTCCTCACGCGGCAGGGCGCGAGCGCGCCCGGCGGCGCCTACAGCTACGTGATCAACGGCCGCATGCTCGCCGGCTTCGCCGCGGTCGCCACGCCGGCCGAATGGGGCAAGACAGGCGTCATGAGCTTCCTGATCAGCCACAACGGCAAGCTGTACGAACGCAACCTCGGGCCGCGGCCGCCGGCGATCACGAGCTTCGACCCGGGAGCGGGCTGGAAGGAAGTGCCGCCGGCGCCGTGAACCTGTCCTGCCCATGAGAAATGGCCCCCGCGGGGGCCATTTGCCTTGGCGCGAAGCCGGCTACTTCACCGACTCCACCTTGATGGCCAGCGATTCCCGGTAGAGCGCCTGCACCTGGTCGCCCTTCTTGATGCTCTTGAGCTGCTCGGGATCTTCAACGGAGAGATCCACCATGTTGCCGGCCGGCCCCTTGAGCGTGACCACCTTCTTCCTGGCATCGACCGCAACCACGTCGGCCAGCACCGCCACTTCGCGCACCGCCTGCCCGCCGGGCTTCTGCCCCGGCTCGGAGCGCTTGAGGGACGCCGATTCGCTGGCCGTCGCCTTGCCCTTGGTCTTCTTCAGTTCGAGGGCGAGCGCGGCCGAGTACTCGACGTGCACCTTGTCGCCGACCTTGAGCTGGTCGAAGTTGCGCACCTCTTCACCCAGCGGAAGGGTCACCACCTTGCCGTCCTGCCGCTTGAGCGTGACGCTGCGGGCGCCGCCGTCGATCGCCACGACCGTGGCGCTGGTCTTGAGCGTGCCTTCGGCCATGCCCTTGCCGGGGGCGGTGGCCGTGGAGCCGCTGAGGGTCGCGGCGGGCGTGTCCCCTTGCGGGGTCTGCGCGGCGGCGGCCGCGGCGGCAAGGACCAGGGCCAGCACTTGCGGCGTGCGGGAACGGATGCGCATCGTGAATCTCCTGCGGGATGTGAACCCGGTGGAGGATCGCGGTGGCCTCGGCGCGCTGCAATGGGACCTAGGTCCCACCGCACTTGCCCGCCGCCCTCAGGCAGTGCGAACGCCGGCCGCGCGCAGCAGCTGCGCGGTCTCGTGCAGGGGCAGGCCCATGATGCCCGTGTACGAGCCGGCGATGCGCGCGATGTGGACCGCGGCGCGGCCCTGCACCGCATACGCGCCCGCCTTGCCCATGGGCTCGCCGCTGGCCACATAGGCGCGGATCTGCGCCGGCGTCATGGCCGCGAACCGCACGCGCGAGTCGTTCAGCGCCGCGAAACGCCGCCGGCCGGCCTGCACGGCCACCGCGGTGAGCACGCGGTGCGTGTGCGCGGAGAGTTCGCGCAGCATGCGCGTCGCATCCCGCGCGTCCGCGGGCTTGCCGTAGATGGTGCGGCCCAGCGCCACGGTGGTGTCCGAACACAGCACCGGCGCCGCCGGCAGGCCGCGCCGCCTCAGGCGCGCGAGGGCTGCATCGAGCTTGAGGCCGGTCACGCGCTGCACGTAGGCCGCCGGGGCCTCGCCCGGACGAACCTCTTCGAGCGCCTCGCTGTCCTCGCCGGCGTCGGGCAGCAGCAGCTCGTAGCGCACGCCGATCTGTTCCAGCAGCTGGCGCCTGCGCGGGCTCTGCGAGGCGAGGTAGACGAAGTCACTCACGGTGGTAAGGATGGCCGGCGTTGATGGACCAGGCGCGATAGAGCTGTTCGGCGAGCAGCACGCGCACCATGGCGTGCGGCAAGGTGAGGTCCGACAGGCGAATGCGTTCGTGTGCCGCCTGGCGGAACGCGGGGTCCAGTCCGTCGGGGCCGCCGATGACCAGCGCGATGGCATCGTTGTCCAGCGGCCAGGCCTTCAGCCTGGCGGCGAGCGCCACGGTGGTGAGCGCCGTGCCGCGCTCGTCGAGTGCGACCACGCGCGCGCCTTTCGGGATGGCCGCCTCGATGCGCTCGCGTTCGGCGGCCAGCAGCGACGCCAGCGTCTTCGACGCGCGCGGCTCCGTCTTGACGGCCTTGAGCTCCAGGCGCAGTTCCGGCGGAAAGCGCTTGGCGTAGTCGTCCCAGGCCGCCTGCGCCCAGTCGGGCACCCGCAGGCCGACGGCCACCACCAGCAGGCGCATGCTCAGGCCTTGCGGGCCGGGGCCTTCTTCGCTGCGGCCTTCTTGGCGGGAGCCTTCTTCGCCGGTGCCTTCAGGGCGGCCTTGCCCGCGGCGCTGCGGGCAGTGCTCTTCGCGCCGGCACCCCTGGCAACCGTCTTCGCCGCGCCCTTGCGGGCCGGCGCCTTGCCTGCCGCGGACTTCCTGGCGGCGGAGGCTTCGCGCTCCGCCGTCTTCACGGCGCTGCTGCGCCTGAGCGACGGGCTGGGCACCTTCTTCGCAGGCGCCGCCGGCGCCTTGACCGGAGCGGCGGGCTTGGGCAGGCCGACGCGCACGCGCACCGGCTTGTCGCCCCAGATCTCCTCCAGGTGGTAGTACTGGCGGATGGCCGGCTGCATGATGTGCGCCACCGCGGCGCCGCAGTCCACGATGATCCACTCGCCGTTCTCCTCGCCCTCCAGGCGCGGCTTCGGGAAGCCCGCCTCGCGCACCGCATCGATCACGCTGGAAGCCAGGGCCTTCGTCTGCCGGTTGGAGGTGCCCGATGCGACGATGACGCGCTCGAACAAGGGGGACAGGTGCTCGGTGTTGAAGACCTGGATGTCCTGGCCTTTCACGTCCTCCAGGCCATCGACGATGGCCCTCTGGAGTTTCTGCGTGTCCTTCTTCGCGGCGGTGTCTGTCGTCATCAGTGGGTGGTGTAGAGAGGATGGGAAGCAATATAACGGGCGACGGCTGGCTCAACCAGCGCGGAGATGTCCTGCCGCATTGTCAGCCGGGCGCGGATATCGGTCGCACTCACGGGCATCTGGGGCAGGTCCAGGGCCTGCACCCGAACGCCAGGCAGCGCCTGCAGGGCTTGCAGGCCCTCGCCCGAGCCGCGGCCGGCCACGGCCAGCACCGCCAGTCGCGCGATGTCCTGCCAGGCATGCCAGCGGGTGAAGCTCGCGGCCTGGTCCTCGCCCATGAGCAGGACCAGTTGCGCGCCCGGATGGTCGGCCTGCAACTCGCGCAAGGTGTCGACGCTGTAGGTCGGGCCGGTGCGCCTGAGTTCGCGGTCGTCCACCTGCACGGCGGGCACGTCCGCGAAGGCCAGCGTGGCCATGGCCAGCCGGTGCGCGGCGGGGGTGAGGGCCCGGTCCTTGTGCCAGGCGTCGCCGGTCGGGAAGACGTAGAGCCGGTCGAGGGCCAGCTGTTCCACCGCGGCGCGCGCGAGCGCGACGTGCGCGCGGTGCGGGGGGTCGAAGGCGCCGCCGAACATGCCCACGCGCTGCAGGGGCGCGTTCAAACCCAGTCCCTTCGCGGCAGGAAGCGGCGCAGCAGCGCCTCCTCGCGCGAGCCCGGGGCGGGCTGCTGCTGGTAGGCCCAGGCCGCGTGCGGCGGCATCGACATCAGGATGGATTCGGTGCGGCCGCCCGACTGCAGGCCGAAGTGCGTGCCCCGGTCCCACACGAGGTTGAATTCGACGTAGCGCCCGCGCCGCAGCAGCTGCCAGTCGCGCTCGGTCTGGCCATAGGGCTGGTCCTTGCGGCGCTCGAGGACCGGCCGGTAGGCGCCGATGAAGGCATCGCCCACGGCACGCTGCAAGGCAAAGCTGTTGTCGAAGCCCTCTTCGAAGAAGTCGTCGAAGAAGATGCCGCCGATGCCGCGGGCCTCGTCGCGGTGCCGCAGGAAGAAGTAGTCGTCGCACCAGGCCTTGAAGCGCGGGTACTTGTCGGCACCGAAAGGCGCGAGGCTGTCGCGGCACGCCCGGTGGAAGTGCACCGCATCCTCCTCCTCGCCGTAGTAGGGCGTGAGGTCCATGCCGCCGCCGAACCAGTACACCGGCTCGCCGCCCTCGGGCAGCGCGGCGAGCATGCGCACGTTCATGTGCACCGTGGGCGCGTACGGGTTGCGCGGATGGAAGACCAGCGACACGCCCATGGCCTCGAAGCCCGCCCCGACCAGTTCGGGGCGGTGCTGGGTCGCCGAGGGCGGAAGCTTGGGCCCGGTCACCTGCGAGAAGGCGCAGCCCGCGCGTTCGAACACCTTGCCGCCCTCGAGGATCATCGTGCGGCCGCCGCCTTGCAGCGGCTCGCCCGGGTCCTTCGTCCACCGATCGGCGCGAAATGGCTGGCCGTCGATGGCGCCGAAGGTGTCGGTGATGCGTTGCTGCAGGTCCCAGAGGTAGGAGCGGACCTGCTCCCGGTGCTGGTCCACGCGCTAGCCCTTCACCGCGCGGTGGCCGATGTCGCGGCGGTACTGCGCGCCATCGAAGCTGATGTGGTGCAGCACCTCGTAGGCGTGCAGCTGCGCGGCCTTCACCGTGTCCGCGAGGGCCGTGACGCACAGGACGCGCCCGCCGGCGGTGACGGTGTGGCCGTCCTTGGGGATCGTGCCGGCATGGAACACGACGGCGTCGTCGGTGTCCTTGGGCAGGCCATGGATCACGTCGCCCTTGCGCGGGTCCAGGGGGTAGCCGGCCGCGGCCATCACCACGCCCAGCGCGGTGCGCCGGTCCCACTGCAGTTCGACCTGGTCCAGCGTGCCGGAGGTGGCGGCCATCATCACGTCGTAGAGGTCGGACTTCAGCCGCATCATGATCGGCTGCGTCTCGGGGTCGCCCATGCGGCAGTTGAACTCCAGCGTCTTCACCTGGCCGTCCTTGCCGATCATGAGGCCCGCGTACAGGAAGCCCGTGTACGGAATGCCGTCCTTGTCCATGCCGCGGATGGTCGGCAGGATGATCTCGCGCATGGCACGGGCGTGCACGGCGGGCGTCACGACCGGCGCCGGCGAGTAGGCGCCCATGCCGCCGGTGTTGGGCCCGCGGTCGCCGTCCTGCAGGCGCTTGTGGTCCTGGCTGGTCGCCAGCGCCACCACGTTCTTGCCGTCGCACAGCACGATGAAGCTGGCTTCCTCGCCCTGCAGGAACTCCTCGATCACCACGCGCGCGCCGCCTTCGTTGTGCGCCACGCCGAGCTTGTCGTCCAGCAGCATGAAGTCGATCGCCTCGTGCGCTTCGGCCGGCGTCATCGCGACCACCACGCCCTTGCCGGCGGCCAGGCCGTCGGCTTTCACGACGATGGGGGCGCCCTTGCGATCCACGTAGGCATGGGCGGCGGGCGCGTCCGTGAAGACCTCGTACTCCGCCGTGGGGATCTTGTGGCGCGCCATGAAGGCCTTGGCGAAGGCCTTGGAGCTTTCCAGCTGGGCCGCCCGCTGGCTGGGCCCGAAGATGCGCAGGCCATGGGCGCGGAAGTCGTCCACCACGCCGGCGGCCAGCGGCGCTTCCGGACCGACCACGGTCAGGGCGATCTTCTGCTTCAGCGCCCAGTCGCGCAGCTGCCGCAGGTCCGTGATGGGCACGTTCTCCAGTCGGCCGTCGAGCGCGGTGCCGCCATTGCCCGGCGCCACGTAGACGGCCTGCACCTTGGGCGACTGGGCGAGCTTCCAGGCAAGGGCGTGTTCGCGGCCGCCGCCGCCGATCACGAGAACCTTCATTCAGCGATCTCGGCGTTGGTGTACACGTTCTGCACGTCGTCCAGGTCTTCCAGGATGTCCAGCAGCTTCTGCATGCGCTGGCCCTCGTCGCCGGCGAGCTCGATCGTGTTCTCGGGCCGCATGGTCACCTCGGCCAGTTCCGGCTTCAGGCCTGCGGCTTCCAGGGCGTTGCGGACCTTCTCGAGGTCGGCCGGACCGGTGAGCACCTCGATGGCGCCCTCGGCGTCGCTGATGACGTCCTCCGCCCCCGCGTCCAGGGCCACTTCCATCACCTTGTCCTCGCTGGTGCCGGGCGCCAGGATCAGCTGGCCGACGTGGCGGAACTGGAAGGCCACCGAGCCTTCGGTGCCCATGCTGCCGCCGTACTTGCTGAAGGCGTGCCGCACCTCGGCCACGGTGCGCACCTTGTTGTCCGTCATGGTGTCCACGATGATGGCCGCGCCGCCGATGCCGTAACCCTCGTAACGGATTTCCTCGTAGTTCACGCCCTCGAGGTTGCCGGTGGCCTTGTCGATGTTGCGCTTGATGGTGTCGGCCGGCATGTTGGCTGCCTTCGCCTTGTCCACCGCCAGCCGCAGCCGCGGGTTGTCCTTGACGTCGCCGCCGCCCTGCCGGGCCGCGACCATGATTTCACGGATGACCCGCGTCCAGACCTTGCCCCGCTTCTCGTCCTGGCGACCCTTGCGGTGCTGGATGTTCGCCCATTTGCTGTGACCGGCCACGGATTCGTCCTTGCTCTTCTGCGTTAACCTTGCTGAACCCTCATTCTACTTTTTGCACCATGGCCGAACCGATGTTGATCGCCCAGAACGGCAAGACGCAGGCGCACCTGCTCCCCGGGCTGGCCAACCGCCACGGCCTGGTCACCGGCGCCACCGGTACCGGCAAGACCGTCACCCTGCAGAAACTGGCGGAAAGTTTCAGCCGGATCGGGGTGCCGGTGTTCCTGGCCGACATCAAGGGCGACCTGACCGGCATCAGCCAGCCCGGCAAGCTGGAGGGCAAGCTGGCCGCGGTGATCAAGGAACGCGGCCTGCCGGCGCCCGAGCCGCTGGCCTGCCCGACCACGCTGTGGGACGTGTTCGGCGAGCAGGGCCACCCGGTGCGGGCGACCATCACCGACCTCGGCCCCCTGCTGCTGGCGCGCATGCTGAACCTCAACGAGACGCAGGCCGGCGTACTGCAGATCGTGTTCAAGATCGCGGACGCCAACGGCCTGCTGCTGCTGGACCTGAAGGACCTGCGCGCGATGCTCCAGCACGTGGGAGACAACGCCAAGCAGTTCACCACCGAGTACGGGAACATCAGCGCGGCCAGCGTCGGCGCCATCCAGCGCGGGCTACTGCAGATCGATTCGCAGGGCGGCGACCGCTTCTTCGGCGAGCCGATGCTCAACATCGCCGACTTCCTGCAGACCGATGCCAACGGCCACGGGGTGGTGAACATCCTGGCCGCGGACAAGCTGCTGAACGCGCCGCGGCTTTACGCGACCTTCCTGCTGTGGATGCTGTCGGAGCTGTTCGAGACGCTGCCGGAAATCGGCGATCCGGACAAGCCCAAGCTGGTGTTCTTCTTCGACGAGGCCCACCTGCTGTTCGACGAGGCGCCCAAGGTGCTGGTGGAACGCATCGAACTCGTGGTGCGGCTGGTGCGGTCCAAGGGCGTCGGCGTGTACTTCGTGACGCAGAACCCGCTGGACATCCCGGACTCGGTGCTGGCGCAGCTGGGCAACCGCGTGCAGCACGCGCTGCGTGCCTTCACCCCGCGCGACCAGAAGGCGGTGAAGGCCACGGCCGAGACGATGCGGCAGAAACCGGGCCTGGACATCGCCGCGGCCATCACCGAGCTGGCGGTGGGCGAGGCGCTGGTGAGCTTCCTGGACGACAAGGGGCGCCCCAGCATCACCGAGCGCCTGTACGTGCTGCCGCCCGGCAGCCAGATCGGCCCGATCACGCCGGAGCAGCGCAAGGCATTGATCGCGGGCTCCGTGGTGGCGGGCGTCTACGAGAAGACCGAAGACCGCGAATCGGCTTACGAGAAGCTCAAGGGGCGGGCCGCCGAGGCCGCGCAGGCCGGGGCGGCGGGCAGCACCGGCGGCACGGCCGGCACGCCGGCGCCCGGCGGCGGCATGTTCGGCGGCCTGTCCGACGTCCTGTTCGGGTCGACCGGCCCGCGCGGCGGCCGCCACGAAGGCATGGTGGAGAGCTTCGCCAAGTCCGCCATCCGCACCGTCGGCAGTTCGGTGGGACGCGAGATCGCGCGGGGGGTGCTGGGGAGCATCCTGGGGGGAAAGAGGCGCTAGGGTTTTGGCGGGGGGATGGAACGGTGGGGTTCGCTGACCCCGGCATCAATCCACACCATCCCTGCAACAGACTGCCGCTTCCCCACCCCAGCCCCATCCGTTGTTGGGTCACCATGCCCAACGACCTCCGCGCCTCGCCCGGCGCCACCTTCTTCTTCACCCTCACCCTCGAAGACCGGGGCGCCCGCTACCTGGTCGACCACGTGGCGGAACTGCGCACGTGCCTGAAAGCGGTGAAGGAACGCCATCCCTTCGACATCGAGGCCATGGTGGTCCTGCCCGAACACATCCACGCCTTGTGGCGCCTCCCCGTCGACGACGGCGACTACGCCACGCGCTGGATGCTGCTCAAACAATCCTTCACGCGGCGATTGACCGAACTCGGCGTCCTTCCCGATGAGGCCGCCAGGCCCCGCGGCCGCCGCGGCGAGCGCTCGGTCTGGCAACGCCGCTTCTGGGAGCACCAGGTCCAGGACGACGAGGATTTCGCCCGCCACGTCAACTACATCCACTTCAACCCGGTCAAGCACGGCTGGGTGTTGCGTGCCCGAGACTGGCCCTATTCCAGCCTGCACCGCTTCGTGCGCGAGGGGAAACTGCCGGCCGACTGGGGCATCCATGCCGCCATCGAGGGCGACTTCGGGGAGTAGCCGTCGCGCAGCCATCGCGCATTGGCGCGTGCTTTGCTAGAGTGGGCTTTTGGCTTTGCGAGACTTCATGGCCGCCGATCCTTCCGCTCCCCGCCACATCCGGCTGACCTCGCATGCCAGCGGCCAGGGCGCCTTGCCCATCCAGTGGGGTGCGGCAACGCCGGGCGAGCGCGGTCCCATCGTCGGCACCACCACCAGCCGCAGCCACCGCAACGTGATCGGCACGCACAGCGGCTCCTACAGCGTCTACCGCGCGCTCGCGGTCGCGGCGGGTGCGCTCAGCCGCGAGCACAAGGCCGACCTCACCAACACCGCGCCCACGGACGTGATCGGGCCGTACCCGCAGTGGACGGACCCCGGCAAGATCGTCAGCCTCGACCCCTGGGGCGCGACCGTGGCGGAGGTGTTCGCCAGCGAGCTGGCGGCCGGCTACGACATCCGTCCCACCATCGCCGTCACCAAGGCGCACGTGATCCTGCCGGAAGTGATCGAAGGCATGCAGAAAGGCCGGCTGAAGGCCGACAACCGCATCCTGATGGAAGGCGGCGCGGCCTGCGTCACCAAGGCGGCGATCGAGCCTGTGTGGTGGCTGCCCGGCGTGGCCAGGCGCTTCGGCTGCACCGAGTCCGACCTGCGCCGCGTGCTGTTCGAGGAAACCGGCGGCATGTACCCCGAACTCGTCACGCGCAGCGACCTGGAAGTGTTCCTGCCCCCGATCGGCGGGCAGACGGTCTACATCTTCGGCGACCCGCGCGACCTGGCCAATCCCGACGTGGAGCTCACCGCCCGGGTGCACGACGAGTGCAACGGCTCGGACGTGTTCGGCTCGGACATCTGCACCTGCCGCCCTTACCTCACGCACGCCATCGAGGAATGCATCCTGGGTGCCCAGCGCGGCGGCGTCGGCCTCGTTTCCTATTCGCGCAAGGAAGGCCGCGCGCTCGGCGAAGTGACCAAGTTCCTGGTCTACAACGCGCGCAAGCGCCAGGTGGGCGGCGACACCGCCGCCCAGTACTTCGCCCGCACCGAGTGCGTCGCCGGCGTGCAGGACATGCGCTTCCAGGAGCTGATGCCCGACGTGCTGCACTGGCTGGGGGTGAGGAAGATCCATCGCCTCGTCTCCATGAGCAACATGAAGTACGACGCGATCACCGGCTCCGGCATCGTGGTCGGCGAACGCGTGGACATCCCGGCCGGACTGATCCCGGCCGACGCCCAGGTGGAGATGGAGGCGAAGAAGGCCGCCGGCTATTTCACGCCGGACGCCGTGCCGGACGCCAAGGCGCTGAAGGAAACCAAGGGACGCGCGCTGTGAGCGACGCCCACTTCGTCGGCGGCAACGCCGAGGCGGAAGCCGCCGCCAGCGTGCTGCGTTCCACGATCACCGTGCGCGAGCGCTGCGGGCAGCTCCTGGCCCGGGCGCGCGCCGGCGAATCGAAGTGGTTCACGGTCGACGAGGACGCGCTGCGTCCGGCCGCGCGCGAAGTCGCCGACATCACGCGCAAGCGCTACCCCAAGGGCCACATCCCGTTCCACAGCCGCTGGCGCCACCTGCAGGCCGGCGGCGTGGACCGCCGCGCCGAGCTGGAGCGGCTGCTCGGCGACGTGCCCAAGGCCGTGCGCGGCGAGGCGATGTTCGACCTCACCTTCGTCAGCGTCCTGCTCGATGCGGGCGCGGGCCCCGACTGGAGCTACGTGGAGCCCGCCACGGGGCAGCGCTTCACGCGCTCGGAAGGCCTGGGTGTGGCAAGCTTCCACGCCTTCACCAGCGGCATGTTCTCGAGCGACAAGAACCATCCGCTGCAAGTCGATGCACAAGGCCTGCGGGCGCTGGTCACCGACCACCTGGCCAACGCCTTCCAGGTCCGCGACAACAACGTCCTGGTCGGCCTGGAAGGCCGCGCCATCCTGCTGCGGCGCCTGGGTGAGGCCATGCAGGAGCAGCCGGAGGTCTTCGGCCCGCAGGTGCCGCGGCCCTCGGGCATCTACGCGCAGATCCTCGCGCCGGCGCCGGAAGTGGCGTACACCGCGGACGTCGCGGCGCACGACATCCTGTCGCAGATCCTGTTTTCCTGTTCCGGCATCTGGCCCTCCGGCAATGCGATCGACGAGGTGCCGCTGGGGGACTGCTGGCGGCACGAGGCCGTGCGCGGCGAAGGCCTCACCGACGGCTGGGTGCCGTTCCACAAGCTGTCGCAGTGGCTCACCTATTCGCTGCTCGAGCCCTTCGCCTGGTCCGGCGTGCAGGTGCGCGGCGTCGAGCAGCTCACCGCCCTGCCCGAGTACCGCAACGGCGGCCTGCTGCTGGACTCGGGCGTCCTGCGGCTGCGCGACGAATCGGTGCGCGACCGGACCTGGCAGCCGGGCGACGAACTCGTCGTCGAATGGCGCGCGCTGACGGTCGCGCTGCTGGACGAACTCGCCGTGGAGGTCCGCAAGTCGCTGCACCTGGACGCCGAGCGCCTGCCGCTGGCCTGCGTGCTCGAAGGCGGCACCTGGGCGGCCGGCCGCGAGCTCGCGCAACGGCTTCGCGGCGGCCTGCCCCCGCTGAAGATCACCAGCGACGGCACCGTCTTCTAAGAGAATCGCACCATGGCCAGCAACAACAACGTCCACGTCATCGACCACCCCCTGGTGCAGCACAAGCTGTCCCTGATGCGGAACAAGGAAGCCAGCACCAACAGCTTCCGGCGCCTCCTCAACGAGCTCGCGATGCTCATGACCTACGAGGTCACGCGCGACGTCCCCATGCAGGAGGTGGAAATGCACACCCCGCTGGAGACGATGAAGACCAAGGTCATCGACGGCAAGAAGCTGGTGTTCGTGTCCATCCTGCGCGCCGGCACCGGCATCCTGGACGGCATGCTCAGCGTGGTGCCCGGCGCCCGCGTCGGCCACATCGGGCTGTACCGCGACCCGAAGACGCTGATGGCGGTGGAGTACTACTTCAAGATGCCGCAGAACATGGAGGAGCGCGACGTGATCGTCGTCGACCCCATGCTGGCCACCGGCAACTCCGCCATCGCCGCGGTGGAGCGGCTCAAGGAACTCAATCCGAAGTCCATCAAGTTCGTGTGCCTGCTGACCTGCCCGGAAGGCATCTCGGCCCTGCAGAAGGCCCACCCCGACGTGCCGATCTACACGGCCGCCATCGACCGCCAGCTCAACGACCACGGCTACATCCTGCCGGGCCTGGGCGACGCCGGCGACCGGATGTTCGGCACCAAGTAGCTCCCATGCGCTTGCTGCCCTGCGCTGCCGCGGCGGCGGCGCTGCTGTGCGTGTTCGCCGCGGCGGCCGCGCCCTTCACGCCCGCGAGCGAGGACGAGGTCGTGGAGCGCCTGCCGCTGGCACGCGACCCGGCGCTGCGCGCCGTGGAGTCGCTGCGCCGCCAGCTCGCGTCCCGCCCGCAGGACGCGGCGCTGCGCCTGGACATCGCCGAGCGCTACTTCGCCCTGGCCATGGCACAGGGCGATCCGCGCTACGTGGGCTACGCGCTGTCGACGATCACCCCGCTGGCAGGCACGGCCGCAGGCGAGAACCGCTACTGGCTGGTGCGCGGGCAGCTGCAGCAGTACGGGCACGACTTTCCGGCGGCGCTCGCCAGCCTGGAGCAGGCGAGCCGCCTGGCACCCGACGCGGTCGAACCGGTGGCCTGGCGCGCCGCGATCTACATGGTGCAGGCGAACTATGCGCGTGCCGCGGCCGAATGCGACCGGCTGGCGCGCATCGCAACGCCGCTGCTGGCGCAGGGCTGCACGGCGTACGTGCGCGCGACCACGGGCCAGCTCGTGCCCGCCTACGACCTGCTCTCCAAGGCGGTCGCCGCCTCCGTCGACGTGCCGCCCGGCCTGATGCTGTGGGCGCAGACCCGGCTGGCCGAAATGGCGGCGCGGCTGCAGCGCCACGGCGACGCCGAGCGCCACTACCGGGCCGCGCTGGACCTGGGCTTGACCGACCAGTACCTGCTCGGGTCCTACGCCGACTTCCTGCTGGAACGCGAGCGGCCGGCGGACGTGCTGCGCCTGCTGTCCGGCTGGGAACGCTCCGACGTGCTGCTGCTGCGCCTGGCGCTCGCCGGCCGGGCCGCGCAGGACCGCCGTGCTGCCGACTGGGCGTCGCAGCTGCGCGAGCGCATGCAGGACGCGGCCCGGCGCGGCGATCGCCTGCACGAACAGGAAGCGGCGCGCTGGGCACTGGAGCTGGCGCACGATCCGGCGCAGGCCCTGGCGTTCGCCCAGAGCAACTACGCGCGGCAGAAGGAGCCGCGCGATGCCGAGGTCCTGATGCGCGCGGCCCTCGCCGCGAAGAAGCCGCAGGCAGCGCAGGCGGCGCTGGCGTGGTGGAAGGACAGTGGCTACGAGGACCCGGCGATGCAGGCGCTGGCCGGGAAACTGGGGGCGGTGCGGTGATGGCGTGGCCGGCCCGGTTGTTCTCCGTTTGGCTGCGACGGTGGCTGCTCCTGGCCCTGCTCCTCGTTCTCGCACCGTCCGCCGGGGCCCACAAACCCAGCGACAGCTACCTCACCCTGCGCGGCGACGCCCAGGGCGTCTCCGTCCGCTGGGACATCTCGCTGCGCGACCTCGACTACGTGCTGCAGCTCGATCGCGACGGCAACGGCGAGCTCACCTGGGGCGAGGTGCGGCAGCGCGAGCCGGACATCACCAGGCTGGCGCTGGCGCGGCTGGCGCTGTCCTCGCAAGGCGCGGCCTGCCCGCTGGCCGCCGCCGGGCCCATGATGCTGGAGCGGCACAGCGACGGCACCTACGCGGTGCTGGCCCTGCACGCCCGCTGTGCGCAGCTCGCGGGCAGCCTCCAGGCGCACTACAGCCTCTTCTTCGATGTCGACCCCAGCCACCGGGGCCTGGCGCAATGGACGCCTTCCGGCGCGGCACAGGCCCAGCCGCGCGTGTTCGCGGCCGACTCCGCGCCCCAGGACCTGCCGCTCGCCGCGACCGGCGCCTGGGAGACGCTGCGCCAGTACGTCGTCGAAGGCATCTGGCACATCTGGATCGGCTTCGACCACATCCTCTTCCTGCTGGCCCTGCTGCTGCCTTCGGTGCTCACGCGCGACGCCGGCCGCTGGCAGCCCACCACCAGCCTGAAGCGGGCCGGCGTCGAGGTGCTGAAGGTCGTCACCGCCTTCACGCTGGCGCACTCGATCACGCTCAGCCTCGCCGTGCTCGGTGTCGTCAGCCTGCCCTCGCGGCTGGTGGAGTCGGTGATCGCCGCCTCGGTGGTCGTCGCGGCGCTGAACAACCTGCGCGGCACCATCGACCGGCGCCGCTGGGTGATGGCCTTCGTGTTCGGGCTGGTGCACGGCTTCGGCTTCGCCTCCGTCCTGGCCGACCTCGGCCTGCCGCAAGGCGCGCTGGCGTTGGCCCTGGTCGGCTTCAACGTGGGCGTGGAGCTGGGGCAACTGGCCATCGTCGCGGCCTTCCTGCCCCTGGCCTATGCGCTGCGCACCACGGGTTTCTACCGGGTCGGCGTGCTGCGCTTCGGCTCGCTGCTCGTCGCCCTGCTGGCCGGCTGGTGGTTCGTCCAGCGCGCCTTCGACCTCGCCCCCTCTTGACGGCCGTGGCGGCTGGCACGACGCTTGCACTTCGCCACGATCCCAACGCCCGAGGAGCCTCCATGACCCGCAGCCGCCGCCGCCTACTCGCCCTTGCCGCCGCCCTCGCCGCCGCCAGCCCCGCCCTGGCGCTCGCGCAGGGCAAAGTCAAGGTCGCCGCCATCTACACCGTCCCCTTCGAGCAGCAGTGGGTGAGCCGCATCCACAAGGCGCTCAAGGCGGCCGAGGCGCGCGGCGAGATCGAGTACAAGGCCAGCGAGAACGTGGCCAACGCGGACTACGAGCGGGTCATGCGCGAGTACGCCACCGGCGGCAACCAGCTGATCGTGGGCGAGTCCTTCGCCGTGGAAGCGGCCGCGCGCAAGGTCGCCAAGGACTTCCCGAAGACCGCCTTCCTCATGGGATCCTCCGGCAAGCCGCAGGCGCCGAACTTCAGCGTGTTCGACAACTACATCCAGGAGCCGGCCTACCTCTCGGGGATGATCGCCGGCGGCATGACCAAGTCGAACAAGATCGGCATGGTCGGCGGCTTTCCCATCCCGGAAGTGAACCGCCTGATGCACGCCTTCATGGCCGGCGCGCGCGAGGTCAACCCCAACGTGCAGTTCATGGTGACCTTCATCAACAGCTGGTTCGATCCGCCCAAGGCCAAGGAAGCGGCCTTCGCCATGATCGACCAGGGCGCGGACCTCCTGTACGCCGAGCGCTTCGGCGTGTCCGACGCGGCCAAGGAGCGCGGCAAGCTGGCCGTGGGCAACGTGATCAACACGCAGGACAAGTACCCCGAGACCGTGGTCGCGTCGGCCCTGTGGAACATGGAGCCGACCATTGACGCGGCGCTGAAGAAGGTCAAGGAGGGCAAGTTCAGCGCCGAGGACTACGGGCACTACTCGACGATGAAGTTCAAGGGCTCCGAGCTGGCGCCGCTGGGCACCTTCGAGAAGAAGGTCCCGGCCGAGGTGATGGCCAAGGTCAAGGCCAAGGAGAAGGCCATCCAGGAAGCGAAGTTCAGCGTCAAGGTGGACGACTCGCAGCCCAAGTCGGGCAAGTGAACGCGATGCGGCGTTGCGCTCCCCCCGCCGCATGGAAGTAAGAGCCCCCGCAGCAGCCCCGGTCCTGCGCATGCAGGGCATCGCCAAGCGCTTCGGCGCGCTGGTGGCCAACGACGACGTGTCGCTGCAGCTCGGGCCGGGCGAGGTGCTGGGGCTGCTGGGGGAGAACGGCGCCGGCAAGTCCACGCTGGTGTCCATCCTCTTCGGCCACTACGTGCCGGATGCGGGCCGCATCGAGGTGTTCGGCCGCGAGCTGCCGCCAGGACAGCCGCGGGCGGCGCTGGCCGCGGGGATCGGCATGGTGCACCAGCACTTCACGCTGGCCGACAACCTCACGGTGCTGGAGAACGTGGTGCTCGGCACCGAGCCCCTGTGGCAGCCTTTCAGCCGGCGCGACACGGCCCGCACGCGCCTGCTGGGGGTGGCGCAGCGTTTCGGGCTGGCGGTCGCGCCCGATGCGCCGGTGGCGAGCCTCTCCGTGGGCGAGCGGCAGCGCGTGGAGATCCTCAAGGCGCTGTACCGCGGCGCCCGCATCCTGATCCTGGACGAGCCCACGGCGGTGCTCACGCCGCAGGAAAGCGAAGGGCTGTTCCGCACGCTCGCCGACATGGTGGCGCAAGGGCTGTCCATCGTCTTCATCAGCCACAAGCTGGCCGAGGTGCTGCGCGTGGCGCACCGTGTGGTCGTGCTGCGTGCCGGGCGCGTCGTCGCCGAAGCAGCCACGCGCGACACCGATGCGGCCACGCTCGCGCGCTGGATGGTGGGACAGGACGTCGCCCTGCCGCAGGGCCGGCCCAGCGCGGTGGCCGAGCGGCCGGTCGTCTGCGAATTGCAGGACGTGCAGGCGGGCAGCGGCCGGGACCGGCTGGCCGGCGTGTCGCTGCAACTGCGCAGCGGCGAGGTCACCGCCATCGCCGGCGTGTCGGGCAATGGCCAGCTCGCGCTCGCGCAGCTCCTGTGCGGCATGCTCGCGGCGCGCGCCGGCCGGGTCCGGCTGCCTTCTGCGGGCATCGCGCGCGTGCCCGAGGACCGCCACGGCACGGGCGTGATCGGCGACCTGCCGGTCTGGGAGAACGCCGTCTCCGAGCGGCTGCGCTCACCCGCGTTCCGCAGCGGCCCGTTCGTGCGGCGGCAGGCGGCGCGCGCGCATGCGCAGGCGATCACCACGGCCTTCGACGTGCGCGGCGGCGGGCTGGACACGCCTGCACGGGCGCTGTCCGGGGGCAACATGCAAAAGCTGATCCTGGGCCGCGCCCTGCTCTCGCCCGACGGCGGCACGCCCCGGCTGATCGTCGCCCACCAGCCGACCTGGGGTCTCGACGTGGGCGCCGTCGCCTACGTGCAGCAGCAGCTGCTGGCCGCGCGCGATGCGGGCGCGGCGGTGCTGCTCGTCTCCGATGACCTGGACGAGGTGCTCGCACTGGGCGACCGCATCGCGGTGATGCACGCCGGCAAGCTCACCGAAGCCCTGCCACCGTCTGCCTGGACCCGCGAATCCATCGGCCTGGCCATGGCCGGTGTCCTCCCGGCTCCTCTCCCTCCCCGTGCGGGGCAGGGTCGGGGTGGGGGCACGCGATGAGACTGGAACGCCGCACCACCGTCTCCCCCCTCGCGCTCTCCCTGGCCCCCATCGGCGCGGTCGCCTTCACGCTCCTCGTCAGCAGCCTCCTCGTCCTCTGGGCCGGCGCCCCCGTGGCGCCCACCTGGGCCGCCCTGCTGCGCGGCGGCTTCGGCTCGGTGTTCGCCTGGACGGAGACGCTCACGCGGGCCACGCCCCTGATCCTCACGGGCCTGGCCGCTGCCGTGGCCTTCCGCGCGCGCCTGTACAACATCGGCGGCGAGGGACAGCTCTACGCGGGCGCGCTCGCGGCCGTGGCGGTGGGCGGAATGCACGCAGGTTCGGGCTTCGCCGCGCCGCCCGCGGTGCTGCTGCCGCTGATGTTCGCGGCCGCCGCCCTGGCCGGCGCGCTGCTGCTGCTGGGGCCGGCCCTGCTCAAGGCGAAGCTGGGCGTCGACGAGGTGGTCACCACGCTGCTGCTCAATTTCATCGTGCTGCTGGGCGTCTCCGCCCTGCTGGACGGCCCGATGAAGGACCCCACCGCCATGGGCTGGCCGCAGAGCGTCGCGTTGCAGTCCGAGCTGGAACTGGGCAAGCTGCTGCCAGGCACGCGCGTGCACACGGGGCTGCTGGGAGCGGCCGCACTCGCCGTGCTGCTCTGGGCCGCGTTCAAGTACACGGTGTTCGGCTTCGACGTGCGCGCCCTCGGCGCCAACCCACGCGCCGCGGCTTTCGCCGGCGTGCCGCCGCTGCGCACCATCGTGTGGGTCGCCCTGCTGTCCGGCGGCCTGGCCGGCCTCGGCGGCGCCATCGAGGTGGCGGGCCGCACGAGCTACGTGACGCTGGACATGTCGCCGGGCTACGGCTACAGCGGCATCGTCATTGCCATGCTGGCGGGCCTGCATCCGCTGGCCCTGCTCGCGGCGGCGGTGTTCGTCGCGGGGGTTCTCGTGGGCGCCGACAGCATGAGCCGCGTGATCGGCGTGCCCACCTACATCGCCGACGTGATCGTGGCGGCCTCGCTCGTGTCGGTGCTGGTCGCCACGCTGCTCGCGCAGTACCGGGTGCGGCGCGCATGAGCACGCTCCTCGAGCTGCTGGCCAACCCGGCCCTGTGGATCGCGGTGCTGCGCATCGCCACGCCGCTGGTCTTCGGCACCCTGGGCGTGCTGCTGTGCGAGCGCGCGGGCGTGCTGAACCTGGGCATCGAAGGGATCATGGTGGCGGGCGCGTTCACCGGCTGGCTGGCGGTGTACGCCGGCCTGCCGCTGTGGGCCGGGGTGGCCGTGGCGGCCGGCACGGGGGCGATGCTGGGGGCGTTGCACGCTTTCCTCACCGTGGCGCTGGCCCTGTCGCAGCACGTCTCCGGCCTGGGCATCACGTTGCTGGCCACCTCGCTGAGCTACTACGCCTACCGCGTGAGCTTTCCCAAGGTCAACACGCCGCCGACCGTGCATCCCTTCGCGCCCATGGACGGCCTGGGCATCCCGATCCTCTCGGCGCAGACACCGCTCACCCTGCTGGCACTGCTGCTGGTGCCGGCGATCGCCTGGTTCCTGTACCGCACGCCGGCGGGCCTGGCACTGCGCATGGTGGGCGAGAACCCGCAGGCCGCCGAGAGCCAGGGCATCTCCGTGCTGGCGGCGCGCACGGGCGCGGTCGTCGCCGGCTCCGCGCTCATGGGCGTGGCGGGCGCCTTCCTCACCCTCTCGGCCTTCGACGCCTTCTTCTTCAACATGGTCAACGGCCGCGGCTGGATCTGCGTGGCCCTGGTCGTGTTCGCGTCGTGGCGGCCGGGCAAGGCGCTGCTGGGCGCGCTGCTGTTCGCCTTCTTCGACGCACTGCAGCTGCGCCTGCAGCAGTCCGGCGCCGGCCTGCCCTACCAGGTCTACCTGATGCTGCCCTATGCACTGTCGATCCTGGCGCTGGTGCTGGTGGCCCGCCGCGCCGCCTATCCCCAGGCGCTGATGAAGCCCTATCGCAAGGGCGAGCGCTAGCGACGGTGCCCATCGGCTCCTAGGGTGGCGCGGCCAGCGGTCGCGGCAGGTGAGCGACAGCGAAACCCACCGTTACTGCCCCCACCCGAAGAACCCCACGACCTGCATCAGCCGCCCTTCGGCGTCCAGTTCGGCGAAATCGACGCCCTGCAGCACCGCAGTGCCCTGCGCATCGAGAAGCCGCCAGCCATACCGCAGAAAGCCGTGGTGCGCATCGACCGGGGTGCTGCGCTCGAACCGGTGCTGCGGAAACTGCGCCAGCAGCGTCGCGGCCTGGTCGGCAATGCCCTCGTGGCCGCCGGCCTCCATCGGTGGATCGACCAGCCTGCCCTGGGCATTCCAGAGCTGGCGGATGGCGGCGCCGCGGCGGGCTGCGTCGCGTTCGCAATAGGCGGCGAGGTGGCCGTCGACGAGGCGTTCGAGACTGGAAGCGTCCATGGCGATGTCCTTGCGTGGTGGTGGAAGAAGGCCGCATGGTGGGCGCCCGGCGCGCACCTGGCCATGACCTCGCAGGTCAAGGCACGACAGGCGCCGCCAACGCAGCTATCCTCCTTCCATGCTCGACCTCCTCGTCACCAATGCCACGCTGCCCGATGGCCGCAGCGGGATGTCCGTCGCCGTGCAGGACGGCCGCATCCGCGAGCTCACGCCCGGCCTGCAGGCGCCCGCACGCGAGACGGTGGACGCCGGCGGCCATCTCCTGTCGCCGCCTTTTTGCGACCCGCACTTCCACATGGACGCGACGCTCAGCTACGGGCTGCCGCGCATCAACGAGAGCGGCACGCTGCTGGAAGGCATCGCGCTGTGGGGTGAGCTCAAGCCGCTGCTGAAGGCGGAGGACATGATCACGCGCGCCCTGGCCTACTGCGACTGGGCGGTCGCGCGCGGTTTGCTGGCCATCCGCAGCCACGTGGACACCAGCGACCCGTCGCTGCTGCCGGTGGAGGCGATGCTGGAGGTGAAAAAGCGCGTGGCGCCTTACCTCGACCTGCAGCTCGTGGCCTTCCCGCAGGACGGCGTGCTGCGCACCCCGGGTGGCATCGACAACATGAAGCGCGCGCTCGACCTGGGCGTGGACGTGGTCGGTGGCATCCCGCATTTCGAACGCACCATGGCCGACGGCGCCACGAGCGTGCAGCTGCTGTGCGAGGCCGCAGCCCGGCGCGGCAAGCTGGTGGACATGCACTGCGACGAAACGGACGACCCGATGTCACGCCACATCGAGACGCTGGCCTACGAGACGCAGCGCCTGGGCCTGCAGGGCCGCGTGAACGGCTCGCACTGCACCTCGATGCACAGCATGGACAACTACTACGTGTCCAAGCTGATCCCGCTGATCGCGGAGAGCGGCGTGAGCGTGGTTGCCAATCCGCTGATCAACATCACGTTGCAGGGGCGGCACGACACTTATCCGAAGCGCCGCGGCATGACGCGCGTGCCGGAGCTCATGGCGGCGGGCGTGAACGTCGCGTTCGGGCATGACTGCGTGATGGACCCCTGGTACGGCATGGGCTCGGGCGACATGCTGGAGGTCGCGCACATGGGACTGCATGTGGCGCAGATGACGAGCCAGCAGGGGATCCGTTCCTGCTACCAGGCGGTAACGAGCAACGCCGCGAAGGTGATGCACCTCGAGCGGTATGGATTGGAAGCCGGGTGCGATGCGAGCTTTGTCCTGCTGCAGGCGCGGGACGTGGTCGAAGCCATCCGGCTGAGAGCGAATCGGCTGAAGGTGTTCAGGCAGGGAAAGGTGGTGGCGACCACGCCGGAAATGGCCGCCGAAATGCAGCTGCCGGGGCGGCCTGCCAAGGTCACCTTCCAGCGCGCGGGCGATCGGTAGCGCCCCCTTGCGGGAAGGGCCGACCGCTCGCTCTTCGAGGGCGCCGAGGCAACCTCAGCAGCTTGCCTGGTGCTGCCGGCAGCGGATGGATGAGCCCGGGCACGGCCTGATCGCCCCACGGCCGGCCGGACTTCTCCTATCCTCCGCGCCATGGCCCTGGACCTTCCCCGCATCCGCGCTCTCTGCTTCGACGTCGACGGCACCATCGCCGACACCGACGACCATCTCGTGGCGCAACTCGCCGCCCTGCTCGACGTCGTCCCGGGGGTGAGCGGCCGGCGGGCGGAGCTGCTGGGTCGCCAGATCGTGATGGGACTGGAAACACCGGTGCACGGCGCCTACGCGATGCTCGACCGCTTCGGCCTGGACGTGCCGCTCACGCGATTGCGCATGCGGCTGAAGTCCATCAAGCGGCGGCAGGCCGACCCGGCGCACACGCGCAATCCGGAAGCGATCGACGAGGTGCCGCACGAGATGATCGCGGGCGTGCAGGAGATGCTGCGCAAGCTCGCGGAGCACTACCCCATGGTCACCATCACGACCGGCATGGCGCCGCGCGTGGAGCGCTTCCTGCACCACTTCGGCGTGCGCGAGCTGTTCACGGAGGTAATCGGCGCGCAGACCACGCAGCGCATGAAGCCGCATCCGGAGCCGCTGTTGTACGGGGCGAAGAAGATGGGCGTGGAGCCGGCCGAGTGCCTCATGATCGGCGACACCACCGTCGACATCCGCACCGGCGTGTCGGCCGGCGCGCAGACCGTGGGCGTGCTGTGCGGCTTCGGCACCCAGCGCGAGCTCAAGGAAGCCGGCGCCGACCTGATCCTGCGCACCACCTCGGACCTGCTGGCGGTGCTGCGGCCGGAGGCCGACGCGCTGGGCGCCACGGCCAGCCCGCAGCCGAAGCAGTAGCCCGCGCTCAGGCCTTCGCCACGCGCAGGTGCAGCAGCAGCTGCGCGGCCAGGCCGCACAGGGCCCAGGCCAGCATCAGCACGCCGAGGTTCACCTGCCCCTGGTGCGGCACGAGGCCGACGACGAAGGCGCCGAACGCGCCGCTCAATTGCTGGATGAGGCCGCCCACCGCCGCCGCCGCGCCCGCCAGCGCGGGGATCAGGCCAACCGTGCCGGACAGCGTCGGCGGCGCCAGCAGCCCATGGCCTATGCCCAGCAGCAGGAGCGGCAGCGCGAGCGCCAGCGGCGTGGAGGCGCCGTTCAGGCCGAGGACCACCACGATGCCCAGCCCCGCCAGCGTCCACGCCTGCCCCAGCGCCATGATGCGGCGTTCGCTCGTGCGGCGCACCAGGCGGCTGGTCCACAGGTTGCCGACGATGTAAGCGAAGGGGATGCACATGATGTACCAGCCGATGCGCTCCGGCGTCACGCCGTAGTTGCGCAGCACGATGGGCGCGCCGCCGAGGAAGGTGTAGAAGGTGGCCGTCGTGGACGCGAGCAGCATCACGTACAGCAGGAAGGCCGGCTCGCGCAGCAGGCGGCCGTAGCCGGCGAGCAGTTCGCGCCCGCCGCCGCGCCGCGGCTGCGTGGGGCGCCCGGTGGGCAGGCTGCGCCAGGCCGAGACCATCAGCAGCGCCGCGAGCACGGCCATCAGCGCGAAGCTGGCCTGCCAGCCGAAGCGCACATGCAGCTGCCCGCCCACGAGCGTCGCCAGCGGCGGGCACACGCCCATGGTCATGCCGACGAAGGCCATCACGCGCGTGCGCTCGTTGCCGGTAAACAGGTCCTGCACCATGGCCCGGGCGATCACCATGCCCGCCGCGCAACCCGCGCCTTGCACCACGCGTGCCAGCGTCAGCAGCGCCAGACTCGGTGCGAGCGCGGCCAGGACGCTGCCGGCGCAGGACAGCGCCAGGCCCGCGAGCAGCAGCGGCTTGCGGCCGATGCGGTCCGACCACGGGCCCCACACCAGTTGCAGCCCGCCATACGCGGCGATGAAGGCGCTCAGCGTGAGCTGCACGCTCGCCTGGCCGGCACCGAACAGGGCCGGCCAGTCCTGCATCGATGGCAGGCAGATGGTCATGGCCAGGAGGCCGAAGGCCAGCTGTGCGATCAGGTTGGCGGTGAGCCAGGGGGAGGGGCGCGAAGCCGGGGCGGGATCGGAACTCATGGCGGGCGCGGGGCGCAAGCTTAACCGCTCGGCGCCCCCCGGCCCCGGGGCCCTACCGTTCCAGCAGCTTCACCAGCGACCACAGCACGCGGTTGGCCGGCGTGGGCACGCCCAGCGCCTCGCCGCGCCGCACGACGTGGCCGTTGAGGAAGTCGATCTCGGTGGGCTTGCCGCGTGCGAGGTCCTGCGCGGTGGAGGAATACTGCGTCGGCATGCTCTCCACGAGCTTGCGCGCCGCCGCGTGCGGATCCACGGGCAGCTGCACGCCCTCGGCCCGTGCCACCGCCAGGCATTCGTCGATCACGTCGCGCATCACGTCCCGGATGCCCTCGCCTGCCACCGTGTCCCCATAGGGCTTCTGCGCGATCGCCGAGATCGCGTTGTAGGCCGAGTTGAGGATCAGTTTCAGCCACAGCGCGCCACGCACGTTGGCCGAGATCTCCGTCGGCACGCCGGCGGCGATCAGTGCCTGCGCGACCGCTGCGCTGCCCGGCGCCGGTTCGATCACGAGTTCGCCCCGGCCGTGGTGTTTCAGGTGTCCCGGCCCGGCCATCTCGGTCGCGACGTACACCACCGCGGCCGCCACCTCCTGCTCGGGCAGGACGGCACGCAGCCGGTCGGCGTTGTCCACGCCGTTCTGCAGGGAAAGCAGCAAGGTGCCGGGGCGCAGGACGGGCCGCAGCTGCCGGCCGGCGGCCTCCGTGTCCAGGGACTTGACGCAAAACAGGACGAGGTCGGCGTCACGCGCGGCGCCCGCCTCGGTGTCGGCGTGCAGGCGCACGTTCTCGTCGAACTGGCGCGTTTCCATGCGCAGGCCGTCGGCGCGGATGGCGGTCACGTGCTGCGGCCGCGTGATCAGCGTGACCGCATGGCCGGCACGCGCCAGCATGCCGCCGAAGTAGCAGCCGACGGCGCCGGCGCCCATGACGGCGACGCGCAAGGAAGGGGTGGGAGCGCTCATGCCTGCATGCTAATGCCCCCCTCTGCCGAACGGACGAAGGGCGGCCGCTTAAGTGCATCGCTCACTGGCCGCGCAAGCACGACGACCGTATGCTGCGGGCTCCGAGGGAACCCCGCCATGAATGCCGTCGCCGGCTCCGTCACGCGCATCGCCGACCTGCCCGGCCCGCCGGGCTTGCCGTTCGTGGGCAATGCGCACCAGATCCGGCTGCCGCACTTCCACCAGCAGCTCGAAGAGTGGCGCGAGCAGTACGGCGACGCCTACCGCATGCGCATCTGGGCGCGCCGCTTCGTGGTGATCGCGGATCCGCAGCTGGCAGCCGAAGGCTTGCGCGACCGCCCGGGCACCTTCGGCCGCACCGCGCGCGTGTCCCTGGCGGCCACCGAGATGGGCTTCGGCGGCCTGTTCGCCTCCAACGGCGAGAAGTGGCGCCGCCAGCGCCCCATGGTGATGGCCGCCTTCGACCCCGGCCACGTGCGGCGCTACTTCCCCGCGCTCGTGCAGGTGGCGCAGCGGCTCGCGGCGCGGTGGCAGCGCGCCGGCGACGCGCCGATCCCGCTGCAAGGCGACCTCATGCGCTACACCGTGGACGTGATCTCCGGCCTGGCCCTGGGCACCGACATCCACACGCTGGACGGCGACGGCGACGTGATCCAGCAGCACATGGACAAGATCTTTCCCGCACTGTTCGCCCGCACGCTGGCCCCCTTCCCCTACTGGCGCTGGTTCAAGCTGCCGAAGGATCGCCGCCTCGACCGGCACCTGGCCGCCTTCTTCACTGCGGTGCAGGAGTTCATCGCCGCGGCCCGCGCCCGCATGGCGGCGCATCCCGAGCTGCGGCTGGCGCCCACGAACCTGATCGAGGCCATGATCGCCGCGCGCGACCTGCCCGGCAACACGCTACGCGACGCGGACGTGGCCGCCAACGTGGCCACCATGCTGCTGGCCGGCGAGGACACCACGGCCAACACGCTGGCCTGGGTGCTGTACCTGCTCTCGCGCCACCGTTGGGCGCTGGAGCGCGCCCGCGCCGAAGTGCGCCGGGTGCTGGGCGGCGACCGTGTGCCCACGCGCTTCGAGCAGCTGGAGCAGCTGCCGTTCATCGATGCCTGCGCGCACGAGACGATGCGGCTCAAGCCCGTGGCCCCCATCCTGCCGCAACAGGCGGCGCGCGATACCAGCCTGGGCGGCATCGCGATCCCGGCCGGCACCGCCTGCATCTTCCTCATGCGCGCCCCGGCGATGGATGCGCGGCACTTCCCGCATCCCGCGGCCTTCGACCCCGACCGCTGGCTGCGCGAGGACGGCCCGCAAGGCAAGCGCGTCTCCATGCCTTTCGGTGCCGGCCCGCGCGTGTGCCCGGGGCGCTATCTCGCGATGCTGGAGATCCGGATGGCCCTGGCGACGTTGCTGGGCAGCTTCGACCTGCTCTCGGTCGCTGCCGCCGACGGCGGCGAGGTGGACGAGCGCCTGTCCTTCACCCTGGCGCCGACCCCGCTGCACATGCGCCTGCGCGCACGCTGAGCCCGGCCGTCGCGCCGTGTCGGCGTCGCACCGACACGGCAGAGGTATGGCGGATGACCTTGCGGGTCGGCTGGCTCGTGCACGCTTGCCCTCGGGCGCGCCCCTGCGAGGCGCCCCTCTCGCAACCATCCAAAGGAGCCATCCATGACTGCAAAGAATCCGAGCAACGCCGATCCGATCACCGGTGAACCGGGCGCGCACCCCGGCGGCACCGCCGCGGGCGCGGCCGCCGGAGCGGCAGCGGGCGCCGCGGTGGGTTCGATCGCCGGCCCGATCGGCACGGTGATCGGGGGCGCGGCCGGCGCCGTGGCCGGGGGCCTGGCCGGCAAGGGCGCCGCCGAGCGCGTGAACCCCACCGCCGAAGACAGCTACTGGCGCGACAACTACGACAAGCGGCCCTCGTACAAGCCCGGCTATACCTACGACGACTACGCGCCCGCCTACCGCACCGGCTACACGGGCTGGGAACGCGCCAGCGCCTCGGGCGAGACCTGGGACAGCTACGAGCCCAGACTGCGCACCGAATACGAGCGCAACCGCGGCTCCTCGCGCCTGAACTGGGAAGAGGCCAAGAGCTCGGCGCGCGACGCCTGGCACCGCGTCGAGCGCGCCATCCCCGGCGACGCCGACAAGGACGGCCGCTGACGCACTGACGCACTGACGCACTGACGCAGGGGCGGCCGCCGCCGCCCTTGCGTATCATCGGCCGGCGATGAACTACTGGCTGATGAAGTCCGAGCCGAGCGAGGTCTCGGTCGACGACGCGTTCGCGGCGCCCGGGCACACGGTGCCGTGGACCGGCGTGCGCAACTACCAGGCGCGCAACTTCATGCGCGACCAGATGCGCGTGGGCGACGGCGTGCTGTTCTACCACTCCAGTTGCGCCGAGCCGGGCGTCGTCGGCATCGCGCAGGTGGCGTCCACGCCCTACCCCGACCCGACGCAGTTCGACCGCAAGTCGCCTTACTACGACGCCGCTTCGAAGCAGGAGTCGCCGCGCTGGCTGCTGGTCGACGTGAAGGTGCTGGAGAAGACCCGCAACCTCACGCTGCCGGAACTGCGCGACGATCCTGCGCTCGCGGACCTGGTCGTGCTGCGCAAGGGCAACCGGCTCTCGATCACGCCGGTGGAAGCGAAGCACTGGCGGCACATCCTCAAGAAGCTGGGTGCCCGCGCGGCATGACCGGCGGGGAGATCGCAGGCTTCCTGGCCTGCGTGGCGCTGGCCACCTTCGCCCAGCGGATCACCGGCTTCGCGCTGGCGCTGATCCTGCTGGGCCTGACCAGCCTGTTCGACCTGGCGCCGCTGCCGGACGTGGCGAACGTCGCCACCGTGCTGTCGCTGGCGAGCGCCGCGATCGCGCTGCGTGGCACGCGCCAGTCCCTGGACCGCGAGATCTGGCGTTCGACGGTCAGCGGCAGCGTGTTCGGCTATGCGATCGGCGTCGCGCTCATGGCCTGGCTGAACAGCAATGTCGTGGTGCTGCTGCGGCTGCTGCTTGGCGTCGTCGTCCTCGCCTGCGCGGTCGTCGTGCTGGTGCGGACGCAGCCGCTGGCGCAGCGCTCCTCCCGCGCATCGTTCCGCGGTTACGGGCTGTTGTCCGGCGTTCTCGGCGGCCTGTTCTCCGCTTCAGGGCCGCCGCTGGTGTACCACTTCTACCGGCAGCCGCTGGACCTCGACGCGGTGCGCGACACGCTGGTGGCCACGCTCGCCGCCGGTTCGCTGGTGCGGCTCGCGATGGTGGTGCCGGCGGGGCAGTTCAGCCCGCGGTCGCTGCTGCTGTGCGCGCTTTCCGTGCCGCTGGCCATGGCGATCACGTGGTGGCTGCAGCGGCATCCGCCGGGCTGGCCGCGAGACGCGGTGTTGAAGATCGTTTGCGCCTTGCTGGTCGTGACCGGCGTCGGCTTGATCGCGCCGGCGGTACGGGCGTTGTGGGGGTGACTGCGCCTACCCACCGTGCCGGCTCAGGCGATCCGCGGCACCGCCTGCCCTGCCCGCATCTGCGCAAACAACGCCCGGCCCACCCGCTCGCGCTCCAGCCCGAACGCATCGGCCGCCGTCGCCGCGATCAGCGCATCGAGCCCCAGCGTCGGGCGCAAGTCGCGTCCTTCGTAGAGCGCTGACGGCCCCAGGCCTGGCCAGTCCGCCACCACCCGTCCGCCCTGGACCGCGCCGCCCGCCAGCAGCGCCACCGAACCGGTGCCGTGGTCCGTGCCGCCCGTGCCATTCGCCGCGGCCGTGCGGCCGAACTCGGTGGCAACCAGCACCACCGTCTGCTTCCAGGCCTCTCCCAGCCCCTCGCGCAGCGCCGCCACGAGCGCATCCAGCCCGCGCAGCTGCGCGGCGAGCCGCACGTTCTGCGCACTGTGCGTGTCCCAGCCGCCCGTCTCGATCATCGCGATGCGCGGACCCTGCGGCTGCGCGAGGAAGTTCGCGGCCGTGCGGCCCATGGTGGCCGGGTCCTGGCGATTGCCGCCGGGCGTGCCCGCCATGCCGCGTGCATCCATGGCCGTGGACCACAAGGCATGCAGCTGGGGGTCGCGTTCGTAGAGCTGCTGCACGCGCAGCAGCAGGTCGTCGCTCGCCCCCGGCAGGGCGGACGGCGCATACGAAGCCACTTCGGCGGCGCCGCGCAGCGCGAGCGGCACGCTGGGCGCGAAAGCGATGGCGTCCTTGCCGCGCCGCGGCAGCAGGCCGACCAGGCGGTTCATCCAGCCGTCCTTGACCTGGTAGGGCGCGGTGCCGCCGCTTTCCAGCACGTTCTGGCCGTCGAAGTGCGAGCGATCCCGGTAGGGCGAGGCGACGGCGTGCACGAACAGCGCCTGCCCCTGCGCGTGCAGCCGGCCGAACTCCTGCAGCGAAGGATGCAGGGCGAAGCTGCCGTCCAGGCGGATCGCCGCCGCGGGATCCACCGCCAGCGCGCCGCGCAGCGACGCATAGGCCGGGTCCGCATACGGCACCACGGTGTTCAGGCCATCGGCCGCACCGCGCTGGATGACGAACACGAAGCGGCGCTCGGTGGCGGCTTGCGCGAACAGGATGCGCGGTGCGAGCAGCAGCGCGCCGGCACCGGCGAGAAAACCGCGGCGGGCAAGCCTCATCCTCATCTCCTCAGGAACTCGGGGGACACCAGCAGCAGCGCCAGCGCACCGGCCGGGCTTTCGGAGCGCGCGATGGCGTGAGCCGTCGGCTCGCCCAGGCTGCCAGGCAGGACGCGCGGCGCCAGCGCGCGCGCATCGATCGCATCCCCGGCCTGCGCGGCGATGCGTTGTGCCATCTCGACGCGCCGCAGCAGGGCGTCGGGCGCCGCCCAGGCCGCATCCGTGTCGTCCCAGCCCGCGGGGGAGCCGGGGCGCCACACCGGTTGCGCCAGCTGGTTCAGCAGGTTGGCGGCTTGCATGGCGGGCAGCTCACGGCGGCCGAGCGCCCGCAGGCTGGACACGGCCCAGTCCCATGGCGACTTGAAGCGCAGGGGCACGGCTGTCCAGGGCTCGGGCGACTGCACCAGCGCGCGGTAGACCGCCGGCAGGTCTCCGGCGCTGCGCTCGAAGGCCGTCGCGAGCCGCTGCACCAGCGCGGGCGGCGGCTCGTCGCCGGCGAAATGGCGTGCCAACCGGGTCGCGACACGGCGCGCCGTTGCCGGGTGCACGGCGAGGTCGTGCAGGATCGCGCGCGCCTGCTGCTCGTCGGCCTGCGGATAGCTGCGCCCGAGCATGGTGCGCGCGCCCGGCTCGTGCTGCAAGGGACGGTAGGCGAACGCCGTGTCCGCCGCCTGGGCATCCACGCCGGGCAGGCTCCAGCCGGTCAAGGCGCGGGCGAACTCGGTGACGTCCGCCTGCGTGTAGCCGCTGCGCACGCCCAGGGTGTGCAGTTCCAGGATCTCGCGCGCGAGGTTCTCGTTGAGGCCGCGCCGCCGGGGCGGCTGGCGCTCCGCCGCACGCTGCGCGAGCACGCTGTCCGGGCCGATGGAAGCGGCCTGGTCCAGGTAAAGGAGCATGGCCGGGTGACGCGCGACGGCCAGCAGCATGTCCTCGAAGCGCCCCAGCACGTGCGGCCGGATCGCATCGGCTTCCAGCGCACCCGCGAGGCCGACGACGGCCACCTTGTCGACGGAGACGGCGAAATGGTTGGCCCAGAAATGCACCAGGCGTTCGACGAAGGGAGCGTCGGTGACGAGCGCGCTGGCCACGCGCGCGCCCACGGCCGCCTGGTAGTCCTCGCGCGCGGCGCGGCGGTAGGCCTGCCGCGCGGCTGCCTTCTCCGCTTCGGGCGCCTGGCGCACGGCCCGCTGCTGCGCGAGCAGGCCCTGCACCAGCGCCGGCGTGCGGGGCAGCGGCTGCCATGCGAGCGGCAGCGGCTGGTAGCGCGCGAACTGCGCGAGCAGCCAGTCCCTGGGGTCGGCCGGCAGTGGCTCGTCCGGACGCGCGCCGAGGCCGAAACGGTTCAGTGCGATGGCGGCCGTCATGCCCCGCATTGGACACGCAGCGGCGCCGCCGCTCCATATCCCCCGCGTTTCGGCCATGTAAAGGCCGCAGCACCGCAACGCCAGGGGCCGCTCCCTAGAATGGGCAATGCCCCCGCCGTCGTCCCCCAACCCCCTCCTCGCCTCCTGGACAGCGCCTTATGGCCTGGCGCCTTTCCCGGAGATCTCGGCCGGGCACTTCGAGCCCGCCTTCGCGCAGGCGCTGCAGGAGCACCGCGACGAGATCACAGCGATCGCGCAGGACGCGCGCGTGCCCGACTTCGAGAACACGCTGGCCGCCTTCGACCGCAGCGGCCGGCGCCTGGCGCGCATCGCCATGGTGTTCCACAACCTCTGCGCCTCGCACACCTCGCCGGCGCTGCAGGACGTGCAGCGGCGGATGGCGCCGGTGCTGGCCGCGCATCGCAGCGCCATCTACATGGACGCGGCGCTGTTTCGCCGCGTGGACACCGTGCACGAACAGCGCGGGCGCATCGGGCTGGACACGGAGCAGCTGCGCCTGCTGGAGCGCACGCACCTGGACTTCGTGCGCGCGGGCGCCCTGCTCTCGCCACCCGCGCAGGAGCGCTATGCGCAAGTCGTGCGCGAGCTGGCTGCCTGCCACACCGCCTTCGGCCAGAACGTGCTGCACGACGAATCGTCCTGGGCGCTGGTGCTGCGCAAACCGGCCGAACTCGCCGGCCTGCCGGACTTCGTGCTGGCCGCGGCACGCGAGGCCGCGCAGCAGCGCGGCCTGGGCGATGCCTGCGCGATCACGCTCTCGCGCTCGTCCATCCTGCCCTTCCTGACCTTCTGCGAGCGCCGCGACCTGCGCGAACAGGCCTGGCGCGCCTGGGTGGGGCGCGGCACGCACGCCGGCGAGCACGACAACCGGCCGCTCATCGCGCGCATCCTGCAGCTTCGGCAGGAACAGGCACACCTGCACGGCTACGCCACCTACGCGGACTACGCCCTGGTGGACCGCATGGCCGGGACGCCGGACGCCGTCGACCGCCTGGTGCTGGACGTGTGGGAACGCGCCAAGCTCGCGCTGGAAGCGGAGCGCGCGAGCCTGGACACCGTGCGGCGCGCAGCGGGCGAAGCCGGCACGCTCGAAGCCTGGGACTGGCGCTACTGGGCCGAGAAGGTGCGCCGGCGCGATTTCGCGGTCGACGATGCGCAGGTCAAGCCCTACTTCGCGCTGGACGCGATGGTGCGCGCCGCATTCGATTGCGCGCAGCGCCTGTTCGGGCTGCGCTTCACGCCGCGCTCCGACCTGCCGCTGTACCACCCCGACGTGCGCGCCTACGAAGTGCAGGACGCGCAGGGTCGCGCGGTGGGCCTCTTCGTGCACGACAACTTCGCGCGCACCAGCAAGCGAAGCGGCGCGTGGATGAGCAGCCTGGCCGTGCAGGCGCGCAATGGCGGCGAGGTGCTGCCCGTCATCCTGAACAACAACAACTTCGCCAAGGGCGATCCGACCCTCCTGAGCTTCGACGACGTGCGCACGCTGTTCCACGAGTTCGGCCACGCGCTGCACGGCCTGCTATCGAACGTGCGCTATGGCGGCCTGGCCGGCACGCAGGTGCTGCGCGACTTCGTGGAACTGCCTTCGCAGTTGTTCGAGCACTGGATGGCCGAGCCCGAGGTGCTGCGGCGCCACGCGCGCCACGTGGAGACGGGCGAACCGATTCCCGACGCGCTGATCGAGCGCCTGCGCGCGGCGCAGCGCTTCGGCGAGGCGTACGAGACGCTGCGCTACTGCGGCAGCGCGATCGCCGACATGGCGGTGCACCGCCACCCGGACCCCGCCTCGGTGGCGGACTGGACGGCCTTCGAGGACGACGTGCTGCACGCCCATGGCCTGCCCGCGGCGGTGGGCATCAACCACCGGCTCGCGCACTTCCAGCACCTGTTCGCGAGCGACGGCTACGCGGCGGGCTACTACGTCTATCTCTGGGCCGAGGTGCTGGACGCCGACGCGTGGGAAGCGTTCCTGGAAGCCGGCAATCCCTTTGCCGCAGACGTGGCCGCGCGGCTGCGGCAATGCATCTATTCGACCGGGAACAGCGTCGAACCGGGCGCGGCCTTCCGCGCGTTCCGCGGGCGCGATCCGGTGATCGAACCGCTGCTGCGGCAAAAGGGCTTGCTGCCGGCGTAACGGAGGCAGTGGAGAAACCGCGCCGGCGGGTTCGCGGCGACAGCGAAGCCGCCGCCCGCGATTCGGACGAAAAAAAGCCGCCCGAAGGCGGCTTTTTTCATCCCGGGGGCACTCACTGCCCGTCGGTGGAGATCTCCTCCGGCTCGGGCCTGGCCTTGCCTTCCTTCTTCGGCAACGGCTGGATGTCCAGCTTCACGTCCGGCGTCTCGGTGCCCTTGTCGTCGGTCTTGATCTCGATGTCCACCGTGAGGCGGCCGCCTTCGGTCAACCGGCCGAACAGCAGTTCGTCCGCCAGCGCACGACGGATCGTGTCCTGGATCAGGCGCTGCATCGGACGGGCGCCCATCAGCGGGTCGAAGCCCTTCTTGGCCAGGTACTTGCGCAGGCCGTCGGTGAAGGTGACCTCCACGCGCTTTTCCGACAGTTGCTGCTCGAGTTGCAGCAGGAACTTGTCGACCACGCGCAGGATGATCTGCTCGTCCAGCGCGCGGAAGCTGACGATCGCGTCCAGGCGGTTGCGGAACTCCGGCGTGAACAGGCGCTTGATGTCGGCCATCTCGTCGCCCGCCTGGCGCTCGTTGGTGAAACCGATCACCGCCTTGTTCATGGTCTCGGCGCCCGCGTTCGTGGTCATGATGATGATCACGTTGCGGAAGTCGGCCTTGCGTCCGTTGTTGTCCGTCAGCGTGCCATGGTCCATGACCTGCAGCAGCACGTTGAAGATGTCCGGGTGCGCCTTCTCGATCTCGTCGAGCAGCAGCACCGCGTGCGGCTTCTTCGTGATGGCTTCGGTGAGCAGGCCGCCCTGGTCGAAGCCGACGTAGCCGGGAGGCGCGCCGATCAGGCGCGACACCGCGTGCCGCTCCATGTACTCGGACATGTCGAAGCGGATCAGGTCGATGCCCATGATGTAGGCCAGCTGCTTGGCCGCTTCCGTCTTGCCGACGCCGGTGGGGCCGGAGAACAGGAAGGCGCCGATCGGCTTGTCGCCGCGGCCCAGGCCGCTGCGCGCCATCTTCACGGAAGCCGCCAGCACGTCCAGCGCCTTGTCCTGGCCGAACACCACCGACTTCAGGTCGCGCTCCAGCGTCTGCAGCTTGCTGCGGTCGTCGCTGGACACCGACGCGGGCGGTATGCGCGCGATCTTGGCCACGATCTCCTCGACTTCCGCCTTGGAGATGGTCTTCTTGCGCTTGTTCACCGGCAGGATGCGCTGGGCGGCGCCCGCCTCGTCGATCACGTCGATGGCCTTGTCCGGCAGGTGGCGGTCGTTGATGTACTTCGCCGACAGCTCCGCCGCCGCCTGCAGGGCGGCCGCCGCGTACTTGACGCTGTGGTGCTCCTCGAAGCGGGACTTCAGGCCCTTGAGGATCTCCACCGTCTGCTCCACGCTGGGCTCGACAACGTCGACCTTCTGGAAGCGCCGCGACAGCGCCGCGTCCTTCTCGAAGATGCCGCGGTACTCGGTGAACGTGGTCGCGCCGATGCACTTGAGCGAGCCGCTCGAGAGCGCCGGCTTGAGCAGGTTCGATGCGTCCAGCGTCCCGCCCGAGGCGGCGCCGGCGCCGATCAGCGTGTGGATCTCGTCGATGAACAGGATCGCGTTGGGCTTGTCCTTGAGCGAGCGCAGCACGCCCTTGAGGCGCTGCTCGAAGTCGCCGCGGTACTTGGTGCCCGCCAGCAGCGCGCCCATGTCCAGGGAGTACACGTTGGAGTCCGCGAGGATCTCCGGCACTTCCTTCTGCACGATGCGCCATGCGAGGCCTTCGGCGATCGCGGTCTTGCCCACGCCCGCCTCGCCCACCAGCAGCGGATTGTTCTTGCGCCGGCGGCACAGGATCTGGATCACGCGCTCGACCTCGTACTCGCGGCCGATCAGCGGGTCGATCTTGCCGTCCTTGGCCGACTGGTTGAGGTTCAGCGTGAACTGCTCGAGAGGCGAAGCCTTCTCGTTCTTCTCGCCGCCCTCGCCCTCTTCGGACGATGCGTTCTCGCCGCCCTTGGCGGGCTCGGGCGGATCGCTCTTCTTGATGCCGTGCGCGATGTAGTTCACCACGTCCAGGCGCGTGACGCCCTGCTGGTGCAGGTAGTACACGGCGTGCGAATCCTTCTCGCCGAAGATCGCCACCAGCACGTTGGCGCCGGTGACTTCCTTCTTGCCGTTGCCGGTGGACTGCACGTGCATGATCGCGCGCTGGATGACGCGCTGGAACCCCAGCGTGGGCTGGGTGTCGACGTCGTCCGTGCCCGCGACCTGGGGCGTGTTGTCCTTGATGAAGTTCGCCAGCGACTTGCGCAGGTCGTCGATGTTCGCGCTGCATGCGCGCAGCACTTCGGCCGCGCTGGGATTGTCCAGCAGGGCCAGCAACAAGTGCTCCACGGTGATGAACTCGTGGCGCTGCTGACGCGCTTCCACGAAGGCCATGTGGAGGCTGACTTCCAATTCCTGGGCAATCATGAGATTTCCTTGTGCCTGTCGTTCAAAACGTTTTCTACTTCCTCTGAGCCCGGTCCTTTACACCGGTTCACTCAAACATTGCAGGGGGTGGCCCGCCTGGCGGGCGGCCTCCTGGACTTGCTGGACCTTCGTGGCCGCGACATCGCGGGAATACACCCCGCAGATGCCTTTGCCGTCCAGATGGATCTTCAGCATGATCTGGGTAGCCGTCTCGCGATCCTTGTTGAAAAACTCCTGAATCACCACCACCACGAACTCCATGGGCGTGTAGTCGTCGTTCAGCATGACGACCTGGTACATCTGCGGAGGTTTGGTCTTCTGGGTTTTGCGCTCCGCCACCACAGACCCGCCGTCATCGTCCGACGGCCGGATGACGGGACCGGCCGGAGGAGGAGTAGGTGTCTGACTGGCCATGAAATTCATTCTATCGACGGGAAACAGCACCCGCCGACCCTAGGTGAATTGGTGACGGTCCCGTCACATTCAAGCGACAAGCCCGACCCGATAGCCATTTCCTACACCGAAGGCGCGCGCTGCCGAGCAGGACGCCGGAATCGGCGCGAAACTGGCTGCCACTAAGTGAAAATATTGACAGTTGAGCGGTTCTCAAGGACACTCGCGCGCTCCGAGGGAACAAAGAGTAGGGGCGCGCATCATGGCGACCGGCACAGTCAAGTGGTTCAACGACGCCAAGGGGTTCGGATTCATCGAACCGGATGGCGGCGGCTCCGATGTCTTCGCCCATTTTTCGGCGATCGCCATGGATGGCTTCAAGACGCTCAAGCAGGGCTCGCGCGTCAGCTTCGACATCCAGCAGGGGCCCAAGGGCCAACTTGCGCAGAACATCCAGGCCCAGCCTGGCCCGATCCAGACGCAGCCCTCAGCCAGCGAACGCCCCCCGCGCCAGCCCAAGGTGCGAGCGCCGCAGTTCCATGCGGCCGGCGGCCACGGCAGCGACCACGCACAGAAGTGAGCCGGGGCAGCGCGCCCGTGCGCTGAAGTCCATCCCGCCCCCCGGCCGGGACGCAGGCCAGAAAAAAGCCGCCCGAGGGCGGCTTTGCTGCTTCAGGCGGCGACCCATACGCCATCGCCGCGCCGGCAGGCCGTGCCGTTGCTGCGCTGCGTCCCGTAGGGCCCGCGCACTTCCACGGTGTAGGGGCGGCAGTAGCTGCCCTGGCGCATGACGGCCTTGGCCGGCACCACGACGTAGGTCGAAGGTCCTTCGACCCACTGGACCCGGTGGTTCACGGGGGCCACTTCGAGCACCTGGCCGACGCAGGCCTGGTTGCCCGCGTCCATCCTGCGGCCCACGTCACCGCCGACCAGGACGCCGGCGATGGCGCCGCCGATGGTGGCGGCGGTGCGGCCGTTGCCCTTGCCGATCTGGCTGCCCAGCGCGCCGCCGACGACGCCGCCCAGCACCTGGCCCACGGTCTCGCTATTGCAGTAGCTCGCGCCGGAGACCACGCGCTGCGGCGGCTGGTACTGCGGCACGTAGGTCACCTCGTTGCGCTCGCGGTGCATCCACGGCGGGTACACGTACACGACCTGCGGCTGCGGCTGCGGTGCCGGGACCACGACGACGCGCTCGGGGGCCCTGCACTTGCGCTTTTCCTCGTACTCGCCGTGCTTCCACTTGCGTTCCACCTTGCAGTTGCCGTCCCAGTACTCTTCCTTCTTTCCATGCCCGTGGCCATGGCCATGGCCATGGCCATGATGGTCGTCGTCTGCGCGCACGGCCGGCGCGGCGAGCACGGCGGCGGCGGCCAGGAGGATCAAGCTACGCATGCGTCCCAACTTTCTCGAGTGATACCGACGCAACGGTAGCTGCGCGGGGCGCATGCACGGGCAGGTGCAACGAAACGCACGCCGGACGGCCGTGCAGGAACGCACAGGCGGCGACGCGCACGTTGCGCCCGTGCAAAAGAAAAAAGCCGCCCGCGGGCGGCTTTTTTCCTCGCGTGCGCGGGGGCGTCAGCCCTGCACGGACGCCAGTGCGGCGTTGAAGGTCTGGCTGGGACGCATCACCGCGGTGACCTTCTTGCGGTCCGGGAAGTAGTAGCCGCCGATGTCCGCCGGCTTGCCCTGCACCGCATTGAGCTCGTCGACGATCTTTTTCTCGTTGTCGGCGAGCGTCCTGGCCAGGGGCGCGAAGCGCTTGGCGAGTTCCGCATCGTCGGTCTGGGCCGCCAGGGCCTGCGCCCAGTACAGCGTGAGGTAGAACTGGCTGCCGCGGTTATCGAGCTGCCCGGTCTTGGGCGACGGGCCCTTGTTGTTGTCCAGCAGCTTGCCCGTGGCCGCATCCAGCGCGTCGGCAATGATCTTGGCCTTCTTGTTGCCCGTCTTGAGGCCCTCGTCCTCCAGGCTCACCGCCAGCGCGAGGAACTCGCCCAGCGAGTCCCAGCGCAGGTGGTTCTCTTCCACCAGCTGCTGCACGTGCTTGGGCGCCGAGCCGCCGGCACCCGTCTCGTACATGCCGCCGCCGGCCATCAGGGGCACGATGGACAGCATCTTGGCGCTGGTGCCCAGCTCCATGATCGGGAACAGGTCGGTCAGGTAGTCACGCAGGATGTTGCCGGTGACGCTGATGGTGTCCTTGCCGCGGATCACGCGCTCGAGCGTGAAGCGCATGGCGCGGGTCTGGCTCATCACCTGGATGTCCAGGCCCGTGGTGTCGTGGTCCTTCAGGTACAGGGCGACCTTCTTGCGGATCTCCGCCTCGTGCGGGCGGTAGTTGTCCAGCCAGAACACCGCCGGCATGCCAGAGTTGCGGGCGCGGGTGACGGCCAGCTTGACCCAGTCGCGGATCGCGGCGTCCTTGGTCTGGCACATGCGCCAGATGTCGCCCTGCTCCACGTTCTGCGTCATCAGCACCTCGCCGGTGGCGAGGTCGGTGATGTTGGCCACGCCGTCCTCCGGGATCTCGAAGGTCTTGTCGTGCGAGCCGTATTCCTCGGCCTGCTGCGCCATCAGGCCCACGTTGGGCACCGTGCCCATGGTCCTGGGATCGAAGGCGCCGTGCCACTTGCAGAAGTTGATGATCTCCTGGTAGATGCGGGCGAAGGTCGACTCGGGGATGACCGCCTTGACTTCCTTCAGGCGGCCGTCGGCGCCGTACATCTTGCCGCCCTGGCGGATCATCGCCGGCATCGAAGCGTCGACGATGACGTCGTTGGGCGAGTGGAAATTGGTGATGCCCTTCGCCGAATCCACCATCGCCAGCGCGGGGCGATTCTCCAGGCAGGCGTGCAGGTCGCGCTTGATCTCGTCCTGCTGCGACTGCGGCAGCGCCGCGATCTTGTCGTACAGGTTGGCCATGCCGTTGTTCACGTTCACGCCCAGCTCGTCGAACAGCTTGCCGTGCTTCTCGAACGCTTCCTTGTAGAAGGCGCGCACGCAGTGGCCGAACACGATGGGGTGCGAGACCTTCATCATCGTGGCCTTGACGTGCAGCGAGAACATCACGCCGGTGTTCTTGGCGTCCTCGATCTGCTTCTCGTAGAAGGCGATCAGGGCCTTCTTGCTCATGAACATCGAATCGATGATCTCGCCTTCGAGCAGCGAAACCTTGGGCTTGAGCACCATCGTCTTGCCGGACTTGGTGATCAGCTCCATCTTCACGTCGCGCGCGCGGTCCAGCGTCATGGACTTCTCGCTGGCGTAGAAGTCGCCGCCGACCATGTGCGAGACGTGCGTGCGCGACGCGGGGCTCCATTCGGCCATGCTGTGCGGGTTCTTGCGCGCGTACTCCTTCACCGCCTTGGGGGCGCGGCGATCGGAGTTGCCTTCGCGCAGCACGGGGTTGACGGCGGAGCCCAGCACCTTGGCGTAGCGCTGGCGGATGGCCTTCTCCTCGTCGGTCTTCGGCGCTTCCGGATACTCGGGGACCATGTAGCCACGCGAGCGCAGTTCGCGGATCGCGGCGACCAGCTGGTTCTGCGAGGCGCTGATGTTCGGCAGCTTGATGATGTTGGCATCGGGCTGCAGCGTCTTCTTGCCCAGTTCCGCCAGGGAGTTGGACACCTTCTGGTCGTCCTTCAGGAACTCCGGGAACTCGCCGAGGATCCGGTTGGCCACGGAGATGTCGCTCTCCACCACCTCGATGCCGGCCGCGGCGGCGAAGGCGCGGACGATGGGCAGGAAGGAGTGCGTCGCCAGGTACGGCGCTTCGTCGGTCAGCGTGTAGATGATCTTGGAACGGTCGGCAGCCAAGGGGATGTCTCTCAGGAAGGTTGGGGGAAGTCGGCGGGCGCCACGATGCGACCGATCATTTTACGCTGTGGAACCTGGCCCCTCCCCGGGATGGAAAAAGCCGCCCGTGGGCGGCTGTCATGTCCTCCCCGTGGCGGGGCCCGGCTCCCGCCTGCGCGGGACCGCCCGGTCACATGTTGTCGATCATCACCTGCCCGAAACCGGAGCAGCTCACCTGCGTCGCGCCATCCATGAGCCGCGCGAAGTCGTAGGTGACTTTCTTCGACTGGATCGCCTTTTCGAGCGAGCTGATGATCAGGTCGGCCGCCTTCGTCCAGCCCATGTGGCGCAACATCATTTCGGCCGAGAGGATCTCGGAGCCGGGATTGACATAGTCCTTGCCTGCGTATTTCGGCGCCGTGCCATGGGTGGCCTCGAACATCGCGACCGAGTCGCTGAGGTTGGCGCCCGGGGCGATGCCGATGCCGCCGACCTGCGCGGCGAGCGCGTCGGAGATGTAGTCGCCGTTGAGGTTCAGCGTGGCCACCACGCTGTACTCCGCGGGCCTGAGCAGGATCTGCTGCAGGAAGGCGTCGGCGATCGCGTCCTTGACGATGATGTCGCGGCCGGTCCTGGGGTTCTTGAACTTGCACCAGGGCCCGCCGTCGATCTCCACGGCGCCGAACTCCTTCTTCGCCAGGGCGTAGCCCCAGTCGCGAAAGCCCCCTTCGGTGAACTTCATGATGTTGCCCTTGTGCACCAGCGTGACCGAAGGCTTGTCGTTGTCGATCGCGTACTGCAAGGCCTTGCGCACCAGGCGCTCGGTGCCCTCGATGGACACCGGCTTGATGCCGATCGCCGAGGTTTCGGGAAAGCGGATCTTGTTGACCCCCATCTCCTTGACCAGGAAGGCGATGAGCTTCTTCGCCTTCTCGCCCTGCGCCTCGTACTCGATGCCCGCGTAGATGTCCTCCGAGTTCTCGCGGAAGATCACCATCCGGGTCTTCTCCGGTTCCTTCAGCGGCGACGGCACGCCCTTGAAGTACTGGATGGGGCGCAGGCAGACGTACAGGTCCAGCTCCTGGCGCAGTGCCACGTTCAGCGAGCGGATGCCGCCCCCCACCGGCGTGGTCAGCGGGCCCTTGATCGACACGACGTACTCGCGCGCGGCCTCCAGCGTTTCGTCCGGCAGCCACACGTCCGGTCCGTACACCTTGGTGGCCTTCTCGCCGGCGTACATCTCCATCCACTGGATCTTCTTGCTGCCGCCGTAGGCCTTCTCCACGGCGGCGTCCACCACCTTGAGCATCACCGGCGTGATGTCGACCCCGGTGCCGTCGCCCTCGATGTACGGGATGATCGGCTGGTCCGGCACGTTCAGCGACGTGTCGGCGTTGACGGTGATCTTCTGGCCCTGCGAGGGAACCTTGATGTGCTGGTAAGCCATGGCGAAAGCTCCGGGAGGGGAAGGAAAGATCGGCCCGTGCGGCGGGCAGCCCGGGCGGGCCGGCAAATTCTAGCCGCCGGGCAGCCGCAATCGCGTTCGCGGGCCGTGCGCGAAGGGCCCTGTCAACCGGCGCCCGCACTGCCGCGTTGCCGAGGTGTCTGACATTTTCGTTAGGCATTTCCAAAACGATCCCGAAGGAAACACCATGACCAAGATCCTCGCTGCCCTGATCGCCGGCCTGTTCTCCGCTGCCGTCTTCGCCCAAGCCACGCCCGCCACGCCCGCGACGCCGGCCGCTCCCGCCGCCAAGGCGGAAGCCAAGGCTGCCAAGGCCGAAGTGAAGGCCGAGAAGGCCGAGAAGACCGCCGTCAAGGCCGAAGCCAAGGCCGAGAAGGCCGAAGCGAAGGCCGACAAGGCCGAAAAGGCCGTCGCCAAGACCGAGAAGAAGGCCAAGGTCGCCAAGAAGGACACCAAGAAGGCCGATGCCAAGAAGGAAGAGAAGAAGTCGTAATCCGGCGTCTTCCCTCCGTGGATGCAAGGGCCGCCTTCGGGCGGCCCTTGTCTTTGGGGGGTGGGCAAACCCTCGCGTGTCAACGCGCGCCGGGCACCTGCCGTTACGGATGGGCCGCCCCGCGCCGGGTGTGCGCACCACCCTGGAACCACATCGAAAGGATTTTCCATGAGCAAGCTGCTCGCCGCCCTGGTTGCCTCCCTGTTCGCGGTCTCCACCGCGTTCGCCGCCTCCCACGTCGGTGCCCCGATGGCGGGCGCGTCGGCCGCCAAGACCGAAGCCAAGGCCGAAGCCAAGACGGAAAAGAAGGACGCCAAGGCCGACAAGAAGTCGACCAAGAAGTCCAAGAAGACCGCCACGAAGGGCGAGAAGAAGGAAGACAAGAAGGAAGAGAAGAAGAGCTGAGCCAGGGCTCGCTCCCGCCTCGTGATGCCCGCGCCAGCGGGCATTTCTCGTTCCGCCCGACAATAGTGCCATGAAGAAGTTTCTTGCCCTCGCCGCCGCCGTGCTCGCGTTGAACGCGTTTGCCCAGGAAGCGCAGATGAATCTGCCGCGGGTGAAGCTCAACGCCGGCATGCACGTCATCGACGCTCAGGTCGCCACCACGAACGACCAGCGCATGACCGGCCTCATGTTCCGCCAGGAGATGCCCCAGCACGAAGGCATGCTCTTCGTCTTCGAGCAGCCGTCGCAGCAGTGCTTCTGGATGAAGAACACGCTGCTGCCGCTGGCCATCGCGTTCGTCGCCGACGACGGCACCATCGTCAACATCGAGGAGATGAAGGCGCAGACGCTGGACTCGCACTGCTCCAGCAAGCCCGTGCGCTACGTGCTGGAGATGAACACCGGCTGGTTCAGCAAGCGCGGGATCAAGGCGGGCACGCGCCTGGCGGGGCCGCCATTCAAGTGATACGAAGAAAAAAAGGGCCGCGCGAGCGGCCCTTTCGCATTGCGCGCGCTTCGCCTCAGCCGAAGTTCTTCGCGGCGAAGTCCCAGTTCACCAGCTTGTCCAGATAGGTCTCGACGAACTTGGGGCGCAGGTTGCGGTAGTCGATGTAGTACGCGTGCTCCCACACGTCCACGGTCAGCAGCGCCTTGTCGGCGGTGGTGAGCGGCGTGCCGGCCGCACCGGTGTTGACGATGTCCACCGAGCCGTCCGGCTTCTTCACCAGCCAGGTCCAGCCCGAGCCGAAGTTGCCGACGGCGGACTTCACGAACGCTTCGCGGAAGGCCTGGTAGCTGCCCCACTTGTTGTTGATCGCCTGCGCCACGGCGCCGGTGGCTTCGCCGCCGCCCTGCGGCTTCATGCAGTTCCAGAAGAAGGTGTGGTTCCAGACCTGGGCGGAGTTGTTGTAGATCGCGCCCGAGGACTTGCGGACGATGTCCTCCAGGGACATGTTCTCGAACTCGGTGCCCTTCTGCAGGTTGTTCAGGTTGGTGACGTAGGCCTGGTGGTGCTTGCCATGGTGGTACTCGAGCGTCTCGCGCGAGTAGTGCGGCGCCAGCGCGTCGATCGGGTACGGCAGGGGGGGCAGGACGTGTTCCATCTTCTTCCTCGGTGGGTTTGTGGTCTGAACGGCTGATTCTAGGGACGATTCTGCGCGGCAGGCGCGAGCACCCGCAGATCAACCTCGCCATCGGCAAGGGCGGCGCGCAGGTGCTGGCCTGCGTGCGCATGCTGCGCGCTGGTAACGGGTTGTCCGGATGCGGCGTCGGTCAGCAAGGCATAGCCCCGCTGCAGCACCAGTCGCGGGTCGAGCAGCTGCAGCCGCATTTCAAGCCGCTCGCACTGCCGGCCCGCGCGCTCCAGCCGCGCTGTGCTGCCGCCGCGCAGGCGCTCGCGCGCCGCGAGCAGCTCGTCGTGCGCGCGGCGCGCGCGATCCGCCAGCGCGAAGCGCAGCCGCTGCGCCTGCCGCTCGATGCGCAGGTGTTGCTGGGCGGTGCGCGAGGAAGGCCGGCCCAGGTGGGCGGCGGCCTGGTCGAGGCGCTGGCTGGCGCGGTCGAGCCGGCGCAGGGCGGCTTCGCGCAGCCGGTCGTGCATCATGCCCAGCGCCGCCAGCCAGGTCTCCTGCGGCTGCGCGGCGAGTTCGGCCGCGGCCGTCGGCGTCGGCGCGCGCACGTCGGCGCAGAAGTCGGCGATGGTGAAGTCGGTCTCGTGACCCACGCCGCTCACGAGCGGCACCGGGCTGGCGACGATGGTGCGCGCCACCTGTTCGTCGTTGAAGGCCCACAGGTCCTCGATGGAGCCGCCGCCTCGCACCAGCAGGATCACGTCGATGGTGCCGCGCTCGGCGACGCGGTACAAGGATCGCAGGCCCGCCACCAGTTCCGCCGGTGCCTGCGCGCCCTGCACCGCCGCCGGCGCGAGCACCACCGGAACGTGCGGCGCGCGCCGCCGCAGGCAGGTCACCACGTCGTGCAGCGCCGCGGCACCGAGCGAGGTGACGATGCCGATGCCCTTGGGCAGCAGGGGCAGCTCGCGCTTGCGCGCGGCGTCGAAGAGGCCCTCCGCCTCCAGCTTGGCCTTGAGGCGCAGGAACTGCTCGAACAGCGCGCCCTGCCCGGCACGCCGCAGGCTCTCGACGACCAGCTGCAGGTCGCCCCGCTGTTCGTACACGCCGAGTCGTCCCGTGGCCTCGACGAGTTCGCCGTCACGCGGGACGAAATCCAGCAGGCTGGCGGAGCGCCTGAACATGGCGCAGCGCACCTGGCCCTGCGCGTCCTTCAGCCCGAAGTAGCAATGGCCGCTGGCTGCGCGGGAGAAGCCGGTGATCTCGCCGCGCACGGCCACCGGATTGAAGCGCGCTTCCAGCGCGTCGGCCACTGCGCGGCACAGGGCGCCCACCGTCCAGACACGGCGCGCGGCGCCGCCCGGCCCTCCGTCCGTCAGCAAACCTCCGCCCTCTCAGGGAAAACCCGGTGGAAATCCATCCACAGCGCCTTGAAAGCAGCGGGAAGCCGCCCCGCGCCCGCGCGGATGCTGATTTCTCGGAGCAAGTCCTTGATTCCAAAGGAGATTTTCCTGCTCATTTCGTCATCGTTCTGTCACGGTGCAGCATGGGTGCGGGCTGGCGGTCTGGGGACTGGGCTTTCTCAACAAAGTTATCCACAACTTTTGTGAGTGTCGTCCTACGGCCACGGCGTCATGTCCTACGCGCCTGAGGGCGAATCCTACAGTGGCGCCGTCCCTCATAATCCGCGGCAAGCGAGCGCACGACGGCGCCGTTTTCAGCAGTAAGAGCCCCCGGCGGAGGACCCCCGTTTGTTTTCGATCATACAAGCCGCAGGCTGGCCGATCTGGCCGCTGGTTGCCTGCTCCATCCTTGCGCTCGCCCTCATCATCGAACGTTTCCTGAGCCTGAAGGCCGCGAAGATCGCCCCGCCGCGCCTGCTGGACGAAGCCCTGGCCGTGTCGCGCACCTCGGTGCCCGCGCCCGACGTGGTCCGCCAGCTCGAGCAGAACTCCGCGCTCGGCGAAGTCCTCGCCAGCGGCTTCCGCGCGCTGAACTCCGACCCGCGCTGCACCGAAGCCGACCTGCGCGCCAACATGGAAAACGTCGGCCGCGCCGTCGCGCATCGGCTGGAGCGCTACCTGAATGCACTCGCCACCATCGCGTCCGCCGCGCCGCTGCTGGGCCTGCTGGGCACGGTCATCGGCATGATCGAAATCTTCGGTTCGCAGAGTCCGGCCGGCGGCGCCACGGGCGGCAACCCGGCGCAGCTCGCGCATGGCATCTCGGTGGCGCTCTACAACACGGCCTTCGGCCTGATCGTCGCGATTCCCGCCCTGATCTTCTGGCGCTACTTCCGGGGCCGCGTCGACGCCTACCTGCTCACGCTGGAACTGGCCGCCGAACGCTTCGCGCGTCACCTGAACCACCTGCGCAGGGCATGAACTTCCGTCCCCGCGCCAAGGAAGAACCGGAGATCAACCTGATCCCGTTCATCGACGTGCTGCTGGTGGTGCTGATCTTCCTGATGCTGACCACCACGTACAGCAAGTTCACGGAGATGCAGCTGAAGCTGCCGGTCGCCGACGCCGATGCGCAGCGCGACTACCCCCGCGAAGTGGTCGTCGCCGTGTCGGCCGACGGGCGCTACATGGTCAACAAGCTTCCGGTGAATGGCCGCAATGCGGAAACGCTCGCGCCCTCGATCGCGGATGCGGCCAAGGCCGGCAAGGACGCGGTGGTGATCATCACCGCCGACGCGACCGCGTCGCACCAGTCCGTGATCACGGTGATGGAGGCGGCCCGGCGCGTGGGCCTGTCGCAGATCACCTTCGCCACCCAGTCTTCGGCGGCGGCCGGCGCCAAGTGAGCGCGCTGCAGCGCGCGTGGCTGCGCCGCGGCGCGGTCGCACGGCTGCTCTATCCCCTGTCCCTCCTGTACCGCGCGCTGGTCGCCCTGGACCGGGCGCTGCGCCGGCCCGAGCGCCTGCCGGTGCCCGTGATCGTCGTGGGCAACGTCGTCGCGGGCGGCGCGGGCAAGACACCCGTGGTGCTCGCCGTGCTGGAACACCTCGCGCAGCGCGGCATCGCCGCGGGCGTGGTATCGCGCGGCTATGGCCGCAGCGGCGATGCCTGCCTGGAGGTGCAGCCCGGCGACGAGGCCGCGCGCACGGGGGACGAGCCGCTGCTGCTTCGCCGGCGTTCCGGCGCTCCCGTCTTCGTGGCGCGCCGGCGCGCCGACGCGGCACGCGCGCTGCTGCGTGCGTATCCCGCGACGCGTGTCATCGTGAGCGACGATGGCCTGCAGCACCACGCGTTGCACCGCGACCTGGAGCTGTGCGTGTTCGACGAGCGCGGCACCGGCAACGGCTGGCTGCTGCCCGCCGGGCCCTTGCGCGAGTCCTGGCCGCGGCCGGTCGACCTGGTGCTCGCGCACGGGCGCCCGCAAGGCATCGAGGCCTATCCGATGGAGCGCGCGCTGGCGGATTTCGCGATCCGTGCCGACGGCACGCGCAAGGCGCTCGCAGAGCTTCGCGGCGGCCCGGTGCATGCGATCGCAGGCATCGCCAACCCCGAAGTGTTCTTCCGCATGCTGCGCGATGCCGGCGTGGCGCCCGCGCAGACCCATCCCCTGCCCGACCACCACGCGTTCGCCGACGGGCCGCTCTTGCCGGCCGACGCGGTCCTGGTGTGCACCGAAAAGGATGCGGTGAAACTCTGGCGCACGCGGCCCGATGCCTGGGCCGTGCCTCTGCAGGTCACCATCCCGGCCGCCTTCTGGCAGGCCTTCGATGGGCTGCTGGACGCGCGGCTATGATCGCGCCATGGATTCGCGCCTCCTCGAGCTGCTGGTGTGCCCCGTGACCAAGGGGCCGCTCGACTACGACCGCGAGCGCCAGGAGCTGCTGTCGCGCAGCGCCCGCCTCGCCTATCCCATCCGCGACGGCATCCCCGTCCTGCTCGAGGAAGAGGCGCGCACGCTGTCCGACGACGAACTGGAGCGCCTGCCCGCGCGCACCCCGCTCGTCTAGCGCGATGCGCTTCACCGTCCTGATCCCGGCGCGGCTGGCCTCCACCCGCCTGCCCGACAAGCCGCTCGCCGACATCGCGGGCCTGCCCATGGTCGTGCGCGTCGCGCAGCGCGCGGAACAGTCCGGCGCTGCACAGGTCGTGGTCGCGGCCGACAGCCCGCGCGTGGCCGACGCCTGCAGCCGCCACGGCGTGCGTGCCGTGCTCACGCGCGCCGACCACCCTTCCGGCAGCGACCGGCTCGCCGAAGCCTGTCACCTGCTGGGGCTGGAGCAGGACGACGTGGTGGTCAACGTCCAGGGCGACGAGCCGCTGATCGACCCTGCCCTCATCGACGCCGTCGCCGAACTGCTGGAAACGCGTCCCCAGGCGAGCATGAGCACGGCGGCGCATGCGATCGCCAGCGTCGAGGAGTTCCGCAACCCCAACGTGGTGAAGGTGGTGCTGCAGGCCGACGGCCTGGCCATGTACTTCAGCCGTGCGCCCATCCCCTGGTGGCGCGACGGATTCGCGGCGGGCATCACTGCCCTGCCCGAGCCCGCACCACTGCGCCACGTCGGCATCTACGGCTACCGCGCGGGATTCCTGCGTGCTTTCCCCGGCCTGCCGCAAGCGCCGGTGGAAACCTGCGAGGCGCTGGAGCAGATGCGCGCTCTCTGGCATGGCCACCGCATCGCGGTGCACGTGAGCGATGTGGCACCGGGCCCGGGCGTCGACACGCCCGAGGACCTGGAGCGCGTACGCCGCCATTTCTCCTCTGGCCGATAAGCCGCGCGCACTCGCGGCAGTAAGTTCCACGCAGGGGGTGCGTGCTATCCTCTGCAGCAACAGGTGCGACGGCCGCGCGGGAGGCGCCGGCCAGCAGTGCCGGAGCGAATCCAAAACTTCCGAGGACCCCCGATGAGACTGATCCTGTTGGGCGCGCCAGGCGCCGGAAAAGGAACACAGGCCACCTTTCTCTGCCAGAAATACGGCATCCCGCAGATCTCGACGGGTGACATGCTCCGCGCCGCCGTGAAGGCGGGTACGCCGCTGGGGCTCGCGGCGAAGAAGGTGATGGATTCCGGGGCGCTGGTCAGCGACGAGATCATCATCGGCCTGGTCAAGGAGCGCCTGGCGCAGCCGGACTGCGTGCGCGGCTTCCTGTTCGACGGCTTTCCGCGCACCCTGCCGCAGGCCGACGCGATGAAGAACGCGGGCGTGAAGATCGACTGCGTGCTGGAGATCGACGTGCCCTTCCAGCAGATCGTGGATCGCATGAGCGGCCGCCGCTCGCATCCCGCCTCCGGCCGCACCTACCACGTGAAGTTCAACCCGCCCAAGGTGGAGGGCAAGGACGACGTCACCGGCGAACCGCTGATCCAGCGCGACGACGACCGCGAAGAGACCGTGCTCAAGCGGCTCGAGGTCTACGCCGCGCAGACCCGGCCGCTGGTGGACTATTACACCAACTGGGCCAAGTCCGATCCGCAGAATGCGCCGAAGGTGCGCCGGATCGATGGGCTCGGCAGCGTCGAAGAGATCACCGCCCGCGCGCTTACCGCGCTCGCCGACTGCGGCGCCTGATCAGGCCGGGCTGGAACGCAGCCCGTAGGCCTTGCCGTCCACGTAGAGATACTCCGCGCGCAGCACGGCCTCCTTGTCGCCCTGCAAGGTGTAGCCGAGCACGCCGACCGTCGCGCCCACCTTCACCGGCGTGATGCGCCACGATTCCATCCGCGTCAGCGGCGCCAGCTCGATCGTCCAGCGGCGGTCCTTGCGCGCGGGCGCGGTGGCGCGTGCCAGCAAGGCCTTGCCGTCGACCGGAGCCGATTGCGCGGGGATCTCGCGCGTGGCCAGGTCACCGGGCACCTTGTAATCGGGCGGCAGTTCCACTTCCAGCTCCACGTGCGGGTTGTGCCAGCGCACGGCGACCACCCGGCCCTGGACGAACAGGGGCCGGTCCTGGTCGAAGCTGCTCCAGCCATGGTGCGCGCGGGCGGCGAGAGGCCACGCGAGCGCGGCCAGCAGACAGGTACGGCGGGTCGTCATAGGCGGTCCTAACGGTAGGCGATCCAGCGGCCGCAGGCGAGCACGGACAGCCAGATCAGGGTGGAGAGCACGAGCTGGGCGCGCGCGGCGGTGTCGCAGCGCGCGATCGAGCCGCGGCGGTGGAACCAGGCTGCATTGCACCCCGCCGCGAGAATCAACGCCATCTTCAGGGTGAAGGCGCGGTTGGCGAGCAGTTCGGTCGGCTGGCTCGCGAACATCAGCGCACCGCTGCCGGCGGCCAGGGCGAAACCGGAGACCGCAATGCCCAGCGCCAGCCGCGCAAGGGGCTGGACCGGCAGGGCCACCCCGCTGCCGAAGGCGCGCAGCTCGAGCAGCACGAGGTTGCCCAGCAGCAGCGCGATACCGAAGATGTGGATCATCTCCAGCACGGGGTACGCCCAGGCGTGCGACTGCAGGCCCGCGAACATCAGGCCATCAGCTCCAGCAGCAAGGCGATGCGGGCCTTGACCGGCGACAGGCCCTCGGCCGCCGGCAGGCGGCTGCCCGCATGCGGCACGATGCGCCCGAAGGGACAGCGCGTCGCGCGCCGCACCGCCACGCCCGCGGCTTGCGCACGCAGCAGCGCGTCTTCCAACGCGTGGTGCACGGTTCCGTTGCCGGTCGCCGCGACGACCAGCCCTGCGACGCCGTCGCGCACCAGCGCGTCCACCATGGCGCCACCGGCGCCGGCGTGGCTGGTCACGATCTCCACGCGCGGCCACCCCTCGGCCGCGGCGAGCGCGGCTACGGCCCGCGCTGGTGTTCCGCCAGGCCACGGACGGAGCACGCGCAGCCGCCCTTCTTCGACGAAGGCCAGCGGTCCGCCGTCGCCGGAGGAAAACGCATCGAGGCGGTAAGGGTGCACCTTCTGGACGTCCGCGTGACCGTGCACGGTGCCGGCGAAGAGCACGCACACGCCGCTCGCCCCGGGCCAGGCCGCGACCACGAGCGCGTCCGTGAGGTTCTGCGGCCCGTCGGGCGCCGCGGAGCTGGCTGGCCGCATGGCGCCGGTCAGCACCACCGGCTTGGCCGGGGCGAGCAGCGACTGCAGGAAGAACGCGGTCTCCTCCATCGTATCGGTGCCATGCGTGACCACGAGGCCGGCGACGTCCTGTTGCGCCAGCCAGTAGGCGCAGCGCTGCGCCAGGCTGCGCCACACCGCGAAGTCCATGTCCTTGCTGTCGACGTTCGCGACTTGTTCCGCCTGCAGCGTGCACCCTGCAGGCACCGGCACGTCCGCGAGCAGGTCCGCCACCGCGAGCTCGCCAGCCTGGTAGCCGACGTTGTCCGAGGACGATCGGGCGCGGCCCGCTATGGTGCCGCCGGTGCCCAGTACCACGATTCTTCGCTGGCTCACTTGCATTCCCCGCGAAACTGTTCAAAAATACAGATACTGGATATCAACACAGTAACCCTCCCGCCGCAGCCCCAGGAGCCCGCGTTCATGGAAACACCGAAGCTGACGCCCCGCCAGCAACAGATTCTGGACCTGATCCAGAGCGCCATCGCGCGCACCGGCGCACCGCCCACGCGCGCCGAGATCGCTGCCGAACTCGGGTTCAAGTCCGCCAACGCGGCCGAGGAGCACCTGCAGGCCCTGGCGCGCAAGGGCGTCATCGAGCTCGTGAGCGGCACCTCGCGCGGCATCCGGCTCCAGAGCGATGCGCTGCGGTCCATCCACGAGTCGCGCATCAAGCAGTTCCAGCTGCCGCTGCAAGGCCTCGCGCAACTCGCCTTGCCGCTGGTGGGCCGCGTGGCCGCCGGCTCGCCCATCCTGGCGCAGGAACACGTCGACCAGACCTACTACGTCGAGAGCGGCCTGTTCCAGCGCCGGCCCGACTACCTGCTGAAGGTGCGCGGCATGTCCATGCGCGACGCCGGCATCATGGACGGCGACCTGCTCGCGGTGCAGTCCACCCGCGACGCGAAGAACGGCCAGATCATCGTCGCGCGCCTGGGCGACGATGTCACGGTCAAACGCTTCCGCCGCAACAAGCACCTCATCGAACTCCATGCGGAGAACCCGGACTACCCGACCATCGTCGTGGAGCCGGGCGAGCCCTTCGAGGTGGAGGGCGTGGCCGTCGGCCTCATCCGCAACACCATGCTCATGTAACCCCCCGCGGTGTCCGCAGGTGGCAGGCGTATGGCGAGGCATCGCCATCACCCTGCGGCCGCCGCATGTCCAGACCAATCCTGCCTGTGCCCTCGTCTACAAGGAGCTGTCACATGGCAAATGCATTCACCGTCCCGCTCGCCAACCTGTTCGCCTCGCTGCAGGCGCTGCTGGCCTGCCTTGCACCGCGACGCCGAGGCACCGCACGCGCTGCCGATCGCCCGCCGGCACAGCGCCCCGTCGCCGCGAAGGTCACGCCGCTGCGCGTCGTGCGCGTGGTCGAGCCCAGCGCGGCGCGCGCCGATGCCGGGCGCATGGTGATCTCCGGCCGCCTGGCCGACGTCTGTGCAGAGCTGGACCGGCTCGCCGCGCTGGAAGCCGGCAACGAGGCCGGCCTGCCACGGGCCGTGGGCTGGCGTTGACGGCTCAGCGTTGCGCGCCCACCAGGTAATCCTGCTTGCCGATGTCCACGCCGTTGTGCCGGAGGATGGCGTAAGCCGTGGTCACATGGAAGAAGAAATTCGGCAGCACCCAGGTCGTCAGGTAGGCCTGCGCCGTCATGGTGCGGGTCTTCTCGCGCCCGATGGGAAAGGTGATTTCCTTGTCTTCGGTGCCGTCCAGCTTGCTCGCGGGGACGGTCGCCAGGAAGTCCAGCGTCTTCTGGATGCGGGCCTTCAGCTCGGCGAAGGTGGTCTCGGTATCGTCGAACTTCGGCGCCTCGATGCCGGCGATGCGCGCCACACCCAGCTTGGGGCCGTCGCAGGCGATCAGGATCTGGCGGGTGAACGGCAGCATGTCGGGAGCAAGCCGGGCGCCGGCCAGCACCGACGGGTCGAACTTGCGGGCCTCGGCGCTCGCCTCGCCCTTGTCGAGGAGGTGGCTCAGGTTGCGCAGCATGTGCTGGAACACCGGCACGCTGGCCGAGTACATGGATAAGGGCATGGAACAGGTCTCCTGGGGTCGAAAAGCACGGATGCTAGCGCCGCCGCGGCCGGCGCGCCGCGGACCGCACGGCAGCCGAGGCACAATCGAGGGAATGAACATCGTCATTCTCGATGACTACCAGGACGCGGTACGCAAGCTCCAGTGCGCGTCCAAGCTGGAAGCCTACCCCGCCAAGGTCTTCACCAACACCGTCAAGGGCATCGGCCAACTCTCGGTGCGCCTGCGCGACGCGGACGTGATCGTGTTGATCCGGGAGCGCAGCGCCATCACGCGGCAACTCGTGGAGAAGCTTCCGCGGCTCAAGCTGATCTCCCAGACCGGGCGCGTCGGCGCCCACATCGACATCGAGGCCTGCACCGAGCGCGGCATCGCGGTGGCCGAGGGCGTGGGCTCTCCCATCGCGCCGGCGGAACTCACCTGGGCGCTGATCATGACGGCGGTGCGCCGGCTGCCGCAGTACATCAGCAGCCTCAAGCACGGTGCCTGGCAGCAGTCGGGGATGAAATCCGCGTCCATGCCGGCCAACTTCGGCGTCGGCACGGTGCTGCGTAGCAAGACCCTGGGCATCTGGGGCTACGGCAAGATCGGCCAGCTGGTGGCCGGCTACGGCAAGGCCTTCGGCATGCGCGTGCAGGTCTGGGGCAGCCCCGAGTCGCGCGCCCGCGCCGAGGCGGACGGCCTGTCGGCCGCGCCCAGCCGGGAGTCCCTGTTCACCGACAGCGACGTGCTCAGCCTGCACCTGCGCCTGAACGAGGACACCTTCGGCATCGTCAAGCTGGAGGACCTCAACCGGATGAAGCCCACGGCGCTGATCGTCAACACCTCGCGCGCCGAACTCGTCGAGCCCGAGGCGCTGATCGCCGCGCTGAACCGCGGCCGCCCCGGCATGGCGGCGATCGACGTGTTCGAGAGCGAACCGATCCTGCAGGGCCACGCCCTGCTGCGCCTGGAAAACTGCATCTGCACGCCGCACATCGGCTACGTGGAACAGGAAAGCTACGAGCTGTATTTCGGCGCCGCTTTCGACAACGTCGTCAACTACATCCGGGGCACGCCGACGAACATCGTGAACCCGGGCGCGCTGCAGGTACGTCGCTAGGGGCGATGACGAAATGACAAGATGAGGGAATGACTGCCAGCACGCCCGAAGTCGTTCCGTCATCGACGCGCAGCAAGGTCAGTCCGTCGGCACGGCCGGAGGCCCTGCCCGCCGTGCTCTGGCCGATGCTGTTCGGCAACTTCGTGATCGGCACCGGGGTGATGGCGGTACCGGGCACCCTGAACGAGATCAGCTCCAACCTGTCCGTGTCGGTGGCGACCGCCGGCCAGCTGATCTCGGCGGGCGCCGTCCTCATGTGCGTCGGCGCGCCCCTGTGCGCGGCGCTCGTCGCCGGCTGGGACCGCCGCCGGCTGCTCGCCTTGTCCATGCTCTGGTACGCGCTGCTGCACCTGGCGTGCGCGTTCGCGCCCAGTTTCGCCGCGCTGCTGGCCCTGCGCGTGCTTGCGCTGCTGGCCCCGGCGATCTTCACGCCGCAGGCGGCCGCCTGCGTGGGCCTGCTGGTGCCGCCGCAACAGCGGGGCCGCGCCATCACCTTCATCTTCGTCGGCTGGTCGGTCGCGTCGGTGCTGGGGATGCCGATCGCCGCCTATGTCGGCGGCACGGTGGGTTGGCGGGCCGCCTTCGGCGTCGTCGCCGCCCTGAGCCTCGCCAGCGCCCTGTGGGTGTGGGTGGCGATGCCCGACGGGGTCACGCCGCCGGCCTTGTCGCGCGCCGCCTGGGCCGAGACCTTCCGCTCGCGCGCCCTCATGACGACGGTGCTGGTCACCGTGCTCTATGCGGGCGGGCAGTTCGTGCTGTTCTCCTACTTCGCGCCCTACTTCAGGCAGAAGCTGGGCGTCACGCCGGGTGCGCTGAGCCTGTTCTTCATGTGGTTCGGTGCCTTCGGCCTGCTGGGCAACATGCTCATGGCGCGCTACATCGACCGCATCGGCGCGCCGCGGGCGATCATGGCCGGCATCGCCCTCATGGCGGCGAGCATGCTGCTGTTCCCACTGGGCACCACCCTGTGGCTTGCTGCCATCGTGAGCATCCCCTGGGCGCTGGGCTGCTTCTCGTCGAATTCGGCGCAGCAGGCCCGCCTCGTCGGCATCGCGCCCGGGCTCGCCGCCGCCTCGGTGGCGCTGAACTCCTCGGCGATGTATGCGGGCCAGGCCCTGGGCGCCTCCACCGGCGGCTGGCTCATCGAAGGGCCGGGGATGGACGCGCTGCACTGGGCGGGCCTCGCCGGACTGCTGGCCGCCATGGCCGCCAGCGCACTGGCCACGCACTACACGCGCCGCGGCGTCTGAAGCGTCGGCGCCATCGCCATCCGGCACGGCTGGGTTCGCGAAACAAGTTTCACCATGAAGCCCTGCGGCGGGCACCGATAATCGCCCGATGCAGACCCGTTACAAGACGATAGGCGTGGCCGGGGCCGGCGCCATGGGCCGCGGCATCGCACAGATCGCCGCGCAGGCCGGCAGTACCGTCAAGCTGTACGACACGCAGCCCGAAGCGGTGCAGCGGGCGATCCAGGAACTCGGCACCCAGTGGGACCGACTGCGCGAGAAAGGGCGGATGGACGATGCCGCGGTGCGGGCCGCCAAGGAACGCCTGCAGCCGGCGACCTCGCTGCAGGACCTGGCCGACTGCGAAATGGTGGTCGAGGCCATCGTCGAGCGGCTGGACGTCAAGCGATCGCTGTTCGGCCAGCTCGAAGGCATCGTCGCAGCCGACGCGGTGCTCGCCACCAACACCTCCTCCCTTTCCGTCACCGCCATCGCCGCCGGCCTGCAACGGCCGCAGCGGTTCGCCGGTTATCACTTCTTCAATCCGGTGCCCCTGATGAAGGTGGTGGAGGTCATCGCCGGCCTCAAGACCGATCCGGCCGTCTGCGAAGGCCTCACGGCCTACGCGCGCCAGATGGGACACACGCCTGTGCAGGCGCAGGACACCCCCGGCTTCATCGTCAACCACGCCGGCCGCGGCTACAACACGGAGGCCTTGCGCATCGCCAGCGAAGGCGTGGCCGACTTCGCCACCATCGATCGCATCCTGCGCGACCAGGTGGGCTTCCGGCTCGGCCCCTTCGAGCTGATGGACCTCACCGGCCTGGACGTGTCGCATCCGGTGATGGAGTCGGTCTACCGCCAGTACTACGACGAGCCCCGCTACCGGCCCACCGTGATCACCGCGCAGCGCGTGGCCGGCAACGTGCTGGGCCGCAAGACCGGCGAAGGCTTCTACCGCTACGTCGACGGGAAGCCGCAGGTCGCGGCGGAGCCGGCCGTGCCGAAGGTGGAGGAGATGCCGCCCGTGTGGGTTTCGACGCGCGCGGCGCGCCGCTCCGAGCTCCTGCAGCTGCTCAAGGATCTCGGCGCCACCATCGAGACCGGGCAGTCGCCCTCGATGCAGGCGCTGACGATCGTCGCTCCGCTGGGCTTCGACGTGACGACGGTCGCCGTCGTCGAGCGGCTCGATCCCGCGCGCACCGTGGGCATCGACCTGCTGATCGAGGACGCCGCCACCAAGCGCCGCGTGCTCGCCACCAACCCCGCGACGCGCGAGGACATGCGCGACGCCGCGCACGCCCTGTTCGCGCGCGACGGCAAGGCGGTAAGCGTGATCCGCGATTCCGGCGGCTTCGTCACCCAGCGCGTCGTCGCCACCATCGTCAACATCGCCTGCGACATCTGCCAGCAGCGCATCTGCTCGCCGCAGGACCTGGAGACCGCCGTCACGCTGGGCCTGGGCTATCCCATGGGGCCGCTGGCCATGGGCAACCGCTGGGGCCCCACCAACGTGCTGGAAGTGCTGTTCAACCTGCAGACCGTCTACGGCGACCCGCGCTACCGCCCCAGCCCCTGGCTGCGCCGCCGCGGCGCGATCGGGCTGTCGCTGCTGCAGGAAGAGTCCTGAACATGGCTGCCGAACTGAAAAGCGCCAGCGAGGGCCGCACCATGGTCCTCACCATCAGCAACCCCGATCACCGCAACGCGCTCGGGCCGGAGATCTACGCCGCGGGCGTGGAGGCGCTCAACGCCGCCGACAGCAATCCCGAGGTGCGCAGCGTGGTGATCACGGGCGCGGGCAGCACCTTCTGCGCCGGAGGCAACCTGCAGCGCCTGCTCGACAACCGGGCCCGGCCGCCGGAGGTGCAGGCGCAGTCCATCGAAGGCCTCCATGGCTGGATCGAGGCGATCCGCGCCTTCCCCAAGCCGGTCATCGCCGCGGTCGAAGGCGCGGCAGCCGGCGCCGGCTTCTCGCTGGCGCTGGCGTGCGACTTCATCGTCGCGGCGGACAACGCGGTCTTCGTCATGGCCTACAGCAACGTTGCCCTCTCGCCCGACGGCGGCGGCACCTGGTCGCTGGCGCGCGCCCTGCCCCGGCCCGTGGTGAGCGAGCTGCTCATGTGCGGCGAACGCATGGGCAGCGCGCGCCTGCAACAGCTCGGGCTGGTCAACCGGGTGACGCCCGTCGGCGGCGCGCTGGAAGAAGCACTCGCGCTGGCGGCCAGGCTCAACGAGCGCGCACCCAATGCGCTGGCCAGCATCAAGGAACTGCTCAACGAGGCGCCGCAGGCGACGCTGGTGCAGCAACTCGCCAGCGAGCGCGAGCACTTCGTGCGCAACCTGCACCACGCCAACGGCGGCATCGGTATCCAGGCCTTCCTCGCCAAGCAGCCGCCCCGGTACCCCTGAGGGTTATTGCAGGGCGACGCTCAGGTGACAACCCTGAGCGAGCGCCGCCGTCCCGCGCGCGACAATGGCGCGCAGTGCCAGTCGCTCACAAGACAGACCATGGACGACCCGATTCTTACCATTGAGGAACGCGCCGCGATCAACAGCGGGCGCTGGTTCTCCTCCCTGTCCCCCTCGCTGCGCCACGACATCCTGCGATGCGCCTTCGTCAAACGCTTCAAGGATGGCGACCTGATCTGCGCCCGGGGCGACCCGGCCGAATTCTGGAGCGCCGTGGCGCGCGGTTCGGTGCGGGTGAGCTCGACCTCGATCACCGGCAAGCAGGTGACGCTGCAGTACGTGGAGCCGGGCATCTGGTTCGGCGACGTGGCGATGTTCGACGGCGAGCGGCGCACCCACGATGCCTACGCGCATGGCGACACCACGATGCTGATGGTGTCGCGCGCGGACCTGCAAAAGATCCTGGCGCAGCACGTGGAGCTGTACGAGGCGCTGCTGCGGCTGCAGGCGCGGCGCATCCGCCAGCTGTTCGGCCTGGTGGAGGACCTGAACACCCTGCCCCTGCGCGCGCGCCTGGCCAAGCAGCTGGCGCACCTGGCGCGCAGCTACGGCGTGCCGTCGCTGGCCAATGGCGGCGAGGTGCGCATCGGCCTGCAGCTGGCGCAGGAGGAACTCGCGCACCTGCTGGGCGCGTCGCGCCAGCGCGTGAACCAGGAACTCAAGCAGATGGAGCGCGAGGAAGTGATCCGCATCGAGCCCGGCGGGCTGGTGGTGCGCGACCGCGAAGCCCTGCTGCGCATCGTCGAGGCCGACAACTGACGCGCAGCGTCATCCCTGCGCAAGCGGGGATCCAATGGAACTCCCCATGAGCGACAACTTCGAGCATTTCGTCGGCACCCGGCCCGTCACCGGAAAGCACGCCTTCGACACCGAGGCCCTCTCTACCTGGCTGCAGGAGAATCTCGACGGCTTCCGCGGCCCGCTGGGCGTGGAGATGTTCAAGGGCGGGCAGTCGAATCCCACGTACAAGCTGGTCACGCCGCAGCGGACCTACGTCATGCGCTCCAAGCCAGGGCCGGTCGCCAAGCTGCTGCCTTCGGCGCACGCCATCGAGCGCGAGTTCGCCGTGATGCGTGGCCTGCATGGCACCGGCGTGCCGGTCCCGCGCATGTTCGTGCTGTGCGAGGACGAGTCCGTGATCGGCCGGGCCTTCTACGTCATGGAGTTCATGGAAGGCCGCGTGCTGTGGGACCAGGCCCTGCCCGGCATGACGCAGGCGCAGCGCGGCGAGATCTACGACGAGATGAACCGCGTCATCGCGGCGCTGCACACGGTGAACTTCGCCGAACGCGGGCTGGCGAACTATGGCAAGCCCGGCAACTACTTCGACCGCCAGATCGGCCGCTGGAGCAAGCAGTACAAGGCCTCGGCGGATGGCGCCGGCCCCATGAGCCAGCCCATCCCCGAGATGGAGAAGCTGGTCGAGTGGCTGCCCGCGCACATTCCGCCCGCCGCGCGCGACGAGAGCAAGGTGTCGATCGTGCACGGCGACTACCGCCTGGACAACCTGATGTTCCATGCGAGCGAGCCGCGCGTCATTGCGGTCCTGGATTGGGAACTGTCCACCCTGGGCCACCCGCTGGCCGACTTCAGCTACCACTGCATGGCCTTCCACATCCCGCACGGGTCCTTCCGCGGCATCGGCGGCCTGGACCTCGCGGGCCTGGGCATTCCTGGCGAGGACGAGTACATGCGCCGCTACTGCGACCGCACCGGCCTGGCCACCGTCGCCGACCTGAAGGCCGACTGGAACTTCTACCTGGCCTACAACATGTTCCGCATCGCCGCCATCCTGCAGGGCATCGCCAAGCGCGTGGAGGCCGGCACGGCCTCCAGCACCCAGGCGGTCGCTTCCGGCAAGAGCGCGCGGCCGATGGCCGAACTCGCCTGGACCTTCGCGCAGAAGGCCTGATCCCTTTCTCCATCCCCGGGAGAACGACGCATGGACTTCGACTACTCCGCCAAGACCAAGGAACTCCAGGGCCGCCTGCAGAAGTTCATGGAGGAGCACGTCTACCCGAACGAGAAGACCTGCAAGGAGCAGTTGCAGGCCAACACCGAGGCGGGCAAGCGCTGGACGCCGCTGCCGGTGATCGAGGCGCTCAAGCCCAAGGCACGGGCTGCGGGCCTGTGGAACCTGTTCCTGCCGGTGGACACGGCGGAGGCCTCCGGCTACACCGGGGCCGGCCTGACCAACCAGGAGTACGCGCCGCTGGCCGAGATCATGGGACGCGTGCCGTGGGCCAGCGAGGTGTTCAACTGCTCGGCGCCAGACACCGGCAACATGGAAACCATCGCCCGCTACGGGTCCGACGAGATCAAGGCCAGGTGGCTCAAGCCGCTGCTCGATGGCGAGATCCGCTCCGCCTTCGCGATGACCGAGCCGGAAGTCGCCTCCTCGGACGCGACCAACATCGAGACGCGGATCGAGCGCCAGGGCGACTCGTACGTGATCAACGGCCACAAGTGGTGGATCTCCGGTGCGGCGGACCCACGCTGCAAGGTCTTCATCACCATGGGCAAGACCGACCCGGAGGCGCCGCGGCACTCGCAGCAGAGCATGATCGTGGTGCCCGCCGACACGCCCGGCATCCGCATCGTCCGGCCGCTGAGTGTCTTCGGGTACGACGACGCGCCGCACGGCCACGTCGAGATGTACTTCGAGAACGTGAAGGTGCCGGCGGGCAACATCCTGCTGGGCGAAGGCCGCGGCTTCGAGATCGCGCAGGGCCGCCTGGGGCCCGGGCGCATCCACCACTGCATGCGCCTGGTCGGCCTGGCGGAGCGCGCGCTGGAGCTGATGTGCCGCCGTTCGCTGTCACGTGTCGCCTTCGGCAAGGCCATCGCGCAGCAGACCGTGACGCAGGAGCGCATCGCCGAGGCGCGCTGCAAGATCGACATGGCGCGGCTGCTGACGCTCAAGGCCGCGTGGATCATGGACATGGCGGGCAACAAGGTCGCCAGGACCGAGATCGCCATGATCAAGGTGGTCGCGCCCACGATGGCCTGCCAGGTGATCGATTGGGCGATGCAGGCCCACGGCGGCGGCGGCGTCTCCGACGACTTCCCGCTCGCGAGCGCCTATGCCGGCGCACGTACCCTGCGCTTCGCCGACGGCCCGGACGAGGTGCACCGCAACGCGATCGCCAAGTGGGAGCTGGGGAAGTACGGCAGCTACGGGAAGGATTTCGCCGTTCCGATCACGCGCGGGTCCTGATCGTTCCGTGATTCCGGCGCAGGCGGGAACGCAAGACATCCAAAAGCAAAGCGGCCGGACGGCCGCTTTGTCATCGGGAGTTCCGGGTCCCCGCCATCGCGGAGATGAAGTCATTTCCGGAACGCATGCAGCCCGCTCTCGCACGCGCTCACGAACACGTCCGTCGCGTGGTTCAGGGTCGGCATCTCGGGCGGCATGTACTGCATGCGCAGGTAGCACTTGCCGCGCAGCAGAACGATCATGAAAGGGACCTGGGCGGTCGGGGCGGGATCGGGCCAGGACATCAGCTGCTCCACCAGGCGGTCGTCCACCCAGGCGAGCGCGTGTTCGCGCGTGTCGGCCAGCACGGCATAGCGGCTCCAGAAATCGTTGGCGGGCCCTTCCCAGCCGATCTCGTCGTACATGGCGAGCCAGCGCATTTCCTCGGGCAGCCGCGGATCCGCGGTCGTCTGCAAGGTGTCGGTGATCATGCTGTAGGCACGGCGCTCCAGCGCCTCCTTCAGCGGCCGGTTGATCACCATCGCACCGACGTTGTCCTCCACGCCGAGTTCGGCGCGCGCGCGCAACTCCTCGCCGACGATGTAGTCGCGGGTGGGCCGCCCGAGCTCCATCCGCCAGGACCGGCCGCCCACCTTGCCCTGCATGGTCATGGAGTTGCTCAGCGCGCCACCGGAGAACGTCATGCCCCGCGACGCAGCCCATTCCGACACCGGCCCGTGGGCCTGCGGGTGGGTCCCGTCGCTGCGCTCCTTGGCGTCCCGGTGGAAGGCCTTCTTGATGCGGTCGAACATGCGAGGTGGCTTTCGCCTAAAGTTCGGACATTATGGATTGAAACAGGAGGTTACGCGCGTGTCCACCATCCAGGTCCATTCGTGGCCCACCCCCAACGGGCACAAGGTGCACATCATGCTGGAAGAATGCGGCCTGGCCTACCGCGCGATTCCCGTGAACATAGGCGCCGGCGAGCAGTTCAGGCCCGAGTTCCTCGCCATCAGCCCGAACAACAAGATCCCGGCGATCGTGGACCCGCAGGGGCCGGACGGCAAGCGCGTCTCGCTGTTCGAGTCCGGAGCCATTCTCGTGTACCTGGCGTCCAAGACCGGCCGCTTCCTGCCTGCCTCAGACCGCGCGAAGTTCGAGGTGCTGCAATGGCTGATGTTCCAGATGGGCGGCGTGGGCCCCATGCTCGGACAGGCGCACCACTTCCGCATGTACGCGCCCGAAAAGATCCCCTATGCCATCGACCGCTACACCAACGAGGCGCGGCGCCTGTACGGCGTGATCGACAAGCGCCTGGCCGCGAGCGAATGGCTCGGTGGGGACGAGTACTCCATCGCCGACATCGCCACCTTCCCCTGGCTGCGCAGCTGGCAGAACCAGGGCATCGTGCTGGAGGACTATCCGCACCTCAAGCGCTGGTTCGACACGATCGCGCAACGCCCGGCGGTGCAGCGCGGCGTGCAGGTGCTGGCCGGCCTGCGCAAGCCGATCACGGACGACAAGGCGCGCGAGGTGCTGTTCGGCGCGACGCAGTACCAGCGGCGCTAGCCTAGGCGGTCCGCACCCGCAGGCTGCTGAAGACAGCCGAAGCCGCGGCGAGCGCAGCGGCGAGACCCAGCGCGATGGCTGCGCCGCCTTCGTGCACGCCCTTGGCACTGAAGATCAGTCCGAGCAGCACCGCGCCCAGCGACTGGCCGGTCAGCCGCGCGGTGCCCAGCATGCCGCTGGCCGCCCCGGCGCGGCGCAAGGGCGCGCTGGTCACGATCGTGTGGTTGTTGGGCGTCTGGAACAGTCCGAAGCCCGCGCCGCACAGCGCCAGGGGCAGCGCGATGCGCCAGTTCGCAGGCGCCTCCGGCAGCAGGGCCAGCGCCGCGAGACCGCTGGCCATCACGGCCAGCCCGATGCCGCCCAGCGCCCCACCGCCGATGCGCTGGATCAGGCGGCCGGCGAGCGGCGCGGCCAGCACGATGGCCGCGGGCCAGGCGGTGATCAGCAGGCCGGCCTGGAAGTGGCTGCGGCCCTGGCCTTCCAGCAGCAGGAAAGGCAGGGCGATGAAGGCCAGCGTCTGGGCGGCGAAGGCGCTGACCGAAGTGCACATGGACAGTGCGAACACCCGGATGCGCAGCAGGTCGACCGGGAACAGCGGTGCGGGCAGGCGCCACTGGCGGCGCAGGTAGAACCAGCCGACCGCCAGGCCCGAGGCGAGCAGCCCGCAGGCGAACAGCAGTCCGCGCGCATCGAGGCCGCCCCCTCGCCGCGCGCCGAAGGCATCCGCGCCGAGGAACACGAGCGAGAACATGGCGACGTTCAGGACGACGTCCAGCGGCTGCAGGCCACTGCGCGAAAGAGGCACCGCGTTGCGTGGCAGCGCACGGCGCGCGAGCACGAACACGATCACGTCCAGCGGCAACTGCACGATGAACAACCAGGGCCAGGAAGCGACGGACAGCACCAGCGCCGCGAGGCTGGGGCCGGCGACGGACGAGGCGGCCACCACCACGGCATTCAGCGCGATGCCGCGCCCGAGCGCATGCGAGGGATACGTGAGGCGCACCAGGGCCGCGTTCACCGCCATCATGCCGGCGGCGCCGAGGCCCTGCAGCGCGCGCGCGCCGGCCAGCAGGGACAGCGTGGGGGCAAGCACGCAGCCCAGGGAAGCGAGCGCGAAGAGCGCCAGGCCCGCCAGGTAGACGCGCTTGTAGCCGAACCGCTCGCCCAGCTGCGCGCAGGGCAGCAGCACGCCCAGGGTGGCAAGCTGGTAGGCGTTGACCACCCACACGGCCGCCGCCGGCGACGCACCGAAATCACGCGCGATGTCGGGAAGGGCCAGGTTGACGATGCTGCTGTCCAGGACCGACAAGGCGATCCCGAACACGATGGCCGCCATGGCCCAATAGCGCTCGGGCACCGGCAGGCCGTCGGCGGCCACCGGGCTCCCCGCTTCCACTCTCTTTTGCACCGGCGGCAGTCTACCTGCGCGAGGGAGCCCTTGCGGCTGCCACTAGAATCGCAGCCTTTCGTGTTCGCCGCGTTCGTGCGCGGCGCCAGCTGTACCCCCATGTTCAAGAGCGCGTGTTTCTTCCGCATTGCGGACAATTTCGAACTGCCCGACCGCGACGCGCTGGAACGCGTGCTGCACAAGGGCCGCTTCGTCCCCTGCGGCCCCACCCAGCCCGAATCCAGCGGCTGGGTGCCGCCCCGCGGCAACAAGAGCAAGGTGCTCGCCGAAATCATCGGCGGCCACCTGATCCTGAAACTGTGCACCGAAAAGCGCGCCGTGCCCTCGTCCGCCATCAAGTCGGCGGTGGACGAGCGCGTCGAGCGCTACAAGGCCGAGACCGGCAACGAGCGCGTGCCGGCCAAGGTGAAGAAGGACTTCAAGGAAGAAGTGCTGCTCGACCTGCTGCCGCGCGCGTTCAGCAAGAAGACCAACACCCTGCTCTGGCTGGATCCCAAGTCCCGCATGCTGGTGGTCGACGCCGGCAGCCTGGCCGCCGCGGACCGCATCCTGTCCTCGCTGCTCGCCGCCCTGATCGAGGTGCCGGGCGCCGGGCCCGCGCTGGACCTGCAGATCGTGCACACGCAGAGTTCGCCCGCCGCCTCGATGTCGCACTGGCTCAGCACGCGCGAAGCCCCCTGGCGTTTCACGGTGGACCGCGACTGCGAGCTCAAGGCGGCCGACGAACAGAAGTCCGCGGTGCGCTACGCGCGCCACACGCTGGACATCGACGAAGTCGCGCAGCACATCGCCGCGGGCAAGGTGCCCACGCAGCTGGCCATGACCTGGAACGATCGCGTGTCCTTCGTCCTGACCGAATCGGGGCAGTTGCGCCGTCTCAAGATGCTGGACGTGGTGCTCAAGGAAGCCGAGGACGGCAAGGGCAAGGACGACGACAACTTCGACGGCAACGCCGCGATCCTCACCGGCGAGCTCTCGCAGCTGGTGCCGGACCTGCTGGAGGCGCTGGGCGGGGAAGCGGAAGTGCGGCAGCCGGACGCGGAGACCGCTGCGGCCTGAGAGGCCGCCCGCCCACCGGGGCCCGCAACACGCCTGGGTCTCGGCCGCGTCGATGACGGGTCTTGTTGCACGCAGCGGTCGCCGTGCCAGGCACGGCTCGACTTGCGCCAGGTCAAGCGGGGCCGCCGGCCGGCCCCCAGAATCGGCCGAGGACATTCCCCAGAAGGACCTAGCCCATGCTCTGGCAAGCCCTCGCGTCGGTGCGGGACTTCGGCCGGCTCTACGAGATTGCTTCCGTGCTGGTGCGGTACGGCTTCGGCGACCTGGTGCGGCGCATGGGGCTGAGCGACGTGCTGGAAACCGCCGGCCGCGTGCTGCACTGGGATGACGGCCGCGAGCACACGCACCTGGAGCCCCCCGCGCGGGTCCGCCGCGCGCTCGAGGAACTGGGGCCCGCGTTCGTGAAACTGGGACAGGTGCTGGCGACGCGCGTGGACCTGTTCGAACCCGAGTGGATCGCCGAGTTCAGCAGGCTGCAGGACCAGGCGCAGGCCGTGCCCTACGATGCCATCCGCGGCCAGCTTGCGGAAGACCTGGGGGGCCCCCCGGAGGAGGTGTTCGCGGAGTTCGATCCCCAACCCATGGCGGCCGCCTCCCTTGCGCAGGTCTACCGCGCCCGGCTGCACGGCGGCGAAGCCGTGGTCGTCAAGGTGCGCCGCCCGGGCATCCGTCCGATCATCGAAGCGGACCTTCGCCTGCTGGCCCGGTTGGCCCGGCACGCCGAGGAGCAGCTGCCGGAGCTGCGGGCGCTGCGACCGCAACAGGTGGTGGCGGAATTCACGCAATCGCTGCGGCGCGAGCTGGATTTCGCAACCGAGGCACGCAACGCCCGCCGGATGGCGGAGAACTTCAGCGGGTACCAGGATGAAGACGCTCGGCCGCAGGACCGGGGCGCACCGGTGATTCTCATCCCGCGCATGTACTGGGAATGCGAACGTGCGTGTGTGCAGGAACTGGTGGACGGCATCCGGGGCAGCCGGCTCGAGGAGGTCGACGCCTGCGGCCTGGACCGGCGACTGCTGGCACGCCGCGGCGCGCGCGCCGTGCTCAAGATGATTCTCGAGGACGGCTTCTTTCACGCAGACCCGCATCCAGGGAACGTGTTCTACCTGCCCGGCAGCCGCATCGCCTTCATCGACTTCGGCATGGTGGGGCAGCTGACCGGGCAGCGCCGCGACCAGTTGCTGCACCTGCTGCACGGCCTCGTGCAGCAGGACGCGGCGGCCGCCGCAGGCGTGTTGATGGACTGGACGGGAAGCAGCACGGAAAGCGAGGACGCTCTCCTGGCCGACGTGGAAGGCTTCGTTGCCGATTACCGCAACGTGCCGCTGCGCGAGCTGCGCCTGGGCGCGATGCTCAACGAGGTGGTGGGGATGCTGCGCCGGCACCGCCTCATGCTGCCGGCCGACCTCAGCCTGCTCGTCAAGGCATTCATCTCCCTCGAAGGCATGGGCCGCGAGCTCGACCCCGACTTCGACATGGCCGGCCAGGCCCGGCCCGTGCTGGAGCGCGCCATGCGCGCGCACTATGCGCCGGAGGTGGTGCTGCGGCGCGGCTGGCGCTCCGTGCGCGAACTGCTCTCGCTGGCCGGGCGACTGCCGCAGGACCTGTCGAAGTTGCTGCGTGCCTTGCGCCGCAGCCGCCTGGACATCCGTGTCGACGTGGCGCACTTGCAGGCCGTGGCTCACCTGCTCGACCGCGCCGTGAGCCGCTTGACCGTCGGCATCGTGGTGGCCGCCCTGATCATCGGCTCTTCCATCGTGATGACGGTGCCGGGCGGTCCCAGCCTGCTCGGCTTGCCGTTCTTCGGCTTGCTCGGATTCATCGGCGCCATGGCCGGCAGCGCCTGGCTGCTGCTGTCGATCTGGAGCGGCGGGCGCGAGCGGGATCGGTGAAGCGCCCTTTCACTCCTGGAACACGTGGGTGCCGGGCGCAGGCACCACCTGCCCATCCAGCGGCACGTCCGGCACCGCGCGTGCCGGGATGTCGGTCGTCCCGTGCTCGCGCAGCCAGCGGTTCCAGCACGGCCACCACGACCCTTGCACGGTGGCGGCTCGCGCGCGCCACACCAGCGGATCCGGCGGCGCGTCGTGGGGCTCGGAGTCCGCCCAACGGTACTGCGCCTCGGCGTGCGCCGCCGGTCCCGCCGGCGGGCTGACGATGCCGACGTTGTGGCCCCCCGAGACGAGCACGAAGCGTGCGCGCGTGTGCGTCAGGCGCAGCAGCTTGTAGACCGATTGCCATGGCGAGACGTGGTCGCGTTCGGTCGCCACCACGAACAGCGGCGGGTGGATGGCGCGCAGCCGCACGTGTTCGCCGCGGAACAGATACGCATCCTGCGCGAGCGCGTTCGCCAGGTAGAGCCGGCGCAGGTATTCGCTGTGCATGCGCGCGGGCAGTCGCGTCGCGTCCGCGTTCCAGGCGCGCATCGCCGTCATCGGCGTCTGCGCGCCCATGAGGTACTCGTGCAGCAGCTTGGACCAGACCAGGTCCTTCGAGTTGATCAACTGGAAGGCGGCGGCCATCCGGTGGCCGTCCAGGCACCCGGCGTCGGCCATGAGGTCCTCGAGGAAGGCGACCTGGCTCTCGTCCATGAACAGGCCCAACTCGCCCGGGTCTTCGAAGTCCACCTGGCCGGCGAGAATGGACACCGTCTTGAGCACGTGTTCGTGGCGCGCTCCGAGGATGGCCGCAGCCATGGCCAGCAGCGTGCCGCCCAGGCAGTAGCCCGCCGCATGGATGCCTGCCTCGGGGCACAGCTGCCCCACGGCGCGCACGGTGTCGAGCACTCCCAGCTGCAGGTAGTCGTCGAGGGACAGGTCGCGGTCCTCCGCACCGGGATTGCGCCAGGACACGACGAACACGGTGTGGCCCTGCTCCACGAGGTACTTCACGAGCGAGTCGTCCGGCGTCAGGTCGAGGATGTAGAACTTCATGATCCACGAAGGCACGATCAGCACCGGCTCGCGCGCGACGGTGTCCGTCGCCGGCGCATACTGGATCAATTCCACCAGCCCGTTGCGGTACACCACCTTGCCGGGAGTGAGTGCCACGCCCACGCCGGGCCGGAAAGCCTCCACGCCGCGCGGCTTGCCGCCGGCGGCAACAGCCACCGCGTCCCGCCACCAGTTCGCGGCGCCGCTGAGGACGTTCGCGCCGCGGGTGGCCACCGTTTCCTTGAGGACCTGGGGGTTGAGCAAGGGCGAATTCGACGGCGACAGCATGTCCAGCCACTGGCGCATCATGAACGCCGCGACCTCTTCGTGGTGCCCCGATACGCCGCGCACGCCGGTGCCCGCCTCCTCCCACCAGCGCTGCGTGAGCAGGAAGGCCTGGGCAAGCGCGTTGAAGGGCGGCAGCTGCCATTCGGCATGGCTGAAGCGCTTGTCGCCCGTGACCGGTGCAAGGTCGGGCGCGCACCCGCCTTGCCAGCCACGTGTCGCGTACTGCGTCCACTGCAGGCTCTTGCGCAACGCGCTGGACGCGAGTTCGACCTGCTTGGAAGGCGAAACCGCCAGGTGCACCAGCCAGTCGAACTGCGCCATCGCCACCGAGGCCGGCGAGATGCCGCCGGCCATGCGCGCCAGCGCAGTCTTCAGCGGGACGTCCAGCGGATCGGCATGCGGCAGCGAAGGGCGGGTGGAAAGCGCGTCCATGAAGCATGGTGCCGCATGCCCGCGCCGCGGGCTTGAGGGAGATCAACGGAAAGCGGCGCCGCGTTTCGTGATGGGGCCATCGCCTGCACGACCTGGACAGGGTGCGTGAGCTCCCCGCTCCGCGACCCGGTTGCCTCGCGTTCCGTCACCCGTCTCTCAGGGACGGACAAACGCAATTTGGCCTGCCCGGAGGGAATCGAACCCCCGACAACCTGCTTAGAAGGCAGGTGCTCTATCCAACTGAGCTACGGGCAGAAGAGGCGCAATCGTAACGCGGCCCTTCGGGACCTGCCCGGCGTCGGCGGCCATGCTGGCGCATTCGATGCCGGTGGGGGGAATTGGTCGGAGCGATAGGATTCGAACCTACGACCCTCTGGTCCCAAACCAGATGCGCTACCAGACTGCGCTACGCTCCGTCGCAGCGCATTCTACCGGGGCATCGCCAGCGCGCCCCTCATTCGGGTGGCGGACGGCGCGCCAGGAAGCGGCCGATGGTAAAAGCCCCGGCGGCAGCGGCTTCGCCAAGGACGAGCGCGCCTTCCATGACGAGACGGCGGATCGGGTCGGCCGTCTGCTTCAGCTCCGCGCGGACCTGTGCCTGCATGGACGGGTCCGTCACGAAGCCACGCAGCACCGGCCATTCCTCGCGCAGGTCGCGCGCCACCTCGACGACCAGCCCGGCCTGGGCCTTCTCTCGGGCGTAGGTCGACACGGTGCCCAGTGGCGGGATCGCCCAGGCCTTGGAAATCCGCGTGCCCCAATGCATGCGCACGTCATCGGGGGCGCCGTCGGCCAGGACCCAGTCGGAGCCCGCGAGCCGGCCTTCGGGACGCAGCACGCGCATGGCCTCGGCGAAGACGCGCACCCGGTCCGGGTAGTGGCAAGGGGCCTCGAAAAACAGCACGGCATCGAATGTCTGGTCTGGGTATGGCAGGGCACCCGCCTCGCCCAGGTCGAAGCGCACACGCCCCGCGAGCCCCTGCCGTTCGGCCGACATCCGCGCCGCTTCCAGCTGGCCGGGGTGCGGGGTGATGCCGCGCACCCGCGCGCCGGTCATCCGGGCGACGTTGCAGGCCGCCCGGCCTTCGCCACAACCGACGTCCAGGACGGTGCTCTCCATGTGCACGCCGGCGCTCTCGACCACCATGGCATGGATGCGCGAATCGTCCGCGTGCGCGTCCACGAGGCTGTCATGCCACGAATCGCCCAGGAAGTCGCGGTAGGAGATGTGCAGGCCGTGGTAGCCGTTCGGGGGCGGCATCACGGGTGCGCTCGGCGCCGCGCCCCTGCGGACGGGTGTCGGCGCCCTCATGGCCGGACGGCGCGCGTCAGTTGCGACAGCCGCCCTCCCTCGATGCGGGAAGGCGCTGAGGCCGTGCGCGTGCAGCAGACCGCTTCCATGGCACCCCCTTGGGCCGCCGGAATGCGGCAGCCCGGTCCTCGACGGGTCGCGCGCCTCGAACCTCCCCCGGTCTCGAATTGTGTTTTTGGTGCCGATTCGACGCTACCGATGGAAACGTCCACCGGCCTGCCTTTTATAGGGCAGTCACGTAACGGCGCCTACATTGGTTTCAACCAAATACACCTTTCGACCTACCGATGGAATAACTCCGTGCGGTGTTTCACGGATGTCCTCTCGTTCGTACTGCGGATGCGACGCGCGGCGCGCCGAGTCAGCCCGACAGTACGTAGCCGACGGTAAAGATAGGCAACGCGCTGTGCCGCCACCCCTGGAGGGAGCGGGCGCTGGGAACGCGCCTGACGTAACGCCGGCTACAACTTGACGTACTCGTAATCCACTGCCTGCGCGTTGATGCCGCGGTCCGGCGGGGCGATCCAGCCAGCCATCTTGCCCGGCTCGGTCACCCGCTGCATCAGGCTCTTGACGAAGCCGATGTCTTCCTCGGTCGGCAGCCATTCGGCCTTGCGCGCCTCGAACTCTGCAGCGGTGATCGGATTGCCCTGCGGGTCGGTGTGCATCCCCGCCCAGGCACCCACCTGCCGGCGAAAACGCGTGGACGGCAGCTTGAACTCGAAGGGCACGCCGGCCCGCTTGACGCCCATGTTCCAGCGCGTCACGCCGACGTTGCAGTCCTTGGCGTATTCCAGGCGCGTGATCTCGTTGATGCCGTTGCGCACCGAGATGCTCTCGTCCTTCACCCCGCCCTTGCCGTCCGGGACCTGGATGGTCATGGCCGTTTCGGACTCGACGTGGTCGGCGAACTTCGCCTCGTCGGGCCGGCCCTTGAGGCCGTTGCTGAAGTAGTTCGCCGCGTTGGACGAAGCTTCCGACCCGAACAGATCGAGCGAACTGGTGAACCAGAAATTCATGAACCGCTGGATCGTCGGCAGGTCGATCGCGCCGGCGGCGCGCACCTGCTTCCAGTCGTCGGTGTCCAGCTCCTTCATGACTTCCAGCGTGCGCCTGATGACGCGACCCACGCCGGTCTCGCCCACGAACATGTGGTGCGCTTCCTCGGTCAGCATGAACTGGCAGGTGCGCGCGAGCGGGTCGAAGGCGCTCTCGGCGAAGGACTTCAGCTGGAACTTGCCGTCGCGGTCGGTGAAGTAGGTGAACATGAAGAAGGACAGCCAGTTGTCCATGGGCTCGTTGAAGGTGCCCAGGATGCGCGGCTTGTCCGGATCGCCGGAGTGGCGCTCCAGCAGTTCCTCGGCCTCCTCGCGGCCGTCGCGGCCGAAGTAGGCGTGCAGCAGGTAGACCATCGCCCAGAGGTGGCGGCCCTCTTCCACGTTCACCTGGAACAGGTTGCGCAGGTCATAGAGCGAAGGCGCGGTGTGCCCCAGCAGGCGCTGCTGCTCCACCGAGGCGGGCTCGGTGTCGCCCTGCGTGACGATGAGGCGGCGGAACGTGGAACGGAACTCGCCCGGCACCTCCTGCCAGGCGTCCTGGCCCATGAAGTCACCGAAGCCGATCTTGCGGTCCGGCTGCTGGTCGGCGAGGAAGATGCCCCAGCGGTAGTCCGGCATCGGCGTGTAGCCGTACTGCGCCCAGCCCGACGCGTCCACGCCCACGGCGGTGCGCAGGTAGACGTCCCTGGCCTTGAAGTCGCTCGGGCCCATCTCGTCCCACCAGCGCAGGAAGGCGGGCTGCCAGTGCTCCAGCGCGCGCTGCAGCTGGCGGTTGTCCGCCAGGTTCACGTTGTTGGGGATCTTGGCCTGCAGGTCGATCGTGCTCATGTCTTGTCCTCGGGGGTTCGCGTCAGACGCGTTTCCAGTCGAATTTCGCCTTCTTGCCGGTGCCGAACAGCTTCAGCGCGCCGTCTTCGCCCACCGCATTCGGCCGGATGAAGATCCAGTTCTGCCAGGCCGACAGGCGCCCGAACACGCGGGTCTCCATCGTCTCCCTGCCGGGGAAGCGCAGCGACGCTTCCATGCCGGTGAGCGCATCGGGCGAGAGGGATGCGCGCTCTTCCAGCATCAGGCGGATCTCGTCATCCCAGTCGATGTCGTCCGGCGTGAGCGTCACCAGGCCCAGCTCCAGCGCCTGGTCGGCGCGCAGCGGGCTGTCCTGCAGGCCCTGCAGCTGCGCGATGGTCGTCGCGTCCTCGTTGAACCGCGTCTGCAGCCGCGTCAGCCCGTTCACTTCAGGGTAGCGGCCGAAGTTGGCGGCGTTCAGGCGCAGTGCCGGCGCCGCGTCCGGTGCATCGGGCAGGTCCAGCATGTAGATGCGGTCGCAGGCAAGCGCCAGCTCGTACAGCGTGCCGGCGAAAGCGGAGCCTTCGTCCACCAGCGCGATCAGCGAGCGGCTGGTCACGTCCAGGCGGGCCAGCGCGCGGCGCAGCGCGGCGACCGTCTCGCGCACCAGCCAGTGTTCCTTGTGCTTGTCGAGCACCGCGTCGGCCAGCATCACCAGGTTCGCGTCGCCCCGGGTCTTGAGCACCCAGGTGCCGATCTCCAGTTCGTTGGCGCGCAGGTTCAGGATGGCGTCGTCCAGTTCGCGGGCGAGCTGCAAGGGCCACCAGTTCGCGCCGGCGGCGACGATGGTCTCGGGCGTCGATGCGATCGCGGCGGTGGGCGCCTGCACGGTGAGGGTCGCGATGCGCGCGCTGCGATCGACCTGCGCGTCCACCAGCCCGTAGTGGTAGCCCTGCTCGTCGATCTTCAGCTGCAGGGGCGTCCAGGCAATGCCGCTGTCCGGGCCCTTGCGCGTGGACTGGCCGCGCAGCACGGAGACTTCCTTTTCCAGCAGCGCACCGAAGGCCTGCGGCTTGGCGTGTTCGTCGATCAGCTTCCAGTCCTTGGCGCGGTCCGCGCGCACGCCTTCGCTGGTGGTGCAGAAGATGTCGGCGAGGTCGCGGCGCACCTTGCGCTTGTCGGTCACGCGCGTGAGGCCGCCGGTGCCGGGCAGCACCCCCAGCAGCGGCACCTCGGGCAGGCTGACGGTGGAGGAGCGGTCGTCCACCATGACGATGCGGTCGCAGGCCAGGGCCAGCTCGTAGCCGCCGCCGGCGCAGGCGCCGGTCACCGCGGCGATGGACTTCAGGCCTTCATGGCGCGACGAGTCTTCCAGCCCGTTGCGCGTCTCGTTGGTGAACTTGCAGAAGTTCACCTTCCACGCGTGCGTGGACAGGCCCAGCATGTAGATGTTGGCGCCGGAGCACCAGATGCGCTCCTTGCCGCTTTCGAACACGACCACCTTGACGCCGGGGTGCTCGAAGCGGATGCGGTTCAGTGCGTCGTGCAGTTCGATGTCGACGCCCAGGTCGTAGGAGTTCAGCTTCAGCTTGTAGCCGGGCTTGATGCCGCCGTCCTCGTCGATGTCGAGCTTCAGGCGGGCGACGTCGCCCTCGACGGCGAGCGCCCAGTGGCGGTAGCGCGAAGGGTCGGTCGCGAAGCTCACCAGCTCGCGTTCCTCCCCGCCCAGCACCTGCTTGAACAGCAGGGGTTCGGTCATGGCGTTCATCGGGTCTCCAGGGTCGTGGCTTGCGGCGCGGGCACGGCCCGCTCCAGGTCTTTCAGGGACTGCTTGACGCTGCGCGCGGCGGTGTCGACCACCGCGTCGGCGCGCGCATACAGGGGCTCGCGGCTGGCCAGGATGCGGCGGATGTCTTCCAGCGCCTCCGTCATCGCGCCGCGTGGAGCTTCGGCGCCGTCGCCGGCGTTGAAGGGCCGCATGTCGCCCTGGGCGACCACGCGGCTCACGTGCTCCTCGGGGCTGGCTTTCACCCACACACAATAGAAGTGGCTTTGCAGCAGGTCAAAGGTCTCGCGCTCGCTGACGATGCTGCCCCCGGTGGTCATCACCACGCCCTCGCCATGTTCCTCGGCGATGCGCAACAGGGCGCGGCGCTCGAAGCGGCGGTAGCCGGCCTGCCCGTGCAGCAGCAGGATCTCGTTCATGCTGGTGCCGGCCTCGCGTTCGATCTCGCGGTCCAGCTCGATGAAGGGCACGCCGCGCTGGGCGGCCAGCTGCGCACCCAGGGTGGTCTTGCCGGCACCGCGCAGGCCCACCAGCGCGATGCGCTGCTCGCGCCCCTGCGCATCGGCCAGGTTGAAGGTGGTGCCCAGCAGGGAATGGGCCTGGTCCAGCTGCGCATCGTCCAGGCGTGCCAGCAGGCCGTGCACGCGCGCCAGGGCGGGACGGGGGGCATCCTGCAGCAGGTCGAGGAGGGTGATGTTCAGGGCGCGGGCGGCGGCTTCCAGCGAGTTGATGGACACGTTGCCCTTGCCGGTTTCGACGTCGGCCAGGAAGCGCTCGGACAGGCCCGAATCGGCTGCCAGCTGCTTGCGCGTCATGCCGCGGCGAGCGCGCCACGCACGCACCCTGGCGCCCAGTTCGGGCAGCGTCGTGCGGCTGTCGTTGTCGGTGATCGGCTGCATGTGGGGGGCGCTTGCCGCGCAAACCTTGCGTTCCATCAAGATTGCAGTATACTTCCGACACACCACCTGTCAAGCAGTTTACTGCATACGATCGGAACGCCATGAAGCTCAAGATCCTCGTCGGCACCATGACCAGCACGGCCGACTACGTCGCCCAGGCCATCCAGATGGATTGCGCCGACCTGGTCGACGAGATCGAGGTCGTGATGATGGACAACCTGGACATCTCGGCCTTCGACGAAGAGGCCCTCTATCTCGTCTGCTCGTCCACCTACGGCTCGGGCGACGTCCCGGACAACGCCCGGGCACTGTACGACTCCCTCGACACCCAGCCGAAGTTCCTCGGCCACGTCCGGTATGGCGTGATTGCGCTGGGGGATCGCACGTACTCCCAGACCTTCTGCTTCGGCGGCAAGAAGTTCGACGAGCGCCTGCAGGGCCTGGGCGCGCAGCGCATCGGCGAGGTCTGGTGCCACGACGCCACCGCCGGCACGATGCCCGAGGAAGTGGGCACGGCCTGGTGCCGGGAATGGCTGGAGCGCGAGGCGCTTCCCGCGATGCAATCGGTTGGCGAAAGGACCGCGGCTTGACGACTTCCTCCCGGCCTTGACCCGGGAGCCCAGGATTGCGGGTCGCGCCCGCAACGACAACGATCAAGGGGCACGAGGAGACAAGAGATGCACCTGAGCCATGCCGACCACGGCAGCCGCCCGCCGCGGGTCGAGATCCCGCGCGACTACAACGCAGCGCATGACCTCCTGCGACGCAATGCGGCGCGTCCGGGCAAGGTGGCCTACATCGATGCGGCCAGCGGCGACACCCTCACCTTCGCGCAACTGGAAGAGCAGGCTCACCGCTTCGCCGACGCGTTGCGCACGCAAGGCTTCACACCGGAAACCCGCGTGATGCTGGCGATGCTGGACACGCTGGAGTGGCCCGTCGTCTTCCTGGGCTGCATCCTCGCCGGCGTGGTGCCGATCGCCGCCAACACGCTGCTGACCAGCAAGGACTTCGACTTCATGCTGCGCGACTCGCGCGCGCAGGCCCTGTTCGTCTCACGGCCCTTGCTGCCCACGTTCGAGCCGCTGGTGGGCCAGGTGGGGACGCTCAAGCACATCTTCGTGGCCGACGACACCGGCGAGCGTTCGGTCGCCGGCCTCGTCGCGTCGGGCAAGCCCACCGGGGAAATCGCGGGGACCTGCAGCGACGACGCCTGCTTCTGGCTCTATTCGAGCGGGTCCACCGGCACGCCAAAGGGCACGGTGCACCTGCACAGCCATCTCGTGCAGACGGCGGAACTCTATGGCCGCGCGGTCCTCGGCATCCGCGAGGACGACGTCGTGTATTCCGCCGCCAAGCTGTTCTTCGCCTACGGCCTGGGCAACGCCCTGACCTTCCCGCTGGCCGTCGGCGCCACGACCATCCTGCTGCCTTCGCGGCCGGCGCCCGCCGACGTGTTCCGCATCCTCAAGGACCACAAGCCCTCGATCTTCTACGGCGTTCCCACCTTGTACGCGGCGCTGCTGGCGGACCCCGGCCGGCCGAAGAAAAGCGAGGTGGCGCTGCGCGTGTGCACCAGCGCCGGCGAAGCGCTGCCGGCGGAGATCGGCGAGCGCTGGACGCGTGAGTATGGTTGCGAGATCCTCGACGGCATCGGTTCCACCGAGATGCTGCACATCTTCCTGTCCAACCGGCCGGGCCAGGTGCGCTACGGCACCACGGGCCAGCCGGTGCCGGGCTACGAGCTGCGCATCATCGGTGACGACGGCCGCGAATGCGCCGACGGCGAGATCGGCGAATTGCAGATCAGCGGCCCCAGCGCGGCCCTCATGTACTGGAACAGCCGCAACAAGACCAAGGCGACCTTCGCCGGCGAATGGACGCGCAGCGGCGACAAGTACACGCGCGATGCGGACGGCTACTACACCTATGGCGGCCGCAGCGACGACATGCTCAAGGTGGGCGGCATCTACGTCTCGCCTTTCGAGGTGGAGGCCTGCCTCATGACGCACGCCTCGGTGCTGGAGGCCGCCGTCATCGGCGTCGCCGACCAGGACGGCCTGGTCAAGCCCAAGGCCTACGTGGTGCTCAAGGCGGGGCAACAGGCGAGCGCTGAGGACCTGCAAGGCCACGTGAAGACGCGCCTGGCGCCCTACAAGTACCCACGCTGGATCGCCTTCGTGCCCGAGCTGCCCAAGACGGCCACCGGCAAGATCCAGCGCTTCAAGCTGCGCGCCGCCGCAGCCTGAGGGAAAGCCATGTGGCGCGCGTGCGCCATGTGCAACGACAATCCGGCCGCTACGAACCAGAACGAAGGAAGACCATGACCACCCGCCGCCTTGTCCTCTCCCGCAGCGCCGCCCTCGTCGGAGCGGCCTCCACCGGCCTGCTGCTGCCCGGGATCGTGCGTGCCCAGTCCAACAAGATCCGCGTGGGCTTCATGCTGCCGTACACCGGCACCTTCGCGCAGCTCGGTGTCGCCATCGAGAACGGCGTGCGCATGGCGATCGCCGAAAAGGGCGGCAAGCTCGGGGGCCGCGACATCGAGTGGTTCAAGGTGGACGACGAGTCCGAGCCGGCGAAGGGTGTCGAGAACGCCAACCGCCTCGTGCAACGCGACAAGGTGGACGTGCTGATCGGCACCGTGCACTCCGGTGTGCAGATGGGCATACAGCGCGTCGCGCGCGAGTCCGGCGTGCTGAACCTGATCCCCAATGCCGGCGTGCATGCGGCCACGCGCGGGCTGTGCGCCCCCAACGTGTTCCGCACCTCCTTCACCAACAGCCAGCCCACGCTGGCGCTGGGCAAGCCCATGATGGACAAGGGCCTCAAGCGCACCGTGTGGATCACCTGGAAGTACGCCGCGGGCGACGAGGCCTTCGAGGGCTTCCGCGACAGCTACACCAAGGCCGGCGGCACCATCGTCAAGGAGCTCGGCCTGCCCTTCCCCAACGTGGAGTTCCAGGCGCTGCTGACGGAGATCGCGTCGCTGCGTCCCGATGCGGTGGCCTGCTTCTTCGCGGGCGGCGGCGCGGCCAAGTTCATCCGCGACTATGCCGCGGCCGGCCTGAAGGACAAGATCCCGCTGTGGGGCTCGGGCTTCCTGACCGAGGGCGTGCTGCAGGCCGCGGGCCCTGCCGCCGAAGGCATCATGACCACGATGCACTACGCGGACTCGCTCGACACGCCGCGCAACAACCAGTTCCGCCTGGCGTACGCCAAGGAATTCAGGATGCAGCCGGACGTGTACGCCGTGCAAGGCTACGACACGGGCCTGCTGCTGGCGCAGGGCCTTGCCGTGGTCAAGGGCGACATCGGCAACAAGGCCGCCCTGTACCGGTCGCTCGAGACCCAGACCATCGACAGCCCGCGCGGCAAGTGGACGATGAGCAAGGCCCACAACCCGGTGCAGGACATCTACCTGCGCCGCGTCGAAAAGGGCGACAACAAGGTGATCGGCGTCGCCGCCAAGGCGCTGTCGGATTCCGGCGCGGGCTGCAAGCTGGCCTGAGCCTGCGGCTCCCGAGGGTGTCATTGCGGGCTGGATCCGCAATCCATGCGGCGCCGGATGAACCGCCCCATGGATGCCGGGCCAGGCCCGTCATGACGCCTGCCTTGCACGCGCCACGCGCCCCTTCCCGATGGATTTCGCCAACTTCCTGATCCAGCTCCTCAACAGCGTCCAGTACGGCCTGCTGCTGTTCATGCTGGCTGCCGGCCTGACGCTGATCTTCGGGATCATGGGCGTGGTCAACCTGGCCCACGGCAGCTTCTACATGCTGGGTGCCTATCTCGCCTGGTCGCTCGCCGCGAAGACGGGCAGCCTGGTCCTCGCGATCGTGCTCGGCACCGTGCTCTCCGTGGCCTTCGGCCTGGTGCTGGAGCGCATCCTGTTCCGGCACTTCTACCACCGCGACCACCTGGACCAGGTGCTGCTGACCTTCGGGCTGATCTACATCTTCGAGGAGATGCGCTCCATCCTGTGGGGCGACGACGTGCACGGCGTGACCATTCCCGAGGCGCTCTCCTCTTCGCTGCCCTTGACGGACACCTTGTCCTATCCCGTGTACCGCCTCTTCATGTCCGGCGTGTGCGTGCTGCTCGCGCTCGGCCTGTACCTGCTGATCTCCAGGACGCGCCTGGGCATGAAGATCCGCGCGGGCGCCTTCAACCACCAGATGACCGAGGCGCTGGGCGTGAACGTCAAGCTGATCCACGCCGTGGTCTTCGCGCTCGGCGTGGGCCTGGCAAGCATCGCCGGCATGGTCGCCTCGCCGATCTCCAGCGTCTACCCGAACATGGGCTCGCAGGTGCTGATCATGTGCTTCGTGGTGGTGGTCATCGGCGGCATCGGCTCGGTGCGCGGGGCGCTGATCTCCGCCCTCCTGGTCGGCCTGGTGGACACCTTCGGCAAGGTGCTGCTGCCGCAGGTGGCCGGCATGCTGGTCTACATGTTGATGGCGGCCGTGCTGCTGTGGCGGCCCGAAGGCCTGTTCAAGCAATGAGCATGGTCCAGGCCCATCTGGAGACGCTGCCGCGCGGCCTGCAGCTCGCGCTCCTGCTGGCGCTGGCCGCTCTGCTGGCGTTTCCCTTCTTCGGGACGGACTTCTACACCCAGATGGTGGCGCGGATGATGATCCTGGCGATCTTCGCCATGAGCCTGGACCTGCTGCAGGGCGTCACGGGCCTGGTTTCGCTGGGGCACGCGGCCTTCTTCGGCCTGGCCGGTTACGCGCTCGCGTTCCTGACGCCGGCCGACAGTCCCGCGAGCCTGTGGTGGACGCTGCCGGCATCCGTCGCCGCGTCCGGGCTGGCCGCGCTGGTGATCGGCTTCTTCGTGGTGCGCACCAAGGGCATCTACTTCATCATGGTCACCATGGCCTTCGCCCAGATGGTGTTCTACCTGTTCTTCGACAACAAGGCGCTGGGCGGCTCCGACGGCATCTACATCAACTTCAAGCCCGCCGCCGGCCTGTTCGACCTGGAAAACAAGCGCGTCTTCTACTTCTTCACGCTCGCCACGCTGGTGCTGGTCTACCTGTTCCTGCGCCGGCTGCTGTTCAGCCCGTTCGGGCGCGCCCTCGCCGGCATCCGCGTGAACGAGCACCGCATGCGCGCCATGGGCTTCGGCACCTTCGGCTACAAGCTGGCCGCCTTCACGCTCGCCGGCGCGCTCGCCGGCCTGGCGGGCTACCTGTGGGGCGCGCAGACCGGCTACGTCAACCCGGAACTCATGGGTTTCCACATGAGCGCGCACGCCATCATGATGGTGATCCTGGGCGGCACCGGCAATTTCGCCGGCGCCATCGTCGGCGCCTTCGCCTTCGAGTGGCTGCTGCACGCGTTCAAGGACCTGCCCGCGGTGGGCTCCTTCAACGCGGGCAAGCACTGGCAGCTGTGGATGGGCCTGTTCATCGTGCTGCTGGTGACCTTCGCCCCGCGCGGCCTGCTCGGGCTGCTGGCACGCGTCCTGCGCACGAAGGGGCAGCCATGAGCGCCGCCGCATTGCAGCCGCTGCTCTCCGCCCGCGGCCTCACCAAGCGCTTCGGCGGCCTGGCCGCGGTCAGCGAGGTGACACTGGACCTCTGGCGCGACCGCATCCACGCCGTCATCGGCCCCAACGGCGCCGGCAAGTCGACGCTGACCAACCTGCTCTCGGGCGATCTCGTTCCCACCACCGGCACCGTGACGCTCGCCGGGCGCGACGTGACCGGCTGGAGCCCGGAACGCATCTCGCGCGCCGGCCTGGGCCGCAGCTACCAGAAGACGAACATCTTCCTGCCGTTCACCGTCTGGGAGAACGTGCGGCTCGCCGCGCAATCGCGCACACCGCACGCAGCGCGCTGGCTCGCTCGCGCCGGCAGCGTGCGCGCGGCCAACGAGCGCGCGGAGCGGGCACTCGAACTGGCCGGCCTGCAGGCACGGCGCGACCAGCCCGCCGGCGCCGCCAGCCACGGCGAACAGCGGCAGCTGGAGATCGCCATGACGCTGGCCACCGACCCACAGGTGCTGCTGCTGGACGAGCCGCTGGCCGGCATGGGCACCGCCGAAGCGCAGCGCATGGTCGAACTGCTGCTGCGCCTGAAGTCGCAGCACGCGATGATGCTGGTGGAACACGACATGGACGCGGTGTTCACGCTGGCGGACCACCTCACGGTGATGGTCAACGGCCAGGTGATCGCCAGCGGCACGCCCGCCGCGGTGCGTGGGGACGCCGCCGTGCAATCGGCGTATCTCGGGGAGGAAGCGCATGGCTGAACGCCTCCTCGCCGCGCGCGGCCTGCACACTTACTACGGGGCGAGCCACATCCTGCGCGGCATCGACTTCCATGTGGACCGCGGCGAGACCATCGGCCTCATGGGCCGCAACGGCATGGGCAAGAGCACCCTGCTCAAGTCGCTCATGGGCATCGTGCGGCCGCGGGCCGGCACCGTCGAGATCAAGGGCCGCGCCATGACCGGCCGGCCGGCGTACGAAGCGGCGCAGATGGGCATAGCGTACGTGCCGGAAGGCCGCGGCATTTTCGGCAACCTCAGCGTCAAGGAAAACCTGGTGATGGCCGCGCGTGCCGGCACCGGTGGGCAGCGCGACTGGACCTACGAGCGCGTGCTGGACACCTTCCCGCGCCTGAAGGAGCGGCTGGGCCACGGCGGCCAGCAGCTCTCCGGCGGCGAGCAGCAGATGCTCACGATCGGCCGGGCGCTGATGACCAACCCCGACGTGCTCATCCTCGACGAGGCCACGGAAGGCCTGGCGCCCCTGATCGCGCGCGAGATCTGGCGCATCTGTGCGCTGGTTCGCGCCAGCGGGATTTCCAGCGTCATCGTCGACAAGGCGTGGCGCCAGGTGACGCAGGTCACGGACCGCAACGTCATCCTGGTGAAGGGGGAAGTGGTACACGAGGCACCTTCTGCCGAGCTGCGGCAGCAGCCGGAACTGCTCGAGCAGTACCTCGGCGTCTGAGCCTTGCTCGGCGTCTGACAACCGCCCTTGGCTTGTAAGGAACGCCAGACGGTTGCCTGAGCGCCCGCATCCAGTGTGGATGTAGGTTCCCGCCTACGCAGCTTGATCTGCGCATCCTTCACCGCCGCCGGCGCCGCGCCAACAGAATGGCGCGCTACAACGACGACGGCCATGAAGCCCCACTTGCCCCCAGAGGAGAAGAGCGCTCCGGCAGCGCCGCGGATGGAGACGACCACCGCGCGCCGCGCGAGCCACCATCACCGCCAGTTCGAGGTCATGGGTGCGCATCCCACCGAGCGCGGCACCTGGTTCACCGTGTGGGCGCCGAACGCGCGCGCCGTCGGCGTGATCGGCAGCTTCAACAACTGGCACTGCGAGCCGCTGTACCGCATCGACGACGGCAGCGGGCGCTGGGCCGGCTTCATCGAGGGCGCCCTCCCCGGCCAGTGCTACAAGTACCGGGTCCAGGACGCCTCCGGACACTGGATGGACAAGGCGGACCCGTATGCCTTCCGCATGGAGCATCCGCCCGGCACCGCGTCGCAGATCTGGGACCTGTCGCACGAGTGGGGCGACGGCGAGTGGATGCGTTCGCGCTGGCAGCGGCAGGCACACGAAGCGGCGATCTCCATCTACGAAGTGCACCTGGGGTCCTGGCAGCGCGAGGAGGACGGCCGCTTCCTCAACTACCGCGACATGGCGCTTCGCCTGGCCACGCACTGCCACAACATGGGCTTCACGCACGTGGAGCTGATGCCGATCTGCGAACACCCCTTCTACGGATCCTGGGGCTACCAGACCACCGGCTACTTCGCGCCGACCTCGCGCTATGGCACGCCGCAGGACCTGATGGTCTTCGTCGACACCCTGCACCAGCAGGGCATCGGCGTGTTCCTCGACTGGGTGCCCTCGCACTTCCCGGCCGACCCGCACGCCCTCGCCCGGTTCGACGGCACGGCGCTGTACGAGCACGACGACCCGCGCCTGGGCTTCCACCCGGAGTGGAACAGCCTGATCTTCAACTACGGGCGCTACGAGGTCCGGGACTTCCTGATCAGCAACGCCATCTTCTGGCTGGAGAAGTACCACTTCGACGGCCTGCGCGTGGATGCCGTCGCATCGATGCTGTACCTGGATTACGCAAGGCGGCAGGGCGAGTGGATCCCGAATGCGCAGGGCGGCAACCAGAACCACGAGGCCGTCGGTTTCCTGAGGGACCTGAACACCTCGGTGTACGCCGCCTTCCCCGACGTGCACATGATCGCGGAGGAGTCCACCGCATGGCCGGCCGTCTCCCGGCCGGTGGAGTGGGGCGGCCTGGGGTTCGGCATGAAGTGGAACATGGGCTGGATGAACGACACGCTGCGCTACACGTCGCGGCCGCACTTCTACCGGCACTGGCACGGTGACGACGTGCGCTTTTCCGCCGTGTATGCCTTCCACGAGAACTTCATCCTGCCGCTGTCGCACGACGAGGTCGTCTACGGCAAGGGCAGCCTGCTCAAGCGCCAGCCCGGGGACGACTGGCAGCGCTTCGCGGGCCTGCGCAACCTGTATGGCTACATGTGGACCCACCCGGGCAAGAAGCTGCTGTTCATGGGCGGCGAATTCGGGCAGATCGAGGAGTGGCACCACGAGCGCACGCTGGACTGGCACCTCTGGGCCCGTCCCTTGCATGCCGGCGTGGCCCGCTGGGTCGCCGACCTGAACGCCGCCTACCGCCGCCTGCCGGCCCTGCACGCGAACGACTTCCGGGCCGAAGGCTTCGGCTGGCTGCCCTGCGAACACCACGAGCCCACGATCCTCAGCTTCGTGCGCCGCGGCGGGCCGGGCGACGCGCCGGTCGTGGCGATCGTGAACATGACGCCCGAGCCGCGCACCGGGCTGCGCGTGGCGATGCCGGAAACCGGCACCTGGCACGAAATCCTCAACAGCGACGCCGCCTACTACGGTGGCAGCGGCGTCGGCAACCTGGGGGCCGTCCAGGCCACCGCCCACGGCGTGGGTGGGTGGCCGGCAAGCGCCCTGGTCACCGTGCCCCCCCTGGGCACCGTGATCCTGTCCACCACACCAATTCCAACGACTCAGGGAGCTCCTCATGCCCGGCAATAAGAACGTCCTCGCCTTCGTGATGGCCGGTGGCGAAGGCTCGCGCCTGCACCCGCTGACCGCCAACCGCTGCAAGCCCGCGGTGCCGTTCAACGGCAAGCACCGCATCGTGGATTTCGTGCTCTCCAACCTGGTCAATTCGGAGATCTATTCGACCTACCTGCTGGTGCAGTACAAATCGCAATCGCTGATCGAGCATGTGCGCCAGACCTGGACGATGGCCCGCTTCATGCCGCAGCACTTCATCACGGTGGTGCCGCCGCAGATGCGGCACGGCCCGGCGTGGTTCCAGGGGACCGCGGACGCGGTGTACCAGAACATCCACCTGATCGAGAGCATGCAGCCGGACATCGTCGCGGTGTTCGGCGGCGATCACGTCTACCGCATGGACGTGCGGCAGATGATCGACTTCCACGTCAAGAGCCGCGCTCACGCGAGCGTCGCGACGATCCCGGTGGAACTGCGCGATTGCGACCAGTTCGGGATCGTGGAGGTCGACGCCAACCACCGCATCGTGGACTTCAAGGAGAAGCCCAAGGCCACGCGGCCCATGCCGGGCAGCCGCACCCAGGCGCTCGCCTCCATGGGCAACTACATCTTCAACGCCGATGTGCTGCTGCAGCAGCTCAAGCGCATGCACGAGAGTGGCGAGACCGACTTCGGCAAGCACATCCTGCCGTCCATGGTGAAGAGCCACAAGCTCGTGGCCTACGACTTCGCGACCAACACCATCCCGGGCACGGAGCCTTACGAGGAGCATGCGTACTGGCGCGACGTCGGCACCATCGACGCGTACTACCAGGCGCACTTCGACACGCTGGGCGCGCAACCCCGGTTCCGCATGACCAACCGGCAGTGGCCCATCTACGCCAGCCCGGACCAGGCCGAGTCGGCGCAGATCGAGAACGGCGTGATCAACCGCTCCGTGGTGGGCTCGGGCAGCATCGTGGACGGCGCCGAGCTGGACCACGCGATGCTGCGCCGCTCGGTGCTGGTCGAACGCGGCGCCCGGCTGGAGCGCTGCATCGTCATGGAGCGCTCGCGCATCGGCCGCGGCGCCCAGGTGCGCCGCTGCATCATCGACCAGGACAACGACATCCCGCCGGACGTGCGCATCGGCTTCGACCTCGAGCAGGACCGCAGGCGCTTCCACGTCACGCCCTCCGGCATCGTGGTGGTGCCCGCCGGCTACTTCCCGGCGCGCAAGAACGCGAGCTCGCCTTTCCTCGCTCCGATGGACGAGGAGGCCTGCCTGGGCGAGGCGGCGCCACGCATGGAGGCGCTTGCATGACGGCGCAAGCCGTCGACGACTCCCCCGCGCATCGCCCCAGCAGTCCTCCGGCGCCCGCCGGTTCCCCCGGGGCCTGCGCCGCCGGCAGGCCCTGGCCTCTCGGAGCCACCCTCCAGGCGGGGGGCGTGAACTTCGCCGTGTACTCCAGCGGCGCGCAGAAGGTGGAGGTCTGCATCTTCGACGCCGGCGGCGAGCACGAGGAGCGCCGCATCGCCCTGCCCGCGCGCACCGACGACGTCTGGCACGGCTTCGTGCCGGGTCTGGCCGCAGGCACGCGTTATGGCCTGCGCGTGCACGGCCCCTACGACCCCCAGCACGGCTGGCGCTGCAATCCGCACAAGCTGCTGCTGGACCCTTATGCCCGCGCCCTGGACCGGCCGCTGCGCGGCGCGGCCTGGCAGTACGCCTACCCCCTGGGCCACGAGCGGCGCGACCTGCACATGGACGCGCAGGACAACGGCGCGCAGGCCGCCAAATGCGTGGTCGTCGACCCGCGGTTCGACTGGGGCGAGGACGCCCATCCGGCGATCCCGCTGGAGCACAGCGTCCTCTACGAAGTGCACGTGCGCGGCTTCACCCGCACGATGCCGGAGGTGCCGGAGGCACAGCGCGGAACCTTCGCCGGGCTGGCCAGCGATGCGGCGATCGCCCACCTCAAGAACCTCGGCGTGACAGCCGTCGAACTGCTGCCGGTCCAGGCCTTCAACGACGAACGCCGCCTGATCGACCTGGGCCTGGCCAACTACTGGGGCTACAACTCCATCGCCTTCTTCGCTCCGGACCCGCGCTACCTCTGCGGCGGCGACCCCAACGAGTTCCGGCAGATGGTGAAGAAGCTCCATGCCCACGGGCTGGAAGTCATCCTCGACGTCGTCTACAACCACAGCTGCGAGGGCAACCACCTCGGCCCCACGCTGTGCTTCAAGGGCATCGACAACCGCAGCTACTACCGGCTCACCGAGGACCACCGGCACTACGTCGATTTCACCGGCACCGGCAACACGCTGGACACCAGCCACCCGGCCATGCTGCGCCTCGTGATGGACAGCCTGCGCTACTGGGTCGAGGAGATGCATGTCGACGGCTTCCGCTTCGACCTCGCCCCGGCCATCTCCCGCAACGGCAACGGCGCCTTCGACCACCGCAGCCCCTTCCTGTCCGCCGTCGCCCAGGACCCGGTGCTCAAGCGCGTCAAGATGATCGCGGAACCCTGGGACCTGGGTGACCACGGCTACCAGGTCGGCGGCTTCCCGCAGGGCTGGAGCGAGTGGAACGGCCAGTACCGCGACCGCGTGCGCGACTACTGGCGCGGCATCGAGGGCAGCCTGGGCGACTTTGCGGCCGCCCTGTGCGGCTCGGCGGACATCTACGGCCACTCGCGGCGGGGCCCGCGGGCGAGCGTGAACCTGGTGACCGTGCACGACGGCTTCACGCTGCACGACCTCGTGAGCTACAACGACAAGCACAACGAGGCCAACGCGGAGGACAACCGCGACGGCGAAAGCCACAACCGCAGCTGGAACTGCGGCGTCGAAGGGCCCACGGACGATGCCCGCATCCTCGCCTTCCGCGAGCGGCAGAAGCGCAACTTCCTCACCACCCTCTTCTGCTCGCGCGGCGTGCCGCTGCTGCTGGGAGGCGACGAGATGGGCCGCACGCAGGGCGGCAACAACAATGCCTACTGCCAGGACAACGAGGTCAGCTGGTTCGACTGGTCGCAGGAACGCCGCGACGACCCTCTCCTGTCCTTCACGCAGGCCCTGACCCGGCTGCGGCGGGAGCTCCCCGTGCTGCGGCACAACGCCTGGCTCACCGGCCAGCCGGACGAGGACAGCCGGCGCGACATCGTCTGGTACAGCGTCTGGGGCCTGGAGATGACTTCCGAGGAATGGACGAACCCGGCGGTACGCTGTGTTGCCGCGGTGCTGGACGCGCGCTTCGCGCCCGCCGATGCCGACGAAGGCGTCAACCGCTCGGTGCTGCTGGTCTTCAACGCGACCGCCGAACCTGCCACCTTCACGCTGCCCGTGGTCGCCGGCCACCCCGGCGAGTGGGCCTTGCGCATCTACACCCCGGAAGGCTACTTCGAGGAGTCGCAGGGGCCCAGCTACGCGGCCCCGGCCAAGCTCGAACTGCTTTCCCATTCGATGGCCCTGCTGACGCAGGCACCCGAGGAGTAATCAAGTGCGCTGTCAGCACGACATGCCTTTCGGCGCGCGCCTGCGCGAGCGCGAAGGCGCCGTCTTCCGCCTGTGGGCGCCCGCCGCCCGCCAGGTGGAGCTCGCGATCGAGACGGCAGGACCCCAGCCCGAACTGCATCCGGCGCAGGCTGACGCGCAAGGGATGTGGGAGTGCGTCGTGGACCACGCTGGCGCCGGCACGCTCTATCGCTGGCGGATCGACGGCCGGCAGCTGGTGCCGGACCCCGCGTCGCGCCACAACCCGCATGGGCCGCACGGGCCCAGCGCGGTGGTGGATCCGCGCCAGTTCGAGTGGGACCCGGCCTGGAGCGGCCGGCCCTGGCCGGAGGCGGTGCTGTACGAGCTGCACGTCGGCACCTTCACCCGCGAAGGCACCTTCGCGGCCGCCGCCGCGCGCCTGCAGGAACTGGCGGACACGGGCGTCACCGCGGTGGAACTCATGCCGGTGGCGGACTTCGCCGGCCGCTTCGGCTGGGGCTACGACGGCGTGCTGCCGTACGCGCCGCACCACGCCTACGGCACGCCCGACGACCTCAAGCGCTTCGTGCAGCAGGCGCACCGGCTGGGACTCATGGTGTTCCTCGACGTGGTCTACAACCACTTCGGGCCGGAGGGCAATTACCTGCACGCCTACGCGCCGCAGTTCTTCTCCAAGACCAAGAGCAGCCCCTGGGGGGCGGCGATCAACTTCGACGGGGCCGGCAGCGGCCCCGTCCGCGAATTCTTCATCCACAACGCCGTGTACTGGATCCAGGAGTACCGCTTCGACGGCCTGCGCCTGGACGCGGTCCACGCCATAGCCGACGACAGCCCCGTGCACCTGCTGCAGGAACTGTCCGAGCGCGTGCGCCAGGCGGCCCCTGGACGCCACGTGCACCTCGTGCTGGAGAACGAGGACAACGGCTACCAGCACCTCGCCCCCACGCCCATGCCGGGCTTCTACGACGGCCAGTGGAACGACGATTTCCACCACGTCGTGCACGTCGCCCTGACCGGGGAGACGCAGCGCTACTACCACGACTACGGTGTTGCGACGATGGACCTGCTGGCACGCTGCCTGACCCACGGCATGGTGTTCGAGGGCTCGAAACGCAGGCCGGGCGGCGCCCGCGAGCGCGTCGCGCCGGCGCCGGCGCAGCGGCTGGGCGCGCTGGTCAACTTCGCCCACAACCACGACCAGGTCGGCAACCGCGCCCGCGGCGAGCGGCTGGTTGCCCTCGTGCCGCCGGACGCCGCGCGCCTGCCCACGCTGCTCGCGCTGCTGACGCCGGCCATCCCCATGCTGTTCTTCGGCGAGGAATGGGGCGCGCCCGAGCCTTTCCTGTACTTCGCGGACTGGCAAGGCGAACTGCGGGAAGCGGTGCGCGCCGGGCGCAAGCGCGAGTTCGGCCACGTCGACGCGCACGACCTGCCGGACCCGTGCAGCGACGAGACCTTTGCCGCCAGCCGCCCGGATGCGACGCGTGCCACCGCGAAGGAACACGCCATCTGGCACGCCGAGGTCCAGGCCGCCCTCGCCGCGCGCCGCGCGTGGATCACGCCGCGCCACGCGCAGCTGCTCACCGGGCGCCACAGCGCGCAGCGGGTCGGCGAGCGCGGGCTGTCCGTGCAATGGCGCTACGAGGACGGCAGGATGCTCTGCCTCGAACTGAACTTCGGTGCCGAGCCGCTGCAGGTGGAGCCGCAGCACCTGGGCCCGGTGGAGGCGCAGCAGGTCTTCAGCCACCGGTACCCGCCGGACACGCCGCGCGGCACCTGGCCGCCGTACAGTGCCCGCTGGACCCTGGGCGAGGAGATCACGTTGTGAATTCACCGGCGGACCACACGTCGATCTCGCTTGCGGAGCGCGCGCGCCGGCTCGGCGTGGCCGACCGTTACCACGGCTTCTGGGGCGAGGAGGAACTCGTTCCCGAAGCCGTCCTGCAGCAGGCGGTCGCCGCCATGGCGGGCGACGGCCGGGCACCGGCCGCGCAGCACCTGGGCCTGCCGCCCGTGCACGTCGTGCGCGAAGGCGAGCGCTGCGAACTGCGCTGGACCAGCCACGAGGACGTGCCGGCGCGCTGGACGCTGCTGGCCGAAGACACCGGGGCCGGCATCGCGGCCGGCGAGTTGCAGCGCAGCTTCCAGCAGGCCAGCGTCGCCCTGCCCGAGGGGCTCGCCGCCGGCTACTACCGCCTGCAGCTGGAAGGCGCCCCCGCCGGCGAACACTGCCGCCTGATCGTCGCGCCGCTGCAGTCGTACGTGCCGGCCGGCCTGCAGCAGGGCGAACGCTGGTGGGGCTGCACCATCCAGCTCTATGCGCTGCGCTCCTCGCGCAACTGGGGCATCGGCGATTTCGGCGACCTGCGGCGCATGTGCGATGCGGCCGCGCACCAGGGCGCGTCCTTCATCGGCCTGAACCCGCTGCACGCGCTCTTTCCGCACAACCCCGCGGTGGCCAGTCCCTACAGCCCCTCGAGCCGCAAGGCGCTGAACCCGATCTACCTGGACGTCCAGGCGCTGGTGGACCTGAGCGGCTGCGACGAGGCGCAGCAGAAGGTGCAGTCCGAGCCGTTCCAGGAGCGCCTGCATGCACTGCGCGAAGCGGAGATGGTCGACTACGTGGGCGTGGCGCTCGCCAAGGAGGAAGTGCTGCGCGTCCTGTGGCGGCATTTCGAGCGCCACGAGCTGGACAAGGATCGCTCCCGCGGCGCGCACTTCCTGGCCTACATGCGCGAGCGCGAGGCCACGATCGGACGGCACGCGCTGTTCGAGGCGCTGCAGGAACACCTGCATGCGCAGGATCCGGACGTGTGGGGCTGGCCCGCGTGGCCCGAGGAGTACCGGGACCCGGCCGGCGCGGCGGTCCGCGCGTTCGCACAGCAGCACGCGTCGGACGTGCGCTTCCGCTTCTGGCTGCAGTGGCTGGCCGAGGTGCAGCTGGAGTCCTGCCAGCGCTACGCGCGCACCCGCGGCATGGGCATCGGCCTGTACTGCGACCTGGCCGTCGGCGTGAACGGCGGCGGCGCGGAGACCTGGGTCGAGCACGAGCTCTTCGCGCTGGGCATGCACGCCGGCGCCCCGCCCGACCCGCTCGCCCCCAAGGGCCAGGACTGGGGGCTGCCGCCGTGGAGCCCGCAGCGCCTGAAGCAGGCGCGCTACCAGCCTTTCATCGCGACGCTGCGGGCCAACATGCGCCACAACGGCGCGCTGCGCCTGGACCACGTCATGGCGCTCATGCGCCTGTTCTGGACCGGGCCGGACGGCGGCACCTACGTCGAGTACCCACTGGACGACCTGCTGGCCGTGCTGGCGCTGGAAAGCCAGCGCCACCAGTGCATGGTGATCGGCGAGGACCTGGGCAACGTGGCACCGCGCATGCGCGAAGCCATGCAGGCGCGCAACCTGCTGTCCTACCGTCCGCTGCTGTTCGAGCGCGAGGACGACGGAGGCTTCAAGCGTCCCTCGCATTGGCAGCCCAAGGCGCTTGCCGTGGTCAGCACGCACGACCTGCCGACGCTGCGCGGCTTCTGGCTCGGCGAGGACATCGAGCTGTCCGCCCGCCTGAACCTGTACCCCGATGCCGCCGCGCACGAGAACCAGGTCCTCAGCCGCGCGCAGGACCGTGCCCGCCTGCTGCTGGCGCTGCAGCGCGAAGACCTGCTGCCCGAGGGCGCCAGCGTGCAGCCGACGTCGGTGGCCGACGCCACGCCGGCCTTCGTGGACGCCGTCTATGCCTTCCTGGCGCGCACGCCTTGCTGGCTGGTGGGCGTGCAGCTCGAGGACATCACCGGGCAGCTGCTGCAGGTGAACGTGCCCGGCACCACCGAGGACCGCTTCCCCAACTGGCGGCGCAAGCTGTCGGTCACCGTCGAAGGTCTGGGAAGCGATCCACGCTGGGCCTCGCTGGCCACCGTGCTGCGGGCGGAACGCAGCGGCCCCTCGGCGATGGCGACCTCGCCCCAGGACCTGCCGGCGCTGGACACGGCCAACGTGCCTTGCGGGACCTACCGGGTGCAGTTCCACAAGGGCTGCACCTTCGAGCACGTCACCCAGGCACTGCCCTACCTGAAGGCGCTGGGCGTGAGCCATCTGTACAGCTCGCCCTACCTGCGCGCGCGCCCGGGCAGCACGCACGGCTACGACATCATCGACCACACCCAGCTCAACCCCGAGGTGGGCGACGCGCTGGCCCATGCCCGCATGTGCCAGGCGCTGCGCCGCAACGGCATGGGCCAGATTCTGGACATCGTGCCGAACCACATGGGCGTGCTGGAGGCCGACAACCACTGGTGGCTGGACGTGCTGGAACACGGGCGTGCTTCCAGCCATGCGCAGACCTTCGACATCGAATGGAATCCGGCCCAGCCCGAAATGGCCGGCCGGGTGCTGCTGCCTGTACTCGGCGACCACTTCGGCAAGGTGCTCGAAGCCGGCGAGATCCAGCTGCAGTACGTCGCGGAGGCCGGAGAGTTCGTGCTGCGCTACTGGGACCACCGTTTTCCCATCGATCCGAGCAGCTACCCCGGGATCCTCTCGGCCCTGCCGGCGCCGCCCGCGCGCGATGACAGCGAAGGCGACAGCCACGCCGTGGTGGCCTCCCTGCTGGATGCCTTCGGCCGGCTGCCCGCGCGCGACGACCCCGACGAGGACGAGCGCCGGGCGCGCGTACGCGACAGCGCGGTCTACAAGCGGCAGCTCGCCCGGCTCGCTTCGCACCACGAGTGGCTGGCACGCTGGATCGAGGCCTGCGTGCAGCGCCTCAACGGCCAGGCCGGCGAGCCGGAGAGCTTCGACGCGCTGGAGCGCCTCATCGCCGCGCAGGCCTACCGCCTGGCCGACTGGCGCGTGGCGAGCGACGACGTCAACTACCGGCGCTTCTTCGACGTGAACACGCTGGCCGGCCTGCGCATGGAGCGGCCCGAGGTGTTCGAGGCCACGCACCGCAAGGTGCTGCACTGGCTGCAGGACGGGCTGCTGTCGGGCCTGCGCATCGACCACCCCGACGGCCTGAGCGATCCGCAGGCCTACTTCGAGCAGCTGCAGTCGCACTACGCGGGCCAGGCGGAGGTCGGCGGGCACCCGCCGCGCGCCCTGTACCTCGTGGTGGAGAAGATCCTCGCCGAACACGAATCGCTGCCCGAGGACTGGCCCGTGCACGGCGACACCGGCTACCGCTTCGGCACGCTGGTCAACGGCCTGTTCGTCGAGCCGGGCACCGAGGAGGCGCTGGTCGCCGCCTACCAGGCCTTCACCGGCACGACCACCAGCTTCGACGAGGTCCTGTACCAGTGCAAGAAGCTGATCATCGAGACCTCGCTGTACTCCGAGCTGAACTGGCTGGCGCACACCTTGCACCGCCTCACGCGCGGCAACCGGCGGCGCTGCGACTTCACGCGCAACCGCCTGCGCTGGGCGATGGCGGAAGTCGCCGCGGCCTTCCCGGTGTACCGCACCTACCTGCGCGTGGACGAGCCGGCCAGCGCCATGGACCGGCGCCACATCGACTGGGCCATCGCCGCGGCGGAGCGCCGGCTCGGCAAGTCGGAAGAGACGGTGCTGCAGCACCTCAAGGAAGTGCTGCTCGGCGAAGGCGAGGCCGCCGGGATGCCGCAGGACGTGCGGCAGCGCTTCCTGGCGCGCTGGCAGCAGTTCACCGCGCCGGTGACCGCCAAGGCCATGGAAGACACGGCCTTCTACCGCTACCTGCCGCTGCTCTCGCTCAACGAGGTCGGGGGCGATCCGCGCAACTTCGGCGTGTCGGTCGCCGCTTTCCACTTCGCCAACCAGACGCGGCAACGGCACCGGCCGCACTGCCTGCTGGGCACGTCGACGCACGACAGCAAGCGCGGCGAGGACCTGCGCGCGCGCCTCAACGTGCTGTCCGAACTGCCGGCGCAGTGGGAGGACTGCCTGCTGCGCCTCTCGGGCTGGGCGCACCTGTACCTCACGAACGCGGGGGACCAGACCTGGCCGAGCAACAACGACATCTGGCTGCTGTTCCAGACGCTCGTGGGCATCTGGCCGGCGCAGGCGCCGGACGAAGACCAGCGCGAGGACCTGCGCCAGCGCATGCAGGCCTACATGCGCAAGGCGGTGCGCGAGGCCAAGCTCAATACCACCTGGGTCTGCCCGGACAGCGCGTACGAAGAGGCGGTCGAACGCTATGTCGATGGCGTGCTGCGCGCCGGCGCCAACCCGTTCGCGGACGAACTGCAGAAGATGACCGCGCGGGTGGCGCCGTTCGGCTTCCGCAACAGCCTGGCGCAGCTGGCGCTCAAGCTCACCGCGCCGGGCGTGCCCGACGTGTACCAGGGCTGCGAGCAGTGGAACTTCAGCCTGGTCGATCCCGACAACCGCCGGCCCGTCGACTACCCGGCGCTCGCGCGCGAGCTGGAAGTCGTGGAGTCCCTGTACCGGCAGCGCTGGCCCGCTGCGCAGGAGTGGGCCGCGCTGCACGCAGCCGCGGCCGACGGCCGCATCAAGCAGCTCGTCACCTGGCGCCTGCTGCGCCTGCGGCGCGAGCGCAGCACCTTGTTCCGCAACGCGAACTACGTCGCGCTGTCGGTGGACGGGCCGGCCGAGGAACACGCCGTCGCGTTCGCGCGCATCCACGAGCGCGAAGCCGTCCTCGTGGTCACGGCGCGGCTGACCTGGACGCTGTGCCGCGGCGAGGACGCGGACTGGGGCCCTGCCCTGTGGCAAGGCACCTCGGTGGGCTGCGGCGCGGAAGGGGCCGGCGTGCGGCGCTTCCGCCGCTGGCGCAACTGGCTCACCGGCGCGACGACCGTCCTGGGCAACGACGACGATGCCGCGATCGACCTGCAGGCGCTCTTCGCGGGCGCCGGTGGGCTACCCTTCGTGGTGCTGGTGGCGGAGGCGGAGACCGCATGAAGATCCTGTTCGCGACCCCGGAGTGCGCGCCCTACGTGAAGACCGGCGGGCTGGGGGACGTCAGCGCCGCCCTGCCCGCGACGCTCGCATCCCTGGGCCACGACGTGCACATCCTGATGCCGGCGTACAAGGGCATGAAGGTGAGCGGCGAGATCGGAGACGGCGTGGACCTGCCGCCCTGGGGCCCGTGGCCGGCGGCGCAGCTCGTGCCGGTCAAGCTGCCCAACGGGGTCACGATGCTGCTGCTTGCCTGTCCCGGCCTGTACCAGCGCTCCGGTGGGCCGTACGTCGATGCCAGCGGGCGCGACTACCACGACAACGCCATCCGTTTCGGGCTGCTGTCCTGGGTGGCCGCGCAGATCGGAACCGTGCACTCCCCCTTGCGGGGCTGGACGGCCGACGTGGTGCACGCCAACGACTGGCCCTGCGGCATGGCGATGCTGTACCTCGCCCAGCAACGCATGGTGTCGCCGCACGAGGCCACGGCCGCCGGCGTGATCACCATCCACAACCTCGCGTTCCAGGGCGTCTTCCCCATGGGCAGCGCCGACGTGCTGGGCGTGCCGCACCACTGGCGCGGCATGGACGGCGTGGAGTTCTGGGGCCAGCTGTCGATGCTCAAGGCCGGTGTGCAGTTCGCCGATGCGATCACGACGGTCAGCCCGACCTATGCACGCGAGATCCAGACGCCGGCCAACGGCGTCGGCTTCGACGGCGCCCTGCGCGCCCGCGCGTCGCGCCTGCACGGCATCCTCAACGGCATCGACACGCAGGTCTGGAACCCCAGGTCGGACCCGCTCCTGCCCTTCCACTACGGACCCGGCGACCTGCAGGGCAAGGCGAAGTGCAAGGCGGCGCTGCAGGCGCGCATGGGCCTGCCCGCGGACGCCAAGGCCATGCTGTTCGCGGTGGTGAGCCGGCTCACGCCGCAAAAAGGCATCGACCTCGTGCTGGGCGCGCTCCCCCGCCTGCTCGCCTCCGGCGCACAGCTCGTGGTGCTGGGCCAGGGAGAACCGGGCTTGCAGCAGGCATTGAAGGATGCCGCGCAGAAGCACCCGAAACAGGTCGCGGTGCAACTGGGCTTCGACGAGGGCCTGGCGCACCTGATCGAAGCCGGCGCGGACGTGTTCCTCATGCCTTCCCGCTTCGAGCCCTGCGGGCTGAACCAGATGTACAGCCAGGCCTACGGCACGCCCCCCATCGTGGGGGCCGTGGGCGGCCTGCTGGACTCCGTGACCGATGCGAATGCCGATGCGCAGAACGGCACCGGCTTCATCATGACCGGCGTCGACGCGGCCGGCCTGGACGACGCGATCGCGCGGGCGACGCGCCTGTGGGGCGATCCGCCCCGCTGGCGCCGCATCCAGGCCAACGGCATGGAGCGGCACTTCGGCTGGGAAGACAGCGCGAAGCAGTACGTGGAAGTCTACGCACGCGCGATTCTGGACGCGCGCGGGCCGGCCGTTGCCGACCCGGTCCCTCCCGGTCCCTCACGGTAAGGCCGCGGCCGCCGGGCCGACGATGCGCGTCCCGGCGATGTTCTCGCCCAGGAAATCGAGCAGGCGCCGCACGGCGGGGACCATGCCGCGCCGGGACGGGAACACCGCCAGCACCCTGGCTTCGGGCGGCTCCCACCCTGGCAGCACCGGCACCAGCTCGCCACGGCGCAGTTCGTCCGCGCACAGGTAATCCGGCAGCACGCACATGCCCGTGCCTTGCAGCACGGCGTACTTCAGCGTGAGCAGGTCGTCGGCGGTGAAGACGGGGTGGTGCTGCAGCTCGTGCTGCGCGCCGCGCGGGCCGTGCAGGTGCCAGGTCGCGCGGCCATCCGCGGCGGACATCGCCACCGTCGGCAGGCTGCGCAATCCTTCGGCGTCCTGCGGCGCGCCGAAGCGCTGCAGCAACTGCGGGCTGGCGACCAGCACGCCGTGCGTGGGCCCCAGGTTCTTGACCACCAGGGTGCCGCTGTCGTCGAGGCTGCCGCGCACGCGAAGGGCCACGTCCACGCCTTCCTGCACGAGGTCCACGACCCGGTTGCTCACCTGCATGTCCACGCGCACCTGCGGATGCGCGGCGAGGAAGCGCGGCAGCAGCGGGCCGATGGTGGTCTGCGCCAGGGTCACCGGACAGGTCACGCGCACCGTGCCGCGCGGCTCGTTGTGCACGCGTGCCACCGCCTCGTCGGCCGCTTCGGCCTGCTCGCGCATCGCAACGCAATGCCGGTGGTAGACCTCGCCGGCCTGCGTCAGGGACAGCCGCCGCGTGGTCCGCTGCAGCAGGCGCACGCCCAGGCGGGCCTCGAGGTCGGCCACCCGGCGGGAAAGCCTGGACTTGGGCAGGTTCAGCGCCCGGCCCGCAGCCGCGAACCCGCCGCGATCCACCACCTCGGCAAAGAAGAGCATGTCGTTGAGGTCCTGCATGGATCGTCCTATGGATGGAACAATCTATCCCGGATTTGGCGGCTTATCAAGAGATCGATGCAATTCCACAATACATCCATCGGCCCCACAGGGGCCCACACCGGAGAAGAGAATGAAGCTGCTGCACATCGATTCCAGCCCGCTGGCCGGCCAGTCCGTTTCCCGCGAGCTCACCCGCCGCACCGTCGCCCAGTGGCAGGACAGCCACCCGGGCACGATCGTCGAACACCTGGACCTGGCCGCCGACGCGCCCAGCCACCTGGACATCGACTCGCTGGGCTCCCGGCTGGGACTCGCCACGGACAGCCTGACCGACGCGCAGAAGCGCGAGAACGCCATCACCGAACGGCTGCTGAACCAGTTCCTGGCGGCGGACGTGATCGTCGTGGGCGCGCCCATGTACAACTTCTCGGTCCCCAGCCAGCTGAAGGCCTGGATCGACCGCATCGCGCAGGCCGGCCGCACCTTCAAGTACACCGAGCAGGGTCCCGTCGGCCTGGCCGGCGGCAAGACCGTGATCGTCGCGTCGACGCGCGGCGGCGCCTATGCCGGCAATCCGGCCCTGGCCTTCCTGGACCACCAGGAAAGCTACCTGAGCGCCGTGTTCGGCTTCCTGGGCATCACCGACGTACGCTTCGTGCGTGCCGAGGGCGTGGCGATGGGCGATGCCGCCAAGGCCAAGGCGCTCGCTGCCGCGGACGCCGAGATCCAGGCGCACACCGCGGAAGCGGCGAACGAGGCGAAGGCCGCAATCCGCGCCTGATCGGCCACACCAAGGAAAAAGGCCCGCGCAGCGCTGCGCGGGCCTTTTCGCGTGGGAGTCCGGAACGGCTTACTTGCGCGTGTAGATCTGGTCGAAGCTGCCGCCGTCGGCGAAGTGCTCCTTGTCCGCCCTGGTCCAGCCGCCGAAGGCCTGGTCGATGGTGAACAGGTTCAGCTTGGGAAACTGCTTGGCGTACTTCGCCTGCGCCTTCTGCGAAACGGCGGGACGGTAGAAGTTCCGGCCGATGATGTCCTGGCCTTCCTCTGTGTACAGGTACTTGAGGTACTCCTCGGCGACCGCGCGCGTGCCCTTGCGGTCCACGTTCTTGTCCACCACCGCCACGGCTGGCTCGGCCAGGATGCTGATCGACGGGACCACCACGTCGAACTTGGCGCCGAACTCCTTTTCCAGCAGGTAGGCCTCGTTCTCCCAGGCGATCAGCACGTCGCCCTGGTTGCGCTGCGCGAAGGTGATCGTCGAGCCGCGCGCGCCGGTGTCCAGCACCGGGACGTTTCCGAACAGCCTGGCCACGAACTCCTTCGCCTTGGCCTCGCTGCCGAACTTGCGCTTGCCGAACTCCCAGGCCGCCAGGTAGTTCCAGCGCGCGCCACCCGAGGTCTTGGGGTTGGGCGTGATGACGCTGATGCCGGGCTTGACCAGGTCGTCCCAGTCCTTGATGCCCTTGGGATTGCCCTCGCGCACCACCAGCACGATGGTGGAGGTGTAGGGCGAGGCATTGTGCGGCAGGCGCTTCTGCCAGTCGGCGGCGAGCCAGCCGCCGTGCTTGACCAGCGCGTCGGTGTCGCCGGCCAGCGCCAGCGTGGCGACGTCGGCGTCCAGGCCGTCGATGATGGAGCGCGCCTGCTTGCCCGAGCCGCCGTGCGACTGCTTGATGGCTATGTCCTGTCCGGTCTTGGCCTTCCAGTACTTCGCGAAGGCCTGGTTGAACTCGACGTACAGCTCGCGCGTCGGGTCGTACGAGACGTTGAGCAGCTGCAGCGGCTGGGCGATCGAGGGCAGCCCCGTGAGGCCCAGCGCGGCCGCAGCGGCGAGGGTCAGGGGAATCTTGATAAAGTCGCGGCGAAGGCTCATGGAAGGTCCCGTTGTGATGGGGCGCATTCTGGAAGCCGGCGGAGTGAAAACGAAGGACAGAGTTTTCAGTTCCATATCCGCATAAGCTAATCCCACCCATTCCCACAGGAGCGCGTGAATGCCACGCACGGTCAACTGCATCAAGCTCGGTCGCGAAGCCGAGGGTCTCGACTTCCCGCCCTACCCCGGCGAACTCGGCAAGCGCATCTACGACACCGTCAGCAAGGAAGCCTGGCAACAGTGGCTCAAGCAGCAGACGATGCTGGTCAACGAGAACCGCCTGAACCTGGCCGACCAGCGCGCCCGCGAGTACCTGAAGCGGCAGATGGAAAGCCATTTCTTCGGCGGTGGCGCGGACACCGCTGCGGGATACGTCCCGCCGACGGCGTAGCGCGCCCATGAGCGAGGCCGTCGACTGGCGCGACGACGGTACACCGCGCAGCGCGCGCTTCGACGACATCTACCGCTCGGCCACGGGCGGACTGGAACAGGCGCAACACGTCTTCCTGCAAGGCACGGGCCTGCCCGGCGCGTGGGCGGGCCGCGCGCAGTGGCGCGTGCTGGAGACGGGCTTCGGGCTGGGCCTGAACTTCCTCGCGACCTGGCATGCGTGGCGCAGCGACCCGCAACGGCCGCGGCTGCTGCATTTCGCCTCGGTCGAGGCCTGGCCCGTGGCGCTCGACGACCTCCTGCGCGCGGTCGCCACCTATCCCGCGCTGCAACCCCTGGCCGAGGAGCTCGCCGCGCAGTGGCAGGGCCTGGTCGCCGGCTTCCACCGGCTCGCCTTCGAAGGCGGACGCGTGCTGCTCACGCTGTGCGTGGGTGACGTGGCGGCCATGCTGCGCGAGCAGGACTTCCGCGCCGATGCGGTGTTCCTGGACGGCTTCGACCCCGCGCGCAATGCGCAGATGTGGAGCCTGGGCACGCTCAAGGCGCTCACGCGCCTGTGCCTCCGCGGCACGCGCCTGGCCACCTGGACGGTGGTGGGGCAGGTGCGGCGCGACCTGCAATCCTGCGGCTGGCAGGTCGACAAGCGCGCGGGCCTGCCGCCCAAGCGCGAGTGCCTTTCCGGACGCTACGAGCCCGCCTGGGCGGTCAAGGGACTGCAGGAGGACGCGCCCCGGGCCGCGGCGGACGCCATCGTGGTGGGTGCGGGACTCTCAGGCGCCGCCATTGCCGCGAGCCTGGCGCGCCGGGGCTGGTCGGTGCACGTGCTCGATGCCGCGGATGTTCCGGCGAGCGGCGCCTCCGCATTGCCCGCGGGACTGCTCGCGCCGCACCAGTCGCCCGACGACAACCTGCTCTCGCGCGTGTCGCGGGCGGGCGTGCGCATCACGCTGCAGCAGGCGCAGCAGCGCCTCGCGCGCGGGCTGGAGTGGGAGCCCACCGGGGTGCTCGAGTGGCGCGGCGATGACCTGCGCGCGCTGCCCGATCTGGGCGAAGCCCTCGCCCCCTGGACACGCGAAGCGTCCCCCGCCCAGAAGCGCACCGCGGGCATGGATGCATCCGCCGCGGCCTGGTGGCACGCCAACGCGGCCTGGATCGAGCCGGCGGCGCTGGTGCGCAGCTGGCTGCGCGAGCCTGGCGTTCGCTTCGAAGGCGGCCGCCGGGTCGCACGCCTGGTAGCGGGCGACGGTCGCTGGACCCTGCAGGATGCGGCGGGCACGCGCGTGGGCGATGCGACGTTGGTCGTGGTTGCCGCGGCACTGGGCAGTGCCGCCATGCTGCCGGTGCCCGTCACCCTCAACGCCGTACGGGGCCAGGTGAGCTGGGCACCGCACGCGCAGGATGCGGACGCGCTGCCGCCCTTTCCCGTCCATGGGAACGGCCACTTCCTGCCGCGCGTGCCGCTGGTGGAACGCGGCGCCTGGATCACCGGTTCCACCTACGGCCGCGGTGACACGGACACGGATTTGCGCAGCGCCGATGACGCCGAGAACCTGCGCCGCGTGGCCGAGATCCTCCCGCAGGCTGCCGCAGCGATGCAGGCGGCCGCCGAACGCGGCGAAGTTCGCAGCTGGAGCGGCGTCCGGTGCACCTCCGTGGACCGCCGTCCGCTCGTGGGCGAGGTGGCGCCGGGGTTGTGGATCAGCACGGCGATGGGTTCCCGTGGCCTGACGTTTGCCGCGCTGTGCGGCGAATTGACGGCGGCCCGCCTGCACGGCGAACCCTTGCCCCTGGAAAACCGGCTGGCCCTGGCGCTGGACTTCAGCCGGCAGGCCCCACCTCGATCCGGCTGAGCCAGGCATCGAGGCGTTCGGGATCGGGCGGGTCCTCCAGCAGCGCGGTGCTGCCCTGCCAGGCCTTCAGGCGCTCGCCCATCGAGCGCGCCGCCTTGGTGAGTGCCAGGTGGGGGATGGGCCGGCGGCCACTCCGCAGCTGGGCCAGCAGCGCCCAGGCGTCCATGTCGCCCAGGCCGGCGTCCACCAGGGCCACGTCATATTGCTTGCCGCGGGCCAGTTCCATGGCATGCGCCCCGGTCTCGGCCTCGTCCGCCTGCGTCAGCCGCGCGAGGGCCAGGCGCGCCCGCAGGTAGAGGCGTTCGCCGCGGTCGGCACCGACGATCAGGGCGTGCTTGTGCGCCATGGCGGATTCCGGTTCGGCCAGCGGCGGCGCCGCGGCCGCGACATCCGGGTTGAACACGGCGTCCAGCCCCTCGATCACGTCGGGCCAGACGATGGGCCGCGGGAAGCTGCGCCAGACGGTGGCAGGCGGATTGGCTCCTACCCACAACAGGCGGATGCCGGTATGCAGCGGCGACTCCGCTTCCACGCGCGCCTCCCAGCTTTGCCCGTCCAGCAGCGCGCCGCGGGCCGGCTCGGCCGCCTGGGGCGTCCACAACTGGTACATGGTGCGGCACTGCTCCGACAGCCGGAACACCGTGTTGAGCATGTGGCGCTCCTCATCGGAGAAGCCGACCACCTTGATGTAGACCCTTTGCGCCATGGACTCCCAACTATGCCTGAGCTGGACGGCTTCGCCCACGCCCCGTCGCGGCCATATCCGGACCCCGCGAAAAACGCCCCGCCGACCCGCATGAACCCTGCTGCATAAGCTTATCCGCATAAGGCTCGAATAAAAAAATAGTTTGGCCCCATATGGAAGGTCCCTAAAGTCCCCGCTTCGCCTCGTTCCGGGAGGCGCTTTCCACGTTCCATGTACCAATACACAGAATTCGACAGGCAGTTCGTCCGCGCACGCGCAGCCCAGTTTCGCGACCAGCTCGAGCGCTGGCAGGCGGGCAAGCTCAGCGACGAGGAACTGCGGCCGCTGCGCCTGCAGAACGGCTGGTACATCCAGCGTTATGCGCCCATGGCCCGCATCTCCGTGCCCTACGGCGAGCTCTCCAGCACGCAGCTGCGCGCGCTGGGCAAGGTCGCCCGCGAATACGACCGTCCGGACGCCGAGCTGCTGAAGGATGCGCAGGAAAAGCAGCTGGCGCTGGGCCCCGTGCCCGTGCCCGGCACCGACCGCCAGGTGGTCACGAAGCTGACCTATGGCTACGGGCACTTCTCGACCCGCACCAACGTGCAGTTCAACTGGATCCCCATCACGCGCGCGGCCGACGTCATGGAGCTGCTCGCGGACGTGAACATGCACGGCATCCAGACCAGCGGCAACGCGATCCGCAACATCACCACCGAGGCGCTCTCGGGCATCGCCGTCGACGAGATCGCCGACCCGCGCCCCTTCGCGGAAATCATCCGCCAGTGGGCCGCGCTCCACCCCGAGTTCGCCTTCCTGCCGCGCAAGTTCAAGATTGCGCTCAATGGTGCCAAGGAAGACCGGGCGGCGTTGGGCTGGTACGACATCAGCCTGCAGGTCGCCAGGAACGAGGCGGGCGACCTGGGCTTCAAGGTGCTGGTGGGCGGTGGCATGGGCCGCACGCCGGTGATCGGCACCGTGGTGCGCCAGTTCATCGAGTGGCAGCACGTCCTGAGCTATCTCGAGGCCTGCATCCGCGTCTACAACCAGTACGGCCGCCGCGACAACGTGTGGAAGGCGCGCATCAAGATCCTCGTGAAGTCCGAGGGCCAGCGCTACATCGACAAGGTGGAAGAGGAATTCCGCCAGATCCTGGAGATCGACGGCGCCCCGCACACCATCACGCAGGCCGAGTACGACCGCGTCGCGGCGCAGTTCGTCGCGCCGGAACTCAAGCGCCAGCCGCGCGACGCCGCCGGCGAGCGGGTGCACGAGATCATCCGCGCGGACGCCGAGGCCGACCCGCTGTACGACCGCTGGCTGCAGCGCAACGTGCTGCCGCACCGCAACCCGGAACTGCGCGCCGTGGTCCTGTCCTTCAAGCGCCTGGGCCAGAACCCCGGGGACTGCACGGCCGACCAGTTCGACGCCTGCGCCGACCTGGCCGACCGCTTCTCCGCGGGGGAAGCGCGCGTGACGCACGAACAGAACCTGCTGCTGCCCTGGGTGCACCGCGACGATCTGCCGGAGCTGTGGGCCGCCGCCCGCAAGCTGGGCCTGGCCCGTCCCAACATCGGCCTCATCACCGACATGATCGCCTGCCCCGGCGGCGACTTCTGCTCGCTGGCGAATGCGCGCTCCCTGCCGATCGCCGAGGCGATCACCGAGCGCTTCCAGGACCTCGACGAGGAATACGACATCGGCGAGATCGACCTGAATTTCTCCGGTTGCATCAACTCCTGCGGCCACCACCACGCCGGCCACATCGGCATCCTCGGCGTCGACAAGGACGGCAAGGAGTGGTACCAGATCACCCTGGGCGGCTCCAACGGCTCCGACCTGTCGGGCCCCGCGGGCCCGGGCAAGATCGTCGGTCCCTCCTTCGCCAAGGAGGAAGTGCCGGGCGTGATCGAGGCCCTCGTCGACACCTACCGCCAGCTGCGCCAGCCGGCCGCCGACGGCAAGTACGAGCCCTTCATCGCCACGCTGCGCCGGGTCGGCCACGACCCGTTCAAGGCCGCCGCCAACGCGGCCCGCTTCGTGGAAAAGGAAACCGCGTGACCGACACCGTGATCAGGATCCTGCAGGCCGGCGACGTCCAGCCCGACGAGAACCTCAACGTCCTCGTGCTCGCCAACGACGCCGACGTGCAGGAAGCGTCCCTCGACGGCGTGGACCGCGTGGAGCTGAACTTCCCCAAGTTCACCGATGGCCGTGCGTATACCCAGGCCTACCTGCTGCGCCGCCGCCGCAAGTTCCAGGGCGACATCCGCGCCACCGGCGACGTGCTGGTCGACCAGCTGGTGCAGATGCAGCGTGCGGGCTTCTCCAGCGCGGTGCTCAAGGAAGGCAAGGACCCGGCCGACGTCCAGCGCCAGTTCGAGCGCTTCGCCGACTTCTACCAGGCCGACGCCGTGGTGCGCCAGCCGCATTTCGTGCGGGGCTGAGATGGGCGCGATCGACCTGCACGCGCGGCCCTCGAAGGACTTCGAGGCCAAGCTGGCTGCCACGCAGAAGCTGCTGATCCAGGCCGCGTCGGAGTACGCGCCGCTGAAGCAGGCGTCCAGCCTGGGCGCCGAAGACGTGGTGATCACGCACCTGATCAACAGCCTGGAGCTGGACATCCCGGTGTTCGTGCTCGAGACGGGCGCGCTGCACCGGGAGACGCTGGACCTGCTGGAGCGCACGCAGGCTGCCTCGCGCGCGCCGGTGGAGGTCTACCAGCCCGTGCAGGAGTCGGTGGTGCATTTCGTCGGCCGCGAAGGCAAGGATGCGATGTACCGCAGCATCGCGCTGCGCAAGGAATGCTGCTCCATCCGCAAACTGGAGCCCCTGGCGCGCGCGCTGGAAGGCCAGAAGGCCTGGATCACGGGCCTGCGCAAGGAGCAGTCCGCCGCCCGCGCCGACGTGCCCGCGATCGACACGACGGAAGCGCGAGCCAAGATCAACCCCCTGGCCGACTGGACCTGGGGCGACGTCTGGCACTACATCAGCGCCAACCAGGTCGACTACAACCCGCTGCATGACCAGTTCTTCCCCAGCATCGGCTGCGCACCCTGCACGCGCGCCATCAGCCTGGGCGAGGACTTCCGCTCCGGGCGGTGGTGGTGGGAGGACGAAGCCGCCAAGGAATGCGGGCTTCACGTGAAGAAGGAAGAGAAGGTCGCCGCATGAACGCACGTGCCGAACCGCAGCTGCTCGGTCGCATCAGCAACCGCCACCTCGACGCGCTGGAAGAAGAAGCGATCTTCATCCTGCGCGAAGTGGCCGGCGCCTTCGAGCGCCCCACCCTGCTGTTTTCCGGCGGCAAGGACTCGCTGGTGCTGCTCAAGTGCGCCGAGAAGGCCTTCGGCAGCGGCCGCATCCCCTATCCGCTGCTGATGATCGACACCGGCCACAACTTCAAGGAAGTGACGGACTTCCGCGACTTCCGCGCGAAGGAGCTCGGCGCCGAGCTGATCGTGCGCAGCGTGGAAGACTCCATGAAGCGCGGCACCGTGCGCCTGGCGCGACCGGACGAGAGCCGCAACGCGCACCAGTCGGTGACGCTGCTGGAGGCGATCGAGGAATTCCGCTTCGACGCGCTGATCGCCGGCGCCCGGCGCGACGAGGAGAAGGCCCGCGCCAAGGAGCGCATCTTTTCCCACCGCGACAGCTTCGGCCAGTGGCAGCCCAAGGCGCAGCGCCCGGAACTCTGGACGCTGTTCAACACGCGCCTGGCGCCCGGAGAGCATTTCCGCGTCTTTCCGATCTCCAACTGGACCGAGATGGACGTGTGGCAGTACATCGAGCGCGAGCAGATCGCCCTGCCCTCGCTGTACTACGCGCACCAGCGCGACGTGGTGGAACGCCGCGGCCTGCTGGTTCCCGTCACCGAGATCACGCCGCCCAAGGCGGGCGAAGAGGTCGTAACCCGCACCGTGCGCTTTCGCACCGTCGGCGACATCACCTGCACCTGCCCGGTGGCGAGCCCCGCGGCGAACGCGGCGGAAGTGGTCGCCGAGACCCTGCTGGCCGAGGTGAGCGAACGGGGCGCGACGCGCATGGACGACAAGACCTCGGACGCTTCCATGGAGAAGCGCAAGAAGGACGGATATTTCTGATGACGACCGCCATCCACACCGGACACGACGCCGCCCTGCGCTTCATCACCTGCGGCTCGGTCGACGACGGCAAGAGCACGCTGATCGGGCGCCTGCTGGTGGACAGCCGCGCCGTGCTGCAGGACCAGCTGGCATCGGTCTCGCGCTCCGGTGAAACCGACCTGGCGCTGCTGACCGACGGCCTGTCGGCCGAGCGCGAACAAGGCATCACGATCGACGTGGCTTATCGCTACTTCGCGACGCCGGCGCGCAAGTTCATCATCGGCGACGCCCCGGGCCACGAGCAGTACACGCGCAACATGGTGACCGCGGCCTCCAGCGCCGACGCCGCCGTGGTGCTGGTGGATGCGACCAAGCTCAAGTGGCAGCAGCCCGGCCTCGAACTGCTGCCGCAGACGCGCCGGCACACGCTGCTGGCCAAGCTGCTGCGCGTCCCCGCCATCGTCTTCGCGATCAACAAGCTGGACGCGGTGGACGACCCCACCGTCGCTTTCAACAACATCCGCAGCGCGCTGGAGGATTTCACGGAAGCGGGCGGCATCCACGCCCATGCGGTCGTTCCGATCTCCGCGCTCAAGGGCTTCAACGTCGTCGATGCGAAGCCGGGGTGGGCCGGCTACCAGGGCCCGTCCCTGCTGGCCCTGCTGGAACAGCTCGATGTCACCCCCGCCGAGACCGACGAGGCCTTTGCCTTCCCGGTGCAATGGGTGGAGAAGTTCTCCTCCTCCGCCGACACTTCGCAGGGCCGGCGCGTCTTCTGGGGCCGCGTGGCCACGGGCAGCGTGCAGCCCGGCGACGAAGTGACGGTGCTGCCCAGCGGACAGGCCGCGCGGGTCGCCCAGGTCCTCGATCACGTGCGCGAGCCGGGGCCGGTGTCGGCGCACCACAGCGCCGGCATCATCCTGGACCGCGAAGTGGACGTCTCCCGCGGCGACTGGCTGCTGGCGCCCGGCACCTTCACGCCCTCGCGCGAGATCTCCGCCACCATCGCCTGGCTCGACGACGAGCCGCTGGTGGCCGGCCGCACCTACTGGGCGCTGCACGGCCACCGCTGGGTCAAGGCGAAGGTCAAGCGCATCGTGCACAAGCTCGACGTGAACACCCTCGCCGAAGAGGACGCCGACCACCTGGAGCCGAACAGCATCGGCCACGTCGAACTGGTCCTGCAGGAGCCGCTGGCCACCCTGCCCCATGCGCGTTCGCGCGCCCTGGGGGCCCTGGTGCTCGTCGACACCGCCAGCCACAAGACCGCCGGAGCCGTGCTCGTTCGCTGAGCGGGAGCGAAATCGGCAGCGCTCCACAGGCCTCGCAGGAATGCGTTGATCCAAAACCAAATAAAATCGAGGGTTTCCCCCCCACGCCCGCCACCGCAATGACCCACGTCGTCACCGAACAATGTATCCGCTGCAAGTACACAGACTGCGTTGACGTCTGCCCGGTGGACTGCTTCCGGGAAGGTCCCAACATGCTGGTGATCGACCCCGACGAGTGCATCGACTGCGCGGTCTGCATCCCGGAGTGCCCGGTCAACGCGATCTTCGCGGAGGAGGACGTGCCCGCCGACCAGGTGTCCTTCATCAAGCTGAACGTGGAGCTGTCGCACGCGCCCGGCTGGAAGAGCATCACCAAGCGCAAGCCGGCGCTGTCCGATGCCGAAGACTGGAAAGACAAGCCGGACAAGCTGTCCGAGCTGGTCAAGTAAGGGGCCCTCGTCCCGGCCTTCTCCCACGGCGAGAGGGTGAGAACGGAGCAAGCTAGTATCCCGATGGAACCTCAAACCAATCAAGAAGTGATCAAGACCGCAGCCGCGCATGACGGCCCGATCGAAACCGACGCCGTGATCATCGGCGCGGGACCGGTGGGCCTGTTCCAGGTGTTCGAGCTGGGCCTGCTGGAGATCAAGGCCCACGTGATCGACTCGCTCGCTTATCCGGGCGGGCAGCCCATCGAGCTCTACCCGGACAAGCCGATCTACGACATCCCGGCCATCCCCGTGTGCACGGGCAAGGAACTGACGGACGCGCTCCTCAAGCAGATCGAGCCCTTCGGCGCCACCTTCCACCTGGGCCAGACCGTGTCCGTGGTGCAGAAGCAGGACGACGGGCGTTTCTTCGTGGAAACGTCCAAGGGCACCCGCTTCCTGACCAAGACCATCTTCATCGCCGCCGGCGTGGGCGCCTTCGAGCCGCGCCTGCTCAAGGTCGACGGCCTGGACAAGTTCAACGGCACGCAGCTGCACTACCGCGTGAAGAACCCGGCCGACTTCGCGGGCAAGAACCTGCTGGTGGTCGGCGGCGGCGACTCCGCCCTGGACTGGTCGCTGAACTTCTGCGCCGGCAATGCCGACGGCAACGCGCACAAGGCCGAGAGCGTCATCCTGGTCCACCGCCGCGACGGCTTCCGTGCGGCGCCTGCGTCCGTGGCCCGCATGCACGAGCTGTGCGAGCAGCTGGAGATGCAGTTCCTCGTCGGCCAGGTCACCGGCTACGAAGAAAAAGACGGCCAGCTCACCGGCGCGAAGGTGACCGGGGCCGACGGCGTGACGCGCGTGGTCCCGACCGACACGCTGCTGGTGTTCTTCGGCCTGTCGCCCAAGCTGGGGCCGATCGCCGACTGGGGCCTGGACATCGAGCGCAAGCAGCTCAAGGTGGACACCGAGAAGTTCTCGACCAACGTGCCGGGCATCTTCGCGGTGGGCGACATCAACACCTATCCGGGCAAGAAGAAGCTGATCCTGTCCGGCTTCCACGAGTGCGCGCTGGCCGCCTTCGGCGCCGCGCCCATCATCTTCCCCGAGAAGGGCAAGATCAACCTGCAGTACACGACCACCAGCCCGAAGCTGCACAAGGTGCTGGGCGTCGAGACGCCGGTGTTCGACTGACGTCTTGCTGAATATGGTCGAGCATCCGGAACAGCTGCCAAACGACGCTATAATCTGAGGCTTGTTCCCCGATAGCTCAGTCGGTAGAGCGCCGGACTGTTAATCCGTAGGTCCCTGGTTCGAGCCCAGGTCGGGGAGCCACCCAACACGTGGCATCCATGCTGAACTCAAAGGCCTTCTTCGGAAGGCCTTTGTTTTTTCGCGTCCGCCTCGTCCTCACAGCACCCGCGGCAGCACGGCGACGAGGAGGAAGACGGCGACGTAGATGACGCCGAAGATCGCCCCGAGCCGCCAGTAGTCCGCCGCCGGCAGGTAGCCGCTGCCGAAGTAGACCGGGCTCGGCCCCGTTCCGTAGGGCGTCAGGATGCCCATGATGCCCAGCGTGACGGCGAGCATCAGCGCGAACGGCTCCATCGGCATGCCCTGGACCGTCGAGCCGACCGCCAGCATCACCGGCAGCATCGCGGTGACGTGGGCCGTGACGCTGGCGAACAGGTAGTGGGTGAAGAAGAAGACGAGCACGAGCACGATCGCCGCCGCGGTCGGCGGGAAGCCGCCCATGTGGGCGGCGATCGTGTCGGCGAACCACTTCACGAAGCCGGTGCGGCTCAGGCCGTCGGCCAGCGCCACCAGCGTCGCGAACCAGGCGAGCGTGTTCCACGCCTGCTTGTTCGCCAGCATGTCCTCCCAGGTGATCACGCGCGTGAGCAGCATCAAGGAGATCACGACCAGCGCCGCGGTGGTGGCGTTCATCAGCTCGTCGCCGAAGATCCACAGCGCCAGCGCGAGGAGCACGAGAACCGCCAGCAGCATCTCGCGACCGGTCAGCCCGCCCATCTTGTGCAGTTCGGCAGCGGCCCAGGCCGGGACCTCCATTCCTTCCTTCACCTCCGGCGGGTAGAGCACGTACGCGAGGAACGGCACCGCGATCAGCAGCACGATGCCCGCGGGTGCGAAGGCGAGGAACCACTGCATCCAGCCAAGCTCCACGTTGGCCGTCTTGCGGATCAACTCGAGCGCCAGCAGGTTGGGCGCCAGGGCGGTCAGGAACATCGAGCTCGTGACGCAGGTCGTCGCGATCGCCGTCCACATCAGGTACGAGCCGATCCGGCGCGCCGACGGGTCGTTCGGCTTGGAGTCGTACAGCAGGGGCAGGTTGCGGATCACCGGGTACACGGTGCCGCCGCTGCGCGCCGTGTTCGACGGCGTGAAGGGCGCCAGCACCGCGTCGGCGACGGCCACCGCGTAACCCAGCGTCAAGGTGCGCCGACCCATCGAGCGCACGAGCAGCAGCGCGATGCGCTTGCCCAGGCCCGTCTTCTCGTAGCCGAGCGCGAACATGAAGGCGCCGAAGATCAACCAGACGGTGCTGTTGGCAAACCCCGAGAGCGCCCACGAGAGCGCGGCGTTCGCCGGCTTGAAACCGGGTTTCGCCAGTTCCGCCGGGCCGAACAGTACCCACTCGGCGAGCACGGTCACGAGGGTCACCGCGATGAGGCCGATCGCCGCGCCGGGAATCGGTTCCAGCATCAGCCCCACGACGACGCCGGCAAAGATGGCGAAGTAGTACCAGGCGTGCTGCGCCAGGCCGGCTGGAGCAGGCAGGAGGCACAGGAGGATGGTGACGACGACCGGTGCGAGTGCCTTCCACGGCACGTTCATCCGCACTGCCAGGAGGGAGTCCGCGGTGACGTTCATTCGAACCTCCTCGGTGCTATTCTCTGCCGCATTCTCGTCACCCCACGGGAACACCGCAACAGGGGCAGGAGGGACCATGAGCGTCGTGCGTCTGAGCGTCGCGGGCCGCGCCATCGAGGCGCCTTCCAGCAGCTCGATCCTCCAGGCCTTCGCGAACGCCGGCGAGACGCTGGTCGAAGGTGTCGGGTGCATGGGACAAGGCGTTTGCGGCTCCTGTCGGGTGATGGTGCGGCGCGCCGGCGCGCAGGAGGTGACGACCGCGCTCGCCTGCGAAACCGTCGTGGAGGAGGGCATGCAGGTGGCCTTCCTCGAGTACTTCACGCCCTCCGTGCGCCACGTGTACCGCATGGAGGACCTCGGCGACAGCTGGGACGCGCTGCGCGTGACCGCGCGGACTTTCCCTGAAGCGCCGCACTGCCGCCATTGCGGCGGCTGCGACAGCGCCTGCCCCAAGGGGCTGGAGGTGCAGCGCGGCGTCAACCTGGCCGTCGAGGGCGAATTCGCCACCGCCAGCAAGGTCTTCGACGAGTGCGTGATGTGCAATCTCTGCACCCTCGCCTGCCCCGAGCACATCCGCCCGAACCACCTCGGGCTGTTCGTGCGCCGGATGCTGGCGACGCACACGCTGCGGCCGGCGAACCTGATGCGCCGCCTGCAGCAGATCGAAAGCGGCGAGATGCGCGTCGACCTGCAGGCGCCCGGGGCGCGGCCGCCGCACTGACCCAGGGAGGCGGCCATGGCGACCGGCATTCCGTACACCGAGGCGCGTGCGCGCTACCGGAGCGGCGCGACGCCGGCCCTGCGTGCGGACGACATCACGATCGACGCGCTGCTGAAGGCTTACCACCCGGACCACGGGCCGAACGGACGCACCACCCTGGCCGTCGGGGTGAACCGCGGCGACCCCTGCCAGCCCGAACTCGCGCGCCGCCTGCAGGCGAACGCGTTGATCGACGACGTCGACCTCGCCGGCGCCCAGATGACGACCACCGACGTGCTGGTGGTCGGCGGCGGCGGCGCCGGCTGCGCGGCTGCGCTGGCCGCTGCGCAAGCTGGCGCGCAGGTGACCCTCGCGACGAAGCTGCGCCTGGGAGACAGCAACACCGTCATGGCCGAGGGCGGCATCCAGGCCGCGGTCGGCGCCGACGACAGCCTGCAGATGCATTTCGAGGACACGCTGCGCGCCGGCCACTGGTGCGGCGATCCCGAACTGGTCGCGCAGATGGTGACCGACGGGCCCGACGTGATCCGCTGGCTGATCAAGCTCGGGATGCAGTTCGACCTGGAGGACGACCGGCCGATCGGCGGCAACCTGCTGCGCAAGAAAGCGGGCGGCGCCTCGGCCCCGCGCATCCTGTCCTACCGCGACTACACCGGCCTGGAGATGATGCGGGTGCTGCGAGAGGCCGTGGACCTGGACGCGAACGTCGCCGTCTGGAACCGCTGCCCCGTGGTGGAGGTGCTCTCGGACGACCGTGGCCGCTGCGTCGGGGCGGTGGTCTACGACCTCGAATGGCGCTGCTTCGTGCTGGTGCGCGCGCGGGCGGTGATCCTCGCCACCGGCGGCGCCGGCCGGCTGCACCTGAACGGCTTTCCGACCTCGAACCACTACGGCGCCACGGCCGACGGCCTGGTCCTGGCCTACCGCATCGGTGCGCGGCTGCGCGAACTCGACTCGTTCCAGTACCACCCGACCGGCATCGCCCATCCGCCGCACGTGTCGGGCGGGCTCGTCTCGGAGGCGGCGCGCTCGGCGGGCGCCAAGTTGATCAACGGCGAAGGCGAGCGCTTCGTCGACGAACTCAAGCCGCGCGACGTCGTCGCGTCGGCGATCCTGCGCGAGTGCGCCGAGGGGCGCGGCATCGAGCGCGGCGGGCAGGTCGGCGTCTTCCTCGACACGCCGACGCTGGAACTGGAGAACCCCGGCATCCTGGAAAAGCGCCTGGTGACGCTGCGCCACCTGGCCCACAAGTGCGGCCACGACCCGGCGCTGGAGCCGTTCCTCGTCTATCCCACGCTCCACTACCAGAACGGCGGCGTGGCGATCGACAAGGACGGCGCCTGCGCCGTTGCGGGCCTCTACTGCGTCGGAGAGGTCGCGGGTGGCCTGCACGGGCGCAACCGGCTGATGGGGAACTCGCTGCTCGACATCCTCAGCATGGGCCGTCGCGCCGGTGCGAAAGCGGCGCAGGCGGCCGGTACGTTCATCGCCGGGCGTGCGGGGATCGGCCATGTGCACGCGTGGCAGCGCGAGCTGACGACGGCGGGCCTGCCCCTGCACGTGAAGGCGCCGCAGCTTTTCCCGCCCTACGCCAATTTCGACCTGCGCGCCGACGCCGCGCTGCGGTCCGCCGCGCCCGCGCGCATGGGCGCCGGCGTCCGCTGAGGAGGCTGCGATGGACCAGGCGAACCAGTTCCTGCTGAAGGACGACATCTGCGTCGGTGCCGACCTCGACGCGTGGCTGGCGCGCGGCGGCGGCGAGGGTCTCGCCCGGGCGCTGCGCGAGCCCGAGGCCATCATCCCGGCCGTCGCCGAGGCCGGCCTGCGCGGCATGGGCGGCGCGGGCTTCCCCACCCACCTTAAGTGGACACCGGTTGCGCTCGCCCCGCCGGGCGACAAGTTCGTCGTCTGCAACGGCAACGAGGACGAACCCGGAACCTTCAAGGACCGCTTCCTGCTGGAGCACACGCCGCACCAGGTGGTCGAAGGCGCATTGATCGCCGCCGCGGCCGTGCGCGCGAACCGCATCGTGCTCTACGTCAACCCGCACCAGCAGCGCTCCGTCCCGGTCTGCACCCAGGCCGTTCAACAGTGGCGTGGGCACCCCTTGCTCGCCGCGCTCGAGCGTGTCGTGGGCGGGCCGGTCACGCTGGCCGTGGTGCCGAGTTCGGGCCTGTACATCGGCGGCGAGGAGACGGCGGTGATCGCCAGCGTCGAGGGCCGCTTCCCCTTCCCCCGGCGCAAGCCGCCGTTCCCCGCCGAGAAGGGCGTCAACGGGGCGCCGACCATCGTGAACAACACCGAGACGCTGGCGCACGTGCCGGGCATCCTGCGTCACGGCTGCGCCTGGTACCGCGGGCTCGGCATCGGCGGCGCGGCGGGAACGAAGCTGTACTCGCTGTCCGGCGACGTCCTGCGGCCCGGGCTGTACGAGCTGCCGATGGGAACCAGTCTGCAGGACCTTGTGTTCGGTCACGGCGGCGGCATGCTGCAGGGCAAGGAGTTCAAGGCGGTGTTCACCGGCGGGCCGTCGAACACGCTGCTCACCAGGCGCGACCTCGACGTCGGGCTGAATTTCGACGCGGTGCGCCAGCGCGGCTCGCGCCTCGGCACCGGGGCGATGATCGTCGTCTCGGAGGGCACCAGCGTCGTGCGCAAGGTCGCCGAGTACGTCGGCTTCTTCGCCCAGGGCTCCTGCGGCCAGTGTCCGCCCTGCAAGGGCGGGACCTTCCAGCTCACGCAACTGCTCAACCGCATCGACACGGGCCGCGGCGTGCGCGCGGACCTGGAAGCGATCGAGAGCCTCTGCCGCATCCTCCCGGGCAGCGGGCGCTGCGGCCTCATCGACGGCGCGGTCACGGTCGTCGAGAGTTCGCTGCAGCAATTCCGGGGCGAGTACGAGGCGCTCGTGTCCGCGTGAATCGGAGCTCGCACGCCGTCCCTGTCGACGCAAGCCGCATGAACATGCGACAACTTAGCAATAAATGGTTACCCCTCAGCTGTGAACTAAGTGATACGGTAACAACCTCTTTCAATGGAGGGGAACCCATGGTCAGGAAGTCTGCCGCTTTGCTGGTTTCACTGCTTGCCGTCGCCTCCATGGCCCAGGCGCCTCTCGGAACGGTGACGAGCGTCAACGGCGTCGCCACCGTCACGACTGGCACCGCAGGTACGGCCATCACGGTCGGGGCGCCCATCATCGAAGGCGCGCGCGTGATCACCACGACCACCGGGTCCGTCACTTTCCGCCTGAACAACGGTTGCGTGGTCACGGTGCCGGCGGGCAGCGCCGTCACCGTGCGCTCGGCGCTGAGCTGCGAGCAGTTGCAGGCTGCGGTCCAGCCGGTGACCACCGCCGTGACGACGACGACCGCAACGACCACCGCTGTGGTGCCCGCTGGCACCGGCATCGGTACGCCGTCAGGGGCCGCGCTGGCGGGTTTTGCGGCGCTTCTGGCCATTGGCGCCATTGCATCGGACAACGGCGGCGGCGACTCCGCGCCGATCAGCGGCCGCTGAGCTTGGGAGCCGCACCCGGCGCAAGGCCGGAGTGCGATGCTAGTGCCGGTCCTGCGCCGCGCGCAGCGCCTGTTCCATCTGCGCGAACACGGGGTTGCGGATGGAGGCGAGCTCGTCACCGGGACGGGCGTGCAGCGCCATCCCCAGGTAAGGCACGACGCTGTGAGCGCCGAAGCCCCAGCGCCGGCCTTCGGGCAGCATGCTGGTCGTTCTCTCGGGGGGGCGGGTGGCGCGCATCATGGCAGGTGGACGAGTTTCCCACAGCGCAGCCGGCTGCACTACCGTTTTTACAAGCCCCCGGCCCTTGCCGTGAATCGTGCCGCCCTGCGGCGCCCGGACGTCAGGCGGTCGTCAGCAGCATGACCAGGGCGGTCCACAGGAGCAAGGTCATCCCGCCCGTGAGCCACCAGGCCGCGTCCGCCATCGCGTCGTCCGCCTCGGAGGGCATGCCCCAGGCCAGAATGAGCGGAGTGTTCTCGCTGCGCACTACCCGCGGATCGTTCGCCATCGCCGTTCCTTCGCGCTGTGAACGCCCATGCTGGAAGCCGCGCGCCGCGCGCCTTGTCGGAGAAGTCCTTCGCGCTGCGTAGTCGGATCGCGGTCCGGCGCGCCGACGGCACAATGGCGTGCGATGCACCTGCCCTGGCTTCAACCTGGCGACCCCTTTCCCGATCCTGCGCAAGCCTGGGACCAGAGGCAGCCGGCGCCAGGACTGCTGGCCGCCGGCGGCGCGCTCGACGTCGATAGCCTGCAGCGGGCCTACGCCAACGGCATCTTTCCCTGGTTCAGCGAAGGCCAGCCCATCCTGTGGTGGAGCACCGACCCGCGCATGGTGCTGTTCACCGCGGAGTTCCGGCTGCACCGCTCGCTGCGCAAGACCGTGGCGAAGTTCGTGGCCGACCCGCGGTGCGAGATCCGCTTCGACGGCGACTTCGATGCCGTGATCCGCTCCTGCGCGACGAGCCAGCGACCGGGGCAATCCGGCACCTGGATCGTGCCGCCCATGGTGGCGGCCTACCAGGCCTTCCACCGCGCCGGCTTCGCGCACAGCGTGGAAACCTGGATCGACGGGCGCCTGGCCGGCGGCCTGTACTGCGTCGTGATCGGCCGGGCGGTGTTCGGCGAATCGATGTTCACCCGCGTGCCCGACGCGTCGAAGATCGCGCTGGCCGCGCTCGTGGCCTGGTGCCGGCACGCGCAGGTCGCGGCGATCGACTGCCAGCAGAACACGCGGCACCTCGCCTCGCTGGGCGCGCGCGAGATTCCGAGGGCGGAATTTGTGCAACATGTGGCCTCGCAGGTGGGGCGGGCCCCTGCACCGTGGCAATTCGAACCCGTATACTGGGACGCACTCCTGCCGCACACTTCCGAAGCGTGACGCACCTCAAGGACCTTCCGCTCCAGACGCTGCAGTTCTACGCGACGGCGCCGTATCCTTGCAGCTACCTGCCGGGCAAGCAGGCGCGCTCCCAGGTCGCCACGCCCAGCCACCTGATCCACAACGACGCGTACTCGGACCTGGTCACCAGCGGCTTCCGGCGCAGCGGCATGTTCACCTACCGCCCGTACTGCGACGGCTGCCGCGCCTGCGTGCCGCTGCGCGTGCTGGTGGACCGGTTCCGCGAAAGCCGCAGCCAGCGCCGCGCCTGGAAGCAGCATGGCCAACTGCAGGCGCGGGTGCTCAAGCTGTGCTTCGTGCCCGAGCACTACCACCTGTACCTGCGCTACCAGACCGGCCGCCACGCGGGCGGCGGCATGGACCACGACAGCATCGACCAGTACACGCAGTTCCTGCTGCAAAGCCGGGTGAACTCGCGCCTGGTGGAGTTCCGCGAGAAGGGCGCCAACGGTGCCCCGGGCGCGCTGCGCATGGTGTCCATCCTGGACGTGCTGAACGACGGCATCTCGGCCGTTTACACCTTCTACGAGCCGGATCCGGTCGCCAGCTACGGCACGTACAGCGTGCTCTGGCAGATCGACCAGGCGCGCCGCCTCAGGCTGCCGCATGTCTACCTCGGCTACTGGATCTCCGAGAGCCCGAAGATGAACTACAAGGCCCGCTTCGACCCGCACGAAGTGCTGCTGGACGGCGAGTGGCGACCCGGCGGATCCCCCGCGTGACCGGATCCGATTTCATCTTGTAAAATGCTGGGCGAGGAATCCCGCCCATGCGCCAAAAAGACTCCCAGGCTCCGGCCACCCCCACGATCCAGGTCATCGAGCGCATGTTCGCGCTGATCGACGTCCTGGCTTCGCGCGAGGAAGCGATCTCGCTCAAGGAGATCAGCGAGAAGACCGGGCTGCACCCGTCGACGACCCACCGCATCCTGAACGACCTGGCCACCGGCCGCTTCGTCGATCGGCCCGAGGCAGGCAGCTACCGGCTGGGCATGCGCCTGCTCGAATTGGGCAACATGGTCAAGGCGCGGCTGAACGTGCGCGATGCGGCGCTGGCCCCGATGCGTGAGTTGCACAAGCAGATCCAGCAGCCGGTGAACCTGAGCGTGCGCCAGGGCGACGAGATCGTGTATGTGGAGCGCGCGTACAGCGAGCGCTCCGGCATGCAGGTGGTCCGCGCCATCGGCGGCCGCGCGCCCTTGCACCTGACCTCGACCGGCAAGCTGTTCCTGGCAGCCGATGACCTGCAGCGCGTGCGCGCCTATGCGACGCGCACGGGCTTGGCGGGCCACACGAAGAACAGCATCACGCAGATGCCCCTGCTGGAGCGCGAATTGGCCAAGGCACGGCAGTACGGCATCGCCCGCGACAACGAGGAACTGGAACTCGGCGTCCGCTGCATGGCCGCTGGCATCTACGACGACCAGGCCAAGCTCGTGGCCGGCCTGTCGATTTCGGCGCCGGCTGATCGCCTCGACGAAAACTGGCTGCAGAAGCTGCAGCTCACGGCGGAGGCGATCTCGGCTGCATTGGGATACAAGCCGCCGACGCAGCGCCTGGCAGCTTGAAGACACTTCACCGCGCAGGCGCCGACGACGCAAGCGAGAGGGAAAAAAAAGAGGTCCTCGACGGACCTCTTTGTTCTCTGCGCTCCTGCGGTGGAGGCTGGTCAGCCGCTCACCTGTCGCACGAGAGTGCTGGTGGTGCCCGTGGTCGGGATCGGCACGCCGGTGGGGGAATGCGTCTCGACCCAGTGGCGCACGCGCTCGGCGTCACCGATGCGGCTGAGTTTGCCGGCGGAGTCCAGGAAGACCATGATCAGCTTGCGGCCCGCGACCTTGGCCTGCATCACCAGGCACTGGCCCGCCTCGGAGATGTAGCCCGTCTTCTGCAGGCCGATTTCCCAGTTCGGGTTCTTCACCAGCCGGTTCGTATTGCCGAACTGCATGGTGCGGCGGCCGACCTCGACGGCGGCGCCCGGCGAAGTGGACAGCTCGCTGATCATCTTGTCCTGCGCGGCGACCGCGACCAGGCGCGCCAGGTCCTGCGCGCTGGACTGGTTGCGGCTGGACAGCCCGGTGGGCTCGACATACCTGGTGTCGTTCATGGCCAGCAACTGCGCGCGCTGGTTCATGGCCTCGACGAAAGCGCTCAGGCCGCCGGGATAGGTCCGGCCCAGCGCATGCGCAGCACGGTTTTCGCTGGACATCAGCGCCAGGTGCATCAGTTCGCCGCGGCTGAGGGTCGTGCCCACGCGCAGGCGCGAGCTGCTGCCCTTTTCCGTGTCCACGTCGTCCTGCGTGATCGTGATCTGCTCGTCCATCGGCAGCTTGGCCTCGCTGATCACCAGCCCCGTCATCAGCTTGGTGATGGACGCGATGGGCAGCACGGCGGAGTCGTTCTTGCGCAGCAGGATCTCGCCCTTGTCCTGGTCGATCACCAGGGCGACGCTCGACTTCAGCTCCAGGTCATCCTGGGTGGAATGCAGGCCCGCGAGCTGGCCGAAGGAAGGCTTGGCCGGCGCGAGGCGCACCACCGAACGCGGCCGCGCGACCACGTAGGTCTTCGTCACGCGTGCACGCTTGACGACGCTGGTGGATTCCTTCTTCGCGACCCGTTTCGTGGCGCCGGCTTGCGCATGCACAGGCGCCAACGCCAGAGCGAGAACACTCAGAGCGATGGTATGGACGAGTCGGTTCAAAGTTCGGTTCTCCTGGCAACGACGTTTCCGGGATGTAGGAGACGGCTTACACCCTTGACCCAGAGTGTACTTCGGCCGTGTACTTCACGCGGCATTATTTACAAAAATCAAGTACTTAGGAGCGCAAGTTCGCGGCCCAGCTTGGGAACAAGGGAAAACCCTAGATGTTGCCGCCCCCTTGGGCCGCGACCCGCTCCACCTTGCTGTGCAGCTTGTTCAACGCGCTGAGGTAGGCCTTCGCCGACGCGACCACGATGTCCGGGTCGGCCCCGACGCCGTTGACCACGCGGCCGGAGTTCTGCAGCCGCACCGTCACCTCGCCCTGGCTCTCGGTGGAGCCGCTGATGGCGTTGACGGAATACAGCACCATCTCCGCGCCGCTGCGGACCTGGCTTTCGATCGCCTTGAGCGACGCATCGACCGGGCCGTTCCCGTCCGACTCGCCCCGGATTTCCCGGCCTTCCGCGGTGAAGACCACTTCCGCGTGGGGCCGCTCGCCCGTCTCGCTGTGTTGCCGCAGGGAGACAAGGCGGTACGCCTCCTGCTCGCTGGTGACCGCCTCGTCGCTGACCAGGGCCAGGATGTCCTCGTCGAAGATCTCGCTCTTGCGGTCGGCCAGTTCCTTGAACTTGGCGAAAGCCGCGTTGATCTCGGACTCGCTCTCCAGCTGGACGCCCAGCTCCTGCAGGCGCTGCTTGAACGCGTTGCGGCCGGACAGCTTGCCCAGCACGATCTTGTTGGCCGACCAGCCCACGTCCTCGGCCCGCATGATCTCGTAGGTGTCGCGCGCCTTGAGCACGCCGTCCTGGTGGATGCCGCTGGCGTGCGCGAAAGCGTTGGCGCCCACGACCGCCTTGTTCGGCTGGACCACGAAGCCGGTGGTCTGGCTCACCATGCGGCTCGCCGCCACGATGTGCGAGGTGTCGATGTTCAGCTCCAGCCCGAAGTAGTCCTTGCGGGTCTTCACGGCCATCACCACCTCTTCCAGCGAGCAGTTGCCTGCCCGCTCGCCCAGGCCGTTGATCGTGCACTCGACCTGGCGCGCGCCGCCGATCTTGACGCCGGCCAGGGAGTTGGCCACCGCCATGCCGAGGTCGTTGTGGCAGTGCACCGACCAGATGGCCTTGTCCGAATTCGGGATGCGCTCGCGCAGCGTCTTGAGGAAGTTGCCGTACAGCTCGGGGACCGCGTAGCCGACCGTGTCGGGCACGTTGATGGTCGTCGCGCCTTCACGGATCACGGTTTCCAGCACGCGGCACAGGAAATCCACGTCGCTGCGGTAGCCGTCTTCCGGGGAGAACTCGATGTCGGCGCACAGGTTGCGGGCGAAGCGCACGGACTGCCTGGCCTGCTCCAGCACCTGATCCGGCGTCATGCGCAGCTTCTTCTCCATGTGCAGCGGCGACGTGGCGATGAAGGTGTGGATGCGCGAGCGCTCGGCGCCCTTGAGCGCCTCGGCCGCCCGCGAAATGTCGCGGTCGTTGGCGCGCGAGAGCGAGCACACCGTCGAATCCTTGATCGCGTGGGCGATCGCCTGCACGGCTTCGAAGTCGCCGTTGGAGCTGGCGGCGAAGCCGGCCTCGATCACGTCCACCTTCAGCCGCTCGAGCTGGCGGGCGATGCGCAGCTTCTCGTCCTTCGTCATGGACGCGCCGGGCGACTGCTCGCCGTCGCGCAGGGTCGTGTCGAAGATGATCAGTTGGTCTGCCATGTTGCTTCCTTCTTGTGCTGCGTGGCGCGCTGGACGCCCGAGGCGATGGCCTTGAGCGAGGCGGCGACGATGTTGGAATCCATGCCCACGCCGAACAGCGTGCGGTCGCCGACGCGCAGTTCGAGGTAGGCCACCGCGCGGGCATCCGCGCCCGCGCCGATCGCGTGCTCATGGTAGTCCAGCACGCGGATGCTTTCGCCGGTCGCGCGCGCCAGGCCTTCGACGAAGGCGTCGATGGGGCCATTGCCCGTGCCGCGCACGCCGAACGCACGCCCGCCCATCTGGACCTGCGCCGCCAGCGCGACGATGCTGCCGCCGTCCGCGGTGCGCTGCTCCTCGACGATTTGGTGCTGCGCAACGGCGGTCGAGCGCAGGCCGTACTCGCCCTCGAACACCGACCAGAGGTCCTGCGCCGACAGCTCCTTGCCGCTCGCATCCATCACGCCCTGGACCACCTGGCTGAATTCGATCTGCAGGCGGCGCGGCAGCTCCAGGCCGCACTCGGCCTCCAGCAGGTAGGAGATGCCGCCCTTGCCCGACTGGCTGTTGACGCGGATCACGGCCTCGTAGCTGCGCCCCAGGTCCTTGGGGTCCAGCGGCAGGTAGGGCATGTCCCAGAGCTCACCTTCCTGGCGCGCGGCGAAGGCTTTCTTGATCGCGTCCTGGTGCGAACCGGAAAACGAGGTGTAGACCAGGTCGCCGACATAAGGATGGCGCGGGTGCACGGGCAGCTGGTTGCAGTGCTCCACGGTGCGGCGGATCTCGTCGATGTCGGAGAAGTCCAGGCCCGGGTCCACGCCCTGGCTGTACAGGTTCAGCGCCACGTTCACCAGGTCGAGGTTGCCCGTGCGCTCGCCGTTGCCGAACAGGCAACCTTCCAGCCGGTCGGCGCCTGCCATCACCGCGAACTCGCCCGCCGCCGTGCCCGTGCCGCGATCGTTGTGCGGGTGCACCGAGAGCACGATGGCATCGCGCCGTGCCAGGTGCCGGTGCATCCACTCGATCATGTCGGCGAAGATGTTGGGCGTGGAGTGCTCCACCGTGGATGGCAGGTTGACGATGCACTTGCGTTGCGCCGTGGGCTGCCAGACGGCCGTGACCGCATCGACCACGCGCTTGGCGAACGCCAGCTCGGTCCCGGAGAACATCTCGGGCGAGTACTGGAACACCCAGTCGGTTTCCGGCTGTTGCGCGGCGAGCTCCTGGAACAGGCGGGCCTGCGAAGTGGCGAGGTCCACGATGCCGTCCTCGTCCAGGCCCAGCACCACCTTGCGCATGACCGGTGCGGTGGCGTTGTACAGGTGCACGATCACGCGCCTGGCCCCCTGCAGCGACTCGAAGGTGCGGCGGATCAGCGGCTCGCGGGCCTGCGTCAGCACCTGGATCGTCACGTCCTCGGGGATGCGCTTTTCCTCGATCAGCTTGCGCACGAAGTCGAACTCCACCTGCGAGGCCGAGGGGAAGCCCACCTCGATCTCCTTGAAGCCGATCTTCACCAGCGTCTCGAACATGCGCACCTTGCGTGCGATGTCCATGGGCTCGATCAGCGCCTGGTTGCCGTCCCGCAGGTCCACGCTGCACCACACGGGCGGGCGGGTCAGCACCGCGTCCGGCCAGGTGCGGTCGGTCAGGCGCACCGGGGGAAAGGAGCGGTACTTGCTGGCGGGATTCTTGGACATGGGCATGGTCTTGCTCTCGCTGGGTGGGGTGGAACCAGCAGCCCCAAAAGAAAACGGCCCGCTGCTGGTGCAAACGGGCCGTGATCGGGGAACCTGACGCGCGCGCGCTCTACCCTCTCCGCCCGTGGGGGGATAGCAGTAGGGCCAGCGCAATGCGGTTCATGCGGCCAACTGTAGCACAGAGCTCGCGGGGCGCCGCATCAGGGTTTGCTAGCGATGCAGGCCGCTCTCTTCCGGCTCGTCGGTGGAGGTGCTGATCACGCTCGCACGCTCGCCGCGCGCCTTGCGCCAGCCGTAGATCACGTAGCCGGACACGCCGTACACCACGAACACCGCGAACAGGACCGCGGGCGGGTAGATGTTGATGATGGCGATGCCCAGCGCGATCAGCACGATCACGGCGAAGGGCACGCTCTTCTTCATCTGGATGTCCTTGAAGCTGTAGAAGGGCACGTTGGTGACCATCGTCAGGCCCGCGTACAGCGCGAAGGCGAACATGCCCCAGGCGACGTCGTAGGGCTTGACGCCGTACTCGGTCATGAGCCAGATGAAGCCCGTGACCAGTGCCGCGGCGGCCGGAGACGGCAGGCCCTGGAAGTAGCGCTTGTCCACCACGCCCGTGTTCACGTTGAAGCGCGCCAGGCGCAGCGCCGCGCACGCGCAGTAGACGAAGGCGGCGATCCAGCCCCAGCGGCCCAGGCCCTTGAGCGCCCACTCGTAGGCGATCAGCGCCGGCGCCGCGCCGAAGGAGACCATGTCGGAGAGCGAATCCATCTGCTCGCCGAAGGCGCTCTGCGTGTTGGTCATGCGGGCGACGCGCCCGTCCAGGCTGTCCAGCACCATGGCGCTGAAGACGCCCACGGCCGCCATGTCGAAGCGGCCGTTCATGGCCATGACGATCGCGTAGAAGCCGCCGAAGAGCGCGGCCAGGGTGAAGAGGTTGGGAAGGATGTAGATGCCCTTGCGGCGCTTGCGCACCACCACGCCCTCGGCCGGCATCTCGTCCTCGTGTCCGTCGTGCATCCGGCAAGTGTATAGGTGACGGGCCGCAGGTCCCCCATCCCCGCGCCGGCGGCGTCCCAGGGCGTCCCCAAAAAGAAACGCCCGCCAAGAGCGGGCGCCTGGTGGATCCCCGCCTGCGCGGGGATGAAGCGTGCTGCGCGGCCGCCGGCCGCGCGGGCGGCGCGTCAGTTGCGGGACTGGTCCACCAGCTTGTTCTTCTTGATCCAGGGCATCATGGCGCGCAGCTGCTCGCCGACCACCTCGATCGAGCTCTCCGCGTTCAGCCGGCGGCGCGACTGCAGCGTCGGGGCGCCCGCGCGGTTCTCGATGATGAAGCTCTTGGCGTACTCGCCGGTCTGGATGTCCTTGAGCACCTGCTTCATCACCTTCTTGGTCTCGTCGGTGATGATCCGCGGGCCCGTGACGTACTCCCCGTACTCCGCGTTGTTGGAGATCGAGTAGTTCATGTTCGCGATGCCGCCTTCGTAGATCAGGTCGACGATCAGCTTGAGCTCGTGCAGGCACTCGAAGTAGGCCATCTCGGGCGCGTAACCCGCCTCGACCAGCGTTTCGTAGCCGGCCTTGATCAGTTCCACGGTGCCGCCGCACAGCACGGCCTGCTCGCCGAACAGGTCGGTCTCGGTTTCCTCGCGGAAGTTCGTCTCGATGATGCCGGCCTTGCCGCCGCCATTGGCCATCGCGTACGACAGCGCCAGGTCGCGGGCGCGGCCGGTCTTGTCCTGGTGCACGGCCACCAGGTGGGGCACGCCGCCGCCCTGGGTGTAGGTGTTGCGCACGGTGTGGCCCGGGGCCTTGGGGGCGACCATCCAGACGTCGAGGTCGGCGCGGGGCACGACCTGGCCGTAGTGGACGTTGAAGCCGTGGGCGAAGGCGAGCGAGGCGCCCTGCTTGATGTTCGGCTCCACGTCGTTCTTGTAGACGGTGGCGATCTGCTCGTCGGGCAGCAGGATCATGACGACATCGGCGGCCTTCACGGCGTCGGCGACTTCGGCGACCTTCAGGCCGGCCTTCTCGACCTTCGGCCAGCTCGCGCCGCCCTTGCGCAGGCCGACGACGACCTTCACGCCGCTGTCGTTCAGGTTCTGCGCGTGCGCATGGCCTTGCGAGCCGTAGCCGATGATGGCGACCGTCTTGCCCTTGATCAGGCTGAGGTCACAGTCCTTGTCGTAATAAACCTTCATGAGTCTCTCCAGGGTGAAATCGTTTGCGGGAAGAAAGGGTCAGACGCGCAGGATCCGCTCGCCGCGGCCGATGCCGCTGGCGCCGGTGCGCACGGTTTCGAGGATGGCCGAGCGGTCGATCGCCTGCAGGAACGCGTCGTTCTTGGCCTGGTCGCCGGTCAGCTCGATCGTGTAGCTCTTGTCCGTGACGTCGATGACGCGACCGCGGAAGATGTCCGCCATGCGCTTCATCTCCTCGCGCTCCTTGCCCACCGCGCGCACCTTCACCATCATGAGCTCGCGCTCGGTGTAGCTGCCCTCGGTGAGGTCGACGACCTTCACCACCTCGATCAGGCGGTTCAGGTGCTTGGTGATCTGCTCGATGACGTCCTCGGACCCCGCGGTCTGTATCGTCATGCGCGACAGCGACGGGTCTTCCGTCGGCGCGACCGTGAGCGACTCGATGTTGTAGCCGCGGGCCGAGAACAGTCCCACGACGCGGGACAGGGCGCCGGGCTCGTTCTCGAGCAGCACGGCAATGATGTGCTTCATGGGGATTCCTCTTTTCGCCGCCCTCCCCCGCTGCCGGTAAGCAGCGGACTCGGCGGGCAATAGATTCGTCTAGCGGTTCAAAAAATGCATTCACCGCGGAGAGGCAGAAGGCCGCAGGGGGAAAACCTCGTGGAGATTTCTCTGCGTTCCTCCGCGTCCTCTGCGGTGAGGCGCTGGTTACAGGTCCTCGCTTCCCAGCAGCATCTGCGTGATGCCCTGGCCCGCCTTCACCATCGGCCAGACGTTTTCCGTCGGGTCGGTGCGGAAGTCCATGAACACGGTGCGGTCCTTGAGCTTGCGGGCTTCGCGCAGGGCGGGCTCCACGTCCTGCGGGCGCTCGATCAGCATGCCGACGTGGCCGTAGGCTTCGGCGAGCTTGACGAAGTTGGGCAGGGCGTCCATGTAGCTGTGGCTGTAGCGGCCCTCGTAATCGAGCTGCTGCCACTGCCGCACCATGCCGAGGTAGCGGTTGTTCAGCGAGACGATCTTGATCGGCGTGTTGTATTGCAGGCAGGTCGAGAGTTCCTGGATGCACATCTGCACCGAGCCCTCGCCCGTCACGCAGAACACCTCCGCGTCCGGCTTGGCCAGCTTGATCCCCATCGCGTAGGGAATGCCCACGCCCATGGTGCCCAGGCCGCCGGAGTTGATCCACCGGCGCGGCTCCTGGAACTTGTAGAACTGGGCGGCCCACATCTGGTGCTGGCCCACGTCGGACGTGATGTAGGTCTCCACGTCCTTCGTCATGTTCCACAGCGTCTCCAGCACGTGCTGCGGCTTGATCACGTCCTTGTTGCCGCGGTCGTAGCGCAGGCAGTCCTTCTTGCGCCAGTCCTCGATGGTCTCCCACCAGCCGCCCAGCGCGGCGGCATCGGGCTTGAGGCCGGATTCCTTGATCTGGACGATCAGCTCCGCCAGCACTTCCTTGACGTCGCCCACGATCGGGATGTCGACCTTCACGCGCTTGGAGATGCTGGAGGGATCCACGTCGATGTGGATGATCTTGCGGTCGCTGGAGCCGAAGTGCTTGGGGTTGCCGATCACGCGGTCGTCGAAGCGCGCGCCCACGGCCAGCAGCACGTCGCAGTTCTGCATCGTGTTGTTGGCTTCGATCGTGCCGTGCATGCCCAGCATGCCCAGGAACTTCGGGTCCGTGCCGGAGATGGCGCCCAGGCCCATGAGCGTGTTCGTGCAGGGATAGCCCAGCATGTTCGCCAGGGTGCGCAGCTCCTCGCTCGCGTTGCCCAGGACGACGCCGCCGCCCGAATAGATGTAGGGGCGCTTGGCGGCCAGCAGCAGCTGCAGCGCCTTGCGGATCTGCCCGCTGTGGCCCTTGTGGACCGGCTTGTACGAGCGCATCTCGAGCTTGTCGGGATAGCCGTTCCAGGCGGTCTTGTTGAAGGACACGTCCTTGGGGATGTCGACCACCACGGGACCCGGACGGCCGCTGCGGGCGATGTGGAAGGCCTTCTTCATCACCGTCTCGAGGTCGCGCACGTCCTTGACCAGGAAGTTGTGCTTGACGATGGGACGCGTGATGCCCACGGTGTCGCACTCCTGGAAGGCGTCCAGGCCGATCGCGGCCGTGGGCACCTGGCCGGTGACGATCACCATCGGGATGGAATCCATGTACGCGGTGGCGATGCCCGTCACCGCGTTCGTCACGCCCGGGCCGGAGGTCACCAGGGCCACGCCGACGTCGCCGGTGGCGCGGGCATAGCCGTCCGCTGCGTGCACGGCGGCCTGCTCGTGGCGCACCAGCACGTGCTGGATCGTGTCCTGCTTGTAGAAGGCGTCGTAGATGTGCAGCACCGCGCCGCCCGGGTAGCCCCAGACGTACTTCACCTTCTCGGCCTGGAGGGCCTTGACGAGGATTTCGGCACCGCGGAATTCGTTGGGCTGGCCGGCACTGGCGGCGGCCGCGGAGCTGAGCTCCGTGCGGGAGATTTCCATGATCAACCTTTAGGGTTTCGACTTCGAACCTTGGGGTGCCCCTTCGCCCAGCCCTTGTGGGGCCGCGTCGGGACTTAGAGCACCTGGCCATGGGCGGGCCGATCGCACCGCCGGACCAGGACTCGTTTGCCTTTGACTTTGCAGCGCGCATTATCGCACTGCAACAAGCGAGCGCCTAGCCCGACCGCGCAGTGCCATAATTTCCGGCTGCCCGTGCGGGGGCAGCCACCTGTCCGCCGCGCCTGCGGCGGACCACGAAAAGACCAACGCCCACGGGATTCATTGGCTACCGAACGCGAACTCTCGGATTTCCTGCAGAGCGTGGAGAAGCGCGCATTCAAGCGCAGCGTCTACCACGTGCGCGACGAGGAAGCCGCCCTGGACATCGTGCAGGACAGCATGATGAAGCTGGCGGAACACTATGGCGACAAGCCCGCCAACGAGCTGCCCATGCTGTTCCAGCGCATCCTGTCCAACTGCACCCTGGACTGGTTCCGGCGGCAGAAGACCCGCAATGCCCTGTTCTCGAACCTGAGCGACTTCGAGTCGGCCTCGGAGGACGGCGATTTCGACCTGCTGGAAACTTATTCCTCGCCGGAGCATTCCCAGCAGGTGGAGAGCGCGGAAGACGCCACTCGGCGGGCACAGATCCTGCGGGAGATCGAAGGTGAGATCATGGAGCTGCCCGCCCGTCAACGCGAAGCGTTTCTGATGCGTTACTGGGAGGACATGGACGTGGCCGAGACGGCAGCGGCCATGGGCTGCTCGGAAGGGAGCGTCAAGACGCACTGTTCCCGGGCGGTCGCCGCCCTCAGCAAGGCACTGAAGGCAAAGGGAATACAACTATGACGACTACCGACTTCGACCTGGCCGACCCGTTCGGCCGTGCGGTCGCCCGCCGCCTGTCGGCAGGCGCGGACGACCTGGGCTACGAAGCGCGTGAAAGGCTGCGGGCTGCCCGCGTGCGCGCGCTGGCCGCCCGCAAGCTGGAGGAAGTTGCGCCTGTCACCATCGGACGTGGCGGTGCCGCCACGCTCGGGCTTGGCGAGCGCACCTGGTTCAACCGCGTGGCTTCCGTGCTGCCGTTGCTGGTGCTGGCTGCCGGCCTGGTGATGATCCACACCTCCCAGACCGACCGCCGGGCCAGCGAACTGGCCGAGGTCGATGCTGCCCTGCTCACGGACGACCTGCCCCCCGCGGCCTACGCCGACCCGGGCTTCGTCCAGTTCCTCAAGACGGGCGGCGGCAACTGACGCGAAGCCGCCCGCCCATGACGCCGCCCTTGCGCACGCTCGTCCTTGGCCTGCTGGCCGCGGCGGGCGCGGCATGGGCGCAGGCCCCGGCGCCCCAACCCACCGCCACGGCGTCCACGCCGGTCAGCCAGGCCGGCAAGCCTTCCGTCTCCAGCAAGGAGCCCATCCGTCCGGCGGCCGTGCGCGTCGCGCCGCCGGCCAAGGCCGAAGCGAAGCCCGTGTGGACCGAGCTCACGCCGCTTCAGCAACAGGCGCTCGCGCCGCTGGCCGTGACCTGGCGCACGCTGGGCGAGGCGCACAAGCGCAAGTGGCTGGCCTTGTCCGAGAACTTCCACTCCATGCCGGCGCCGGAACAGGCGCGCCTGCACAGCCGCATGACCGAGTGGGCCGCGCTGTCGCCGCAGCAGCGCACCACCGCCCGCCTGAACTTCGCCGAGGCGCAGAAGGTCGCTCCCGACGACAAGCGCGCCAAGTGGGAGGCCTACCAGGCGCTGTCGCCGGAGGAGAAGAAGAAGCTCCAGCAGCGCGCCGCCGCCTCCAAGCCGCCACCCACGGCCATCGCCGTGCAGCCGGTCGCCAACGACAAGCTGGCCCGGATCCCGCCCCGGCCGAAGAAGGGCGATGTCGCGGCGCAGGCGCCGGTGCCTGCCGGGCCCGTGGCCGTGCCGGCGCCCGCCGCCCCTGTGCCGCCGCCGCCGCCGGCGCCCGCCCCGGCCCCGGCCCCGGCCGAAAACAACGTCCTGCTGCCGACGCCGGCCTCGCCCACCGCGCCTTGACCGCCCGCGATCTGCTCCTGGCGCCCAGCCTCGCGCGGCGCCTCGCCTGCCTGTTCTACGAAGCCTTCCTGGCCTTCGCGATCGCGCTGGCCGCCGCCTTCGTCTTTTCCGTGCTCACCCAGATGCGCCACGCCCTGCACGGTCGCCAGGCGCTGGGCGTCTTCGTGGTGCTGGTCCTGGGCGTGTACTTCACGTGGTGCTGGTCGCGCGGCCGCACGCTGCCCATGCAGACCTGGCGCATCCGCATCGTGGGTCCGCAAGGCGGAGCGCCGACGCTGGCGCGGGCGTGGTTGCGCTACGTGCTGTGCGCCGCCTGGGTCCTGCCGCCGCTGGCCTTCTTCGCGCACCAGCGCGTCACCGACTGGAAGCCCGTGACCGGCGTCCTGGTGGGCTGGGTGGTGGTTTGGGCCTTGCTCAGCCGCCTGCACCCGCAGCGCCAGTTCTGGCACGACGCCTGGGCGGGCACCCGGCTGGTGGACGTGGCAAAGCCTCCCTCCGCCTCGTAGACAATCCGGGCATGTCCCTGTCCCCCGAGTCGCTGCGCGAGCCGGTCAACCCGCAGAAGCTGCGCACCGGCATCGACCGGCTGTGGCACGCGACCGGCTATTCGCTGGCCGGGCTGCGCGCCGGCTGGAGCGAGGCCGCCTTCCGGCTGGAAGCCTGCCTGGCCTTCGTGCTGGTGCCGCTGGCTTTCTGGGTCGGCCGCAGCTGGGTCGAGGTCGCGCTGCTCGCCGGCTCGGTGCTGCTGCTGATGATCGTGGAACTGCTCAACACCGCCGTCGAGGCGGCGATCGACCGCATCGGTCCGGAGTGGCATGCGCTGTCCAAGCGCGCCAAGGACATGGGCAGTGCCGCCGTCCTCCTGACCACCCTTCTTGCCGGCGGCATCTGGGCCGCGGGCCTCTGGAACTTCTTCTTCCCATGACTCCGCGCTTTTCCATCTGCGTCTACTGCGGCTCCCGGCCGGGCGGCGATCCTTCCTTCACGCGCGTGGCCAGCGACGTCGGCCACTGGATAGGCGCGCACGGCGGCCAGCTGGTCTACGGCGGCGGCAACAACGGCCTCATGGGCGTGCTTGCGACGGCGGCCCTGGAAGCCGGCGCCCGCGTGGTCGGCGTGATCCCGCATTCCATGGTCGAACGCGAATGGGCCAAGCGCGATTGCACGGAGCTGCATGTCGTGGACAACATGCACCAGCGCAAGTCCATGATGGCGGAACGCGCGGACGCCTTCCTGGCGCTGCCGGGCGGCATCGGCACCTTCGAGGAGCTGTTCGAGGTGTGGAGCTGGCGGATGCTGGACTTCCACCGCAAGCCCGTGGGGCTGCTCGATACCGGCGGCTACTACCAGTCGCTGCTGCAGTTCCTGCGGCAAAGCGTGGGCCACGGCTTCATGAACGAGCGGCAGATGGAGCTGCTCACGGTGGACGACGATGCGGCGCGGCTGCTGCCGCGGCTGGTCCAGGGCGCGGGCTTCGACCCGCGGCCCGTGGACGTGTCGCAGATCTAGGAACCTAGATCGCGCTCTCGTCGATCTCGCCCGTGCGGATGCGCACGACGCGTTCCACCGTGGTGACGAAGATCTTGCCGTCGCCGATCTTGCCGGTGCGCGCGGCCTTGATGATGGCGTCGACGCAGCGCTCCACTTCGTCGTCCTTCACCACCACCTCCACCTTCACCTTGGGCAGGAAGTCCACCACGTACTCGGCGCCGCGATAGAGCTCCGTGTGGCCCTTCTGCCGGCCGAAGCCCTTCACCTCGGTGACCGTCAGTCCCGTCACGCCGCACTCGGCCAGCCCCTCCCGGACTTCCTCGAGCTTGAACGGTTTGACGATGGCGGTGATCTGCTTCATGGACTCTCCGGGGATTTCGTTCTGGGAAGGGATCGCGTCTAGGCGCGGAACTTGTCCGTAATAGGATAGCGCCAATCCTTGCCGAAGCCCCGGTGGGAGACGCGCACGCCGACGGGCGACTGCCGCCGCTTGTACTCGTTGATCCGCACCAGGCGTGCCACGCGTTCGACCGTCGCCCGGTCGTAGCCCTCGGCCACGATGTCCTCGATGCCCACGTCGTTCTCCATGTAGCGCGAGAGGATCCCGTCCAGGATCTCGTAGGGCGGCAGGCTGTCCTGGTCCACCTGGTCGGGGCGCAGTTCGGCGCTGGGCGGCCGCGTGATGATGCGCTCCGGGATGGGGTTCTGGCCCGTGCCGTAGGGATCGTTGGCGTTGCGCCAGGCGGCGAGCTTGAACACCATCGTCTTGAGCACGTCCTTGATCACCGCGAAGCCGCCGGCCATGTCGCCATAGAGCGTGCAGTACCCCGTGGCCATCTCGCTCTTGTTGCCCGTGGTCAGCACGATGCTGCCGAACTTGTTCGACAGGGCCATCAGCAGCACGCCGCGGATGCGCGCCTGGATGTTCTCCTCGGTGGTGTCCTCGGGCAGCCCGGCGAACTCCTGGGCGAGCGCCTGCCGGAAGGACTCGAACATCGGCTTGATCGAGATCTCGTCGTAGCGCACGTTCATGCGCCTGGCCATTTCCGCCGCATCGATCCAGGAAATGCTGGCCGTGTAGGGAGACGGCATCATCACCGCGCGCACCTTGTCGGCACCGAGCGCGTCGACGGCGATCGCCAGCACCAGGGCCGAATCGATGCCGCCCGACAGCCCCAGCAGCACGCCGGGAAAGCCGTTCTTGCCGATGTAGTCGCGCACGCCCATCACCAGGGCGTGCCACAGCTCCGCCTCGCCCTCGGGAACCGCGGCCTTCTCGCCGGTGAGCACGACGCCCTCGTCGCCCTGCTCCGCCTGCACGTAGAACAGGTTCTCCTCGAAGGCCGGCGCGAGCGCCGCCAGGCTGCCGTCGGCGTTCACCGCGAAGGACGCGCCGTCGAAGATCACCTCGTCCTGGCCGCCCACCAGGTGCGCGTACACGAGCGGCAGGCCGATGTCCTGCGCGCGGTCGGCCATGCGCGCCACGCGCTCGCCGCTCTTGCCCGCATGGAAGGGCGAGGCATTCGGCACCACCAGCATCTGCGCGCCCGAGGCGCGGGCCAGCTGCGCCGGCTCGGCGAACCAGGCGTCCTCGCAAATCAGCAGGCCGACGCTGATGCCTTCCACCTGGAACACGCTGGTGCCCTGGCCGCGGGTGAAATAGCGGTACTCGTCGAAGACCTGGTAGTTCGGCAGCTCGCGCTTGGCATAGGTCTCCAGCACCTTGCCTTCGCACAGCACGCTGGCCGCGTTGTAGCGCTGCTGCACCTGCACGGACTTGCCGCGGATGGCGCTGCCGTGCGGATGGCCGACCACCACGTGCAGGCCCTTCAACCCCGCCAGCTCGCGGGCCACCGTTTTCACGGCATCATCGCAGGCAGCGATGAACGCCGGCCGCAGCAGCAGGTCCTCCGCGGGATAGCCGCAGATCGAGAGTTCGGGGGTGAGCACCAGGCGCGCGCCCTGCTCGTAAGCGGTGCGCGCGGCGGCGATGATCTTTTGCGCATTGCCCCCCATGTCGCCGACGGTGACGTTGAGCTGCGCGGTACAGATAGTGAGTGCCATTTAGACGTGCCAGACCTCTCGAACGATTATGTCACCCGGGTCCTCGCCACGCCGTCGGACGTGGACGCAAGCACCTGGGACGCGCTGCTGGCGCTGGCCGGCGGCTCGCCGTTCATGCGCCACGCCTACCTCGCGGCCATGCACGACAGCGGCAGCGCCGTGCGCGACACGGGCTGGACACCGCAGTTCGTGACGCTGTGGCGCGACGGCGAACTCGAAGCCGCCTGCCCCCTGTACCTGAAGAGCCACTCCTACGGCGAGTACGTGTTCGACTGGGCCTGGGCCAATGCCTACGAGCAGCACGGCATCCGCTATTACCCCAAGGCGCTCACGGCGGTGCCCTTCACGCCGGTGCCGGGGCCGCGCCTGCTGGCGCGCGATGCGACCGCGCGCGCAGCGCTGGTGCGCTCCGTGCTGGCCTGGTGCAAGCAGAAGAAGGCCTCTTCCTGGCACCTGCTGTTCGGCAGCGACGAGGACGTGGCTGCCTGTGAAGCCGCGGGAATGATGCTGCGCCACACGGTGCAGTTCCACTGGATGAACGCCTCGTACCCCGACTTCGAGGCCTTCCTCGCCAGCCTGCAGCAGGAAAAGCGCAAGAAGATCCGGCAGGAGCGGCGCAAGGTGGCCGAGGCCGGCGTGACCTTCCGCCAGGCGCGCGGCGCGGGGATCACCCGGGAGGATTGGGACTTCTTCTACCGCTGCTACGAACGCACCTATCTCGAACACGGCAACGCGCCCTACCTCACGCGCGACTTATTCCGGCGCATGGCGGCGGGCATGCCGGAGAACTGGCTGCTGTTCATTGCAGAGAAAAAAGGCAAGCGCATCGCCAGCAGCCTCATCGGCCTGGAGGACGGCGTCGCCTACGGCCGCTACTGGGGCGCGCTGGAACGCGTGGACTGCCTGCACTTCGAGGCCTGCTACTACCAGCCGCTGCAGTGGTGCATCGAACAGGGCTTCAGCCGCTTCGAAGGCGGCGCGCAGGGCGAGCACAAGATGGCCCGCGCGCTGATGCCGGTGAAGACGACCAGCGCGCACTGGCTGGCGCATCCGGCGTTCGCGGATGCGGTGGAGAAGTTCCTGCAGCGGGAGGGGCGCGGGATCGAGAACTATCTCGAGCACCTGGACGAACGCTCGCCCTTCCGCCGCCCCTGACGGGCTACTTCGCCGGCGCCACCTCGCGCGCCGGCTTCGCCCGTTCCCTGCTCACGCGCTCGGCCGCCTGCAGGCTGCGGGCATAGGCCTGCTGCCATTCGACGGACTGGTCCATCTCGAAGTAGCCGCTGCGCGCTTCCCGCATCACTTCGGGCTGCCGCGCGCCCGGCGCCGGCTCGCCCGCGGCAAAGGCCCGGGCGGCCTGCAGCGCGCGGCGGCGCGTGCGGGCGATCATCACGTCGCCGGGGCCCAGGTGTTCCCGGGAATGGTCCGTGATCGGCCCCATGCTCTCGGTCACGGCCTGGTCCTGCAGGCCGATGTGGTCGATGCCCGAATAGATGCGGTTGGTGCGCTGCGCCTCGCGGTCGATCTGCCAGTCGTTCGCCTCCTCGGCCACCACGCGGTAGCGGCCCAGCCAGGTCGTCGCGGTCGGGTGGAAGTCCGGCTGCGGCCGTGCGCCCGGCAGCGGCTGGCCGTTCTTCAGCGGCTCCATGGTGCTGCGCGGCCCGCCGGTGGCGGTGCGACGGCGCCAGAAGATCGCCATGGTGTGCGTGTCGTCCAGCGGCACCCAGGCGCGTGCCTGGATGTTCACCGGGAACTCGCCCTGCGGCGTCTGCGTCCAGAAGGGGAACATGTAGTTGGCGAAGCGCCAGTAGGTGGTCCCCGGCTTCACCGTGCGGTAGGCGCCGTAGGTCGTGCCCCAGGCGGAATCGCGCACGTGGTATTCGGGCGCGCGGTCCCCGGCGGTGTGTTCCAGCGGATGCCCCTCGGGCACTTCGTCCGGGTCCAGGTGGCCGACGTGCAGGAAGCCGAAGTGCGAGGTGTCGATGTCGCCTTCCAGCGCCTGCATCCAGTTGCAGCTGCGCATCATGAACTGGATGTCCACGTCCTTCTCGTCCAGCAGCGTGGCTTCGAACATGGGCAGCGGCGGCGGGTCGTCCTGGCGCGGTCCCATGTAGACCCAGATGACGCCGCCGCGGTCCACGGCCTTGTACGCCGTCGCCTGCACCTTGTCCTTGAAGCACTGGTGCGGCGCCACGCTGGGCATGTCCACGCAGCGCCCGTTCACGTCGAACTTCCAGCCGTGGTAGATGCAACGCAGGCCGTCCTGCTCGTTGCGTCCCAGCACCAGCGAGGCATTGCGGTGCGGGCACATGTGGTCCATGACGCCGACGCGGCCGCTGGAGTCGCGGAAGGCGACCAGCTTTTCGCCGAGCAGCAGCAGGCGCATGGGCGTGCCGTCCACCTGCAGTTCGCTCGAACGCGCAGCGGGGATCCAGTACTGCCGCATGAAGTTGCCCATCACGGTGCCGGGGCCGGTGCGGGTGAGGTCGTGGCTGTCTTGGGGGGTCATCGTTGCTCCATCAGGTTGCGGTGGGTGCCGCGCCCTCGCGCAGCATGCGGATCGGATCGACCTGGCCCTGGGGGCCCAGGCCGGCATAACCTTCGACGCGATCGAGGTCCACCACCACGGCGGTCCCCAGCATCGCGAAGTCATGGGCGCGCTCGGCGGCCGGCGCGCGCTGGAAGATGCGCTGGCGTTCCGACTGCACTTCGGTGACGCGGGCACGCCCCTGGAACTGGTAGGTGGCCTTGGCCTCCTCGTCGCGGTACATCAGCGCCACCTTGGGGTTGGCGCCGATCGCCTGGATGAAACCGCCGGTGCCGTTGCGGATCCACAGGGCGAGCTGGTCGTCGCTGAAGACCTGCACCGAGCCGCGGAAGCTGAGGATCGGCTGGCCGTCCGGGCCCATGTGCGCCAGCAGCATGGGATGGCGCTCCACGAGCGCGTTGTCGATGCGCCGCTGGATGGCTCCAGGCAAGCGGATCGCCTGCGCCTCGACCGGCGGGGCCGGCAGGCGCTGCTCCTGCACCTGCGCGATCGCGTCGCCTTGCAGCGTCAGCGTGACCACCAGGCCGCGGTCGCGCGTTCCCGCGCGGCGCGTGCCCGTGAGGCGCAGCTGTGTCCCGACGCTTTCCGCCGGCTGCCAGTCCAGGCGGCGGGCCAGCTCGCCATTGCCGCCCGCCACCAGTTCGGCGGCCACCGCCTCGGCCCCCGCCACCTCCTTGCCCAGGACCATGTAGCGCGCCTGCGGCGACAGCAATGCGAGCAACTGGCGCCGGCCCTCGTCACCGCCCGCGAGCCGCGCCCGCAGGAAGCCTTGCGCGGCCTGGAGTGCGATCCCGGCGCTCACAGCGTCTCCGGCACGTAGCCGCTCGCCCGGGTCAGCACCTCGTAGCGCTTGCGCTCGGCCGCCAGCCAGGCGGCGAGCTGCGTGCCGTTGAGGGGCTGCGGTGTCATGCCCTGGCCCGCCAGCTTCTCCTGCACGTCCTGGCGCGCGAACATCGGCTGCAGGGCCGCATGCACGCGCTCCACCATCTCGCGCGGCAGCTTCGCGGGCCCGTAGAGCGCGGCGGAGTTCTCGATCACCACGTCGTAGCCCTGTTCCTTGAAGGTGGGTACCTCGGGCGCGAGGGGCGAGCGCTTCTCGCCGGACACGGCGACCAGCTTGATCTTGCCGGCCTTGTGCTGAACGGCCACCGGGCTGGTGCCGGTGATCAGCATCGGCAGGCGCCCGGACGCGAGGTCGATCACGCCCACACCGCTGTCCTTGTAGTGCACCGGCTTCAGTGGCAGGCCGGTCGCCTGCGCCAGCGCGATGCCGACGAAATGCGAGGACGAGCCCGCACCCGGTGCGGCGCCGTAGACGGCATCGGCGCCCTGGCCCCTGGCCCAGGCCATGGTGGACTTGACGTCGCCGGTGTGGGTCATGGGACCCGTCGCCATGCCCAGGTCGAACAGGCTCACGCCGGCGATGGGCGTGAAGTCCGCGACCGGGTCGTAGTCCAGCCTGGTGTAGATGTGCGGGTAGATCGCCAGCAGGCTGCTGGTGGAGAACATCAGCGTGCGGCCGTCCGGGGCAGCGCGCTTGAGCTCGTTGAGCGCGAGACGCCCGCCTGCCCCCAGCTTGCTGACCACGACCACGGGACGTGCGAGCGCGTCCTTCAGGTGCTCGGCGATCAGGCGGGCGGTGAAGTCCATCGACGACGCGGCGCCGACCAGGATGGTGACCGGCGTGTTGTCCTGGGCCCGCAGGGTGGGGGCGGCGAGGACCGCGGCGCCCGCGGCCATCGATTGCACGAGGGTGCGGCGGCGGATCATGCGTCCTCCTTCTGGTAGCCGACGGCCTTGACGAGTTGCTCGAAGTGCTTGCGCTCCTCGACCAGCGAGGCGGCGAACTGCTGCGGCGTGGCCGGCCACGAGGTCATGCTGATCGCGGCCAGCTTCTCGCGGAACGCTGCCGAGGCGTGCAGCGGCGCCACCGCCTCGTGCACCCGCCGCACGAAATCGGCCGGCAGGTGCGCCGGCCCGAAGAGGCCCGTGGTCGTCACCGTGCTCAGGTTGAGCCCGGCTTCCTTCAGCGTGGGCACCTCCGGCGTGCGCGGGGAGCGCTGCTCGCCGGACACGGCCAGCAGGCGCAGGCGGCCCGACTTGTGCATCTCGACGAAGCTGTTGGCGCCCGTGATCATCACCGGCAGCCGGCCTTCCGCGACGTCGAGGACGCCGTTGCCGCTTTCCTTGTAGGGCACCTGCTCGGTCTTCAGTCCGGTGGCCAGGCCGATGGACAGGCCGACGAAGTGCGAGAGCGAACCGTTGCCAGGCGAGCCGAACACGAGCTCGCCGCCCTTGCGCGCTTTCGCCCACTCGACCAGCTGCTTCAGGTCGGTGGCCCCGGTGGCCGGGCCCGTGGCGATGCCCACGTCGAAGCTGGACACGCCCGTGATCGGCGTGAAGTCCGCGGTCGGGTCGTAGTCGAGCTTGCGGTAGATGTTGGGATAGATCGCGAACGGCCCGTTGGTGCTGAAAAGAAGCGTTCGGCCATCGGGCGCGGCGCGGCGCACCTCGCCCAGCGCGATGCGCTGGCCGGCGCCGAACTTCTGCAGGATCACCGTGGTGCGGCCCAGGACTTCCTTCAGCCGATCGGCGACCAGCCGCGCCGCGGCGTCGACGGAAGCGCCCGCGCCGACCACGATGGTGATGGCGGACTTGTCCTCCTGGGCCCGCAGCGCCGGCAGGGCCAGGGCGGCGGCCGACGCCGCACCGCAGCGCAGGACGGTGCGACGCCGCATCACGCGTCCTCCCGCTGGTAGCCGCTCGCCTTGACCAGGTGCTCGAAGCGCTTGCGCTCCTCCACCAGCAGGGCGCTGACCTCGGCGCCACTGGCGGGCCAGGGCGTCATCGCCAGCTGGGCGAGCTTTTCCTTCATCTGCGCGTTGGACAGCATCGGCACGATCGCGTCGTGCAGGCGGCGGGTCACGTCGGGCGGCAGCTTCGCCGGGCCGAACACGGCCGTGTAGGTGCTGCTGACGACATCGACGCCGGCTTCCTTGAGCGTGGGGACCTCGGGCACCAGCGGCGAGCGCACGTCGCCCGAGACGGCCAGCAGCTTGATCTTGCCGGCCTTGTGCATCTCGATCATCGGTTGCAGGCCGGTGATCAGCATGGGCAGGCGCCCGGCGGCCAGGTCGACGATGCCCACGCCGCTGTCCTTGTAGGGGACGTGCGTCATCGGCACCTTGGTCGCGAGGCTGGTGGAGATCCCCACGAAGTGCGAGAGCGAGCCGTTGCCCGGGGCGGAGGCGAACACCGCGTCCTTCTTCGCGCGCTGCCATTCCATCAGCTGCTTCAGGTCGGTCGCCCCGGTCATGGGACCGGTGGCGATCGCCACGTCGAAGTAGGAGATGCCGGCGATCGGCGTGAAGTCCGCGGCCGGGTCGTAGTCCAGCTTGTTGTAGATGTAGGGATAGACCGAGAACGGGCCGCTGGTGGCGAAGACCACCGTGCGGCCGTCGGGCGCGGCGCGCTTGCATTCGCCCAGGGCGACGCGCTGGCCCGCGCCCAGCTTGCTCAGGACGATGGCGGGGCGGCCGAGCGACGTGCGCAGCTGGTCGGCGATCAGGCGGGCCGTGGCGTCCATGGACGAGGCTGCGCCCACCAGCACGGTGATGGTGCTGTCCTGGGCGAGGACGGCGGGGCCCGCGAGGGCGGCGGCTGCGCCGCCTGCAAGGCCGCGCAGGACGGTGCGTCGGTTGGTCATGGGAGTGTCTCCAGAGGGTGGAAGGGGGAGTCCAGGGCCGCCAGCGCCGGCCATTGCCGGTCGCTCGGGAAGACCCAGGCCGGCCGGTCGCCGCAGGGCCAGGCGATGCCCAGCTCCGGGTCGTTCCACAGCAGGCCGCCCGCGTGGTCGCGGTTGTTGTAGTCGGTCAGTCGAAAGGCGATCTCGGTGTCCGGCTCCAGCGTGCAGAAGCCGTGCGCGAAGCCGGGCGGGACATGCAGCTGGCGCCAGTCGCCGGCGGCGAGTTCCACGGCGGCATGCCGGCCGTAGCTCGGGGAACCGCGGCGGATGTCGACGCACACGTCCCAGATGCGACCGCGGGCGACGCGCACGACCTTGGTCTGCGCGTGCGGCGGCTTCTGGAAGTGCAGCCCGCGCACGGTGTGCCGCAGGGCATAGCGGGACGCATGCTCCTGCACGAAGTGCGGCGGCGCGCCCGCGCTCGCGAACGCGCGCGCGTCGTGGTAGTAGCTGTAGCGGCCATGCGCGTCGCTGCTGACGTCCGGTTCCAGGACGAACAGGTCGGCGATGGCCAGCGGCGTGGTCTCCATGCGGGTCTTCTTTGACAACCGGCGTTGATCCAAATCAAAATATAATTTCATTTTTCAAACGGCACAACCCGATCGCCCCCCAGCAGGCAAAAGACCACATGGCCCAGATCGTCCTCGGCGTCGGCACCTCCCACACCCCCATGCTCAACGCCCCGGTGGGCGACTGGGGCAAGTTCATCGAGCGCGACCGCATCCGGCCGCACCTCACCCGCCAGGGCCGGCCGGTGAGCTACGAGGAGCTGGAGAAGCTCGCGCCACCGCAGGTGCGTGCGGAAATCACGCCCCAGGCGTTTGCCGACAAGCACCAGCGCGCGCTCGCCGAGGTGGAGCGCCTCGCCGCCGTGGTGCGCAATGCGCGCCTGGACACGCTCATCGTCGTCGGCGACGACCAGAAGGAGCTCTACGACGACGACAACATGCCGTCCGTGCTCATCTATCGCGGCGACACCATCCGCAACGTCCCGCTGAAGAGCCACCCCGGCCCCGACTGGGCGCGCAATGCGTCCGCGAAGTATTTCGAGCGGGACGTGCCGCGGGATTACCCGGTGGACGCGAAGCTCGCCGGACACCTGATCGCGCAGCTGATGGAGGACTTCGACCTGTCCTGCGCCAGCACCCTGGCCGACGGCTACGGCGAGGGCCACGCGTTCGGCTTCGTGCACAACCGCCTGCTCGCCGGCATGACGGTGCCCGTGCTGCCGGTGTTCCTCAACACCTATTTCCCGCCCAACCAGCCGACGCCGGCCCGTTGCTACAAGCTGGGCCAGGCGATCCGCAGCGCGGTGCAGAACTATCCCGGCGACCTGCGGGTGGGCGTGCTGGCCTCCGGCGGCCTGAGCCACTTCACGGTGGACCCGGACCTCGACGGCCGCGTGGTGCGGGCGCTGCGCGAGAAGGACGCCCAGGCGCTGGTCGCGCTGCCGCGCGAGCAGCTGAACTCGGGAAGCTCCGAGATCCGCAACTGGATCTGCATGGCGGGCGCGGTGGAGCACCTCGCGCTGCGGCACATCGAATACATCCCGGCCTACCGCACGCCGGCCGGCACCGGCACCGGCCTGTGCTTCGCGGACTGGAGCTGAGATGGACGCCTGCAGTCCCGAGACCCTCGCGCCGCCCGCCGTGTCCAACGAAACGATCTCCGCCCGGCTCACCGCCATCCGCTATGCCGCCGAAGGCATCCACCTCTACGAGTTCGCTCCCATGGCCGGCCGCGCCCTGCCCCCGTTCACGGCCGGTGCGCACCTCGACCTGCACCTGCCCAACGCCCTGGTGCGGCAGTACTCCCTGTGCAACCCGCAGCACGAGACGCACCGCTACGTCGTCGGCATCAAGCGCGATCCCGCCAGCCGCGGCGGCTCCAGCTACGTGCACGACCAGCTGAAAGTGGGCATGGTCCTGGAGCTCGGCGCGCCGCGCAACCACTTCGCGCTGCACGAACAGGCCCGCCACAGCGTGCTGGTGGCGGGTGGCATAGGCGTGACGCCGATCGCCTGCATGGCGCAGCGCCTGCGCACGCTGGGCGCTTCGTTCGAGGTGCACTACAGCGTGCGCCGGCGGGAGGAAGCCGCCTTCCTCGACGTGCTGGCCGGCCCCGGGCTGCACCTGCACGTCGACGCGGAGCACGGCAACGCGCCGCTGCCCCTGCGCGAGATCCTGGCCGGTGCGCCAGGCGATGCCCACCTCTATTGCTGCGGACCGGGCCCCATGCTCGATGCCTTCGAGGCTGCCTGCGCCACCCGCCCCGCCAGCCACGTGCATCTCGAGCGCTTCTCGGCGGCCGCGCCGGTGGCCGCCGAAGGCGGCTTCACCGTGCAGCTGGCGCGCACGAGACGCAGCGTGTTCGTGCCGAAGGGCTGCACCATCCTGGACACGCTGCGCCAGCAAGGCGTGTCCGTGCAGGCGTCGTGCGAGCAGGGCGTCTGCGGCAGCAGCGAGACCCGCGTCCTCGGGGGCACGCCGGACCACCGCGATTCGCTGCTGTCCGACGAGGAGAAGCGCGGCAACCAGGTCATGATGGTGTGCTGCTCCGGCAGCAAGGACGCCGTCCTGGTCCTGGACCTCTAGCCATGGACCGCGACGGCGCGCCGCTAGACTTGCGGGGTTGGACGCATGACAGGAGAGGACACGTGGGGCGACCCAGCCGCAAGGACAAGCCGGTCACGCCGGATTATTCCGAAGGCATCCAGATCAGGACGGAGGACGACGATCCCCGCTTCAACAACGCCGTCGCGCGCGGGCTGGCGATCCTGCGGGCGTTCCAGCTCGATCGCAAGATGCTCGGGAACGTGGAGATCGCCGAGTTCACCGGGCTGCCGAAGCCGACGGTCTCGCGCCTGACCTTCACCCTCACGCAGCTGGGCTACCTGCGCTACCTCCCGGAGTTCGGCAAGTACGAGCTGGCCGCGGGCGTGGTCACCCTCGCCTACCCTTACCTCGTGAACATGCCGGTGCCCGCCATCGCCCGGCCGCTGATGGAGGAACTGGCGGAGAAGAGCAAGACCAACGTCGGCCTGGGCGTGCACGAAGGCCTCAGCGTCCTGTACCTGGAGTACGCGCTGGGCGAATCGAACCCCAACCGCCGCCAGCGCGTGGGCTTCCGCGTGCCCCTGACCCGCACCGCCATGGGCCGGGCCTGCATCGCCGCGATGCAGCCGCGGGAGCGCGCCCAGCTGTACGACGAGCTGAAGGACCACTACCGCAAGGAATGGCCCGAGCTGCAGCACCAGCTGGACGACGCGGTGGAACAAGTGGACCGGCGCGGCTTCTGCATCGCTGCCGGCAGCTTCCAGAAGACGACCAATTCCGTGGCCGCGCCCTTCGTGCACACCGACGGGCGTACCCTGCTGGCCTTCAACTCGCAGGGCAACGCGGCCGTGCAGACGCAGGCCGTGATGGAACGCAATGGCAAGCGCCTGGTGGAACTGGCCGTGGAAGTGCGGCGCCGCCTCGCCGCTGAACCGCCGACGCCCTCGCTGGGCCGGCGCTGAGAGGAAATCGAATGAAGTCGGATCCTGGGTTCGCCACGGTCACGCTGGCTGATGGCCAACTGCGCGGGCAGCGCACGGCCGATGGCGCCGTGTTCAAGGGCATTCCCTACGCGGCCCCACCGGTGGGACGGCTGCGCTGGCGGCCCCCGCAGCCGGTCCAGGCGTGGCAGGGCGTGCGCGACGCGCTCGCCTTCGGGCCGGACTTCCCGCAGGCGCCCAGCGCGCGCAACCGCGCGCCCCGCCAGGACGAGGACTGCCTGTACCTGAACGTGTGGACGCCCACGCTCGACGCCGCGGCCAGCCTGCCCGTGCTGGTGTGGATCCACGGCGGCGGCTTCACGGCCGGCAGCGGCTCGGACCTGCGCAGCGACGGCGAACGGCTGGCGGGCGAAGGCGCGGTCGTCGTCGCGCTCAACTACCGCAGCGGCCTGTTCGGCTTTTTCGCGCATCCGGCGCTGGCCGCTGAATCGGCACAGGAGGTCTCGGGCAACTACGGCCTGCTGGACCAGCTCGCGGCCCTGGCCTGGGTGCGCAGGAACATCGCGGCCTTCGGCGGCGACGCCGCTCGCGTGACCGCCTTCGGCGTGTCGGCCGGGTCGGCCTCGCTCTCGCTGCTGCTCGCTTCCCCCCTTGCCCAGGGGGCCTTCGACCGCGCCATCCTGCACAGTCCGGGCGCCGGCCGCCCGCTCGCGGGGCTGCAGGATGCGCAGCAGGCCGGACTCAAGCTCGGAGCCGACCTGGATGCACTGCGCGCCCTGCCGCCGACGGAGGTGCTGGCCCGCACCTCCTTGCTGAACCCCGCCGTGCGCGGCCTGACCACGCCCCGCGTGCTGCGCCCCATCCGCGACGGCTGGCTGCTGCCCGAAGACGAACGGCCGGCGTTCCAGTCGGGCCGCATGCACGCCATGCCGCTCGTGGTGGGCAGCAACCTCGACGAAGGCACGCTGCTGACGCGCAGCTGGCCGGTGGACACGCTGGCGGCTTACCGCGAGCAGGTGCAAGGGAATTTCGGTCCGGCAGCCGCGGAGGCGGCCGCGCTGTACCCGGCGCACGCCGACGGCGAGGCGCGCGGTGCCGTCGCCGCCATGTTCGCGGACACGCAGTTCAACTACGGCACGCGCCTGCTGGCGCAAAGCATGGCAGCGCGCGAGCCGCGCACCTTCAAGTACCTGTTCACGCGCCGGCGCCCGCACCAGGCCGATGGCCCGCACCACGGCGAGGAAGTGGCGCACGCCTTCGGCAACGTCGCCTCCGCGCCCCCGGGCGAGACGGCGGATTTCGACGCGAAGGACGAAGCGCTGTCGCGTGCGATGCGCAGGTACTGGGTGAACTTCGCAGCCAAGGGCGATCCCAATGCCCAAGGACTGCCGAAGTGGGACGCGTACCGGGCGGCGGAAGACAACCACCTCGTGCTCGGAGATGCCATCGAGCCAGGCGGCGCGTGGCGAAAGGCGCAGCTCGATTTCCTGGAGCGGTTCTACGGGCGGTAGCCCTCGCGTGCGCCCACCCGGCGCTCCCCCGGAGGGCGTCAGCGGGGAACGCGCGTGGCCTCTTCCAGCTTCTCCTGGTAGGCCTGCTGCCAGTCCTGGCCCGCCGGCGTGTGGTACGAGCCGCTGCGCGCGCCCCACATCACCTCGGGGTTTACGATGCCCGGCGGCAGCGTCCCCTCCTGGCGCAGCGCCAGGGCCGCCTTGAGCACGCGCCGCCGCGTGCGCGCCACCATCTGGTCGCTCGCGACCAGGTGCTCCCAGGAATGGTCGGTGATGGGCCCCATCGACTCGGTGACGGCCTGGTCCTGCATGAAGACCATCTTGATCCCCGTGTAGATCTCGTTGCGGCGCTGCGCTTCGCGGTCGATCTCGTAATCGTTCTCGGCGCGCGCTTTGGGGCGCCAGCGGCCGTGCCAGTCCGTGGTGTTGGGCAGGTACTCCACGGTCGGGGCGAAGCCCGGGATGGGCTGGCCGTTCTTCAGCGGCATGCCGGTGTAGGCGCCCGGTGACTTCTTCCACGAGAGCATCACCACCATCGTGTGCTCGTCGTCCATGGGGACCCAGCCACGCACGCCCACGTTGGTGAGGAAGTCCGAATTGGGCGCCTGCGTCCAGAACGGGAACAGGAAGTTGGCCACGCGCCAGGAGGTCCGCCCGTCCTCCTCGCTGCGGTAGGCGCCGTAGCTGGTGCCCCAGGGGGTGTCGGCCACGTGGTACTGCGGCGCGCGGTTGGTCACCGTGTGCCGCATCGGGTGGTCCTCCTGGAAGTCCTCGGGTTGCGCGTGGCCGGCGTGCAGGAAGCCGAAGTGCGAGGTGTCGATGTCGCCTTCCAGGGCCTGCAGCCAGTTGCACGCGCGCTGCACGAAGCGCACGCTGACCTCCGCGTCCGGGATCAGGGCCGCTTCCATCGCGGGAGGCGGCGGCACCTGGTCCTGCGGGCCCATGTAGACCCACACCAGGCCGCTGCGCTCCATCGTCCGGTAGGCCTTGGCCTTGACCTTGCCGCGGATGTCCTCGCCGTTCTGCACGTTGGGCATGTCCAGGCAGTTGCCCTCGACGTCGAACTTCCAGCCGTGGTACACGCAGCGCATGCCGTCGTGCTCGTTGCGGCCGAAGAACAGCGAGGCGCAGCGGTGCGGGCAGCGGTGGTCCATGGCGCCGACGCGGCCGCTGGAGTCGCGAAAGGCGATCAGCTTCTCGCCCAGCAGCATCAGCCGCACGGGGTCGCCGTCGGCCACGAGCTCGCTGGAGGCGAGCGCGGGCAGCCAGTAGCGGCGCATCAGGTCGCCCATGACGGTGCCGGGGCCCACGCGGGTCATCATCTCGGAATTGTTCGGGGCCTGTGCCTGCGGGGTCAACGTCGTCTCCTGGTGGCTCATTCGGGGACGTAGCCGCTGGCCTTCACGAGGCCGGCGAACTGCCGGTGTTCCGCCTGCAAGGTGGCCATCAGCTCCTGCGGGGTGGTGGGCTTGGGGAACACGTTGAAAGGCGCGAGCTTCTCGCGGTACTCGGGGGTCGCGGCGATGGCGAGGATGGCCCGGGTCAGGGGCTGCACGAGCTCCGGCGGCATGCCACCGGGGCCGAAGATGCCGACCGTGGACGTGGTGTTGACCTGGATGCCGGACTCGGTGAGCGTGGGCACCTCCGCCAGCAGCGGCGAGCGCGTGTTGCCGGAGGTCGCCATGACGCGGACCTTGCCCGCCTTGTGCAGTTCGATCATGCCGGACAGGCCGGTCATCATCATCGGCAGGCGGCCGGTCGACACATCGAGGATGCCCACCGGGCTTTCCTTGTACGGCACGTGCGTGAGCGGCTGGCCGATGGCCAGCGACAGCGAGACCCCGACGAAGTGCGAGAGCGAGCCGGTGCCGGGCGCCGAGCCGTAGATCGCCTGCCTGGGGTTGGCCTTGAGCCACTGCACCAGCTCGCCGATGTTGCGGGCGCCGGTCGCGGGGCCGGTGCAGATGCCGACGTCGAAGGCGGACACGCCGGCGATCGGCGTGAAGTCCTTGAGCGGGTCGTAGTCGAGCCTGGTGTAGATGTGCGGATAGATCGAGAACGGCGCGCTCGTCACCAGCATCAGCGTGCGGCCGTCCGGTGCGGACCGCTGCAGCTCGTTGAGCGCCACCCGCTGGCCGGCGCCGAGTTTCGGGATGACCACCACCGGGCGGCCGAGCGCCTCGCGCAGCTTCTCGGCGATCAGCCGCGCCGTGAAGTCGGTGCCGGCGGATGCGCCGACCAGCAGCTTGATCGGGGACTTGTCTTCCTCGGCCGCAAGCCGCAGGGAGCACAGCGCCGCGGACGCGGCGCCGATGCGGCCCAGGGCCGCGCGTCGGGAAAAGGACATGGCCGGAAAAGCAGGAAATGGAATTTGTTTTTATTTTCCCCATCCGCTGCCGGCGCGCGACCGGACTTTCCCGATGGCCCAAGCCCTGCAGGCAAAAAAAAGAGCGCCGCGATGCGGCGCTCCGTTCGGCGTGGCCCGGGGGCCTGTCACCCGTTCGGGTGCGCCTTCTTGTACGCCTCGATCCCGTCCAGCACTTCCTTCTTCGCTGACTCCGGGCCTTCCCAGCCCAGCACCTTGACCCACTTGCCCGGCTCCAGGTCCTTGTAGTGCTCGAAGAAGTGCGAGATGGTCTTCAGGCGCAGCGGGTTCAGGTCCTCGGGCTTCTGCCACTGGGTGTAGATCGCCAGGATCTTGTCCGTGGGCACGGCCAGCACCTTGGCGTCGTCGCCGGCCTCGTCCTGCATCTTCAGGATGCCCACGGGGCGGCAGGGCACCACCACGCCGGGAATCAGCGGCACCGGGGTGATCACCAGCACGTCCACGGGGTCGCCGTCGCCGCTGATGGTCTTGGGCACGTAGCCGTAGTTGGTCGGGTAGTGCATGGACGTGCTCATGAAGCGGTCCACGAAGATCGCGCCCGTTTCCTTGTCCACCTCGTACTTCACGGGGTCGGCGTTCATCGGGATCTCGATGATCACGTTGAAGGAATCGGGAACGTTCTTGCCGGGGGTGACGAGATCCAGTGACATGTTTCGTTGTAGCTGAAGGAAAGGGCCGATCGGGGGAAACCCTGATTTTAGTGGGCACGGCGCCGCATTCCCAGCGACTGTCATTGGTCTGTAAAGCGCGAGCTGCTAGAGTGCGCCGGTTGGCCAATCGGTCTCCTGCTCGGGGAGTCACGAGGAAGCAACGCAGCGGTGGCGCCGCTCGCGTTGCGCCCCGCAAAGACTCCAAATCGCAACGACAGGAGAAATTTGATGAATGGCAACTCGGCGCTGATCCTGGCGCTCGTGTGCGGCCTCGCGGCCGTGGTTTATGGGTTCTGGGCCCGCAGCTGGATCCTGGCCAAGGACCCCGGCAATGCCCGCATGCAGGAGATCGCGGCCGCCGTCCAGGCCGGCGCCGCCGCCTACCTCGGTCGGCAATACCGCACCATCGCGATCGTCGGCGTGGTGCTGGCGATCCTGATCGGCGTCTTCCTCCACGTCACCACGGCCATCGGCTTCGTCATCGGCGCCGTGCTGTCCGGCGCCTGCGGCTTCATCGGCATGAACGTGTCCGTCCGCGCCAACGTCCGCACGGCGCAGGCGGCCACGCAGGGCATAGGCCCCGCGCTGGACGTCGCCTTCCGCGGCGGCGCCATCACCGGCATGCTGGTGGTGGGCCTGGGCCTGCTGGGGGTCACCGGCTTCACCTGGTTCCTCATGGGCAACGGGCAGCTCACGCCGGACGCGAAGCTGGCCGACCTGCTCACGCCGCTGATCGGCCTGGCCTTCGGCGCCTCGCTGATCTCCATCTTCGCGCGCCTGGGCGGCGGCATCTTCACCAAGGGCGCCGACGTGGGCGCGGACCTGGTGGGCAAGGTGGAAGCCGGCATTCCCGAAGACGACCCGCGCAACCCCGCCGTGATCGCCGACAACGTGGGCGACAACGTGGGCGACTGCGCCGGCATGGCCGCCGACCTGTTCGAGACCTATGCGGTCACGCTGATCGCGACGATGGTGCTGGGCGCCCTGCTGGTGGCCTCCGCGCCGGTCAACGCCGTGCTCTACCCGCTGGCCCTGGCCGCCGTGTCCATCATCGCCTCCATCGTCGGCTGCTTCTTCGTCAAGGCCTCGCCCGGCATGAAGAACGTGATGCCCGCCCTGTACAAGGGCCTGATCGTGGCCGGCGTGCTGTCGCTGATCGCCTTCTTCTTCGTCACGAAGTGGATGATCCCGGACAACGCGGTCGCCGCCTCCGGCAGCCAGATGAAGCTGTTCGGCGCCTGCATCGTGGGCCTGGCCCTCACCGGCGCGCTGGTGTGGATCACCGAGTACTACACGGGCACGCAGTACCCGCCGGTCAAGCACATCGCCGACGCATCCACCACCGGCCACGGCACCAACATCATCGCGGGCCTGGGCGTCTCCATGCGCTCCACCGCCTGGCCGGTGCTGTTCGTCTGCCTCGCCATCTACGTCGCCTACTGGCTGGGCGGCCTCTACGGCGTCGCGATCGCCGCGACGTCGATGCTGTCCATGGCCGGCATCGTGGTGGCCCTGGACGCCTACGGTCCCATCACCGACAACGCCGGCGGCATCGCCGAGATGTCGGAAATGCCCGCCTCCGTGCGCGACATCACCGACCCGCTGGACGCCGTGGGCAACACCACCAAGGCGGTGACCAAGGGCTATGCGATCGGCTCCGCCGGCCTGGCGGCGCTGGTGCTGTTCGCCGACTACACGCACAAGCTGGAAAGCTACGGCCGCCAGATCACCTTCGACCTGTCGGACCCCATGGTGATCATCGGCCTGTTCATCGGCGGCCTGATCCCCTACCTGTTCGGCGCCATGGCCATGGAAGCGGTCGGCCGCGCGGCCGGCTCCGTGGTGGTGGAAGTGCGCCGCCAGTTCCGCGAGATCCGCGGCATCATGGAAGGCACCGCCAAGCCGGAATACGGCAAGGCCGTCGACATGCTGACCGCCGCGGCCATCAAGGAGATGGTCATCCCCTCGCTGCTGCCGGTGGTCGTTCCCATCGTCGTCGGCCTGGTCCTCGGCCCCAAGGCCCTGGGCGGCCTGCTCATGGGCACCATCGTCACGGGCCTGTTCGTCGCCATCTCGATGTGCACGGGCGGCGGCGCCTGGGACAACGCCAAGAAGTACATCGAGGACGGCCACCACGGCGGCAAGGGCTCCGAGGCGCACAAGGCCGCAGTCACCGGCGATACCGTGGGCGACCCCTACAAGGACACGGCCGGCCCCGCGGTGAACCCGCTGATCAAGATCATCAACATCGTGGCGCTGCTGATCGTGCCGCTGGTGGTGAAGTTCCACTCCTGAGCCCGCCATGCCCGCTGATGCGGGCAAGCAGGGCTTACGGCAAAGCGACCCGCGGGTCGCTTTGTTCTTTTCAGCGGTGCACGACCGCCTTGACCAGCGCCGAGGCCGCGGGCGTGAGATCGCCCAGGCGTTCCACCCGGCCCTCCTCGATCGCCTGCAGCACCAGTTCGTGGATGCCGCCGACCACCGCCATCGCCAGTTCCGGCGTGACCTTGTCCTTGCCCACCACGCCCAGCATGTAGTCGGCGATCTCCTGGTTCACGCGCCGGCGCGCCGCGAGCCCGTCCGTCCCCAGGTGCAGGATCTCGACGAACAGCGTGCGCAGCAGCACCGGGTTGCCGGCCATGCATTCGAGGTAGGCGCGCAGCGCGCCCTCCACCTGCAGTTCCCAGTCCCTGCCGGGCGTGACCGCGTCGCGCAGCACCTTCAGGGCGTTGTGGCTGGCCGCCTCGTAGAGCGCGATGAGGCAGTCCGCCTTGGTCGCGAAGTGCTCGTAGAAGGTGCGGCGCGAGACGCTGGCCTCGCCGACCACGTCGGCAATGGTCGTGTCCGCATAGCCCTTGCGGGCGACGGCGATGGCCATGCCTTCCAGCAAGCGGCTGCGGTGCTGGTGCAAGCCCTGGTCGGGTTCGAGAGTGGCGAAGTCGCTGGGCATGGAGGCTTGGTACTTGACAGTACCGGGCATCGCTGCGACCATGGTACCGACGCGTACCGGGTGCGCGTGAACCCCATTGTGCCGCCATGACCGATCTCACCGTCCGCCGCCTGCTCGTCGACATGGAGCAGCCCATCGCCCGCCACTGGTGCGCGGGCGACGCCTTCCGCACCGCGCTGTTCAACGCGCTGTCGATGAGCTTTCCCGTGGGCGAGCAGTTCTTCATCGACTCCGTGCGCAACGGCTTCAAGGCCCTGCCGGCGCAAGCGCAGGAGCGTTTCCGGGCCGAGGTGCAGGGCTTCGTCGGCCAGGAAGCCACCCACCGGCGCCTGCACGCCTTGTACAACGCGCACCTGGACCGCCTCGGCCTCGTGAACGACTGGGCACCGCGTGCCCAGAAGCGGCTCAAGCAGATGGAAGGCCTCGATCCGCGCCACTGGCTCGGGATCACGGCGGCGAACGAGCATTTCACGGCGATCTTCGCGGACTTCATGCTGCACAACGCCGACCTGCTCGGCGACGAAGACCAGCGCCTGAAGACGCTGTGGCTGTGGCACAGCGCCGAGGAATCGGAGCACAAGAGCACGGCTTTCGACCTCTACCAGGCACTCGGCGGCAGCCACGAATGGCGCGTGAAGTGGATGCGCACCGTGACCTTCTTCTTCCTCACGGACACGCTGCGCCAGACCGTCGCCAACCTCCGGCGCGACGGCACGCTGTGGCAGTGGAGCACGTGGAAGAGCGCCTGCAGCTACCTCTTCGGCAAGCGCGGCCTCGTCACGCTGACCTACAGGCCGTGGAAGGAGTACTTCCGCCGCGACTTCCATCCCGGGCAGCAGGACGCCAGTGCGTCGGTGCGCTGGCTGCGCGAGCACGGCGACCAGTTCGTGCCCGTGGGACAGGCTTCCGTCCCCGCGTAAAACCCCTGCCTGGCGCCGCGCGCGTGCTTCGGCACAATGGCGCCATGCAGCTCCACTACATCGGCAACGCCTCCGTTCGCTCCTCCTCCGAGCGCACCCTGCCCGTCATCGACCCGTCCGACGGCCAGGCCTACGACGCCATCCAGCGCGGCACGCCCGAGGACATCGATGCGGCCGTGCGCGCGGCCCGCCAGTGCTTCGAAGGACCGTGGAGCAAGCTGAGCGCCGCGGAGCGCGGCCGCCTGCTGATGCGGCTGTCGCTGAAGGTTTCCGACTGCGTCGACGAGCTCGCCGCGATGGAACAGCGCGACTGCGGCAAGCCGACCAAGCAGGCCCGCGCCGACGCCGTGGCCCTGGCGCGCTACTTCGAGTTCTATGCCGGCGCCTGCGACAAGCTGCACGGCGAGACGCTGCCTTACCAGGACGGCTACACGGTGCTCACCTGGCGTGAGCCGCACGGCGTCACCGGCCACGTGATTCCCTGGAACTACCCGATGCAGATCTTCGGCCGCAGCGTCGGCGGCGCGCTGGCCGCGGGCAACACCTGCGTGGTCAAGCCTTCCGAAGATGCCTGCATGTCGCTGCTGCGGGTGGCGCAGCTCGCCGCCGAAGTGGGCTTCCCTGCCGGTGCGATCAACATCGTCACGGGCTTCGGCCACGAGGTCGGCGACGCGCTGGCGCGCCACGCCGGCATCGACCACATCAGCTTCACCGGCAGCCCGCGCGTGGGCACGCTGATCCAGCAGGTGGCCGCCGAGCGCCACTGCCCGGTGACGCTGGAGCTGGGCGGCAAGAGCCCGCAGATCGTCTTTGCCGACGCGGACCTCGAGCAGGTGCTGCCGGTGGTGATCAACGCGATCGTGCAGAACGCCGGCCAGACCTGCTCCGCGGGCTCGCGGCTGCTGGTGGAACAAGGCCTTTACGAACCGCTGCTGGAGCGCCTGGGCGAGGCCTTCACGCGGCTGCGCGTCGGGCCCGCAGCCATGGATCTCGACGTCGGGCCGCTGATCCGCGCGACGCAGCAGCAGCGCGTCTGGGACTTCCTGTCCGACGCGCAGCACGCGGGCATCCCCGTGGTGGCCCAGGGCACGATCGTCGACGAGGCGCCCGAGTCCGGCTTCTACCAGGCCCCGACACTGCTGCGCGACGTGCCGATGTCGCATCGCCTGGCGCAGGAGGAAGTGTTCGGCCCCGTGCTGGCCGCCATGAGCTTTCGCGACGAGGACCACGCCGTCGAACTCGCCAACGGCACGCACTTCGGCCTGGTCGCCGGCATCTGGACCCGCGACGGCAGCCGCATGCTGCGCATGGCCCGGCGCGTCAAGAGCGGCCAGGTGTTCATCAACAACTACGGCGCCGGCGGCGGCGTGGAGCTGCCCTTCGGCGGCGTGAAATCCTCGGGCTACGGCCGCGAGAAGGGCTTCGAGGCGCTGTACGGGTTCACGACTCTCAAGACGGTGGCGATCAAGCACGGGTGACACCCGGCCGCGTGACCCGCAATCCAGGGGGCGCTCGAACCGGCGCCGCATGGGATCCCGGGGTCAGGCCCGGGATGACATCTCAGGACTTCCGGGGCGCTTCCCGCACGCGGGCCGTTTTCACGACGGCTTCCGCCATCGGCAGCAGGCGCTGGTAGAAGGACAGCTTCGGCGCGACGAAGGTCGCCGCATAGAGTTCCTCGTTGCCCTCCGCGTTCGGCCGCACCGCGACCCAGCCCACGCCCTGCATGCTCAGGTCGTCGCGCCGGCGCTCCAGCGTGAACTCGAAGCGCACGCCTTTCTGCCCGGCAAAGACGGTCGGCTCCACGCGCGTGACCGTCACCGTGCCCGCCGTCGCATAGAGCTCTTCGAACAGGCTCACCAGCCGTTCCGCGGAAAGGCCGGGGCGGAAGGTCGGCACGCGCGGCTGCTTGGCGTCGGGAGCGCGAGAGAACAGCGCCGGCTGCGTCATCAGCGGCTGGCCGGGCCGCACGCCACCCCAGAAGCGCAGGTGGTCCAGCGGGATGCCTTCCTGCGTCCAGGTGTCGTACGGGTCCACGTCCCAGGGGTCGCTGACCTTGTTCCAGGCGTCCGTCAGGTGCACCACCAGGCGCTCGTTGACCACCTGGTCGCCGTCCATGCGCTGCACGTTGGCGCAGGCGGCCAGCAGCAGCGCGGCGAGCAGCAGGACGATGCGCTTCATCACTGCAGTTCCTCCAGGTAGCTGCGCACCAGCGCAGCGTCGCCCGCCTGCGGGGCGCGCGCCAGGTAGGTCCGGAAGGCCTCGGCCGCCGCCGCCTTGTCGCTGCGCTGCCTGTGCAGCAGGCCCAGCGAGCGGAAGGTCTCCGCCGGCGCCTTCGCCAGGTCCCCGGCCTGCTTCAGGTCGGCCAGCGCGCGTTCGGCGTCGCCGGACTCGTCGCGCAGGCGGTAGACCTCGCCGCGCGCGAACAGCACCTCGGCGTCCTGCGTGTCCTTGCGCAGCATGCGGCCGAACAGCACCAGGCTTTCCTCGTACTGGCCGCGCTTGACTTCGTCGCGCAACCAGCCCAGACGCTGCGGCGCGATCGCCTTGCGATAGCGCTCCTCGCCGACGACGCCGCCGGCGGTCCCCGCGAGCTGCAGCAGCTCGTCGCGCCGGGCGGCGGTGATGGGGTGGGTGTCGAAGATATCGCCGTGCTTGCCCGCGTCCTTGCCGCCGGTGACCTGCAGTTCTTCCAGCAGGTTGCTCCACACCGTGGCCGCTTCCCGGCCGTCGTAGCCGGCGTGCCGCATCAGGCGCATGCCCATGCGGTCGGCGCGCCCCTCGTGCTCGCGCGAGAACGCCATGAGGTTGGCGGCCAGGCCGATCTGGCCCAGGAAGGTGCCGACACCGCCGACCATGCCCACCATGGTGGAGAGCACCGCGGTGTCCTTCTGCGCCCGCAGTTGCTCCACCGTGTGGCGCTCGAGGTAGTGGCCCAGCTCGTGGCCCAGGATGGCCGCCAGCTGCGCCTCGTTCTCCACGCGCAGCAGCAGGCCGCTCCACACGATCATCATGCCGTTGGGGGCCATCATCGCGTTGAAGTGCGGGGTGCGCACCGGGGTCAGGCGGATGTCCGGGCAGTGGCCCTCGCCGATGCGGCAGACGAGCTCCTGCAGGTAGGCCTGCAGCTCCTTGTCACGGATGGCCAGCGGGCTGCGCTTGAGGCGCGCTTCCTCGCGGTCCATCAGGCCCCAGAGGCCGCCCTCGTCGGTGTCCGCCGCCGGGCGCGTGAAGCGCGGAGGCACCTTGATCGAGGACAGGTCCTGCGCCAGGGCCGGCACCACGGCCAGCGCGGCGACCGCGATGCCGCGCATGCAGGCCGAGCGAAGGAAATGGCGGGTGCGGGAAGGTGATTTCATGGCTGCCTCACTGCTGGAAACCCGGGAAGCCCTTCAGGAGGGTCTGCACCGTCTCGACGGCCGGCTGCGCGTCGCGCAGGTCGCCTGACATCCGGTTGAGCTGGTTGAACCACACGACGCGGCCGGTGCGCAGGTCCACGAGCGAGGCGTAGCCCACCTGCTCGCCGCCCAGGCTGATCGCCCCCAGCAGCGCCAGGGCGACCATGGCCGCCTTGCGCTCGTTGCTGGCATAGCTGTCGCGGACCCAGGTGAAAAGGGCGTAATCGGCGCCGCTGCGCTCGCGCAAGGGCTGCACGGCGTCCCCCAGCGACCATTCCAGCCGGTCGCCCTTGGTGGCCAGTTCCATCAAGCCGCCCTTGTGGTGCAGCGCGATGGCGTCCGCCACCGCGCGGTGCAGCGTCACGATGTCGGAGAACTCGTCGGCTTCCGCCTCGGTCATGCGCGTCACCTGGGGACCCAGGATCCTGCCCTGGCCGGCCAGGGCACTGGCGAAGTGCTTCTGCGCCGCGTCGGTCCAGTCGGCCCGCGGTTCGATCACGCCGCCGGCGCTCATGGAATACAGCTCCATGTCCGCGGGCAGGACCAGCAGGCGGGATGCGGCGGGACGGGCCGTGAAGCCGGGTGCGAGCTGCTTGCGGTCCTGGGCCTGCACGGAGGCCGCGGCGAGCAGCAGCACCAGCGCCAGCACCGGCAGCAGGAAACGGGGCAAGCGCGGGGGCGCGAAGGTGGGCATGTGGTACTCCTGCCTCTGGTTGACGGCGCGGGGCCCGGGAACCCGAGCGGAAATCAGCAACAATGGAACTCTATGCAGAGGCAGCGCGGGGTCCAGTGCCCCAAAGGCCTAGCTTGCAATTCTTTGCCGGTGCGGCGAATTTTCACGCCGCGGCACCGGCCGACACACAGAAGGAGCGGTCATGCGGGTCCAGGGCAAATCCATCATCGTCACCGGGTCGGGCGGCGGCATCGGCGAGGGCATCGCGCACCGGCTGGCCGCCGAAGGCGCGCAGGTCCTGGTCAACGACATCGCGGCCGAGCGCGGCGAAGCCGTGGCCGCGGCGATCCGGGCAAAGGGCGGCCAGGCCAGCTTCTTCCGGGCCGACGTCACCAGGTCCACGGACGTGAAGGCGCTGGTGGAGGCTGCCGTACAGCGCCACGGCAAGCTGGATGCGATGGTCAACAACGCCGGCTGGACGCACCGCAACCGTCCCGCCCTGGAGGTGAGCGAGGAGGAGTTCGACCGGGTCTATGCGATCAACATGAAGAGCATCTACCTGGCCACCATCCACGCCGTGCCGGCCTTCCGCGCGAACAAGGGCGGCGTCTTCATCAACATCGCCTCGACCGCGGGCGTGCGGCCCCGCCCGGGCCTGACCTGGTACAACGGCTCCAAGGGCGCCGTCATCACCACCAGCAAGTCCCTGGCGGCCGAACTGGGCCCCGACAACATCCGGGTGAACTGCATCAACCCCGTGTTCAACCCGGACACCGGCCTGTCCGCCGAGTTCGCCGGCGGCCCCGTGGATGAGGCCCGCCGTGCGAAATTCCTCGCCACGATCCCGCTGGGCCGCTTTTCCACCGCCCTGGACGTGGCCAACGCGGCGCTCTACCTCGCCAGCGACGAGGCAGCGTTCATCTCCGGCGTCTGCATCGAGGTGGACGGCGCCCGCTGCGTCTGAGCCCCGCTGCCCCGCCGGTTTGGCAGGAATTGCCCCTGCCCGCACAATCGGGCCATGGCTGAACGCGTGATCCCCCTGGTCGACCAGCGCCTGGTGGCGCTGCGCGCGGCCGTGCCGGAGCGGCCGGTCGCGGCGACCGGCCTGCTGGCGGACACGCTGGGGCGGCCGCTGCGCGACCTGCGCATCAGCGTCACGGACCGCTGCAACTTCCGCTGCAGCTACTGCATGCCCAAGGAGGTGTTCGACAAGGACTACCGCTACCTGCCGCATGCGTCCCTGCTGAGCTTCGAGGAGATCACCCGCCTGGCGCGCCAGTTCCTGGCCCACGGCGTGCACAAGATCCGCCTGACCGGCGGCGAGCCGCTGCTGCGCAAGAACCTGGAGATCCTGGTCGGACAGCTCGCGCAGCTGCGCACCGTGGACGGCACGCCGCCCGAACTCACGCTCACCACCAACGGCTCGCTGCTGGCGCGCAAGGCCCGGGCACTGAAGGACGCAGGCCTGCAGCGCGTGACGGTCAGCCTCGACGGCCTGGACGACGCGGTGTTCCAGCGCATGAACGACGTGGACTTCCCGGTGGCCGAGGTGCTGGAAGGCATCGCCGCCGCGCGCGAGGCGGGGCTGGGGCCGGTGAAGGTCAACATGGTCGTCAAGCGCGGCACCAACGAGCACGAGATCCTGCCGATGGCGCGGCACTTCCGCGGCAGCGGCATCGTGCTGCGCTTCATCGAGTACATGGACGTGGGCGCCACCAACGGCTGGCGCATGGACGAAGTCGTGCCCTCGTCCGAGGTGCGGTCGCGCATCGCCGCCGAATTCCCGCTGCTGCCGCTGGACGCGACGGTGACGGGCGAGACGGCCGAGCGCTGGGGCTACGCCGACGGCGCGGGCGAGGTCGGCTTCATCAGCAGCGTCACGCAGGCCTTCTGCGGCGACTGCAACCGCGCGCGCCTGTCCACCGAAGGCAAGCTGTACCTGTGCCTGTTCGCGCACAACGGCCACGACCTGCGCGCACTGCTGCGCGGCGGCGCCAGCGACGAAGAGATCGCCTCGGCGATCGGGCACATCTGGCAGGCGCGCGGCGACCGCTACTCCGAGCTTCGCGCGACCCTGCCCGCCGACACCGGCAACGGAGCGCGCCGGGTCGAGATGAGCTACATCGGCGGATAATCCCGCCGCATGATAGACAAGGACCAGGTGACCGGCCTCGTGCTGGCCGGCGGGCGCGGCACGCGCATGGGCGGCGCCGACAAAGGCCTGCAGAACTTCCGCGGCATGCCCATGGCGATGTTCACGGTGCTGCGCCTGGCGCCGCAGGTGGGCGAGCTGATGATCAACGCCAACCGCAACCTCGCGGCCTACGAATCCTTCGGCACCCCGGTGTGGCCGGACGTGATCGCGGACTATGCGGGCCCGCTGGCGGGGTTCCTCACCGGCCTGGAGCACTGCGAGACCGAGTACCTGGTGTCCGTGCCCTGCGACACGCCGCTGTTTCCGCAGGACCTCGTGCAGCGCCTGGCGGAGGCGCTCGAACGCGAAGGCGCCGACATCGCGATGGCGGCGGCGCGGGAAGAGGACGGCCAGGTGCGGCCGCAGCCGGTGTTCTCGCTCATGAAGCGCGAGCTGATGGAAAGCCTGGTGCGGTTCACCCAGGGCGGCGGCCGCAAGATCGACGCCTGGACGGCGCAGCACCGAACGGCCATCGTCGAATTCACCGAGCCCTCGGCCTTCTCCAACGCCAACACGCTGGCCGAACTGCACCGCCTGGAGCAGATGCCGTGAATGCGAGCATCGCGCAGATCGCGGCACGCCTGCAGGGCTACGACCCGCAGGCGCTGAGCGCGGACGCTGTCGGTGCCTTCCTGGGCCACCTGGTGCGGCCGGTGGCCGACACCGAACCGGTCGGTGTCCTCGATGCGCTCGGGCGCGTGCTGGCGCGCGACCTGGTGTCGCCGATCAGCGTGCCGCCGCACGACAACTCCGCGATGGACGGCTTCGCCTTCGATGGCGCCCAGCTCGCGGCCGGGGCCTTGCGGCTGGAGGTCGTCGGCTCCGCGCTGGCGGGCAAGGCGTGGCAGGGGCAAGTCGGAGCCGGCCAGTGCGTCAAGATCATGACCGGCGCGATCATGCCCGCCGGGCTGGACACGGTCGTGCCGCAGGAGTTCACGACGACGGGCGCCGACGGCCGCATCGAGGTCCCCGCGGGCCTGCTGCAGCCCGGCGACAACCGCCGGCACAAGGGCGAGGACCTGATGGCAGGCCGCGCCGCCCTGCGCGCGGGCGAACGCCTCGGCCCCGCCGCGCTCGGCCTGATCGCCAGCCTGGGCATCGCACGGGTGGAAGTGTTCCGCCGCCTGAAGGTCGCCTACTTCTCCACCGGCGACGAGATCCTGTCGCTCGGCGAGGCTGCGCGCGAAGGCGCCGTGTACGACAGCAACCGCTACACCGTGCACGGACTGCTCGCGCGGCTCGGTTGCGAAGTGATCGACCTGGGCGTGGTGCGGGACGAGCCGGCGCTGCTGGAGCGCGCGTTTGGCGCCGCGGCTTCCCGGGCCGATGCCATCATCACCAGCGGCGGCGTGAGCGTCGGCGAGGCGGACTTCACCAAGGCCATGATGAAGAAACTGGGCGACGTGGCCTTCTGGAAGATCGCGATGCGGCCGGGACGGCCGATGGCGGTGGGGCGCATCGGGGATGCCGTGCTGTTCGGCCTGCCGGGCAATCCCGTGGCCGTGATGGTCACCTTCCTGGCCTTCGTCCGTCCCGCGCTGCTGCGCATGATGGGCGCACGCGCGGAAGAGCCGGTCTACCTCAAGGCGCACAGCGCGGAAGCCATGCGCAAGAAGCCGGGCCGCACGGAGTACCAGCGCGGCATCGTCACGCGCCATGCCGACGGCAGCCTCGCCGTGCGCACCACCGGCAACCAGGGCTCCGGCGTCCTCAGCTCCATGGTGCAGGCCAACGGATTGATCGTGCTGCACCACGCGCAGGGCAACGTCGCCGTGGGCGACGAGGTCGACGTGATGATGTTCGAGGGCGCGCTCTGATCGCGGCGGTCGGCCAGCTTCCGTTCCCGATGCTGCTGGCCGCCTCCGGCGCCGTGTTCGCCGGCATCGCGGCCTGGACCCTGGTGCGACAGCGGCGCTTCACGCGCGACGCGGCGCGCACGCGCGGCGAAGTCGTCGACTACCGGTCGGAAACGATCGAGAGCACCGACGACGATGGCTTCACCCGGCGCACCGAGGTGTTCTACCCGATCGTGCAGTTCCGCGATGCCGCGGGAAACGACCGCCGCGCCGAAACGGGCAGCGCGTCGGTCCCGCCTTCCCACGCCATCGGCGCGGCGGTGACGGTGCTGTACGACCCGGCCGATCCGGCACGCGCCGAGATCGACGCGCTTCGCGCCCTGCGGGAGGCCCCGGGCTGGATGCTGGCCTTCGGTCTCGTGCAGCTGTGCGTCGCGGCCTTGCTGCTGGTGGCTGGCGCCAGGCCCTTCTGAGCCGCGTCAGGCGAAGCGCACCTGCGCGATCGGCGGCAGGTCGCGCGACAGGCAGTGCCACAGCGCACCCTCGTCGTCGCTGAACCAGAGCCCGCCCGTCGTCGACCCCATGGCCAGCATGCGGCCGTCCTCGGCGCACGCGAGCGCGTGCCGGTACACGAGGTGGTACGCGTCCTTGGGCGGCAGCCCGTAGTGCAGCGACTCGAACGTGCGGCCGCCGTCGCGCGTCTCGGTCACCACCACCTGGCCGTCCACCGGCATGCGCTGCGCGTCCGACTGCGCGGGCGCGAACCAGGCCCGCTGCGGATCGCGCGGATGCGCGGCGACCGCGAAGCCGAAGCCGCTGGGCTGCGGCGCGGCGATCGGTTGCCAGTGCAGGCCGCCGTCGGTGCTGCGGTATAGGCCGCAATGGTGCTGCAGCCACAGCACGTCCGGCTGCGACGCGCAGGCCGCGATGCGGTGCACGTCCTGGATGTTGCCGTCGAAGCGGCGCTCCGGCGGCATGTAGCCGCCCGCGTCCAGGCCGTCGGAGGTGTTCTTCCAGCTGCGGCCCGCATCGCGCGTCTGCCACACGCCGCCGCAGGAGATCGCGACGGTCACGTGGTCCGCGTCGCGCGGATCGACCAGGATCGTGTGGATGCCGGCATGGTCGTAGCCCCCGCCCATCCACTCCTTGCGCTCCGGACGGTCCCAGAGGCTGTCCACCAGGCGCCAGCTCCCGCCGCGGTCTTCCGACACGAAGAGCCCGGCAGGCAGCGCGCCGGCCCACAGCCGCCCGCCGCCTGCTTCGAGGCTCCACACGAGGTCCACCGCCCACGGCGTGGGGTCGTCCTTCCACGGGCCATCGGCGGGCTTGGGCGGGAAGGCCGGTGCCGCCACGTCTTCCCAGCTGGCGCCGCCATCGGCGCTGCGCTTGAGCTTCACACCGAAGTGGCCGAGCCGCAGCGCGGCGTACAAGGTGCCGTCCGCCGCGTCGCGCACGACCTGCGTGACCGGTTCGCCGGGAAAGTGCGGCCGCGTGAGCTGCCAGCCGTGCTTGGCGGGCGGGAGGACGAAGAGGCCCTTGCGGGTGGCGACGAGCAGCTGCTGCATCTCAACCTCCTGTGAGCGCCTGGATGACGTGCACGCGGTCGCCGGCGGCGACGTTGCGGCCGAGATCCGTGCGACTGGGGATCATCTCGCCGTTGACGAACACGGCCACGTGCTTGCGCACCGCCCCTTGTTCGTCCAGCACGTAGCCGCGCAGCGCCGGCGCCGCGGCGAACGCCGCATCGAGCACCGCGGCGAGCGAGCCCGCCGCCACGTCCTGCCTCGGGCAGGCCACGTGGCGCGTGAGCGCAGGGGCGAATTCGACGCTTGGCACGGCGGGGGACATTGCACACCTGCCGCGCCGTGGCGGTCAAGGCCTCTCGACGCATTCACCGCGCTGGCGCAGCGGTGAAGGGCCCCCTACTTCGCCAGCACTTCCTTGGCGTGATGAGGCGCGGCCTGTTCCCGGGCTTGCGCCTTGTTCGCACCCGGCACGTCCTTGCGCGCGAACAGCAGGTACATGGTCGGCACCACGAAAACCGTGAGCATCGTGCCCAGGCTCATGCCGCCCACGATCACCCAGCCGATCTGCTGGCGGCTCTCGGCGCCGGCACCGTGCGCGATGGCCAGCGGCAGCGCGCCGAGCACCATCGCACCCGTCGTCATCAGGATCGGGCGCAGGCGCTGCGACGCGGCCTTCACCACCGCGTCCACGGTCTCCATCCCCTGCTCGCGCAGCTGGTTGGCGAATTCCACGATCAGGATGCCGTGCTTGGTGATCAGGCCCACCAGCGTGATCAGGCCGATCTGCGAATACACGTTCAGCGAGCCCCCGGACCACTTGAGCGCCAGCAGCGCCCCGATCATCGACAGCGGCACGGACAGCAGGATCACGAACGGGTCCACGAAGCTTTCGAACTGCGCCGCCAGCACCAGGAAGATGAAGAACAGGGCCAGCACGAACACCACCGCCAGCGCGCCCTGCGAGTTGCGGAATTCGCGCGAGGTGCCGTTCAGCTCCGTCGTGTAGCCGGTCTTCAGCACCTTGGTCGCCGCCTGGTCCATGAACTGCAGCGCCTGGCCCAGCGAGTAGTCGGGCGAGAGGCTGGCGGTGATGGAAGCCGAGCGGCGCTGGCCGAAATGGTTCAGCTCGCGCGGGCTCACGCTCTCGCGCACCTTCACCAGGGCCGACAGCGGGATCATGGTCTCGCTGCGCCCGCGCACGTAGATGCCGTCGATGTCCTCGGGCGTGGTGCGGCCGCTGGCCTGCGTCTGCACGATCACGTCGTACTGCTCGGCGTCGCGCTTGTAGCGCGTGACGATGCGGCCGCCCAGCATGGTCTCCAGCGCCTTGGCCACCACCTCCACGCTCACGCCCATGTCGGCCGCCTTCTCGCGGTCGACGTCGATGCGCAGCTCGGGCTTGTTCAGGCGCAGGTCGATCTGCGGCGACACGATGCCAGGGTTCCTGGCGATCTCGTCCATCATCTGCCGCACCACCCGGTTCAGGTTCTCGTAGCTCTCCGAGGTCTGGATCACGAAGTTGAGCGGCCGTTCACGGAAGCCCTGTCCCAGCGAAGGCGGGGTGATGATGAAGGCGTCCACGCCGGGCAGCGAGTTGGTCTTCGGGGCCAGTTCCCGCGCCATGTCCAGCGTCGTGCGCTCGCGCTCCTCCCAGTCCACCGTGCGGTACACCACGCTGGCCTGCGACACCGTGGGGTTGCCCACGTTGGCGAAGACGCGGTCGAACTCCTTGTAGGGCGCACCCAGCTTCTCCAGCGCCTGCGCGTAGCGGTCGGTGTAGTCCAGCGTGGAGCCATCCGGCGCGTTGACGCTGGCGAGGATGGTGCCTCGGTCCTCCAGCGGCGACAGCTCGGACTTCATGGTGGGCCACACGGCAGCGATGGCCAGCGCGCTGGCGAGCATCACGCCGATCACCAGCCAGCGCGCCTGCAGCAGCGCGCCCGTGAGGCGGCTTGCCCCCGGTTTCGGCTGCCAGCGCGTGAGCAGCACCCAGCGCAGCGCGCGGGCGTAGCGGCTGGACAGGGCGGTCAGCCAGCGCTCCATGTGCGCGTCGAACCAGGTCGGGTTCGGGTTGTGGCGCAGCAGCTTGGAACACATCATGGGCGTGAGCGTCAACGCCACGAAGCCCGACACCAGCACCGAGCCGGCCAGCGCCAGCGCGAACTCCACGAACAGCTTGCCCGTGCGCCCCGGCGTGAAGGCCAGCGGCGCGTACACGGCCACCAGCGTGAGGGTCATCGTGATGATCGCAAAACCGATCTCGCGCGCACCCTTGATGGCGGCGGAGAACGGGTCCAGCCCTTCCTCGATGTGCCGGAAGATGTTCTCCAGCATGACGATGGCGTCGTCCACCACCAGCCCGATGGCCAGCACCAGCGCCAGCAGCGTCAGCGTGTTCACCGAGAAGCCGGCCAGCGCCATCATCGCGAACGTGCCGATCAGGCTCACCGGGATGGTGATGATCGGGATGATGGACGCGCGGACCGTGCGCAGGAACACGAAGATCACCAGCGCGACCAGGAGGATCGCCTCGACGATGGTGCGGTAGACGTTCTTCACCGACCGGTCGATGAACAGCGAGTTGTCGTTCGCCACGTCGATGGTGATGTCGGTCGGCAGGTCCGACTTGAGCTTGGGGATCATCTCCCGCACGCCTTCGGACAGCTGCAAGGGGTTGGCCGTGGCCTGGCGGATCACGCCGGCGGAGATGGCGTTCTTGCCGTTCAGGCGCACGCGGCTGCGCTCGTCGGCGGCGCTTTCCTCCACGCGCGCGACGTCGCGCACCTTCACGGGGAAGCCGTTGACGCTCTTGACCACGATCTCGCCGAACTGCGCGGGACGCACCAGGTCGGTCTGCGAGGTCACGCTGAACTCGCGCTGCTGCGACTCGATGCGGCCGGCGGGCAGTTCCAGGTTGCTGCGGCGGATCGCGTCTTCCACGTCCTGCGTGGTCAGGCGGTAGCCGCCCAGCTTGTCCGGGTCCAGCCAGACGCGCATGGCGTACTTGCGTTCGCCGTAGATGCGCACGTCGGCCACGCCGGTCACCGTCTGCAGGCGCGGCTTGACGATGCGGTTGACCAGGTCGTTGATCTGCAGCGGGTTGAGCGTGTCGCTGGTGAAGGCCAGCCAGATCACCGGGAAGGCGTCGGCTTCCACCTTGGCGATCACCGGTTCGTCGATCGACTGGGGCAGCTTGTTGCGCACCCGTGAAGTGCGGTCGCGTACCTCCGCCGCCGCGGCATCGGCATCCTTCTCCAGCCGGAAGCGCACCTGGATCTGGCTCTGCTCGGCGCGGCTGATGGAGGTGATGACGTCGACCGCGTCGATGCCGGCGATGGAGTCCTCCAGCGGCTTGGTGACCTGCGACTCGATCACCTCGGCGGAAGCACCGGGGTACTTCACGCTCACCGTGACCATCGGTTCGTCGATCTTGGGGTACTCGCGCACGGACAGCCGGGTGAAGCTCACCAGGCCGACCAGCAGCACGAGCAGCGACAGCACCGTCGCGAACACCGGGCGGCGGATGGCGATCTCGGGCAACTGCATGGCTGGTCCTCAGCTCGCGCGCGGGCGGCCGGCGCCGCCGCTGCCCGGCGCGCAGGGATTGCCGCGCATCGAGGTCGACGCGTCCAGCGCCACGGCGCTGCGCCCGGGTCCGCCGGCCGGAGCGGCGCCGGCGGCCGCCGTCGGACTGCCGTAGCCGCCGCGCAGGTCCAGCACGCGCACCGGCGTGCCGTCCTTGGTGATGCGCTGCTGCCCCGCCGTGACCACGAGGTCGCCGGGCATCAGGCCTTCGGTGATCTCCACCTTGCCCGGCTGGCGGATGCCGACCTTGATTTCCACGCGCTGCGCGATGCGGGTGTCCTGGTCCGGTCCGTCCACGAGCTTGTAGACGTACTGGCGGCCGCCCTGCGGCACGATCGCCTCCTCGGGAATCACGCGCGCGCCCTCGCGCACGCCGAACACCGGCGTCACGCGGGCGAACATGCCGGGGCGCAGCTGCATCTGGCGGTTGTCGATGCAGCCGCGCACGCCGACGGAACGGCCATTGGCGTCCAGCAGCGGGTCCACCGCCTGGATGAACGCGTTGAAGTGCTGGCCCGGCAAGGCGTCGAGCTCGATCAGCGCCGTCTGGCCCGGGCGCACCTTGGTCTGGAAGCGCTCCGGCAGCCGGAAGTCCACGTACATCACATCGAGGTCCTCGATGTTCACGATGTCCGCGCCGTCCTTGAGGTAGTCGCCCACGCTGACGTTGCGGATGCCGGCGATGCCGTCGAAGGGGGCGATGATCTTCAGGCGCGCGAGCGTCGCGCGGGCCAGCGCCAGCTTGGCCTCCGCCACCTGCACGTTGGCCGCGCTCTCGTCGACCGCGCGCTGGGCGATGAACTTCTGCTCCACCAGTTCGACGTTGCGCTTGTGGTTGGCGCGGGCGATGGACAGCTCCGCCTCCGCCTGCTTGACCTGCGCCTGGGGCAGCTGGTCATCGAGCTGCACCAGCAGCTGGCCGCGGCGCACGCGTTCGGCATCGCGGAAGTTGATCTGGGTGACGCGGCCCGAGACCTCGGGGCGCAACATCACGCTCTGGCGCGAACGCAGGCTGCCCACGGCCTGGGCGTCATCGGTCAGTTGCAGGATCTCCACGCGCGCCACTTCCACCGAAGGGACGCCCGCGCGGCCGCCCTGGGCGTTGCCCGGGGCTGCCTTCGCCGGCGTGCCCGGCGCGGCGTCGGCCACCGCTTCGGCCTGCCGCGGCTTGTGCTGGTACCACCACGCGGCACCCGATGCAGCGGCGATGCCGACGACGGCGACCACGCTGTAGATGGACTTCGATCCCATGAATTGCTGATCCGTGGAGAGTGGCGGTGCGCTCAAGCGCGGGCGGCGCCTGGCCAAACGATGCAATGTAACAGGCGGTGTGCAATCTGGCGTAGTCGGAGCCACCCGCGAACCCCGGTTGCCGACACGCGGCACGCCTCATTTACCGCGTCTTTACACCGCCCGCCTCAGCCCCCGCCGATGCTCGCCACCCCAAGGTTGGCCAGCGCATCCGCCCGCTCGTTGCCGGGGTGCCCGTTGTGGCCGCGCACCCAGCGCCAGTCCACGACGTGCCCCCCCTCCAGGAGCAGATCATCCAGCCGCCGCCACAGTTCCGCATTCTTCACCGGCTGCTTGCTGGCGGTCTTCCAGCCCTTGGCCTTCCAGCCGGGCAGCCACTCGGTGATGCCCTTGAGCACGTACTGGCTGTCCAGGTACAGCGTCACGGCGCACGGCCTCTTGAGCGCCTCCAGCGCCTGGATCACGGCCATCAGCTCCATGCGGTTGTTGGTGGTGTTGCGCTCCCCGCCGTACAGCTCCTTCTGGGTGGCGCCGGAGCGCAGGAGCACGCCCCAGCCGCCCGGACCGGGATTGCCCTTGCAGGCCCCGTCCGTGTAGATCTCGACTTCGTTCATTCGACAAGTGTGGCTTCGCGCGCCTCGCGCGTGCTGCGGTTGGTGATGGGCACGGGCGCGGTCGCGATCCGCTTGGCCTTCTTCCAGGCCGGGCCGATGAGCCGCACGCCCCGCACCCGCTTGACCGCGACGATGAAATAGACGGCGCCGAAGATCGGCCAGGAGCGCTCGCCCACGGCGTCCATCCACGAAAAGCGTTCCAGCCACTTTTCGCTGGCGAACGCGGGCCGGTAGCAGCCGAAGCTGCTGGTCTCGACCTCGAAACTCAGGAGGCGCAGCCAGTCGCGCAGGCGCCAGTAGCCGATGAAATCGCCGGCGTCCGGCAGGTAAAGCTCGCCGAAGCCGAGGCGGCGGTATACGTGCGCGCGCCGCTGGCGCAGGCCCCACAGGCTCGCGGGATTGAGGCAGCAGATCACGACCTTGCCTTCCGGCACCAGCACGCGCTCGACCTCGCGCAGCGTCGCGTGCGGGTCGAGGTTCAGCTCCAGCGAGTGCGGCAGGACCACCAGGTCCAGGCTGTTCTCCTCGAAGGGCAGCGCGCTGAAGTCGGTGACCAGGTCGGGCTTGACCAGCCCCTCGTCGGCGTCGGTGCCGCTGAGGGCGAGCCACTTGTGGGGCATGCGGTTGGCGCGCAGCGCGTCCAGCTCCGGCAGGCCCATTTGCAGCGCGTGGTAACCGAACATGTCGCCGACCGCGTTGTCGAACGCCGCGCTTTCCCAGGCGAGCAGGACCCGGCCGGGCGGCGTCTCGAACCACTGCTGCATTCCTATAATCCGCTCGCTCATGAGGCTGATCCCGCTTCCCGCTTTCCAGGACAATTACCTGTGGCTGCTGCACGACGGGCAGCGGGCGCTGGTCGTCGACCCCGGCGACGCCGGCCCGGTGCAGGCCTTCCTGGCGGACCAGGGCCTGCAACTGGAAGCGATTCTAGTCACCCATCACCACCCGGACCACGTGGGCGGGGTCGATGCGCTGCGCGATGCGACGGGCGCGCGGGTGTACGGCCCGGCCCGCGAGCGCATCCCTGAGCCGCTGGCGCGGCTGGCGCAAGGCGACCAGGTGGAGGTCCTGGGCCTGCGTTTCAACGTGCTGGACGTGCCCGGGCATACCGCCGGCCACATCGCGTATTACACGCCGGAGATGGACGGCGCTCCCCTCCTCTTCTGCGGGGATACCCTGTTCTCCGGGGGCTGCGGGCGCCTCTTCGAGGGCACGGCGGCCCAGATGTTCGACTCCCTGGCCAAGCTGGCCGCCCTGCCCGGGGCGACCCGGGTCTGCTGCACGCACGAATACACCCTGTCAAACCTGAAATTTGCCACAGCCGTCGAACCTGGCAATTCCCAGCTGAACCATTACCGGCAACAATGCGAGCAAATGCGCTCGCACGGCGAGCCCACGCTGCCCTCCACGATCGCCGTGGAGAACGGCATCAACCCTTTCCTGCGTACCCGCGAGCCGGCGGTGGCGCAGGCCGCCCGGGGGCACGACCCGGCGGCGGACCCGGCAGATCCGGTCGCGGTGTTCGCGGCCCTGCGCCAATGGAAGAACGAGTTCAGATGAAGAAGTACAAGCTGCTCGCCCTCACCGCCGCCGTCGCGCTGGCCGGTTGTGCCACGACCACGGGTCCGGACGGCACTGCGCCGCTGGAGAGCCGCGAGGCCACCACGGCGCAGGCCAGGCCCGCCCAGCCGTCGGTGATTCCCGAAGGTCCCTTGTCCGCGATCCAGTCCTCCGACCTGAGCTCGCAGTCGGTGACCTCGCTGGAGCCGCCGCCCGACCTGTGGGCGCGCATCCGCCGGGGCTTCGCCATGCCGAACCTCGAGAACGACCTGGTGCGGCAGCAGGAGCAGTGGTACGCCACGCGGCCCGACTACATGCAGCGCATGACGGACCGCTCCCGCAAGTACCTGTTCCACATCGTCGAGGAACTCGAGCGGCGCAACATGCCCACCGAGCTGGCGCTGCTGCCCTTCATCGAGAGCGCCTTCAACCCGCAGGCCGTCTCCAGCGCACGCGCCGCAGGCATGTGGCAGTTCATGCCCGCCACGGGCAAGGACTACGACCTGAAGCAGAACGTGTTCCGCGACGACCGGCGCGACGTGCTCGCCTCCACCCGCGCGGCGCTCGACTACCTGCAGCGCCTGTACGGCATGTTCGGCGACTGGCACCTGGCGCTCGCCGCGTACAACTGGGGCGAAGGCAACGTTGCGCGCGCGGTCGCGCGCAACCAGCGCATGGGCCAGGGCGCCGGCTACACCGACCTGAGCATGCCCAACGAGACGCGCAATTACGTGCCGAAGCTGCAGGCGATGAAGAACATCATCACCAACCCCGCGCAGTTCCGTGCCGACCTGCCGACGGTCGACAACCATCCGTACTTCCAGTCGGTCACGCTCAGCCGCGACCTGGACGTGGAACTTGCGGCGCGTCTGGCCGACGTGCCGATCGACGACTTCAAGGCGCTCAACCCGCAATTGAACCGGCCGGTGATCCTGGCGGCGGGCACGGGGCAGATCCTGCTGCCCTGGGACAACGCCACGGTCTTCAAGCGCAACTTCGAGGGCTACGACCAGGGCCGCTTCGCGAGCTGGACGGCCTGGAGCGCACCGTCCACCATGAGCGTGGGCGAAGCCGCGCGCCGGGTGGGCTGGAGCGAGAACGAACTGCGCACTGTCAACAGCATCCCCCCGCGCATGTTGATCAAGGCAGGCTCGGTGCTGATCGTGCCCCGCGGGGGCAGCACGAAGAACGACGTGGCCAGCCATGTCGCCGACAACGGCCAGCTGAGTCTCGCACCCGAGATCACCACGCGCCGCACGGTGGTCCGCGCGGGCAAGCGCGACACCGTCACCAGCATCGCGCATCGCTACAAGCTCAGCGCCGCGCAGGTGGCGGAGTGGAACGACGTGGGTACCTCGGCCGGCTTCAAGCCGGGCCAGCAGGTGGTGCTGCACCTGCCCGCGCGCAGCCTCGCGCGCGCGCCGGTGCAGGTGAACTCCCGCAACGTGAAGCAGGTCGCCACGCGGCCCGCCGCCAAGGGCACGGGCAAAGCGGCGGCGAAGAAGCCGGTGGCCAGGCACCGGTGAGTGCAAACACGGGCGCTGCTGTGAAGCGCCCGTAAAGCTTGGAATGTTCGCGTCCACGTGCAGGACGACTCCGACGGTGGTTGCCGCCAAGGGCTGATGCCCGTGGCGCGCCCCAGGCCCGACAGTCTGGGTATTGAATCCACAGGAGTTATGAGATGCGTAACAAGACTCTCCTAGGCGCCGCCCTCGCAGCCGCCCTCATGGGCTTCGGCGCCGCCGCGCAAGCGCAGTACAACGCCGTCGTGTCGTCCGCGCCGCCCCCGCCGCGCCATGAAACCGTCCCGGGCCCCCGCGCGGGCTGGGTGTGGGCGCCCGGCCACTACGAGTACCGCGGCAACGAGTACAGCTGGGTGGAAGGCCACTGGATGCGTGAGCGCGCCGGCTACGAGTACCGCGAGGCGCGCTGGGTACAGCGCGGCGACGGCAGCTGGGTGCTGGTGGGCAACAACTGGGAACAGCGCATGGCCAAGCGTGAAGCGCGCCGGGAAGAGCGCCGCGAAGAGCGCATGGCGCCCAACGGCGACTTCGACCGCGACGGCATCGCCAACCAGTACGACCGTGACATCGACGGCGACGGCGTGCGCAACGGGCGCGACCGTTCCCCGTACAACGCCCGTCGCAGCTGACCTGCGCACCGATGCACCAAGGGGCCTGCGGGCCCCTTTTTGCTTGTCATGCTTTCGAGTAAGGCCTCCTCCCACCTTCTTGACAGGGCTGGTCCGATGGCGCGGGCGGCCGGCCCGGCCCATCATGGATGCATTCCAATTTGCAGAGGTGCAGACATGAAAAACAGGATTGCATTCGGCGCCGCCCTCGTGGCCTCCATGATGGCGCTCGGCACGGCCGCCCACGCGCAGACGGGCCCGCGCCATGACATGGACCGCGACGGCATCCAGAACCGCTATGACCGCGACCGCGACGGCGACGGCGTGCGCAACGGGCGCGACCCGAAGCCGAACGTGCGCAACGGCACGCGAGTGGCGCGGGTCGACCGCTTCGGCCCCTACGGCGACATCGACCGCGACGGGATCCCGAACCGCCGCGACGGCGACCGCGACGGCGACGGCTTCGCCAACAAGAGCGACCCGAATCCAAACGTGTTCAACCGCACGCGCATCGTGCGCGGTCACGACATGGACGGCGACGGCATCGCCGACCGCTCCGATCGCGATCGCGACGGCGACCGCGTGGCCAACGGGCGCGACCGCTTCCCGAACGATCCGCGGCGCACGTAAGCGCGGCGCGTGCCCGTCATCCCCGCGTGGGCGGGGACCCACGGCATCCTGAAAGCAAAAGCGGCCCCCGGGCCGCTTTCTTCTGGCTTCCCGCCGGCGCGCGAACGACGGTCAGAGCTTCTCCGTCTCCCCCTGCCGCGGCTGCCACTTCATCAGGCTGCGCTCCATCCTGCCCACCAGCGCATCCAGCGCCAGGGCGAACGCCGTCAGCACCACGATCCCCGCGAACACGGTGTTCACGTCGAAGGTGCCTTCCGCCTGCAGGATCAGGTAGCCGACGCCGCGGGCGGAGCCCAGGTACTCGCCCACCACCGCGCCGACGAAGGCGAGCCCCACCGAGGTGTGCAGGCTGGAGAACACCCAGCTCGTGGCGCTGGGGAGGTACACCGTCCGCAGCAGCTGCTTGCGGCTGGCGCCCAGCATGCGTGCATTGGCCAGCACCACGGGGCTCACCTCGCGCACGCCCTGGTACACGTTGAAGAACACGATGAAGAACACCAGCGTGACCGCCAGGGCCACCTTGCTCCAGATGCCCAGCCCGAACCACAGCGCGAAGATCGGCGCCAGGATCACGCGGGGCATGGAGTTGGCGGCCTTGATGTAGGGATCCAGAATGGCGCCCGCCACCGGCGCGAGCGCGAGCCACAGGCCCATGGCCAGCCCCAGGGCCGTGCCGATCCCGAAGGCCAGCACCGTCTCCAGCAGCGTCACGCCCAGGTGCTGGTAGATGTCCGCGCGGCCCGCAAGCCCGTCGGGGAAGGCCGCGTTCGCGGGGATCGTGAACGGCAGGAACCAGCTCCAGATGCGTCCCGCCACCGCGACCGGCTCGCCGAAGAAGAAGGCCATCTGCTCGTTGCGCGACAGAAGGTGCCAGAGCACCAGCGTCACCACCAGCACGCTGGCCTGCCAGGCGCGAAGGCGCTGCCGGCTCGGCGGCGTGCGCGTCACGCCGCCACCTTCAGCTGCTGCGCATAGCCCTTGAGCACCTCGTCGCGCAGCACCGCCCAGATGCTCGCATGCAGCTCCACGAAGCGCGGGTGCATGCGGACCTCGGCCACGTCGCGCGGCCTCGGCAGGTCGATCGCGAACTCGCCCATGGGGCGCGTGGCCGGTCCCGCGGAGAGCACGACCACGCGGTCGCTCATGGCGATCGCCTCGTCCAGGTCGTGCGTGATGAAGAGGACGGCCTTGCGCTTGGCCGCCCACAGCTCCAGCACTTCGTTCTCCATCAGCTGCCGGGTCTGGATGTCCAGCGCGCTGAAGGGTTCGTCCATGAGGATGATGTCCGGGTCCAGCGCCAGCACCTGCGCCAGGGCCGTGCGCTTGCGCATGCCGCCGGAGAGCTGGTGCGGATAGCGGTCGCCGAATCCCGCGAGGCCCACGCGTGCGAGCCAGGCTTCGGCCTGCGCACGGGCCTCCGCATCGGACACGCCGCGGTACTGCAGGCCGACCATCACGTTGTCGAGCGCGCTGCGCCAGGGCATGAGCGCCTCGGACTGGAACATGTAGCCGGCGCGCGGGTTGATGCCCGCCAGCGGCTCGCCGAAGACACGCACCTCGCCGGAGGAAGGCTCGAGCAGGCCGGCAGCGATGTTGAGCAACGTGGACTTGCCGCAGCCCGTGGGCCCGACCACCGAGACGAACTCGCCGGCCGCGACGTGCAGCGTGGTCGCCGCGACGGCGGTGTAGCGCGCATCGCGCTCCTCGCTGGAGACGAAGGTGACGCCGATGTCGCGGAGTTCGAGCGCGTGCAACGCCGCGCTCACGCCTTGTACTTTTCCTTGGCGCGCCGGGCGAAGTCGTTGGTGTAGGTCTTCGCCAGGTCGATCTTCTCGGACTTGACCGAGGGCTCGAAGCTGGCCAGCGCCTTGAGCGCCGTCTTCGCGCCATCGTCCGGCAGCACGCCGTCGACGGCAATCGCCTCGCGCACCTTGTTGAAGGAAGCCAGGTAGAGCGCGCGGTCCCCGAGCAGGTAGCTCTCGGGCACCGTCTTGATGATGTCGCTCGGGCCCGCCGTCTGCAGCCACTTGAGGCCGTGCACGATGGCGTTGGCCAGCGCCTGGCAGGTGTTGGGGTTCTGCCGCACGAAATCCGAGTGGGTGTAGAAGCAGGCGGCCGGCATGGGGCCGCCGAAGACGTCCTGCGTGCCCTTGAGCGTGCGCGTGTCGCTGATGATGCGCACGTCGCCCTTCTGCTCCAGCATGGTCATCACCGGGTCGGTGTTGGTCATCGCGTCGATCTGGCCGGAGCGCAGTGCCGCCAGTGCGCCCGCGCCCGTGCCCACGCCCACGTAGCTCACCTCGCTGGCCTTGACGCCGGCGCGGGAGAGCACGAGGTTGGCCACCATGTTGGTGGAGGAGCCCGGCGCGGACACGCCGATCTTCTTGCCGCGCAGGTCGGGCAGGCCCTTGTAGTTGGGCATCCCCTTGACCGACACGCCCATCGCGATCTGCGGCGCCCGCCCCATGAGCACGATCGACTGGATGAACTGGTTCTTGGACTGCATGTTGATCGTGTGCTCGTAGGCACCGCTCACCACGTCCGCCGAATTGCCCATGAGGGCCTGCAGCGCCTTGGCGCCGCCGGCGAAGTCCGAGATCTCCACATCGAGGCCCTCGGCCTTGAAGTAGCCCAGTTGCTCCGAGATGGTCAGGGGAAGGTAATAGAAGGCCGCCTTGCCACCCACCGCGATCGAGACCTTGGTCTTCTCCAGCTTGCCCTGCGCGCGCACCGAAGGAGCGGCCACGGCCGCGGCGGCGAGCAGCGCGAAGCGCCGGCGGTTCAGGGTTGTCGTCATGGCAGGCCTCACCTCTGGATTCTTCTGGGAATGCGCGCAGGTTAGGCGCCATGCTGCAACGCCGCATCGGGACGATCCCGTGCGGGTTTTCACGTAACGAGAATACCCAGAGGCCTCAGTGCCAGGCGCTGAGGAAGATCGCGATGTTGATCAGGAACGCGAGCGCCCAGATCGCCGAGCGCGCCGTGCCCAGCCCGCCCACGTACATCGCTACGTACATGATCCGCAGCAGCACGAAGAGCACCGCCAGGATGTCCAGGCGCGTCTGCGCCGCCCCCAGCAGGTGGGCGATGATCACCGCGCCGATGAAGAAAGGCAATGCCTCGAAGCTGTTGGCCTGCGCCGCGTCGGCGCGGGCCTGCCAGCCCTGCTGGCGCGCGAGCCAGCCGCGCGGGTCGTTGTTGTCGTAGCCGCCCTTGCTGCGCGGCTTGCCGAACCCCTTGGACTTCGCCAGGTACGCGCAGGCATAGGGCAGCAGCACCGCCAGCAGCACGCACCAGTACGCCACCGTCATGCGGGCGTAGTTCATCTTCTACCTGCTCCTCCGGTCCACCAGCGCATGCGCGATGGTCCCCAAATCGACGTATTCGAGTTCGCTGCCCGCCGGCACGCCGCGCGCCAGCCGCGTGACCTTCAGGCCCTTCTGCTTCAGCGCTTCGGCGATGACGTGCGCCGTGGCTTCACCCTCCGCGGTGAAGTTGGTGGCGAGGATCACCTCCTGCACCTCGCCGTTGGTGGCGCGCGTGAACAGCTTGCCCAGCCCGATGTCGCGCGGGCCGATGCCGTCCAGCGGGCTGAGCTTTCCCATCAGCACGAAGTACAGCCCGTCGTAGGCCTGCGTGCGCTCCAGCGCCGCCTGGTCCGCGGGCGTCTCGACCACGCACAGCTTGCTGCGGTCCCGCTGCGGACTGCGGCAGGTGGCGCAGACCTCGTCCTCGGTGAAGGTGTGGCACTCGCTGCAGTGGCGCACCTTGCGCGCGGCCTGCTCCAGCGCCCGCGAGAGCACCTGGGCGCCTTCGCGGTCGTGCTGCAGCAGGTGGAAGGCCATGCGCGAGGCGGACTTGACGCCCACCCCGGGAAGGCGCCGCAGCGCCTCGACCAGTGCCTGGAGGGAAGCTTCGGCCATCAAGCCGCCGGCGAGCCGGCGCGACGCGGCTTGCGCCCGCTCGGGGCGCAGCGACTACACGCCGTGCGAAGCGCGGGGGTCCACATCCGTCAGAACGGCAGCTTCATGCCGGGCGGCAGGCCCGCGGTGAGCTTGCCCATCTTTTCCTGCGAGGTCTCTTCGGCCTTGCGCACGGCGGCATTGAAGGCGGCGGCCACGAGGTCTTCCAGCATGTCCTTGTCGTCGCCCAGCAGGCTGGGATCGATGGTCACGCGCTTGACGTCGTGCTTGCAGGTCATGACGACCTTCACGAGGCCGGCGCCGGATTCGCCGCTCACCTCGATGGTGGCGAGCTCTTCCTGCGCCTTCTTCAGGTTGTCCTGCATCTGCTGGGCCTGTTTCATCAGGCCGGCGAGCTGTCCCTTGTTGAACATGGTGGTCTCTCTAGTGTTTCGCGATCGGTTTGATGCTGCCGGGGACGATTTTCGCCCCAAAGTCACGCTGCATCCGCTGCACGAAGGGATCGTTGAGGATGATCTGTTCGGCGGCGAGCTGGCGCTCGGCGGCGGCCACGGCGTTGCGGCGCGCTGGGCTGTCGGTGACAGGCCCCACCTCGACCGAGAGGTCGACCGCGTGGCCGGCGGCCTGCAGTGCGTTGCGCAGGCGCTCGCGGCTCTGCGGCTGGTTCAGCGATTCCCGTTCCACGCGCAGCATCCAGTGCCCCTCGTCGCGCGCGACGAGTTGCGCCTGCAGGGCGAGTTCGCGTACCAGCGCCGTGACGGCTTCGCGTTCCACGAGCTGCTGCACGGTGGCCTGCCAGAAATCGCCCTCGGGGGTGGGCACCACGGTGGGCACGCCGGAGGGCGCTTCGCGCAGGGGTTCGGGCTGCACGCGCACGGGCACGCCCATGACGTCGTTGCCGGCGCGCGGCGGCTGCGCCGCGCGCGGAGGCGCCTGGCGGGGTTCGACGACGGGCAGGACGTGCCCGGGGGGAGCGGCGGGCCGGGGTTGGGGTTGCGGGGCGGCGGCGGGGTTCGCTTCGCTCACCGCCACCCTCCGCTCGGGCATGGGAGGCGAGCTGCTCGCGGGCTGCGGTGACGCCGGAACCCCACCGCCACCGGCCGCGGCCGGTGGATTCACCGCCTTGCGCGGCTCATTCAGAGTTTTTTTTTCCTGCGCGCCCGGCTTGAAGGCCAGCAGCCGCAGCAAGACCATGGTCAAAGCCGCGTATTCGTCCGGCGCCAGGCCCAGCTCCTGCCGACCGTGCAGGCAGATGCTGTAAAGCAGCTGCGTCTCGTCCGCGGGCAGCAGCTGCGCGAGCCGCGCGATGGTCGCCGCTTCCTCGTCGCTCGTGTCCGCCGCCTGCGGCACGGCTTGCAGCACCGCCATGCGCTGCAGCACCATGCTCATCTCCTCCAGCGCGGCGCCGGCGGACAGGCCGTGCACGCGCAGCGCCTCGGAGGTTTCCACCAAGGACTGGCCATCGCCCTGCGCCAGCGCCTCGATGAGGCGGAAGACGTGGCTGCGGTCGACGCTCCCGAGCATCTGGCGCACGGGGCCTTCCTGCAGCTGGCCGCCGCCGAAGGCAATGGCCTGGTCGGTGAGCGACAGCGCATCGCGCATCGAGCCGCGCGCCGCCCGCGCGAGCAGCTTCAGCGCCTGCGCATCGGCGGGCACGGCCTCTTCCTGCAGCACGCGCGCGAGATGCTCCTGCACCGTCTCCGGCGCCATGGGCCGCAGGTTGAACTGCAGGCAGCGTGACAGCACGGTCACCGGCACCTTCTGCGGATCGGTCGTCGCCAGCACGAACTTGAGGTATTCGGGCGGCTCCTCCAGCGTCTTGAGCATCGCGTTGAACGCGTGCCCCGTGAGCATGTGCACCTCGTCGATCATGAAGACCTTGAAGCGCCCCTGCACCGGCTTGTAGACCGCCTGTTCCAGCAGCGACTGGACCTCGTCCACGCCCCGGTTGGAGGCGGCGTCCAGCTCCGTGTAGTCAACGAAGCGGCCGCTGTCGATGTCCGTGCAGGCCTGGCACACGCCGCAGGGGCTGGAGGTGATGCCGCCCTGCCCGTCCGGCCCCTGGCAGTTCAGCGACTTGGCCAGGATGCGCGACACCGTCGTCTTGCCGACGCCGCGCGTGCCGGTGAACAGGTAGGCGTGGTGCAGCCGCTGCTGCTCCAGCGCGTTGGTGAGAGCCTGCACCACGTGCTCCTGGCCGACCATCTGCGAGAAGGTCTTGGGCCGGTACTTCCGGGCGAGCACGAGGTAGGACATCCCGTCGATTCTAAAGGTGGCCTCCTGCGCACCCCGGCCGTGCGACTCGCCTACAATCACGGATGACGGGCCTCCCCGCATGGTGAAGCGGCCAACCGGGTCAGGTGGGGAACCAAGCAGCCCTAACTGTGGAGCCAGTGCCGGGGGTAAGGCTCGTCACCTTCTTCTCCCCTTCCTTGCCCTCCTGCATCCGCCAAGTCGCGCGAGTGTGCGGGAGTTGGCACTTGTTCCCCACCCGGACGATGTACACGGCCAACAGTGGCGCTTACATTTGTGACAACGAGGGTTGGGGGCATTCGTGAGCAACGCGAAACAAGTCCGCGCCCCTGGCCAGCTGCCGGCCGGGCGCGAGGAAGTCGAAGTCGTCGAGAAGAGCAGCGAAACTTCCTGGGCCATGTTCCAGGCCTTGCAGGGCCAGCAGCAGCGTGGCTTCGACAAGACGCGCCCCGCAGGCCTCGCCGGCGCCCCGGGGCAGCCCGCGGCCAGCGAGCAGGTCACCATCGACGACGTGCTGGTGGAGATCCGCCGCAACAACCGGGTGTGCCCCCTGCCGGCGATCTGGCAACGCCTGTACGCCTACCTGCCGAACACGGGAGCGCACCTGCCTCCCGTGCCGGCGACGCACGCCGAGTGGGCCCAGGTGCCCGCGCTCCAGAAGAGGGCGCGCCTGCGGGAGCACGTCGAATGGGCGAATACCCAAGGCGTGTTGCGTCAGGTCTACGAAGCGCTGCGCAAGCTGCCCGAGGGCAAGTGGCACCACATAGGGGAATAGCGTAAGCAGCGCGCGCCCCGCGCCCGTTCCCTACCCCCTTGTCCGCCACACCCTTGCCGACGCGGGTTCCTTTTCTTACAGGATTGCCGCTCAAGCTCCCACAAACTTCCATCAGCTGCGGAGCCTAGACTGCCTCGCATCACTGGGAGGTGAGCCATGGAGAAGGCCGCTGGAGCCGGCAAGCAGGCCGGCGTACGTTGGGAAGCCGCACTGGGCTGTCTTGCCGCCCTGGCAGGGGGCGTTCTCTGCCCCGCCGCACATGCGCATGACGCCGCGCAGGACGGCCCCGAAGTGCGGGTCGCACAGGCCCGGGTGGAGCCGCCCTTGCGCGTGCAGCTGCAGACCAGCGCGCTGCCTCGCTTCGACGCGCAGGATGGCGGCTTCCAGGCCGCCCGTGTCGACCTCTCGGTGACTCCCCTGAATGCGAACGGCAGCGGCCTGGGGGCGGTGCTGGGACTGGCCAGCCACTCCGCCGCGCCGCAGCCGCTCGGCCTGCAGGCGCGCGCGGCCGTGGACCTGGGCGTGCGCTGGACGCAGCGCCTGCAGAGCCAGCGCCAGATCGACGTCACGGCCTGGCGCCGCCTGACCGGCCCCGACGACGCCTACAGCTTGATCCAGATGCGGCAGCCGGTCTACGGCGCCCGCGTGGAGATGAACCTGGCGCCGGCTTCGAAGAGCGGCTTCGCCCTGGACCGCGGCTTCATCGGCATGCAGCTGGAAGGCGGCGCGCGCATCACGGTCAAGCGCAAGGACGGCCGCCCGATGGTGTACTACCGCACGAGCTTCTGAGCCCGCGGCTCAGGGCGCGGGCGGCAGTTCGAAGAAGAACTCCGTGCGCACGCCGGGCTCGCTGCTGAAGCCCAGGCGGCCCCCGTGCGCCTCGACGATGCTGCGGCAGATCGCCAGCCCCAGGCCCGTGCCGCCCTTGGCGCGCCGGTCCGAAGCGTCGGCCTGCGCAAAGCGCTCGAACACGCGGTCCTGGAACTCCGGCGGCACGCCGGGCCCGCGGTCCACGACCGCCAGGCGCGCCCAGCCGTCACGCTCCTCCAGGATCACGTCCACCTGGCCACCCACGGGCGAGAACTTGGCCGCGTTGGACAGCAGGTTGACGCAGACCTGCACGATGCGGTCCGCATCCGCCGTCACCACCGGCTGCGCGCGCAGCTCCTGCACGATGCGCACCCGCAGGCCGTCGGCATAGGCCTGCGTGTCGCGCACGGCCTGCTCCACCAGAGGCGCGAGCGGCTGCTGCTGCATGCGGTAGACGATCTTGCCGGATGCGATCTTCTCCAGGTCGAGCAGGTCGTTGATCAGCCGGATCAGCCGCTCGGAGCTCTCGTGCGACACCGCGAGCAGCTGGCGCGCGTCGGGCGGGAGCTCGCCGGCCATGCCGGAAGCCAGCAGGTTCAGCGATCCGTAGATTGCCGTGAGCGGCGTGCGCAGCTCGTGCGAGACCGTGGAGATGAATTCGTCCTTCATCCGCTCCACTTCCTTGCGCTGCGAGATGTCGTGGAGGAAAGCGCTGAAGAAACGTTCGCCGCCGGTGGACACGAGGCCGATCCTGAGCTCCACGGGGATCTCGCGTCCCTGGCGGTCCACCAGCCTGCGCTCGATCGGGCGGTTGAGGAAGGCGGCCTTGCCGGTGCGCGCATAGCTCGCCAGCGCCAGGTCCAGGTCGCCCGCGACGCCCTTGGGCAGCAGCAGCTCGCCGGCCAGGCGGCCCAGCACCTCCTCGCGTGCCCAGCCGAAGACGATCTCGGCCTGCGTGCTCCAGTCGGTGATGCGCCCGCGCAAGTCGAAGGCAATGAACGGGTCCTGTGCCGACTCGATGATGGTCTGGATGCGCTGCTCGTTGGCGCGCACCTTGGCGAATGCCTCCCGCAGCTCGGTCGTGCGCTGCTCGACCCGCTGCTCGAGCTGGGCGTTCAGCGCGTGCAGCTCGTCGCTCTTTTGCTGCACCGTTGCCAGCAGCGAGTTGAGCGCCGTGCCCAGGACCTCCACCTCGCGGTAGGCATCGGAGGCCTTCACCCGCGTGTCCTCGCCCTGCTCCAGCCGGCGCGCGGAAGCGGCCAGGTCCAGCAAGGGACGCGCGATCTGGCGTGCCGCCAGCCATCCGAGCAGGGAGAACACCAGGGCGAGCAAGCCGCCGCCGAGCGCGACGCGACGCTGCAGCTCGCGCACCGGCTGGTAGGCCACGTCCGTGTCCTGCCGCACGAGGATGTGCCAGCCCAGTCCAGGCGAGGACATGAAGCCCCGGGCCGAGTCGTAGCCGACCACGTAGGTCTTCCCGTCGGGCCAGCGTTCGGTCGTGTGGCCCTGGCCGCCGGCCTGCGCGGCGCGCAGGCTCGCCGTGGCGAGCGTCCTGCCTTCCAGGTCGGCCGGGCCCATCAGCACCACGCCGTCGCGCGACAGGATCAGGGGCTCGGTCGTGGCCGGCCCGGTGCCGAACACCGCCTGCCGCACGTCACGCGCCCAGTCCCAGGACACGTGCGCGCCGAGCACGCGCAGGCCGTCGCCGTCCTGGAAGGGGAAGGCGACGTCGTAGAAGCGCCGGGCGCGACCCTCCGGCGAGAGCTGGCGGGGCAGCAGCACCTCCTCGTGCACCGGGCCTAGGTTGACGCCCGCCAGCGCCTGCCGGAACCAGGCATGCGAGGCGACGTTCTCGCCCACGCGGGCGTCGTCGCTGGCGGCCAGCACCACGCCATCCGCGCGCGCCACCCCCATCCACAGGTAGTAGCGGTAGCTGCTCTTGGCTTCGTCCAGCTCCACCTGCACGAGCGCGTCGTCGGGCAGCCGCGCGAGCCGGGCGGACATCAGCTGCAACTCGCGGTGGCGCTCGAACATGCCCCGGTCCAGGCGGTTGGCCATCTGGTGCGCCAGCACCGCCAGGTTGCTGCCGATGCCGGTGGCGACATCGCGGCTGGCGTTGCGCTCGATCACCAGCGCCATGACGATGGTGAGCAGCACCGTCAGGGCCGAGAACGCGGCGGCGAGCCATGCGCCCAGGGTGCGCCCCCCGCCCCGCCAGGTCATGCCGGCACCACCCTGCCCTGCGCCGTGAGGAAGGCGCAGCGCACCGGCGCGCCCCCCTGGGCGGCCGCCACCACCTCGCGGTAGCGCTGCATCTGCGCGCGCAGCTGCGGCTGGCGCTCGGGCTGCGACGCCGACTTGTAGTCCAGCACCCACCACTCGCCGGTGTCGCGGCGGCGCACCAGGCGGTCCAGCCGCAGCGATTCGCCGGCCGCGTGCAGCTCGACCTCGTTGCCCTGGAAGTCGACCACGGCCGGGTCCCAGGCCCATGCGCCCTCGCCCTGCAGGATGCGCAGCGCCATCGCCGCGGCCTGGTCCGCTGCGCCCGGCTCCAGCGCGAACAGGCGCTCCACTTCGCGCAGCTGCGCGGGACCGATGCCGGCGCGCGGCTGCCAGGTTTCCAGCAGGCGGTGCATCGCCTCGCCCAGGCGCGAGGCGCGGTTGCCCTCGGGCGGCTGCGGCCGCAGCCATTCCATGGTGACTGCGGCACTCGCGCCGGGCACCACGTGCAGGACGACGGTGTCGGCGCCTTCGCGCGCCGGCTCGATCGCCATCGCCGTGCCGGGAGCGGGCAAGAGCGTCGCGCATGGCAGCAGGCGCTGCCACCAGGTGGCGTTCGCCGGCGCCTGCGAGGGCACGACCGACGAGATCACCAGTTGGCGCTCGGCGCGCGTCATCGCGACATACAAGGCGTTGAGTTCCTCCCGGGCACGGGCCACCTGCTCCACCGCCAGCGCGTCGACGCTGCAAGCCGGCGGGCGCGTCTCGCTGGTGAGGAAGGCAAAGCGCCAGGGGGCGGGCGCCTCGCCCGGCCACTCGCACAAGGCGCCCATGGATTCCGGACGCGAGGGCGCGCTGTCGGTGTCGAGCAGCACGACCACCTGCGCTTCCAGGCCCTTGGCGCCGTGCACCGTCAGCAGCCGCACCACGCCGCTGGCGGCGACGGCCGGACCGCGGATGCCGCCGGCCTTGAGCGCGCGCACGAAGGCATAGGGGGTGAGGTAGCGGCCGCCGCCCACCTGCAGCGCCGCGCCGAGCAGCGCCTGCAGGTTGGCCTGCACCGTGCCGCGCAAGGGGGCCGGCATGCTGCGGGCGAAACGTGCGAGCACGTCGCCGTCGTCGTAGACCGCCTGCAGCGCGTCGTGCGGCGGCAGCGCCTGCACCCAGCGCTGCCACTGCTTCAGGCGCGCTGCGATCGCGGCACAGCCTGGCGGCAGGCCCTCGCCTTGTTGCAGCAACTCGAACCAGGACCGCGGCGGACCGGCTTGCGCTGCCGCGCGGGCGCACTGGGCCAGCGCGACCAGCACCTCGTCGCCGCAGCCGAAGAGCGGCGACTTGAGCACGCGCGCGAGCGACAGGTCGTGGCCGGGCGAGACCAGCACGTCGAGCAGCGCGGCGAGGTCCTGCACCTCGGGCGCCTCGCACAGGTCGGTCTTCTCCGGCTGCTGCGCGGTGATGTGCAGGGTGCGCAGCTCGTTTTCCATGGCGGACAGGCGCTCGCGGCGGCGCGCCAGCACCATCACCTCGCCGGGCTCGAGGCCCGTGCGCAGCTGCTGCGCGATCCAGGCGGCCGCCTGCCGGCATTCCAGCGCGACGAGGCGTTCCTCGGGCAGTTCGCGCGGCACGGTGAGGCTGTCGCGCCAGGCGAGCCCCTCTTCTTCCTCCTGCGCGGCGCGCTCGGGCCGCGGCACCGGCGGCAGCGCGAGCACGGCGCCCGCATCGACGGACTGCGTCGTGTGGGCGCGGAAGTCCTGGTACTGGCCTTCGCGCTGCGCCTGCTCCATCACCGTGTTCACGGCGGCGAGCACGGCAGGCGCGTTGCGGTGCGTGTGGTCGCAACTCAGGCGGTCGCCGCCCAGGTCGCGGCCGATGAACTCCTGGGCCGCGCGGAACACCTGCGGCTCCGCGCGCCGGAAGCGGTAGATGCTCTGCTTGGGATCGCCGACGATGAACACGCTGGGCCCGTCCCCGCCCGCGCCTGCATAACTGGCCAGCCAGGCATGCAGCGCCTGCCACTGCAAGGCGTTGGTGTCCTGGAACTCGTCGATCAGCAGGTGCCGCACGCGCTGGTCCAGGCGCTCCTGCACCCAGCCGGCCAGTACGGGGTCGGACAGCAGCACGTGCGCGGTGCGCTCGACATCGCTCATGTCCACCCAGCCCTGCTCGCGCTTGAGGGCGGCATAGCTTTCCAGCAGCAGGCGCGCCAGGCGGGCGATGCGCTGGTGGTGCAGCCAGGCCTCGTGCTGGTGGACGGCGCCGCACAGCTCCTGCAGCTCCACCTCGGCCTCGATGGCCGCGGGGTACTTGGCCAGGTGCGTCTTCAGGCGGTCTTCCCTGGCCACGAACAGCGCCTCGCGCAGCAGCTTCTGCCTTTGCTCCAGCGGCTCGCATTCGAAGGCGATGACGATCGCATTGCCGGCCACCTGGGGCGTCTTGTTCTTCTCGGCCCCGAGGGCGCGGGCGCGGTCCAGCCAGCGCCGGCGCGCGGGCTCGCCCGCCAGCGCCTGCTCGGGACGCGCGAGCCCCGCCAGCCGCGGGAAGATTTCGCCGAACGGCCGCACGGAATCGGCCACGACGCCGACGGCGTCGGCCATGGCGAACTCCACCCGCTTGGAAAGCGCCGACTCCAGCGCCTTGGCGGTGTTGAAACGGCCGTGCGCGGCCACGCAGGCCTCGTAGTCGGCGCGGGCGGCCGGTTCGCGCTCCACGGCGGCATGGAAGCGCCGCCACACGCGTGCCACCGCCTCCTTGTCGTCTTCCAGCAGCTCGAAGCGCGTGGGCAACCCCAGCGACTGCAGCACCGACAAGGGCGCGCCCCGCAGCAGCGCGGCGAACCAGCTGTGGAAGGTTCGGATCTGCACGGGCCGTCCAGCCTGCAGCAGCTCGGCGTAGAGCCCGCGCAGCGCCGTGCGCTGGGCCGCATCGGCCTGCGGCAGGCCGCGCGCACGCAGCGCTTCGGCGAGTTCGTCGTCGGGCGCCGTGCTCCAACGCGCCAGCCATTCGTCCAGGCGCTGGCGCATCTCGCCCGCTGCCTTGCGCGTGAAGGTGATGGCCAGGATGTCCTGCGGCTGCGCGCCGGCGAGCAGCGCCCGCAGGATGCGCGAGACCAGCATCCAGGTCTTGCCGGCGCCCGCGCAGGCCTCCACCGCCACGTGGCGGCGGGGATCGCAGGCGACGGCGTAGAACTGCTCGCGCGTGACGGTGCGCCCGTTGTGCTCGTAGGCCGGCTCCACTGGCAGCGCCATCGCTTCACTCACTCCAGGAATCCCTCCGGCACAGGCCGCGCGCGGCGCAGAACTCGCACGCGCGACCTTCGCCCAGGGCGGGCATGGGCGCGCCCTCGGCGATGCGGCGCATCTCGGTGGCGATCGCCTCCTGCAACAACTGGCTCGCCTCCTGCAGGGACTCGTGCACGACGGCCTCGACCTTGCCGCGCTCGCCGACGTTCAGGTACGCCGCCCGCACCTCGCGCCCGGGCAGCAACAGCGCATAGAAGGCCAGCTGCGTGTCCTCCAGCGGCGTCTTCATGCGGTCCTTGGTGACCTGCAGCCCTTCGGTCTTGTAGTCCATCACCAGCGTGCCGCCGCCCGGCAGCCGGTCGATGCGGTCTATCCAGCCTCCCAGCGTGAGCGTTCCGAGCGGCACCGTGTGCTCGCCCTCGGCCTCTTCGAACAGGCCTTCGTGCTCCTGCAGCCAGGCGAGGTAGCCCTCGCGCACGGCGGGCCACGCCGCGGCGAACGGCAGGAACTCGCCCTCGCCGAGACGCAGCCGCTCCATGGATTCGCGCGCGATCGCCTCCAGCAACGTGGCGCGCTCCCCGGGCGGGACGTCGCCACGATCGCGCAGCGCCTCGTGGAAGACCTTGAGCACGCCGTGCAGCCAGGTGCCGAAGTCGCGCTTGTCGACCTCGGATTCGATCTCGTCGGCTTCCTTCAGGCCCAGCATGCGCATGGCGAAGAAGCGATAGGGACAGCGGCGCAGGTCCTCGTAGCTGCTGGCGGACAGCTGCGCGGGCACCAGCTGCGGCGCCTGGACCGAGGGCCGCGCCACGGGCTGTGCGGCCTCCTCGCGCAGGCGGCGCGGATCGCTCGCGGCCGTGCCGCCGCCTGCGAGGCGCAAGGCCTGCACCATCGGGCTGGCCAGGCTGCGCTCGCCGGTATCGTCGCTCGCGCGCCAGAGCACGTCGGCCTCGGGCGTCTGCATGGCGTGGGCCCAGGCGGCGCGCTGCGCCGCTTCCAGGTCGGCGCGCAGCGGCAGCCCGAGCAGCGCGCGCTGCGCCTGCGACCAGCCGGCCGGCGGCTCCGGCGAGGCGGGCAGGCTGCGCTCGTCGCAACCGGGCAGGACCAGGGACGCGAACGGATGGCCCAGCAGCTGGCTCATGGGCAGCACCACGACCTGCTCGTCGCCGCGATGCGGCGGCACGAAGCTGGCGCTCTCCAGCACCTCGTTGGCCCAGGCGTTGAACTCGCGCGCGTTCAGCCGCCGCTGGGCCCGCGGCCAGGCCGCCCAGTCGCCAGCGGCGGACTCGTCCAGCCGCAGCGCCTCCAGCGCCTTCTGGCCGGCCGCGTCCGAACGCAGCACGTCCCACTGGCCGCAATCGCGCAGCACCTGGCGCGTGGCCGCCAGCCAATCCAGCAGCGTGCGGGGCGCCTGCAGGCTCTCGCGCCAGGCCGCCACGCGTTGCGCCGCCGCCTGCAGGCCTTCCGATTCGCCCCAGTCCGAAGCGCGCAGCATGCGCCATTCGCGCTGCCCGGCGCGACGCACCTTGCGCTCCAGCCCCTGCACGGTGCCGGAGCCCATCGCCGGCACGTTCTTCAGCCAGTCCAGCACCGCGTCCGCCGGCGCATCCCAGGCGCAACCGCGCAAGGCCGTCATGAGGTTGGCGGCGGCGCGCGTGGTGGACAGCTTCCAGCCGGTCTCGTCGCGCACCGGCACGCCGCGCGTGAACAGCAAGGCGCCGATGCGCCGCGTCAGCACGCGGTCGGTGGCGCCGAGGGCGACGGGCACCTGGCCGGCGTCGAGGCGGCGCAGCACGCAGGCCGCGGCACGTTCCGCTTCCTCGGTCGCGTCCGCGGCCGCGTGCAGGGCGATCGCACCTTGCGGCGCCTCGGCCGGCAAGGGCCAGGTCAGCGCGCGCTCGACCAACTGGCGTGCCAGCGCCTGCGGCACGGCCTCGGCCTGGAAGCCTTGCAGGATCACCAGCAGGTCCAGGTCCGCCGCCAGGCTGCCATCGAGCAAGGCGTCGGTGGCATAGGCCGAAGCGGCAACCCATTCGAAGGCGATGCGCGCGATCGCGGCTTCGATGGCCACGGCAGGCGCTTCCATGCCTTGCAGCAGCTGCGGGCGCAGGCCGGCGGCCCAGTCGGCGCGCTGCGCGGGCGGGACGGCGCGTGCCGCTTCGGCCGCTTGCCACGCCGCATCCACGAGTTGTCCGGCGAGTGCATCGGCCTGCGCGCGCAGCCCGCCCTGCTCCAGCCAGCCGCGCGCCGTCAGCAGGTCGCGGCCGATGTCGAACGACAGGTCCAGGTCGCCCGGAAGCCAGGGGCGCTGGCGCGCCCAGTTCATCGTGGTCTCGAAGCGCGGGGCGAAGCCGTCGGGGGCGAGCGCGGCCCAGAACCGCCGCGCCACGGGCATGAGCTGTGCGTAGGGCAGGAGCACGACGGTGCGCGCGGCATGGGCGCCGCGGGCCGCCATTTCGGCCTGCAGCTTTTCCATGAGCTCCCGCCAATGCCGCGTGGATGGATGGTGAATTGCTATCCCATCCATAGCAAACACCCGCCGGCCCCGCCCCGGCGAGGGGTCTTGGTTTCTGTCACAATGCCCTGACTGTAGCTGTAGCGGGGGTGGTCCCCGCCTCCCGAGAGGAATCCATGGCCAGCGACCTGATCAAGCACATCTCCGACGCGTCGTTCGAATCCGACGTCCTGAAAGCCCAGAAGCCCGTGCTGGTGGACTATTGGGCGGAGTGGTGCGGTCCGTGCAAGATGATCGCGCCCATCCTCGACGAAGTGTCCGAAACCTACAAGGACAAGCTCCAGGTCGCCAAGATGAACGTGGACGAGAACCGCGACGTGCCCGCGAAGTTCGGCATCCGCGGCATCCCCACCCTGATGCTGTTCAAGGACGGCCAGCTCGCCGCCACCAAGGTGGGCGCGATGAGCAAGGCGCAACTGACCGCCTTCCTCGACCAGCAGTTGGCGTAACGCCACGCCAGACCCGAACGGGGCCCCGACGGCCCCGTTTCTCTTTTTTTGCTGCATAATCCGCCCCATCGCTGATCCGCCACAGGCAGGCGGGCAGTCCGAACCGGTTCGCAGGGCATCTCTCGCCCGGCACAGAACCTTCCCCCCAGACCTTCAGAAAATCCCCCAAGGGGTCCCTCCATGCACCTGAACGAACTCAAGGCGCTGCACGTCTCGGAAGTCCTCAAGCAGGCCGAAGAGCTCGAAATCGAAAACGTCGGCCGCATGCGCAAGCAGGAGCTGATGTTCGCCATCATCAAGAAGCGCGCCCGCGCTGGTGAACAGGTGTTCGCCGATGGCGTCCTCGAGATCCTGCCGGACGGCTTCGGCTTCCTGCGCAGCCCGGACACGAGCTACACCGCGAGCACCGACGACATCTACATCTCGCCTTCGCAGGTGCGCCGCTTCAACCTGCACACCGGCGACATGATCGAGGGCGAAGTCCGCACGCCCAAGGACGGCGAGCGCTACTTTGCGCTGACCAAGCTCGACAAGGTCAACGGCGGCGTGCCGGAGGACAACAAGCACAAGATCATGTTCGAGAACCTGACGCCGCTGTTCCCCCGGGAACAGATGCGCCTGGAACGCGACAACCTCAAGGGCGAAGAGAACATCACGGGGCGGATCATCGACATCATCGCCCCCATCGGCAAGGGCCAGCGCGCGCTGATCGTGGCGCCGCCCAAGAGCGGCAAGACGGTGATGATGCAGCACATCGCGCACGCGATCGCCGCCAATTTCCCCGACAGCTACATGATGGTGCTGCTCGTGGACGAGCGCCCGGAAGAAGTGACCGACATGCAGCGCTCGGTGAAGGCCGAGGTGATCGCGTCCACCTTCGACGAGCCGGCCGCCCGCCACGTGCACGTCGCGGAGATGGTGATCGAGCGCGCCAAGCGCCTGGTGGAACTGAAGAAGGACGTGGTGATCCTGCTGGACTCGATCACCCGGCTGGCGCGCGCCTACAACAACGTCGTGCCCTCCTCCGGCAAGGTGCTGACCGGCGGTGTCGACTCCAACGCGCTGCAGCGCCCCAAGCGCTTCCTGGGCGCGGCGCGCAACGTGGAAGAAGGCGGCTCGCTGACCATCATCGCCACCGCGCTGATCGACACCGGCTCGCGCATGGACGAAGTCATCTTCGAAGAGTTCAAGGGCACCGGCAACTGCGAACTGCACCTGGACCGCCGCCTCTACGAGAAGCGCGTCTTCCCCTCCATCCAGCTCAATCGCTCCGGCACCCGCCGCGAGGAACTGCTGCTGGCCCCCGAGATCCTGCAGAAGACCCGCATCCTGCGCCAGTTCATGTACAACATGGACGAGATCGAGGCGATGGAAATGGTGCTCAAGTCGATGAAGGCCACCAAGACCAACGTGGAGTTCTTCGACATGATGCGGCGCGGCGGCTGAACGGCCGGATAGCTTTACCGCACAGGCCGCACCTACCCTGCGCGCCTCTGCGGTGAATGGCCCGCATCCTGGCTCTGCCTTGCCTGCCGGGCTATAATCGCAGGCTGACTGCGGAAAGTACGCCGGAATAGGCTGGCGCGGCTACTGACACCTGACGAGGACCCCATGAAAGACGGCATTCACCCCAATTACCGCGACGTGTGCTTCCAGGACCTGTCGAACGGTTTCAAGTTCGTCACGCGTTCCTGCGTGCCGGCTCGCGACAAGATCACGATGGAAGACGGCCGCGAGCTGCCGCTGTTCAAGCTGGACACCTCCAGCGAATCGCATCCGTTCTACACGGGCACCCAGAAGTCGGTGAACGACATGGGCGGCCGCGTCGACAAGTTCTTCAAGAAGTTCGGCAAGCCCACGGGCAAGTAAGCCGCGTGGCACCCAGGAAAGGCAGCTTCGGGCTGCCTTTTTTGTTGCCGGGGCCGGCCGCCGGCCTGTGACACACTCCCGCGCGTGAACCGCCCCACCCCCGCCATCGTCGCCCAGAGCGCCGTGCGGCGCCTGCCCCGGCTGGCGCTGCTGCTGTTCTGCGCGGCGTACGTGCTGACCGGGTTCGTCGGCCGCGAGCCCTGGAAGAACGCCGACATCATGGCGTTCGGCTACATGTTCGAGCTGGCCCACGGCAACGCGAGCTGGCTGCACCCCCAGCTGCTCGGGCAAGCCCCGGAATTCACGGCCCTCCTGCCGTACTGGCTGGGCGCGTGGGCGATGCAGGTGGCGCCGTCCTGGGTGCAGCCGGATTTTGCCGCGCGCATCCCGTTCATCGGCCTGCTGGTCCTGAGCCTGGTGGCGGCCTGGTACGGCGTGTACTACCTCGCCCGCACGCCCGCCGCCCAGCCCGTGCCCTTCGCTTTCGGCGGCGAGGCCCGCCCCACGGACTACGCCCGGGCGATCGCCGACGGCGCCCTGCTTGCCCTCATCGCCTCGCTCGGGCTGATGCAACTCTCGCACGAGACGACGCCGGCGCTGGCGCAGCTCTCGTTCACGGCGCTCACCTTCTACGGCCTGGCGGCCCTGCCTTACCGGCTGGTGGTGCCCGCCGTCGCCGTCCTCGTCGGACTGGTGGGACTGGGGCTCAGCGGAGCGCCTGCCATGGCGGCCCTGTTCGCCGCGGGGGGCGCCGTGCTGCACGCCAGCGATGCCGAGGACGCGGACGACCGTCAGGTGACCCGCACCCAGAGCGTGGCCGTGGTGCTCGCCGCGGCGCTCGTGGCGGCCGCGGCCGGCGCGGCCCTGGGGATGTGGGAGTGGCGGCTGCAGCCCACCTCCGAGCTCACCGTGCACCAAGGGGGCTCCTTGCTGCGCCTGTTCGCGTGGTTCACCTGGCCGGCCTGGCCCCTGGCCCTCTGGACGGTGTGGCGCTGGCGCCGGCAACTCGGGCGCCGGCACGTCGCCTTGCCCTTGTGGTTCGCCCTGGTCGGCATCGTCGCGGCGGCCTTCTCGCACACCCCCGACCGCAACCTGCTCCTGGCACTGCCGGCGCTCGCCGCGCTCGCGGCGTTCGCGCTGCCCACCCTGCAGCGCAACGTCTCCGCGCTGATCGACTGGTTCACCCTGCTGTTCTTCAGCTCCTGTGCGCTGGTGATCTGGGTGATCTGGATCTCGCTGCAGACCGGCGTGCCCGCCAAGCCGGCGGCCAACGTCGCCCGGCTGGCGCCCGGCTTCCAGCCCAGCTTCGGCTGGGTGGCCTTCGCGATGGCGCTGATCGCCTCCGTTGCCTGGCTGGCGCTGGTGCGCTGGCGCACCAAGCGCAATCGCCAGGCGATCTGGAAGAGCCTCGTGCTGCCGGCCGGCGGCGCGGCGCTCGCCTGGCTGCTGGTCATGACCTTGTGGCTGCCAGTGCTGGACTACGCCCGCAGCTATGCGGCGCCCGTGCAGCGGCTGGTGGCGCGCATCGACGCCCCCGGCTGCGTGCAGGCCTTCGGGCTCAATCGCCCGCAGCTCGCGGCCCTCAGGTACCACGGCCGGATGGACCTGCGCACGGCCTCCACCACCAGTCCGTGCACCTGGCTGGTCGCCACCGAGGACCTGGAACTCTCGGTGCCCACGGCCTTCGACAAGAAGCACTGGGTGCTGGTCGCGCGCATTCCGCGCCCGACCGACGCCCGCGAGAACCTGCTGCTGTACAAGAAGAAGTGAACGAACGCGGGATCATCGCGCGCCACGCCGGCACGGTGCTGGCGGGCCAGCTGGCCACCATGGCCTTCGGCATCACCGACACCATCGTCGCCGGCCGCTTCTCGCAGCAGGCGCTGGCCGCGCTGTCCGTGGGATCGGCCGTCTACATCTCGGTGTTCGTGGCCATGATGGGCATCTTCCAGGCCCTGCTGCCCACCTGGGCCGAGCTGCACGGCGCGGCCCGCCACGCCGACGTCGGGCGCTCGGTGCGGCAGGCGCTGTACCTCGCCGCGCTGGCCTCGCTGGTGGGCGTGATCGGCCTGCTCTATCCCAACGCGCTGCTGCACGGCGCGCAGGTGCCGGCGGCCCTGCAAGGCAGCGTGCGCCAGTACCTCGGCGTGCTCGCCCTGGCCCTGCCGCCCGCGCTCCTGTTCCGCATGTACAGCACCTTGAACCAGAGCCTGGGCAAGCCGCAGCTGGTGACCTGGCTGCAGCTCGGCTCGCTCGCGGCCAAGGTGCCGCTGACCATCTGGTTCGCCTTCGGCGGCCTGGGCCTGCCGGCGGGAGGCGCGGTGGGCTGTGCCTGGGCCACGGTGGTCGTGACCTGGGCGATGCTGCTGGTCGCCTTCTGGCTGGTGCGCCACGACCCGCTGTACCGGCCTTATGCGATCTGGCACGCGATCGAGCCGCCGCACTGGCCCACCATCGGCGAGTTCGCGCGCCTGGGCATCCCGGCCGGCCTGTCGATCATGGTGGAAGTCACCTCGTTCACGCTGATGGCCCTGCTGATCGCCCGCCAGGGCACGCTGCCGGCGGCGGCGCACCAGATCGCGGCGAACATGGCGGCGGTGCTGTACATGGTGCCGCTGTCCATCGCGATCGCCACCAGCGCGCGGGTCAGTTACTGGCTGGGCGCGGGCGACCCGCGGCAGGCCCGCGCCAGCATGCGCAGCGGCTTTCGCATGGGCCTGGGCATGTGCGTAACCCTGGCTTGCACGGTGCTGCTGGCGCGCTCCGGCATTGCCTCGCTGTACTCGGGCGACGCGCAGGTGGCCGCCGTCGCCGCTGGCCTCCTCGCCTGGGTCGCCGTCTACCATTTCGGCGACACCATGCAGGCCCTGTGCGTCTTCATGCTGCGCTGCTACCGGGTCACGGTCGCCCCGCTGGTGGCCTACTGCGTCGTGCTCTGGGGCGTGGGCGTGGTCGGCGGCTACCTGCTCGCTTACCGGGGACTGGGGACGGTGCCGGCGCAGCAGAGCCCAACGGCCTTCTGGGTGGCGAGCAGCAGCGCGCTCGCCCTGCTCGCCCTCATCCTGCCGCTGATTCTGTGGCGGGCCGTGCGCCGCTTCCGGCCGGCCTGAGTTCGGGCGCGCGCACGCGGCCCGCGGGCAACACGATGGTGAAGGTGGAGCCGGCGCCGGGCGTGCTTTCGATGCGCAGCTCGCCGCCGTGCCGCTGCACCACGTGCTTGACGATGGCCAGGCCCAGGCCGGTGCCGCCGCTTTCGCGCGAGCGGCTGCGGTCCACGCGGTAGAAGCGCTCCGTCAGCCGCGGCAGGTGTTCCTGGCCGATGCCGGGACCGGTGTCGCGCACGGCGAGTTCCAGCCCGTCGTTCTCGCCGCGGCGCACCTGGACTTCCACCGTGCCGCCCGTGGGCGTGTAGCGCACGCCGTTGCTCACCAGGTTGGACACGGCACTTTGCAGTTCGCCGGCGGCGCCGGCCACCTCCCAGCCGGACGCGTCGGCAAAGCGCAGGTCCAGGCTCTTGCGCTGGCTGGCCGCGAGCGAGCGCGCCTCCTGCTCCGCCTGCGCGAGCAGGCCGGCCACCGAGGTCCACTCAGACTTGCCCGGCAAGGGGCTGCCTTCCAGGCGCGAGAGCGACAGCAGGTCCTGCACCAGCGTCTGCATGCGTTGCGCCTGCTGGCCCATCATCTGCAGGTAGCGCTGGCGCTCCTCCTTGGGCAGTTCCAGCGTCTGCAGCGTCTCGACGAAACCGGAAAGCACCGTCAGCGGCGTGCGGATCTCGTGCGACACGTTGGCGACGAAGTCGCGCCGCATGGCCTCCGCCTGCTCCAGCTCGGTCACGTCGCGCGAGAGCAGCAGGCGCCGCCCTTCGCCGTAGGGGTGGACGTACAGCGCCAGCCGGCGCGGCCGCGCCGCCGAACTCGCCGGTGCTTCGACAACCACCTCGCGCGTGTAGTGCCCCGCGTGATAGAAGCTGGCGAAGCCCGGGTCGCGCACGAGGTTCAGGATGTGCTGCAGCAGGTCGCGCGCGGGGTCCAGCCCGAAATGGGCGCTGGCCGTCTGGTTGCACCATTCGATGCGGCCCTGCGGGTCCAGCAGCACGACGCCGTTGGGCGACCCACGGATCGCCTCGAGGAAGGCCTCCAGGCGGCGCTCGGCGTCTTCCGCGCGCTGCTCGCGGGCGAGGAGGGCCCGCCGGGCACGCTCGGCCGCCTCGCCCCAGGTGCCACCGAGGGTGGGCGCGCCGCGCAACTGCCCTTCGCGCAGCCAGCGCAGGACGCGCCGCGCGCGCCAGCTCTCGATCACGAACCAGGCCAGCGCGCCGGCCGCGACACCGATGGCGGCGCCGCCGGCCTCGCCGAGCAGCCAGCCCCCGATCGCGCCGGCAGCCAGGCACACAAGAAAGCCGAGTAGCCGCAAGGTCATGCCGGGTGGGCCGTGATGCGGTAGCCGGCCCCGCGCACCGTCTCGACCAGCACGCCGCCCGGCCCCAGCGCCTCGCGCAGGCGCTTGACGTGCACGTCCACCGTGCGCTCCTCGATGAAGACGTGGTCGCCCCACACGCGGTCCAGCAACTGCTGGCGGCTGTGCACGCGCTCGGGATGGCGCATGAGGTAGTGCAGCAGCTTGAATTCGGTGGGCCCGATCTTGACCGGCCGGCCGTTCCAGAGCACCCGGTGCGCCGCTGCGTCCAGGCTGATGCCGCCCAGGGTCACCGTCTCCTCGGACTTCTCCGGCGTGCGCCGGCGCAGCACGGCGCGGATGCGGGCGAGCAGCTCCTGGGTCGAGAACGGCTTGGTGATGTAGTCGTCGGCGCCGGCGTCCAGCCCCGCGACCTTGTCCGGCTCGTCGCCACGCGCAGTGAGCATCAGGATCGGGATCGCCTTGGTGCGGCCGTCCGCGCGCCAGCGCCTGGCCAGCTGCAGGCCGCTGGAACCGGGAAGCATCCAGTCCAGGAGGATGGCGTCGGGCAGCACCGCATCGATCTCGCGCTGGGCGGCGTCGCCGTCCTCGGTCCACACCGGCGACATGCCGTTGTGCCGCAGGTTCACCGCGATCAGCTCGGCGATCGCCGGCTCGTCCTCCACGATCAGGATGCGTGGCTGGTTCTTCATCGCTTCCCTACTTGACCGCCGACTCGATGTGCTCGATGGAACTGTGGCGCACGTCCGCGCCCTTGACCACGTAGATGATGAACTCCGCGATGTTCTTGGCGTGGTCGCCGATGCGCTCGATCGCCTTGGCCACGAACAGCAGGTCCAGGCTGCTGGAGATGGTACGCGGATCCTCCATCATGTACGTGATCAGCTTGCGCACGAAGCCGTCGAACTCCTCGTCGAGCAGGTCGTCCTGCTTCATGATGGACACTGCCGCGGCCGTGTCCAGGCGCGCGAAGGCGTCCAGGGCGCGCCGCAGCTGGCCGGACGCGAGGTCCGCGGCGACATTCAGCTCGCTCGCCGGAAGCGTGCGCACCGACCCGCTCTTGGCGATCATGGACTGCACCATGCGCGCGATGCGCTCGGCTTCGTCGCCCACGCGCTCCAGGTTGGCCGTGGTCTTGGACATCGCCATGAGCAGGCGCAGGTCCCGCGCCGTCGGCTGGCGCCGCGCGATGACCGAGGACAGGTCCCGGTCGATCTCGATCTCCATCTGGTTCACCCGCGCTTCGGTCTCCATGACCTGGCGCGCCGCTTCCTCGCTGAAATGGGCCAGCGCGTAGATCGCCTGCCGGATCTGGGCTTCGGCCAGGCCGCCGAGTTCCATGACGCGCTGGGACAGCGCATTGAGCTCGCTGTCGAACTGGGTCGAAAGATGTTTGTCAGCCATGTTCCGTCCTCTCTTCAGCCGAAGCGGCCGGTGATGTAGTCCTCGGTTTCCTGCCGCTTGGGCTTGAAGAAGATCTGCTCGGTCTCGCCCACTTCCACCAGGTCGCCCAGGTACATGTACGCCGTGTAGTCCGACACGCGCGCCGCCTGCTGCATGTTGTGCGTGACGATCACCACGGTGTAGTCCTTCTTCAGCTCCACGATCAGCTCCTCGATCTTGCCGGTGGAGATCGGGTCCAGCGCGGAACAGGGTTCGTCCAGCAGCAGCACCTCGGGCTTGATGGCGATGCCGCGCGCGATGCACAGGCGCTGCTGCTGCCCGCCGGAGAGGCCGGCACCGCTCTGGCTCAGCTTGCCGTTGACCTCGTCCCACAGCGCCGCCTTGCGCAACGCCCACTCCACGCGCTCGTCCATGTCCGCATCCGACAGCGACTCGAACAGGCGCACGCCGAAGGCGATGTTGTCGTAGATGGACATGGGGAAAGGCGTGGGCTTCTGGAACACCATCCCGACCTTGGCGCGCAGCAGCGCCACGTCCTTCTTCGAGGTGAGCAGGTTCTCCCCGTCCAGGACGATCTCGCCCTGCGCGCGCTGGTCCGGGTAGAGCTCGTACATGCGGTTGAAGGTGCGCAGCAGCGTCGACTTGCCGCAGCCCGAAGGGCCGATGAAGGCCGTGACCTTTCGCTCGGGGATCTCCAGGTTGATGTTCTTCAGCGCGTGGAAGCGCCCGTAGTAGAAGTTCAGGTTGCGCACGGCCAGTTTGGCGCGCACGCGTTCGGGTGCGATGGAGGCGTCCATGGTCAGAGCTTGTTGCGCGTGAGCACGCGCGCGAGAATGTTCAGGCCCAGAACGGCCATGGTGATGAGGAAGACGCCGGCCCAGGCGAGCTGCTCCCAGTTCTCGTAGGGGCTCATGGCGAACTTGAAGATGGTGACCGGCAGGCTGGCCATGGGCTGGGCCAGGTCGGAGGTGAAGAACTGGTTGTTCAGCGCGGTGAAGAGCAGGGGCGCCGTCTCGCCGGAGATGCGCGCCACGGCCAGCAGGATGCCCGTGACCACACCGGCACGGGCGGCGCGCAGCGTGATGCGCGTGATGACCTTCCACTTCGGTGCGCCCAGGGCATAGGCTGCTTCGCGCAGTGCCGATGGCACCAGCAGCAACATGTTCTCGGTCGTGCGGATGACGACCGGGATCACGATCAGCGCCAGCGCGATCGCACCGGCCCAGCCGGAGAAATGCTTGAAGCGCGCGACGACGACCGCATAGACGAACAGGCCGATCACGATCGACGGCGCCGACAGCAGGATGTCGTTGACGAAGCGCGTCGTCGTGCCCAGCCAGCCCTTCACGTCGTATTCGGCCAGGTAGATGCCGGCCATGATGCCGATGGGCGTGCCCACGAAGGTGGCGAGCACCACCATCAGGAAGGAACCCCACAGGGCATTGAGCAGGCCGCCTGGATCGTTGGGCGGCGGCGTCATCTGGCTCACGGCTGCCCAGTTCAGGCCGCCGATGCCCAGCTGCACGGTGGACCAGAGGATCCACACCAGCCAGAACACGCCGAAGGCCATGGCCGCGAGCGACAGCGCCAGCGCGACCTTGTTGACGCGCTTGCGCTTGCCGTACTGGCGCTCGCGCTGTTCGGCCAGGGCTGCCGCCAGCATCAGCGAGTCGCCCGTGCTCATGACCGCGCTCCTTCCGCGCGGCGCAGGCGCGCGAGCAGCAGCTTGGACAGGGTGAGCACCACGAACGTGATGAAGAACAGCACCAGGCCCAGGTAGATCAGCGCCGCTTGGTGCATGCCGCTGGCGGCCTCGGCGAACTCGTTCGCGAGTGCGGAAGTGATGCTGTTGGCGGGCGCGAAGAGGCTGAGCGAATCGAGCTGGTTGAAGTTGCCGATCACGAACGTGACCGCCATCGTCTCGCCGAGCGCACGGCCCAGGCCCAGCATGATGCCGCCGATGACGCCGCCCTTGGTGTAGGGCAGCACCACCTTGAACACCACCTCCCAGGTCGTCGAGCCCAGCGCGTAGGCGGACTCCTTGAGCATGGGCGGGGTGACCTCGAACACGTCGCGCATGACGGCGGCGATGAAGGGAATGATCATGATCGCGAGGATGATTCCCGCGGACAGGATGCCGATGCCCACGGCGGGACCGGAGAAGAGCGTGCCCAGCCCGGGCACGTTGGCGAACACGGACTGCAGCGGCTGCTGCACGAAGGTGGCCAGCAAGGGACCGAACACCAGCAGGCCCCACATGCCGTACACGATGGAGGGGACCGCCGCGAGCAGTTCGATGGCCGTGCCCAGCGGCCGCTTGAGCCAAGCGGGCGAAAGCTCGGTGAGGAAGACGGCGATGCCGAAGCTCACGGGCACGGCGATGACGAGCGCGATCAGCGAGGTCGCCAGCGTGCCGTAGATCATCACCAGGCCACCGAACTCTTCGCTCACCGGGTCCCAGGTCGTCGATGCGAAGAAGCCCAGCCCGTACTTCTCGATTGCGGGCCAGGCGCCGATGAAGAGCGACGCGAGGATGCCGAGCAGCAAGGCGAGCGTCAGCAGCGCGGCGCCACGCGCGGTCCAGCCGAATAGCCGGTCCAGGATGGCGCCGGTCCGAATGCGGGAAACAGGCGACGACGCATTCGCCGGCCGCCGGCTCTCCAGCGCCCCGTAGTCGATCGCGGTCGTCACTGGGTCGCGAGTTGCTTGCCCGAGCCATCCTTGAGTTCGGCGGCCCACAGCTTCTGGACCTGGGCCTTCACGCCGGCGGGCATCGGCACGTAGTCCAGGTCCTCGGCGGTCTTGTCGCCGTTCTTGTAGGCCCAGTCGAAGAACTTGAGCGTCGCGGCAGCCTCCGCCGGCTTGTCCTGCACCTTGTGCAGCAGGATGAAGGTGGCGCCGGTGATCGGCCAGGACTGCGCGCCGGGCTGGTTCGTGAGGATCTGGTAGAAGCTCCTGGACCAGTCTGCGCCGACGGCCGCGGCCTTGAAGGCGCTGTCGTCGGGGTTCACGAACTGGCCGGCAGCGTTCTGCAGCGATGCGTAGGTCATCTTGTTCTGCTTCACGTACGCGTACTCGACGTAGCCGATGGAGTTGCGCAGGCGGCCCACGAAGGCGGCGACGCCCTCGTTGCCCTTGCCGCCCGCGCCGGTGGGCCAGTTGACGGCGGTGCCTTCACCGACCTTAGCCTTCCAGTCGGCGTTGGCCTTGGACAGGTAGTTGGTGAAGATGAAGGTGGTGCCGGAACCGTCGGCACGGCGAACCGGGGCGATGGCGGCATCGGGCAGCGCGAGGCTGGGGTTCAGCGCCTTGATCGCGGTGTCGTTCCACTTCGTGATCTTGCCCAGGTAGATGTCGCCCAACACCTGGCCGTTCAGGCGCAACTGGCCGGGGGCGATCCCCTGGATGTTCACCACCGGCACGACGCCGCCGATCACGGTCGGAAACTGGATCTGTCCCTTCCTGGCCAGTTCCTCGTCCTTCAGCGGCATGTCCGACGCGCCGAAGGCAACCGTCTTGGCGTCGATCTGCTTGATGCCGGCACCGGAGCCGACGGACTGGTAGTTGATCCTGACGCCGGTCGCCTTGTTGTAGTCGGCGGCCCAACGGGCGTACAGGGGAGCCGGGAAGCTCGCGCCTGCGCCGGTCACGTCCTGCGCGGCAGCGACGCCGGCGAAGGCCACGGCGGCCAGGGCAACGGAAGCCACGGGGAGGCGGAAATTCATGCGGGTGCCTTTTCGGGTTTTGGGAAGGGATTGACTGCACTCTAGAAAGCTTTCGTGACAGGTTCATGACGCCACCCCCGGCCAATCACCATGGACGGCCGGAACGCGTTCGCTAGACTGGACCCATGGCGGAGAACTCCAAGGTTCGCGATCTGTACGAAGCCTTCCCATTCCCGGCGCGCAATGCCGCAGCGGAAAGACCCGGCAGCCTGCCGCTGACGCGCACCGACATCCTGGGCAAGGTCTGTCATCACGCGTTCGGCGGCCGGCGGGATTTCAGCAAGGGGTTTCGAGCGCTCGTTGCCGGCGGCGGCACGGGGGACGCGGCCATCTTCCTGGCCGCGCAACTGCAAGGCTGCGGCGCGGAGGTCGTCTATCTGGACATCAGCGAGGCGAGCATGGAGATCGCCCGCCAACGCGCCCGGGCTCGTGGGCTGGAATCCGGGATTCGATGGGTGCACGGCTCCTTGCTGGACGCCCCGCGACTGGGCCTGGGGCTCTTCGACTACGTCAGCTGCCTGGGCGTGCTGCACCACCTTCCACAGCCCGATGCCGGCCTGCAGGCGCTCGCGCAGGTGCTGAAGGACGACGGCGGCATGGGCCTGATGGTTTACGGCCGCTATGGACGTGCCGACGTCTATGCGATGCAGGACCTCATGCGCCTCCTGAACCGCGACGAGCCCGACCTGCGCAGGCAGGTCGACAACTTCAGGGAAGCAGTGCGCGCACTGTCCCCGTCACACCTGATGCTGCGTGGCCGCACTCGCCAGCAGCTCGAGGCCAGGATGGCCGACGAGGCGAACCTGGTCGACACGTTTCTCCATGCGCAGGATCGTGCGTACACGGTGCCCGAGTTGTACGAATTCGTGCAGGGCGCGCGCCTGTCCCTGGTGAACTTCACGAACTTCCACGACACGCTGCGCCTGGAGTACGAACCGGACATCTACTGCGGCAACGGGGACTTCAAGGGAAAGCTGCTTGCCCGCGCACCGCGCGAGCGCCACGCGGTCGGTGAGCTGCTGCACGGGCACATGTATGTGCACGGCTTCTATGCCGCCCGCCCGGGCCGTTCGGCGGCGAGTTTCCTGGACCCGGAGATGGTGCCCTTCTTCCTCACCCTGCCCGCAGCCGAATACGCACAGCAGCTTGGCAACCGCGGCAGCGCCAGACTGGCTCTGTCCTCTCGCCACACGATTCAGCTGGTTCCGGGCGCGCCCGCGATGGCGTGCCTGCGGTTGATCGATGGCGTGCGAACCCTTGCGCAGGTCTGGACGGAGGTCGGTCGCGAACTGAAGCTCTCGCCCACGGACGTGGCGGCAGCAGCCGCTGCGGACCTGGAGCGCTTCAACGCCTTGAACTGGGTGTTCCTGCGGCACGGGCAATCCCACGCCCCGCCGATGCTCGCGTATCCGTTTCGCGGGGACGCGGCACGGATCGAACCGGACGTCTGAAGGCCGACCGAACCGCGGAAGGCTAGAAGCGCACGCCAGCCTGGAAGCGCAGGTCGGCGGCGCCCGGCGCGCGCAGCGGCGGCTCGTACGCGAGGCGCAGGTAGGAACGCTGCCAGTCGTAGCGCACGGCCAGGCCGAGCCGCTCCTGACCGAGCTGGCGCATCACCTGCATCGACAGCGCGTCGCCCGAAGCGAAACGGTAGCCGCCGCCGAGGCTCAAGGTGCCGTTGTCCAGGCTGCGGCCGATGCCGGCCCGCGCAAACCACTTCTCGCCCGCTTCCAGCGACAGGCCGCTGCCCACCGACGAACCCGAGGACGCGACGCGCACGGACCCGAAGGACGCCACGGGGAAACGCGGCGAGAGCTCGGAATCGCTGAGCGTAGGGGCAGGCAGGAGCCAGCTGGGGGCGGTCAGCGCGTAGTCCGGGGCCACCAGCTGCGCGGCGACGGGCGCGGCCAGCGCACCCAGCACCACGCCTCCCGCGAAGGCACGGAAGACGGTGGCGATGGGGCGCAAGGTGCGGCGCATGGAAACAATGTAGACCTCCGCCGCGGCACGTGCACAGTGACAGATTTCCTATGTGGTGCTCGCGCGACGAGCGGCCGCCGAACGGCGCTACACGGGCTGCAGCGCGTGGTGCGGAAGCTGTGGGAGCTGCACAACGATCGCGTCGCCCGCGCGCACCTCGCCGCCGCGGCGAACGATGGCCATCACGCCCGCCTTGCGCACAAGCTGGCCGTTGGCGTCACGATCGAGCACCTTGGCGGTCAATCCCGGCTGGAACCGGTCGATCTGGCTGCATGGATTGCGCAGGCCCGTGATCTCGACCTCCGCCTGTGCACCAAGACGAAGCACGGTACCGGCAGGCAGCGCGAGCAGGTCGACGCCGCGGGTCGTCACGTTTTCGCCCAGGTCGCCGGCGAACACGGCGTGCCCTTCGTCCAGCAGCGTGTCGAACAGCTCGGACTGCAGCAGGTGCACCTGCCGCAGGTTCGCCGCCGCGGGGTCGCGCCTCACGCGCGAGCGGTGCTTCACCGTGCTGCCGGCGTGGGCGTCGCCTTGCACGCCGAGGCCCTCGACCAGCGTGATGCAGTCTTCGGCGAACTTGCTGAAGCTGTGGCTGCTGCTGCGATGGACGGCGAGGACCTGCGCGCTCATCCGGCGCGCACGGCGTCGGCGAGGCGCTCGGCGCTGCGACGGGCGACCTGTTCGTCGCTTGCCTCCACCATCACGCGCAGCACGGGCTCGGTGCCGCTGGCGCGAATGAGGACGCGGCCGGAGCCGTTCAGCTCCTTCTGCAAGCGGTCGCACTCCGACGAGAGCTTCTCGTTCTTCTTCCAGTCCTGCCCGGGCTGCAGGCGCACGTTGATGAGCGTTTGCGGAAAGAGCGTCACGCCTTCGAGCAGCTGTGCGATCGACTTGCCGCTGCGCGCGCAGGCCTTGAGCACCTGCAGCGCGCTGATCAGGCCGTCGCCGGTGGTGTGCTTGTCCAGCGCCAGCAGGTGGCCCGAGCCTTCGCCGCCCAGAAGCCAGCCGCGCTTCTCCAGTTCCTCCAGCACGTAGCGGTCACCGACCTTGGCCCGCACGAACTCCACGTCCCTGGCTTTCAGCGCGAGCTCGACGGCCATGTTCGTCATGAGGGTGCCGACGGCACCGGGCACGCGCTGCCCCTCCGCGATGCGGTCGAGGACCATCAGGTACAGCAGCTCGTCACCGTTGAACAGGCGGCCGTCCGCATCCACCATCTGCAGCCGGTCGGCATCGCCGTCGAGGGCGACACCGAAGTCGGCCTGGTTCGCGCGGACGGAATTCACCAGCGCCTCGGGATGCGTGGCGCCCACCTTGTCGTTGATGTTCAGGCCGTCGGGCGAGCAGCCCATGCAGAACACCTCGGCCCCGAGCTCATGGAACACCTTGGGCGCGATGTGGTACGCCGCACCGTGCGCCGCGTCCACGGCGATCTTCATGCCCTTGAGGGTGAGGTCGTGCGCGAAGGTGCTCTTGGCGAACTCGATGTAGCGCCCGGCGGCGTCCTCGAGCCGGCGCGTCTTGCCCAGGCTCGCCGAGTCGGCCCATTGCGGCGGCTCCAGCAGGGCTGCTTCGACCGCGGACTCCCACTCGTCCGGCAGCTTGGTGCCTTGCGCGCTGAAGAACTTGATGCCGTTGTCCGGATACGGATTGTGGCTCGCGCTGATCACCACGCCGAGGCTGGCGCGCTGGGCCTTCGTGAGGTAGGCCACGCCCGGTGTCGGCAAGGGGCCCAGCAGGACCACGTCCACTCCCGCGGAGTTGAAGCCGGACTCCAGCGCGCTTTCCAGCATGTAGCCGGAGATGCGCGTGTCCTTGCCGATCAGCACCGTCGGGCGTTCCTCCTTGTGCTTGAGGACACGGCCCACCGCGTGCGCGAGGCGCAGCACGAAGTCGGGGGTGATGGGCGGCTCGCCGACGGTGCCGCGGATGCCGTCCGTGCCGAAATAGGTCCTGCTCATGTCTTGCTTCCTGCCTGGCCACCGAGGGCCGATTGGGCGGCGCCCCAGATCTTCAGCGCCGCCACAGTTTCCTGGACGTCGTGCACGCGCACGATCGCCGCTCCCCTGTCCACCGCCAGCAGCGCCGCGGCGACGCTGGGCACCAGACGATCCTGCACCTGGGCACCAGTGACGCTGCCCAGCGATGACTTGCGCGACCACCCCGCCAGCAGCGGGTAGCCCTCGTGCAGCAGTTCGCGTTGGCGGGCCAGAAGTGCGAAGTTCTGCTCCACCGTCTTGCCGAAGCCGATGCCCGGGTCCCAGCTGATGCGGCTGACAGACACGCCGCGCGCGCGCAGCGCATCGCTGCGTTCGCGCAGGAAGGCCAGCACCTGCGGCACGGCGTCGCCCTGCATGGGCGTGCGCTGCATGGTCCGCGGCTCGCCGTGCATGTGCATCAGGCAGACCCCGCACGATGCGTGAGCCGCCACCACATCCTCGGCGCCCGGCTGGCGCAGTGCCCAGATGTCGTTGACGATGTCGACGCCCAGGTCCAGGGCCTCGCGCATGATTTCCGGCTTGTAGGTGTCGACGGAGATGGGCACGCCGAAGCGCACCGCCTCGCGCACCACCGGCATGACGCGCGCGCGCTCCTCGTCGAGAGGCACCGGCGCGACGCCGGGGCGGGTGGATTCGCCGCCGATGTCCAGGATGTCGGCACCCTCGCGCACCAGTTGCTCGCAGTGCTCCAGGGCCGTGCGCGTGCTGACGAAGCGCCCGCCGTCCGAGAAGGAGTCGGGCGTGACGTTGACGATCCCCATCACGCGCGGCCGGTCGAGCGCGATTGCGAAACGGGAGGTCTGCCACTGCATGTGCATGGGCTGGATTGTCCCTCAGCGGACCCACGAAAAAGGGGCCGCGCAGGCCCCTTCTTCTTGTTTACGCGGGATTACGCCGCGTTCGGCGCCGGGTCCGCGCCCACCGTGGGGCCGCCCGTGCCACCCGAGGTGGGCGTGCGCGGCGTGAAGTCCTTGGGCGGACGCGGCTCCTTGCCGGCCATGATGTCGTCGATCTGCTCGGCGTCGATGGTTTCCCACTCGAGGAGCGCCTTGGCCATCCTGTGCATCTTGTCGCTGTTGTCCTCGATGAGCTTGCGCGCGAGCGAGTACTGCTCGTCGATGATGCGGCGCACTTCCAGGTCGACCTTCTGCATGGTCTGCTCGGAGATGTTGGTCGTCTTGGTCACCGAACGGCCCAGGAAGACCTCACCCTCGTTCTCGGCGTAGACCATCGGGCCCAGGGCGTCGGACATGCCGTAGCGCATCACCATGTCGCGTGCAAGGTGGGTCGCTCGCTCGAAGTCGTTGCTCGCGCCGGTGGTCATCTGGTTCATGAACACCTCTTCCGCGATCCGGCCGCCGAACAGCATGCTGATCTGGTTGAGCATGTACTCGCGATCGTAACTGTAGCGATCCTTCTCCGGCAGGCTCATGGTCACGCCCAGGGCGCGGCCGCGCGGGATGATGGTGACCTTGTGCACCGGGTCGCACTTGGGCAGCAGCTTGCCGATGATGGCGTGGCCGGACTCGTGGTACGCGGTATTGCGGCGCTCCTCCTCCGGCATGACCATGGACTTGCGCTCCGGGCCCATGATGATCTTGTCCTTGGCCTTCTCGAAGTCCTGCATCTCCACCACGCGCGCATTGCGGCGGGCGGCCATCAGGGCGGCCTCGTTGCACAGGTTGGCCAGGTCGGCGCCGGACATGCCGGGGGTGCCTCGCGCGATGATCTCGGCCTTCACATCCTGGCCGATCGGGATCTTGCGCATGTGCACGTTCAGGATCTGCTCGCGGCCGCGGATGTCCGGCAGCGTGACGTAGACCTGGCGGTCGAAACGGCCGGGGCGCAGCAAGGCAGCGTCCAGGATGTCCGGGCGGTTGGTCGCGGCGACCACGATCACGCCCAGGTTGGTCTCGAACCCGTCCATCTCCACCAGCATCTGGTTGAGGGTCTGCTCGCGTTCGTCGTTGCCGCCGCCGAGACCGGCGCCGCGCTGGCGTCCGACCGCGTCGATCTCATCGATGAAGATGATGCAGGGAGCGTTCTTCTTGGCGTTCTCGAACATGTCGCGCACGCGGGCCGCGCCCACGCCGACGAACATCTCCACGAAGTCGGAACCCGAGATCGAGAAGAACGGCACCTTCGCCTCGCCGGCGATGCCCTTGGCCAGCAGCGTCTTGCCGGTGCCCGGAGGGCCGACGAGCAGCAGGCCACGCGGGATGCGACCGCCCAGCTTCTGGAATTTCTGCGGGTCCTTCAGGAAGTCGACGACCTCCTTGACCTCTTCCTTGGCCTCGTCGCAGCCCGCGACGTCGGCGAAAGTGATCTGGTTGCTGCTCTCGTCCAGCATGCGCGCCTTGGACTTGCCGAAGCTGAACGCGCCGCCCTTGCCGCCGCCCTGCATCTGGCGCATAAAGTAGATCCAGACGCCGATGAGCAGAAGCATCGGGCCCCAGCTCACCAGCAGCGTCATGAGGAGCGAACCCTCCTCGCGCGGCTTGACGTCGAACTTGACGTTGTTGTTGATCAGGTCACCGACCAAGCCACGATCGAGGTAGGTGGCGGTGGTGCGCACCTTGCGGTCATCCGTGGTGATGGCGACGATCTCTGTTCCGCCCTGCCCCTCCTGGATGACCGCGTTCTTGATCTGCTTGTTGCGGACCTGCTCGAGGAAGTCCGAGTAGCCGACGACGGAGGCGCCGGCGGCACCGCGCGTGTCGAACTGCTTGAAAACGGTGAATAGCACCAGTGCGATCACCAGCCAGACGGCGATCTTCGAAAACCACTGATTGTTCAAACTGAGTCTCCGGGGACAGGATGGCCCTTGCTTGGGCCACTTGCCGCTCATTCTAGGGGTTTCAAGAAGGCGCCCGGTCTATTTTCTTTGCCCGCTCCATAGGACGCCCCCTCACACGCCCGCCCGCCGAATGCCGCCCCGGACGAGCGTGAATATGCATTCGTTCACGTGGCCGTAGGAGTTGCAACCAGTGTTTGCATTACGCCATTGGCTTTCCCCGGTGAGCACTGCTGCGCCATTCGCATGAGGCCGCAGCAACGTTTTCCGCGTTTCGATTACAACCAGAAGCCTCTCTGGGCATTCCTTCACATCCTGCACGCACAAATTGGGCCTTTGGTACTAGTTACTATGTGTAATAGTAGTTGTGATTACGTTTTGAAATGAGCACCAAAGGATACAAAGCATGCGAACGCAGCTGCTTCGGTAAACTTTCGATTCCAAGGTGGAATAGCGCCACGTACAAATTTATAACGGCCGAACCGATGGGGGTCGGTATCGCTCGAACAGTTCGGCTACCTTGAGAAAGCCGACGGGAGGTTCGAACCAGTAACCTGAATTACAACCAGGGCGAGCCTCGGCTTGACCCATGGAGGAGGTTATGCGAACCCGCTCCCTCGGCGAGGTGATTGCGCCACCCCGGCGTGACAGCCGGCGCGACGGCGTGAGCCGTGCGTTCCGCGTCAGCCCCTGCATTCACGGATCCTACACCCTTGCGGCGCAAGATCGCCTGGACGGCGTTGCCCATCAGGGCACCCGATGCTCCCGTCCGCACTCCCGCGGTCGACTTGCACATTTCACCGCCTGCACAACCCAGTGCTCCCCGCGCATCCGCGCCGGCGCCTGGCCGACCGCAGTCACCGAGCGGCGACTGCGATGACCCTTCCGCGCTCCCTTGTGATCTGACGCTGCCCAGCTGACTGCTGGCCTGCTGAGTGCCTGCCCATCCGGGAGGCAGGGACTCGCTTTTGCCTTCGAAACGTGCATCCGCCGAACGTCCGCCGTTCGGCCTCCCCTAGGAGAAACGACATGGTCACCTTCATCCGCAGCGACCTGGAATTCATCCTCCAGCAGATCCTGATCTCGGAGCGGCAAGCCAACGGTGAATCGCTGCTGGACATCCTGCCGAATGTGGACGTGCCCTGGGGGCTGCGCACGGTCGACGGCTCCCTGAACAACCTCGTCACGGGCCAGTCGGAATTCGGTGCGGCCGACAACACTTTCCCGCGTCTGGGGACGCAGACCTTTTCTGCGGCGGAGTTCGGTACGTCGTACGCACAGACGGCCGGCCTGGTCATCGACTCGCAGCCGCGGGTGATCTCCAATCTGATCGTCGACGCGACGGCAAACAATCCGGCCGCCGCTGCCGCGGCGGCAGAGTCCGGCGGAGGGCTGGTGACCAGCCCCGGCCTGGACGGCGTGTTCGGCACCGCGGACGACACCCAGGTGTTCTTTATGCCCAACCTGTCGCCCGACGTGGGCCTATCCGCGCCGACGAACGAGTGGTTCACCTTCTTCGGGCAGTTCTTCGACCACGGCCTGGACCTCGTCACCAAGGGTGGCTTCGGCACGGTGTTCATCCCGCTGAAGCCGGACGATCCGCTGTTCAACGCCGGCGCCGACGGCATTGCCAACACGGCCGACGACGGCCCGAACTTCATGCTGGAGACCCGGGCGACCATCGTCGTCGGGCCTGGCGCGGACGGCGTCCTGGGCACGGCGGACGACACCCGCGAGAACCAGAACACCACCTCGCCCTTCGTCGACCAGAACCAGACCTACACCTCGCATCCCTCGCACCAGGTCTTCCTGCGCGCATATGCGCTCGGCACGGACGGCCAGCCGCACGCCACGGGCAAGCTGATCGAGAACACCGGCCTGGGGGCGGACGGCCGCTTCGGAACGGCCGACGACGTCCACATCGGCGGCATGGCCACCTGGGCGACGGTCAAGGCGCAGGCGCACGACCTCCTCGGCATCAACCTCACTGACAAGGATTTCGACAACGTCCCGCTGCTCGCGACCGACGCCTACGGCAACTTCAGCAAGGGAGCGCACGGCCTGCCGCAAGTCGTGATGATCACCGCGGGACTCGATGGCGTGTTCGGAACGGCCGACGACGGATCGATTCTGGTCGAAGGGAACCGGTCCGCGCCGATAGACCTCACGCACGCCGTGCGCACCGGACACCAATTCCTGATCGACGTCGCACATAACGCGGTGCCGGTAATGGATGCGGCGGGCAACCTTCTGCCCGACGCGGACCAAATCGCAGGCAATCCGCAGCCCTCCGATGGACTGGGCAACAACCTCACCTACGACGACGAGTTGCTCAACGCCCACTACATCGCGGGCGACGGCCGGGTCAACGAGAACATCGGCCTGACCGCCGTGCACTCAATCTTCCATTCGGAGCACAACCGGCTGGTAGACCACACGAAGAGCGTGGTCCTGGCGTCCCATGACATCGCCTTCCTCAACGAGTGGCTGCGCGCGCCAGTCACCGCGCTGCCAACGACGCAGGCGCAGATTGATGCCCTGCAATGGAACGGCGAGCGGCTCTTCCAGACAGCGAAGTTCGGCACCGAAATGCAGTACCAGCACCTCGTGTTCGAGGAGTTCGCACGCACGCTGGTGCCCTCCATCGACGAGTTCCTGGCGCCCAACGGCTACGACACCACGGTAGACCCGGCTATCTTCTCCGAGTTTGCCAACGCGGTGTATCGCCTCGGCCACTCCATGCTGACGGAAACGGTCGACCGCTTCGACCCGAACTTCAACGTCGTGAATTCGGACCCGGCGAATCCCTTCGACCAGCAGCTCGGCCTGATCAAGGCCTTCCTCAATCCGCTCGAGTTCGCCGCAAGCGGTCCGACGCCGGCTGAGGCCACCGGCGCCATCGTGCGCGGCCTCACGCGCGAGGTCAGCAACGAGATCGATGAGTTCGTGACGGAGGCGTTGCGCAACAACCTCCTCGGCACGCCGCTGGACCTCGCTGCGCTCAACATCGCCCGGGGTCGCGATACCGGCCTGCCCTCGCTCAACGCGCTGCGTGCGCAGGTCCACAACTACACCTCGCCGGACACCGCGGGTGGCGACACCGCGCTGACACCGTACGTCAGCTGGGCTGACTATGCGGAGCACATGCAGCATCCCGAGTCGTTGATCAATTTCATTGCAGCTTACGGCACGCACCCGCTGGTCACGGCGGCCACGACGGTAGATGACAAGCGCGCGGCAGCTGCCCTGATCGTCCTCGGTGGCGCCGGGGCGCCGGGCGACCGGCTTGATTTCCTGCACAGCACCGGTGATTGGGCGAACAACTCCCTGATCCACACTGTCAAGGACGCGGACGGCGTCACGACCACCGGCTTGGGCAGCGTCGATCTCTGGGTGGGCGGACTCGCGGAAGAGATACAGCCGTTCGGCAGCATGCTGGGCTCGACCTTCCAGTTCGTGTTCGAAACCCAGCTCGAGAACCTGCAGAACGGCGACCGCTTCTACTACCTCGCGCGCACCGCGGGCATGAACTTCGGCACCGAGCTCGAGAACAACTCGTTCGCGAAGCTCGTGATGGCGAACACGGACGTCACCCACCTGCCGGCGGAGATCTTCTCGACCCCCGGGTGGATCCTCGAGACGGACGCAAGCAAGCAGTTCACCGGCCTCGGCGCGGATGGCCGCGCGGACCCGACGTACGCCGATGACCCGCCGGCTGGGGGGCAGTCTGCGGTGCTCGCCAGCCTCAACAAGCCGGCGATCATTGATGGCGTCGAAGTCGTGCCACTGGTCATCCGCGACAACCCGGACACCGCCGGCCCGGATACCAACTACCTGCACTACACCGGCAACAGCCCGGTGGTGCTGGGCGGCACCGCCGGCGACGACATCCTGATCGCCGGCGCGTCCGACCAGGACACGGTGTACGGCGACGCCGGCAATGACCGCATCGACGGCGGCGCCGGCGACGACCACCTGTTCGGCGGCGCGGGCGACGACATCATCACCAGTGGCGGCGGCACCGACATCATCGACGGAGGCGACGGCAACGACGTCATCACGGACGGCCATTCGAACCTGCCGGTGGACGTCCCCAACATCCTGCTGGGCGGCGCCGGCAAGGACTTCTTTGCCATGACCGACGACATCAGCGTGGTGTTCGGCGGCACGGGCGACGACTTCATCCTGGCCGGGATGTCGCCGAGGTTCGGACAGGGCGCGCGCAACAACCTGCCCGAGACCGGCAACGAGGGCGACGACTGGATCGAGGAAGGCACCCAGGACGGCGCGCCCGGCGACAACATGAATCCCTTCCTGCTCGACGACGTCGCCGGCAACGACATCTTCGTCGGCGGCGGCGGCTTCGACGAGATGATCGGCGAAGGCGGGGACGACATCTTCGTCGGCAGCGACGGCCAGGACAAGATGGACGGCATGTCCGGCTTCGACTGGACCACCTACAAGAACGACAAGTTCGGCGTCACCGTCGACATGCGGCTGCCGATCTTCGCTCCGGCGCACGCTGCCACGGCGGTCGATCTCGCGGTGGGCGCGGTCCAGCCCGTGGGACAGTCCCCCGATTCGATCCTCGACCGCTTTGCCGAAGTGGAAGGCCTGTCGGGCTCGAAGTACGCCGACATCCTGTACGGCGACGACCAGACCGCGGCCGTCATCGCGAACATCACGGCCCAGGGCAGCATCCTCACCAACATCTCGCTGATCAACGGCCTGCAGGACTTCCTCGGTGCCGGTGTCACGTCGTTCGGCGCCGGCAACATCATCCTCGGTGGCGGCGGCAGCGACCTCATCTGGGGCAATGGCGGCGACGACCTCATCGACGGGGACAAGTGGCTCAATGTGCGCGTCAGCGTGCGCGCGAACGTCGACGGCACGGGGGCGGAGATCGCCAGCTTCGACAGCCTGCGGCCGCTGGTGCCGCTGATGCTCAATGGCACCTACAACCCCGGCCAGCTCGTGGCCGTCCGGGAGATCCTGGACAGCGACAACGCCTTCGATACGGCGAACTACCGCGGCAACTTCGCTGACTACGTAATCACGATCAACGACAACGGGACGCCGACCGACATCAGCGACGACGTGGTCACCGTCCGGGACATCCGGGCCAACCCGGTCGACGGCACGGACCGCCTCACGCACATCGAGCGCATCCAGTTCGCGGACACCTCGCTCGTCCTCGATCCTTCGCTCAACGCCGACCCGGAGGGCTTGCTGCAGGTCCTCGATGCCACCTCGGGACTGCCGGATACGACGCCCACCGAAGGCCAGACGCTCAGGGTTTCCATCGCCGGCGTGACCGACGCGGACAACGCAGGCGGCACCATCCACAACGCCACCTTCATCTGGCAGAACGAGGTGCAACCCGGCGTGTTCCAGGACATCGTCCTGAAGCCGGGCCGCATCGGCGTCGGCTTCCCGAATGCCGACGGCGGGACCTTCACGGTCGATCCAGCCCTCGGTGTCGCGGGACAGGCACTGCGCGTCCGCGCCGTCTACGAGGACGAGCACGGCGTGACGGAGCAGGTCTTCTCGGCCCCGACCGGGCCGATCATCGCGGCGCCGGTCGCACCCGTGGCTCCCGCTGCCTTCACCGACCACACCCAGGTCGCGTCCGGTGGCGTGGGGGTGCATTTCATCCGCAGCGACCTCAACTTCATCCTCGACCAGATCCACATCGCGGAGCGCCATGCCGCCGGCGAGGACCTGGTCAGCATGCTGCCCAACGTGCGAGTGCCGTTCGGGCTGCGCACGGTCGACGGGTCGGAGAACAACCTGATCAACTTCGGGGCGAGCGACCAGACCGCGTTCGGCTCCGCCGACCAGAGCTTCCCGCGCCTCACCAACCCGATGTTCCGCCCGGCCGACGCGGGCACGTCGTACCAGCAGACCAGTGGCACGGTGATCGACTCGCAACTGCGCACCATCTCCAACCTGGTTGTCGACCAGACGGCCGACAACCCGGCCGCCTACGCTACCGCCTACGACCCGGGCCTGGACGGCATCCTGAACTACGGTGCGCCAGGCAATGACGATGTCCTGAAGGACGGCGTCCACATCGTCGCCAGTCCCGGCCTGGACGGCCAGTTCGGGACCACCGACGACAGGCAGGTGTTCCAGTTCGACAACGTGACGTCCAACGCCGGGATGGACGACCCGTTCGACGCCTGGTTCACCTTCTTCGGGCAGTTCTTCGACCACGGCCTCGATCTCGTCACCAAGGGGGGCAACGGCATCGTCTTCGTCCCCCTGAAGGACGACGATCCGCTCGTTGCCGGAGCCGACGGCGTGTTCGGCACGGCTGACGACCTGCCGGCGCAGCTCCGCTTCATGGTGGAGACCCGCGCCACCATGCAGCCCGGGCCCGATGGCGTCCTCGGCACCGCGGACGACGTCCACCAGAACGAGAACACCACGACGCCCTTCGTCGACCAGAACCAGACCTACACCTCGACTCCGTCGCACCAGGTGTTCCTGCGGGCCTATGCGATCGGCGCGGACGGCCAGCCGCATGCCACCGGCAAGCTGATCGAGAACCGCGACCTCGGTGCCGACCACAGCTTCGGTACCGCCGACGACCATCCCATCGGCGGCATGGCCACGTGGGCGGTGGTGAAGGCCCAGGCGCACGACCTCCTCGGCATCAACCTCACCGACAAGGACTTCGACAACGTCCCGCTGCTGGCCACGGACCCGTACGGCAATTTCATCCGCGGATCGCACGGGATGCCGCAGGTCGTGATGCAGACGGCGGGCGCGGACGGGATCTTCGGAAACACCGACGACGGCACGATCCTGGTCGAAGGCAACCGCGCCGCGCCCATCGATCTCACGCATGCAGTGCGCACCGCACACCAGTTCCTGATCGACGTCGCGCACAACGCCGTTCCGGTGATCGATGCGGCCGGCATTCTCCATCCCGATGCCGACACCGACACGGGCAATGCGCAGCCCGTCGATGCCCGGGGCAACAACCTCACGTACGACGACGAACTGCTCAACGCGCACTACATTGCCGGCGACGGCCGCGTGAACGAGAACATCGGCCTCACCGCGGTGCACTCGATCTTCCACAGCGAGCACAACCGCCTCGTGGACCAGGTGAAGAACACCATCCTCGTGGCCGAGGGCGACACGCCGGGATACATCAACGACTGGGTGATGCCCGGCTTCCACTACACGCCCGGGATGACGGTGGACCAGATCGACTGGAACGGCGAGCGCCTGTTCCAGGTGGCGAAGTTCGGCACCGAGATGCAGTACCAGCACCTCGTGTTCGAGGAGTTCGCCCGCACCGTGCAGCCGCTGGTGGACCCGTTCTTCGCGCCCACCCAGGTCTACGACACCAACATCAATCCCGCCATCGTCGCGGAGTTCGCGCACACGGTGTACCGGTTCGGGCACTCGATGCTGACCGAGACGGTGGACCGCTACGACGCGAACTTCAACATCGTCGGCGACCCGAATTCGACCACCCCGGACCACCAGCTTGGTCTCATCGCCGCGTTCCTGAACCCGCTGGCCTTCGTCGGCAGCGGCGCGACGCCGACCCAGGCGACGGGCGCCATCGTGCGCGGCGTCACCCGCACGGTGGGCAACGACATCGACGAGTTCGTCACGGACGCACTGCGCAACAACCTGCTCGGCACGCCGCTCGACCTCGCCGTGCTCAACCTCGCGCGCGGCCGCGACACGGGCATCCCCAGCTTCAACGAGGCACGCCGGGAGTTCTACACGGACACGAGCGACAGCGAGCTCAAGCCGTACACGAGCTGGGCCGACTTCGTGCAGCACATCAAGCATCCGGAGTCGCTCGTCAATTTCATCGCGGCCTACGGGACGCACTCCACCATCACCAGCGCCACCACGATCGACGGCAAACGTGCGGCCGCGGCTGCGATCGTCCTGGGCGGCACCGGTGCCCCGGCCGACCGCTTCGATTTCCTCAACGGCACCGGCGCGTGGGCGAACAACAGCGGACTGCATCCCAAGGACGTCGACGGCGTCACCACCACCGGCCTGGGCAACATCGACTTCTGGATCGGCGGCCTGGCGGAGGAGGTCACGCCCTTCGGCGGCAAGCTGGGATCGACGTTCAACTTCGTGTTCGAGAACCAGATGGAGAAGCTGCAGGACGCCGACCGCTTCTATTATCTCGAGCGCACGGCGGGGATGAACTTCAACACCGAACTGGAGAACAACACGTTCTCCAAGCTGGTGATGGCGAACACCGACGCCACGCACCTGAGCGCGCTGATCTTCCGCACCCCGGAGTTCACGCTCGAAGTCGACCTGACGAAGCAGTTCAATGCCGACGTCATGCTGCCCGGCCTGGACGGGATCCTGGGAACGGCGGACGACGTGTCCGCGCCCAGGGCCGATCCCGTCACGACCGGCCCCTTCGCCGAGATCCTGCCGCTCGTTCTGCGCGACGACCCCAACACCGCGGTGGTCGAGCAGCATTACCTGAAGTTCATCGGGAACGGCAGCGTCGACACGGCGCCGTCGTCCATCGTCTACGGCGGCACGCCGGACAGCGACACGATCATCGCGGGCAACGGCGACGACACGCTGTGGGGCGACGCCGGCAATGACCGGCTCGAGGGCGGCTTCGGCAACGACCAGATCGACGGCGGCAGCGGCGACGACATCATCACCGATGCCGGCGGCGACGACGTGATCCACGGCGAGGACGGGCACGACGTGATCCAGGCCGGCAACGGACTCAACCTGATCCTCGGCGGCTACGGCCAGGACTTCATCGTCACGGGCGAAGATGCCTCGGAAGCGATCGGCGGCCCCGGCAGCGACTTCATCTTCGGCAGCAAGGCGAACGAGTTTTCGTTCGGCAACGAAGGCGACGACTGGATCGAGCGCGGCACCACCGATGGCGCGGCAGGCGACAACTTCGATCCGTTCGGCAACGAGCCGGTCAAGGGCAACGACGTGTTCCTCGGCGACGGCGGCCCCGACAACGTCGACGGTGAAGGCGGCGACGACGTCTACATCGCCACGCCCAGCGAGGCGGACCGGTTCATCGGCTTCGGCGGCTTCGACTGGGCCACCTACAAGAACGACCCGGTGGGTGTCACGGTCAGCCTGGACTCCAACGAGCGCTTCTTCGACCAGCCCATCGTGCCGGGCTCGCCTTCGTCGATCCTGACCCGCCTGGACCTCGTGGAAGGCCTCTCGGGCTCGTCGCACGACGACTTCCTGCTCGGTGACAACGCCGACGCGACGCTCATCGCGGGCGCGGGCGCCGACGCGAACGGGAGCATCCTGCTCAATCCCGGGCTGATCAACGGGCTGCAGAGCTTCCTCAACGATTTCAAGGGAACGGCTGCGGTGCCGGTGGTGACGCGCTTCGGCGACGGCAACATCATCTTCGGCGGCGAGGGTAGCGACATCATCTTCGGCCGCGGCGGCGACGACCTGATCGACGGCGACGCGTGGCTGAACGTGCGCATCAGCGTTCACAAGTTCTTCGACGCTAGTGGTCCGAGCGGACCGGAGATCGCCAGCTACGACAGCATGGTGCCGCTGATCCCGCTCATGCTCAACGGGACCTACAACCCCGGGCAGCTGCAGATCGTGCGCGAAATCCTGTACTCCCCGCAGCACGACTTCGACACGGCGATGTTCCAGGGCCCGCTGGCGAACTACAGCTTCACGGTCAACGGCGTCGCAGCGACGGTCGCCGACGTGATCGCGGCCAACGCCAACGCCATCATCACGGTGACGGACAACGTCGTCGCCGGGGTTAAGGGCGACGGCACGGACACCCTGCGGCACATCGAGCGGCTGATGTTCGCCGACCAGTCCATTGTGCTGGACGGCGGGAACAACGCGCCGACGGGGTCTCTCGTGATCTCTGACCTCACGCCGACGGAAGGCGAGTTGCTGCGGGTGTCGATGGCGGGCGTCAGGGACACCGACAACGTAACGGCCACCAATCCGACCGGTGCGATCACGGGCCCGGTGTCCTACTTCTGGCAGGTGGAGCAGCGGGCGGGCTCGGGGATCTTCATCGACCTGACGCGCTTCGCCGCCGGCCAGGTGTCGCGGCAGGAAGGCGTTACCTTCACGCCGTCGGAACCTTATGTTGGAGGGGTGCCTGTGGCGAGCCTCGTGGGGCTCGAACTGCGCGTGCGCGCCGTGTACCAGGACGGCCATGGCGTGCTCGAGCAGGTGTTCTCGGACGCGACGGCGCCGGTCGCGAACGTCAATAATCCGGCCACGGGCGCACCGTCGATCAGCGACATCACACCGACCGAGGGTGCTCCATTGACGGCGTCGACCATCGGCATTGCGGATCCTGACGGCCTCACGACCGCGGTGTTCACCTTCCAGTGGCAGCAGAGTGCCCTGGGCGGCGGCACCTTCACCGACATCGTGGGAGGCGTCGGCGAGACCTTCATTCCCACGCAGGACCAGGTCAATCGGCAACTGCGGGTAGTCACCACGTTCACCGATGACCACGGGACGACGGAGACGCTGACCTCCGGGCCGACGATCGTCACCGGCGACCTGATTCCGCCGAATGCCGCGGCCCAGACCCTGACCGGCACCGAAGGCCAGGACAACATCTTCGGTGGCGGCGGAGCGGACATCATCAGCGCGCTGGGCGAGAACGACATCATCGACGGCGGCGCGGGCGCCGACACGATCAACGCCGGCGCCGGCAACGACACGATCAACCAGATCGTAGGCGAGGGCGGCGGCACGGTCGACGGCGGCGCCGGCGTGGATGTCCTGCATGTCAGCCAGGGGCCGACGATCACCACCCTGCCGGTCGTCCTGGTCGGAGGCGTTCTCACCCGCGTGGACAACACGGTCCTGACCAACGTCGAGACGATCAAGGTCGACCTCGGTGGCGGCATGCTGTCGTACTCCACGACGGCCGAATCCGTGACGGCGGACCTGGCCGCAGGCACCATCCAGGGGTTCACCGGCGTTCCCGGCGTCTCCATCAGCGGGATTGGCGGCGTCATTGGCGGAGCTGCTGCCGACACGCTCCGCGGCAGCGCAGGCAGTGACACCCTGGAGGGCGGCCTCGGCAACGACATCATCGACGCACGCGGCGGTGACGACGTCATCAACTACACCGTTGGCCAGGGCGCCGACACGATCGATGGCGGTACGGGTGTGGACGTGTTCAATGCGCTGGGGACGGCAGGCGCCAACACGCTGACCGCGTTCTGGAACGGAACGTCGCTCACGAGCGTTGCCGGCATGACCCCCGCAAACGTCGAAGCCTATACGGCGAACCTGGGTGGCGGCGTGGACATCCTGACCTATGCCGGCTCCACCGCGCCCATCACGGTGGACCTGGGCGCGGGCACCGCCTCCGGGTTCACGTCAATCTCGGGCATCGAGAACGTGACGGGCACCAGCGGCAACGATACCTTCATCAGCGCCGTCGGCGTCGTCAACAGTTTCACCGGGGGGGCGGGCAACGACACTTACACCGTCCATGAAAGCACCGACCGGGTGGTGGAACTGGCGGGTGGCGGGACGGACGAGGTGCGCTCCGTGGCCAACACCTACTCGATCCTGAACAGCGGCGCAGAGATTCTGACCTTCGTTGGGACGGGCAACTTCACCGGGACAGGCAGCGTCGTCGCGGACGTGATCACCGGCGGCATCGGCAACGACGTGCTGGCGGGCCTGGGCGGCAACGACACGATCAACGCCGGTGCGGGCAACGACACGATGAACTACACGATAGGCGATGGTGCGGACATCGTGAACGCCGGTGCGGGCACCGACACGATGAACATCGTCGGGACGACGGCTGGGGACGTGCTGACGGTCGTGATCTCCGGTGGCGTACTCACGACCGTGCAGGGCAGCACCCTGAACAGCGTCGAGAACGTGACGGCCAACCTGCTGGGCGGAACCGACACGCTGACCTACGCCGGGGCGACGGAGAACCTGTCGGTGAATCTGGGCACCGCCACCGCTTCGGGCTTCACCTCCGTCCTCGGCATTGAAAACGTGGCGACCGGCAGCGGCAACGACACACTCACCAGCGCGCTCGGCGTGGTGAACAACCTCACCGGCGGGGCTGGCAACGATACCTACGTCGTGCATGAATCGACGGACACGGTCGTGGAATTGGCCGGTGGCGGTCTCGACGAAGTGCGTTCGCTCGCCGCGGCCTACACCATCACCAGCATCAATATCGAGAACCTGACGTACATCGGCACGGCCGCCTTCACGGGAACCGGCAATGCGGCTGCCAACGTCATAACCGGGGGCACCGGCGCCGACGTGCTGTCCGGACTCGGTGGCAACGACACCATGGTCGGTGGCCTCGGCAACGACCAGGTCGACGCCGGCGCCGGCAACGACACCATCGTCTATCGGATCGGCGACGGTGCGGACACCATCGTCGGCGGTGCCGACAGCGACACGCTGAACATCAGTGCGACGGCTGCGGCCAACACGCTGGCGGTGGCCATCGCCGCCGGCGTGCTTACCGGGATCGCGGGCGGGACCTTGACCGGCGTAGAGATCATCCGCGCCGACCTGGGCGACGGCGTCGACACCCTCACCTACGCGGGGGCGACCGAGGCGGTCACGGTGAACCTGGCGGCGGGCACCGCCTCGGGCTTCACCTCCATCACCGGCGTCGAGAACGTCACCGGCGGCAGCGGGAACGACACCTTCACCAGCGCGCTGGGCGTGGTCAACACCTTTGTCGGCGGCTTGGGTGACGACACCTACACCGTGCATGAGGCAACCGACCGCGTGGTGGAATTGGCGGCCGGCGGGAACGACGAGGTGCGCTCGATCGGCAACAGCTATTCGCTACTGAACACCGGTGCGGAGCGCCTGACCTTCATCGGCGCGGGCGACTTCACCGGCACCGGCAGCGTCGCAGCCGACGTGATCACCGGCGGCGGCGGAAATGACGTGCTGGCCGGCCTGGGCGGCAACGACACGGTCAATGCCGGCGGCGGCAACGACACCATCAACTACACGATCGGCGACGGCGCCGACACGGTCAACGGCGGCGTCGGGACCGACACGATGAACATCACCGGAACGGCCGCCGGGGACGTGCTGACGGCGGTCATCTCCGGCGGCGTGCTGACTACCGTGCAGGGCAACGCCCTGACCAGCGTCGAATCGGTAACGGCGAACCTGCTGGGGGGCACCGACACCCTGACGTATGCCGGGGCGACGGAAAACGTCACGGTGAACCTGGACGCCGGAACGGCAACGGGCTTCACCTCCATCGCCGGCATCGAGAACGTGGTGGCCGGCAGCGGCAACGACACGCTGACCAGTGCGCTCGGCGTGGTGAACACCCTCACCGGCGGGGCCGGCAACGACACCTACTTCGTGCATGAAAGCACCGACACCGTGGTCGAAGCGGCCGCCGGCGGTACCGACGAAGTGCGTTCGTTCGCAGCGTCCTTCACCATCACCAACGTCAACATCGAGAACCTGACGTTCATCGGCACCGGCCCCGTGAGCTTCAGCGGCACGGGCAACGCCTCGAACAACGTCATCACCGGCGGCAGTGGTGCCGACGTGCTGTCCGGCCTCGGTGGCAACGACACCCTGCTGGGCGGCGGCGGCAACGACACGCTCCTCGGCGGCTCGGGCAACGACGTGTTCATGTTCGCGCCGAACTTCGGCCAGGACACGATCACGGACTTCGACGGCGACGTCGCGGGCGGTCAGGACCTCATGAACGTCATCGGGGTCGGCATCACGACCTCCGACTTCGCCACGCGCGTGGCGATCGCCGTGAGCGATGTGGACGGCATCGGTCTGCTCGACACCGTGGTGACCATCGACGGGACCGACCACATCACGCTGCTCGGCGTGAATGGCATCGGCGCCAACGCCGTTACCCAGGCCGACTTCCTCCTGGCCTGACGCAACCAGGCGACTCCATGGGACTGCACTGCGCAGCCCCGTGGAGGTCGCCGGCCCCATCCCAACCCGACGGAGAACTGAAATGAACATGCAAGCAACCCAACCCGAACCGACGGCAATGGAAGCCGGCAAGGGGCCGGAGCCGAAGCCGGCGGACCAGAAGCCCACCCACCGCGCCGTCTCGGACCCTCGCGAAGTCGCCAGCATCGTCATGGCGCGCATGAACCTGGTCAACGCGAAGAAGGACGAACTGGCCGTGGCGATCCACGGGCTGGTGGACATCACGCAGCAGCTCACGCGCACCTACGCGGAGCAGTTGCTCGCCATCGAGCAACTGCGCAGACGCGTCAAGGCGCTGGAAGCTGCCGCCGCGTCCGCTGCGTCCGAGGCGCCTTCCACAGTGCAGTAAGCGGCGAGACGAACAGCCCATCGACACAACGAGCGAAGACCATGAACAACCTCTTGTCGAACCTCCGACCGTTGATGGGCGCCATCGCGGCGTTTTCCTTCGTCATCAACCTGCTGTACCTCGTTCCGGCGTTCTTCACGCTGCAGGTGTACGACCGGGTGATCTCGGCGAACAGCCGCGAGACCCTGATCGTGCTGCTGGCGGGCACGGGGATCGTCCTGCTGATCCTCATGATGCTGGACTACGTTCGCACCCGGCTGCAGAACGTGCTGGGCAACATGCTGGACGAACGGCTGTCACCCCCCGTCGTGAACGCCATCGTGTCGAGGGCTGCCCGGCAGGGCTCGAGCGCAAGGACCGAGGGGATCAAGGACGTGGCCGCGCTGCGGGCCCTGTTCTCGTCGCAAGGGCTCATCGCGCTGTTCGATGCGCCCTGGGTCGTGGTGTATGTGGCGGTGATCTGGATGTTCCATCCCTTGCTTGGCCTCGGCGCCGCGGGGGCCGCGCTCCTGATGCTTGCTCTTGCCTGGCTCAACGACCGCATCAGTCGTCGCACGCTGGAAGACCTGCAAAAGCAGGGACGCCGATCCTCGCAGTACGTGGAGAGCTCCTTGCGCAACGCAGAAGTGCTGCAGGCCCTGGGCATGACCCAGCGCCTCCTCACCCGCTGGCGCGCGCTGCAGAACCATATCGCCGGCAGGCAGACCAGCGCGAGCCGCAGCACCATCGCCTTCTCCGTCGCGACGAAGGTGGTGCGCCAAGCCATCCAGATCCTGATGCTGGCCTTGGGTGCGTACCTGGTGCTGGGACATCAAGCCTCCGGCGGCATCATGATCGCGACCAGCATCCTCCTCGGGCGAGCCGTCCAACCGGTGGAACAGCTCGTGGGCACCTGGCGCGTTCTGATCGAGGCACGGGCCGCTTTCGGACGACTGCAGGAACTCGCCAACGACTTCGAAGGCAACGAGCCGCGCCTCACCCTGCCCCGTCCCGAGGGACGCCTGAGCGCGGAAGGCGTGTCGTATCGCCTGCCTGGCAGCGAGACGCAGGTTCTTGCGAACATCAGCTTCGTCCTCACGCCCGGTGAAGCGCTCGCGATCGTCGGCCCGAGCGCCGCGGGCAAGTCCACGCTCGCGCGGCTGCTGACCGGAGTGTGGGCGCCCAGCTCCGGGCGAGTGCGCCTGGACGGCGCCGAAATGTCCACCTGGCCGCGCCAGGACCTCGGCCCCCACATCGGTTACGTGCCGCAGGACGTGGAGCTTTTCGACGGCACCGTCGCCGACAACATCGCGCGCCTGGACAAGGTCGACTCCGAAGCAGTCGTGGCTGCGGCAACACGCGCAAACGCACACGAGATGATCCTCACCCTGCCCCGGGGTTACGACACTCCCATCGGGGAGCACGGCTCCCGGCTGTCACCCGGCCAGCGCCAGCGGGTTGCCCTGGCACGCGCGCTCTATGGCGATCCGCAGTTGGTGGTTCTCGACGAACCCAACTCCAATCTCGACGGCGCCGGCGAAGTCGCACTCGCCCAGGCGATGAGCGCCCTGCGCAGCGCCGGCGTGACGACCGTCGTCGTCACCCATCGTCCGTCACTCATCGCCCACGTGGACAAGATCATGACGCTCGCAAGCGGGCGTATCCAGCAGTTCGGGCCGCCCGCCGAAGTGATGAAGGAGATGCAGCGCCAGGCCCAGGCCCTCATGGACCGCAAGGCGGCCTGACGGTCGAACGCGAGGACGAACGAAATGACCACCGATGCACTTCACTTGCGAACCTTGGCTCGCACCAGCGAGGACCATGCCCGACGGCTGGTGCGCGCGGGCAGCTGGATCATCCTGGGGGCCGTCGTGCCGATCACGTTGTGGATGACGTTCGCACCGCTCGCCATGGCAGTCATGGCGCCCGCCGTCGTGAAGGTGGACCTCAATCGCCGGCCCGTCCAGCATCTGGAAGGGGGTACGGTGCGTGAGGTGCTGGTGCGCGACGGGCAGAAGGTGAAGGCCGGCGATCCCGTGCTGGTGCTCGGGGACGTGCGCGTCGACGCCGACCGCAATCGCCTCGACTACCGCGTCCAGATCGAACGCGCGACCGTCGTCCGCCTCGAAGCCGAACAGGCCTTGGCGGCCGCGCCGCAGTTCCCCGCCGACCTCCTGCAGGCAGCGAAGGATGACAGACGCATCGAACAGTCGTTGTCCAAGGAGACTGCGCTCTTTCGCGCGCAACGCCACGCCCTGGACAGCGGCACGGCACTCCTGCGTGCCCAGCGGGAGCGGGTCGAGAGCGAAATTTCCGCGGTGCGCGCGCAGATCGTGCAGGCGGAGAAGTCCCTGGAGTTGCAGCGAAGCGACCTCGAGGCCAACCGGCGGCTCATCGACCAGGGGTTCATCTCCTCCAGCCGGGTCGCGCAGCTCGAAGCCGTCGTGATGGACTACGGCGCCAAGCTGGAGGAACGCCGCACCGAGCTCGCGCGCGCGCAACAGCGCCTGTTGGACATCGACCTGAAGATCCAATCCATCCGCAACGAGTACATCAAAGGGGCCAGCGACCAGCTCAAGGCGACGGTGCAGCGCCTCTCTGAAGTCGAACAGGAGCAGCGCAAGTCTTCGGATGCCGCAACGCGCCAGGTCGTGCTCGCGCCCGCGACGGGCGAAATCATCGACCTCAAGGTCACTGCGCCGGGCGCGGTGGTCAAGCCAGGGGACACCATCGCGGACATCGTCCCGAGCGAGAGCGCGCTCATGCTCGAAGCGCGCATCCGTCCCGAAGACATCGCCAACGTCCATCTGGGGCAGGCGGCACGGGTGAAGTTCACCGCCTTCAAGTACCGCAACACGCTGATGATCGACGGCAAGGTCACCTATGTCTCGGGCGACCGCCTCGTCGACCGCCAGAACGGCGAACCCTACTACAGCGCGCTGATCCTCGCGGATGCGAACTCGCTCGCGTCCATCGAGGATTTCAAGCTCCAGGCAGGCATGTCCGCAGAGGTCTACATCGAAGGATCGAAGCAGACGGCGCTGCAGTACCTGGTCGAGCCCGTCACGACCACCCTGCGCAGGGCAGGACGGCAGATGTGACGGCATTGCGGCATCTTCCAGCAGAGAGGGGTACCCCATGAAGCAGCACGATCTCACACCGAGTGAACCCGAGTCGTCCCGGGTCGGGCGACGCACCCTCCTGAAGGCATCGGTCGCAGCAGCGGCAGCACCCTTCGTGCTGACGGCGCGAAAGACGCAGGCGCAGCTCCCGCCGGTGCTGCCTCCCAGTCCGCCGACCACGCCCTGGGTGGAGTACCTGCCGGAGCAGGACTTGCCCGCGACGCCGCTGGCCACGCTTGATCCCGGCCCCACGCTGGCGGCGAACATCATCGGCGGCGAGATGGGCCGCGCGAACCACCAGCGCTATAACGAAATCTGCGGGCCCACGAGCCTGACCACGAAGAACGCCGTGTTCCACCAGCTGATCGTCAAGGAGAACCCTTCCTGGCGGTTCAATGCCGACAACCCTTACTACCCTCCGCAACCGATCTGGGGTTACCAGGGCACCAACACGCCGTACGCCACCACCCCGGGTCCGACCATCCACGCGCGCTACGGCCAGCCGATCCTGTGCCGCATCTACAACCAGCTGCCGCAGTTCCATGCGGGTTTCGGCTCACCCGAGATCACCACGCACCTGCACAACCTGCACACGCCGTCTGAAAGCGACGGCTTCACCGGTGACTACTACAGCGCGTACAAGAAGGGCCCAACGCTCACCGGTGCCGGCTCCTTCCACGACCACTTCTACCCGAACCTGTATGCAGGATTCGACGAGATGGGCGGGATCGGCGACTTTCGCGAAGCGCTGGGCTCGCTCTGGTACCACGACCACACGGAAGGGGTCACAGCGCCCAACGTGCTGAAAGGGTTGACCGGCCGCTACAACATCTACGACGATCTCGACTCCGGCAGCGAGCAAACCGGCCTGAGGCTGCCCAGCGGCCCCTACGACTATCCGCTCACCTTCGCCGACCGGCGCTTCGACGTGAATGGGCAGATCACCTTCGACCAGCTCAATCCCGAAGGGGTGCTGGGCGACAAGATCATCTGCAACGGCAAGCTCGAACCGGTGCTGAAGGTGGCGCGCCGGAAGTACCGCTTCCGCCTGCTCAATGGCGGCCCCACGCGCTTCTACGAAATCGCGCTGCAAAACAAGTCGGCCAACGCGCTCTACACGTTCATCTACATCGCCAACGACGGCAACCTGCTGCCCAACCCGATTTCGGCCATGACCAGCGTCCGCTTCGCGCCGGCGGAGCGGGCAGACATCATCATGGACTTCGCACGGTTCCCGCTTGGCACCGAGTTGTACCTGGTGAACCTCCTGCAGCAGACTTCGACCCGCCAGCCGGACAAGTCCCAGGCCCCCGGCACGCGCGTGCTCAAGCTGGTCGTCGATCGCAATCCACCGGAACCGGACACCAGTACCGTGCCTGCCGTGCTGCGCCCGCTGCGCCCGTTGCCCAGTGCGGCGGAACTCGCTGCGCTGCCCGTGCGCCGCTTCGCGTTCTCGCGGTCTGGCGGCATGTGGTCCGTGAACGACGCCTTCTTCAACGTCTTCGAGACGCGCGCCAACCCTTCACGCGGCAGCGCAGAGATCTGGGAGTTGACCAATCCGGACGATGGCTGGCAGCACCCGATCCACATCCACTTCGAGGAAGGCATCATCCTGAGCAAGTCAGTCAACGAGGTGGCTGTGCCGATCCCGCCGCACGAGCGGGGCCGCAAGGACGTCTACGTCCTCGGTCAGAGGATGACCGTACGGGTGCTGCTGCGCTTCCGGGACTTCCTGGGCAAGTACATGATGCATTGTCACAACCTCACCCACGAGGACCACGCGATGATGATCCGCTGGGACATCGTGTAGGCCATGCGCACGCAAGGAGATCCACCATGATCACGCGCAGACTGGAAATCGCCACGATGGGCGCATTTGCCCTCACTGGCCTCACGAGCGCCCTGCTGTACGGCCCCGACGAGCCCGTCAAAGCGGCCGCGCTGCCGCGGCGGCTTCCGGACAGCGGCATCCCGAACGTGCCGCTGAAGACCCACACGGGCAAATCGGTCCGCTTCTACGACGACCTCGTGCACGACAAGCTGGTCCTCGTGACCATGATGTACGCGGCCTGCAGCAACACATGCCCGCCGAGCACCTTCAACCTGGTGCAGGTCCAGCAGATGCTTGGCGACCGGGTGGGCAAGGACATCTTCATGTACTCGCTCACCTTGCGGCCAGAACAGGACTCTCCCGAGGACCTGGCGCACTACGCAAAGGTGCACCACGTGGGTCCGGGGTGGCTGTTCCTGACGGGGGCGCCCGCTGATGTTGAGCGACTGCGCTACGCCCTGGGCTTCTATGACCCGGACCCGAAGGTCGACAAGCAGGATGGCAGGCATGTGGGCATGGTGCGCATCGGCAACGATCCGTACCGGCGCTGGGGCATGGCGCCGGCGCTCGCGGACCCGCGGCAGATCGTCTCGATGGTCGAACACCTGGACCGCAAGCCGCCACCGCGGTCCGCTTGAATCACCGACCTTCGGCCGATGCGGAGAGAAGCCTTGCGTGACCGTGTCGCGCGAGGCTCTCGGCGTGGTCAGGCCATGCGAGCTTGACCCGCTCCGTACGGGCCGCGCGCGGTCCACGCCCCCTTCCGGGGCTGATGCGCTCTCGCCCGTCGCTGGGGTCGCCCGGCTGCGTCAACTTGACCTGTAACCGCAGGGGCACGGCCCAAGCAACATTTTTGTTCTGGCGATTACAACCAGAATCCACTTCTGGCATTCCCACACAGCCACCCGTCGGAATTGAGTACTTAATAACTAGCTACAAGATGTTTCCCAAGTTTTTGATAGTCACTTAATGTAACTAAATACAAATAAATGGGTAGTCACAGGGAAACATGTAAACTTTTGAATCCACTGTGGAATAGCGCCACGTACAAATTTATAACGGCACGACCGATACGCCACATCGGTCTCGCTCGAATAGGCCGGCAATTCCAACCAGGCAGCCGGTGGGAGATTCGAACCAGTAAATGATTACAAGCAGGGGCAAGCCCCAGGGCTTGACTCCATGGAGGAGGTCATGCAAACCCGCTTCGTCAGCGAGGTTCCTGCGCGATCCCCGCGTCTTCGCCGGCGCGGCGGCGTGCACTCCATCGCATCCCGCCCCTGCCCCTGCGAGCATGGATCCTACCTCTCCCAGGATCCCTTGAACGGTGTTGCCCAGCCGGGTACCCGCTGCGTCAGTCTGCCCCCTACTGGGCCGGGCGCGACGCTCCCCTCCTGCACGGTCCCGTGCCTCCTGCTCTCCGCCGCCCCGCGGCCGAGCTTCGGCATACGGCGGCGGCACCGATGGCGCCCGCAGCCGCGCGCTTGACCTGATCCTGCGAACTCCCTAGCGGACCAAGGGGGTCCTGCCGAATGCCAGCCCCACGGGCGGCAGGGGGTCGTTTTGCCTTTCAACCGTGCATCCGCTGAATCGCCACGTTCGGCACCCAGGAGAAAACCAAATGGCCAGCCTCATTCGCAGTGATCTCGAATTCATCCTCCAGCAGATCCTGATCGCCGAGGCGCATGCTGCGGGCGGGGCCCTCACGGCTTTGGTTCCGGACGTGTTCTCGCCACAGGGACTGCGCACCGTCGACGGCTCGTACAACAACCTGATCGATTCCACGTTTGGCGCGGCCGACCAACCGTTCCCGACCTTCGTCCCGCCCGATCCGCCGCCGCTTTATGACGGCGCGGGCCTCGTGGTCGATCCGCAGCCGCGGATCATCAGCAACCTGGTCGCCGACACGACCAGCAACAACCCGGCGGCGGTCCAGGCCTTCGTCGACGGCGGGTTCGGCACCCTCGTGGGCGGTGTGCTTCGCGACCTGGACGGCAACATCATCCCGCCGGGCACACCCCTGACCATCTCGAACATCGCGCCCGACGCGGGCCTGTCGGCGCCGTTCAACTCCTGGTTCACCTTTTTCGGCCAGTTCTTCGACCACGGGCTGGACCTCGTGAACAAGAGCTCCGCCGAGTTCGTGATGATGCCGCTGCAGCCGGACGACCCGCTGTACAACCCCCTCAGCCCGACCAACTTCATGGTCGTCTCCCGCGTCACGAAGGACGCCGCCGGCAACCCGACGAACGCCACCACGCCCTTCGTCGACCAGAACCAGACCTATACCTCGCATCCTTCGCACCAGTTCTTCCTGCGCGAGTACGTGCTCGTGGGCGGCCGGCCAGTTGCCACGGGCGAGTTGCTCAATCACTCCGACGGCGGCTTGCCGACCTGGGCCGACGTGAAGTTCCAGGCCGCCAACGTCCTCGGAATCCAGCTCGACGACATGGACGTGCTGGACCTGCCGATGGTGCTCGTCGATCCGTACGGCAATTTCATCCCGGACCTCGCCACGGGCATGCCGCAGTTGGTGACCAGCGCAGGCCCGCCGCCCGGGGTTTCCGTCGCCAACCTGACCACTCCCGTGGACGCCACCGCCGCGCTGCGCACGGGCCACGCATTCCTGAATGACATCGCGCACTCCGCTGCACCCGGCGCCGGCCTCGTGGCGGACGCCGATGGCGTGATCAACACCGGCCCGCAACCGGCGGGCACCTACGACAACGAGTTGCTGGACCGGCATTTCATCACCGGCGACGGCCGCGGCAACGAGAACATCGCGCTGACCTCGGTGCACCACATCTTCCACTCGGAGCACAACCGCCAGGTCGACGCGATCAAGGCGACGGTCCTGGCCACCGGCGATGCGGCCTTCATCGCGTCGTGGCAGCTGCCCGACGGCTCCTGGGATGGCGAGCGGCTGTTCCAGGCGGCTCGCTTCGCGACCGAGATGCAATACCAGCACCTCGTGTTCGAGGAATTCGCCCGCAAGCTGCATCCCGGCATCAACGAATTCCTGGCGCCGACCGGCTACGACGCCACGATCGACCCCGCCATCATGGGCGAGTTCGCGCACGCGATGTACCGCGTGGGCCACACCATGCTCACGGACTCCGTGGACCGGTTCGACGCGAATTTCAATTCGAGCAACCTCACGCTGCTCGACGCCTTCCTGGACCCCGTCGCTTACAACAACAACAACACCCTCTCCCCCGAAGCCGCCGCCGGCGCCATCGTGCGCGGCATGACGCGCCAGGCCGGTAACGAGATCGACGAGTTCGTCACCGACGCCGTGCGCAACACCCTGCTCGGCCTGCCGCTGGACCTGGCCGCGATCAACATCGCGCGCGGGCGCGACACGGGCGTGCCCACGTTGAACGAAGCGCGGCGCGAGTTCTTCCAGATGACCAGCGACAGCCAGCTCAAGCCGTACACGAGCTGGTTCGACCTCACGCAGAACCTGAAGCACCAGGCGTCGGTCGTCAACTTCATCGCCGCTTACGGCAAGCATGCTGCGCTGCAGGCCCCGGACGTGGACACCGTCGACGAGATGCGGGACGTCGCCCTTGCCCTCGTGTTCGGCGGCAGTGCGGTGATCCACGACTCCGTGACCAACACGGATCGAACCTTTACCGCCGACGAAACCGACCGCCTCGCTTTCCTGAACAGCACCGGCATCTACGCCAACCTCGCCGACGGCTCCACCATCACCGGCGTCGACGACATCGACCTCTGGATCGGCGGCCTCGCCGAAAAGCAGATGCCTTTCGGCGGCATGCTGGGCTCCACCTTCGGCTTCATTTTCGAGACGCAACTCGAAAGCCTGCAGAACGGTGACCGCTTCTACTACCTCTCGCGCACCGCGGGCATGCACTTCGGCATCGAGCTGGAGAACAACAGCTTCGCCGACCTGATCACCCTCAACACGGACGCCACCCACTTGCCGGGCGACGTCTTCGCCAACGCGGCCTACACCCTCGAGGTGGACCGGAGCCACCAGTTCACGGGACTCGGCGCCGACGGAAGGGCCGATCCCCTCGGCGCCGATCTGGAGCAAGTGGTGTTCCGCGACGACCCGTCGACTCCCGGCGTCGACACGAACTACCTGCGCTACACCGGCGTCGAGCACGTGGTCCTGGGCGGCACGAGCGCCAACAACACGATCATCTCCAGCGAAGGTGACGACACCCTCTACGGCGACGACGGCAACGACCGCCTGGAAGGCGGCTTCGGCAACGACATCATCCACGGCGGGGCGGGTGACGACATCATCACGGACATCGGCGGCGACGACGTCATCCACGGCGACGCCGGCAACGACGTGATCCACGGCGGCCCCGGCGGCATCGCGGTGCCCCAGATCCTGTTCGGCGGTGACGGCAACGACTTCATCATCACCGGCGAGGACATCTCCACGACCTTCGGCGGGATGGGCAACGACTTCATCCTCGGCTCCAAGCTCAACCTGCCGACCCTGGGCAACGAGGGCGACGACTGGATCGAGATCGGCACCCAGGACGGCGCCGGCGGCGACAACTTCGACCCGCTCGGCCTGGGCACGGTCAAGGGCAATGACGTCTTCATCACCGGCCCCGGCTTCGACGAGGGCGAGGGGGAGGGCGGTGACGACATCATGGTGATGTCCGACGGCCAGGAGAACTTTGCGGGCGGCGGCGGCTTCGACTGGGGCAGCTACGCGGCCGATCCCTTCGGCGTGACCGCCGACCTCTTCATCAACGCCCGTGCGGGCGTCGCGCCCACGCCGTCCAACCAGGGCGTCATGGACCGCTTCGCCGAAGTCGAAGGCCTGACGGGTTCGAACTTCGCCGACTACCTGCGGGGCGACAGTGACTTCGTGCTGCATATCACCGGCAGCCCCGCGGCGCTGGACCCCACGCTCACGAACGTCAGCCTCTACTCGGGGCTGCAGGCCGTCCTCGGCTCCGGCGTGACCTCGTTTGTCGCCGGCAACATCATCCTCGGCGGCAACGGCAGCGACCTGCTCGAAGGGCGGGGTGACGACGACATCATCGACGGCGACCGCTGGCTGAACGTGCGCATCAGCGTGCGCCAGAACGCGGACGGCACCGGCCCGGAGATCCGCAGCGCGCAGAGCATGACCGAACTGGTGGACGAAATGCTGTCCGGCGCTCTCAAGCCCGGCCAGTTGCAGATCGTGCGCGAGATCCTGCCCGGAAACGGCAGCTTCAACTTCGACACCGCCCTGTTCTCGGGCAACCGGGCCGAGTACGACTTCTCGACCGGCGCCGACGGTCGCCTCATCGTGACGCACGCCCGGCCCCTGACGGTCAATCTCGGTGATGGCATCGACACCCTGCTCAATATCGAGCGGCTGCAGTTCAACGACGAGGCGGTGGTGCTGGCGGGCAACGAAGGCCTGAACGCCGGGCCGGTCGGCCTCCTGTCGCTCAGCGATGGAACACCCCAGGTGGGGCAGGTGCTCAGTGTGTCCACCGGGACGGTCACCGACGCCGACAGCGGCGGCTCCATCGCAGGAGCGCCCATCACGTATTTCTGGCAAATGGAGTCGGTCGCCGGCTCCGGCGTGTTCCAGGACATCGTCACTGCTACCCTGGGCAACCGCGAGTCCGCCACCGGCCCGACCTTCACGGTGACCGAAGCCCAGAACGGCCTGGCCCTGCGCGTGCGCGCTGTCTACAAGGACGGACACGGCGTGCTGGAGAACGCGTATTCAGCGGGCACCGCGGCCGTCGCCGGCGCCGTCGCGCCGCCGCCGCCTCCCGGACCCGCGCCGGTGGCCACCGATGTCACCACCCCCGGCATCCACCTGATCCAGTCGGACCTGCAGTTCATCCTCGACCAGATCATCATCGCCGAAAAGCATTCCGGCTCGTACGGGACGCCTTCGGTCGACCTGCACACGCTGATTCCCAACGAGCGCCTGGCCTGGGGCCTGCGCACGGTGGACGGCTCGTTCAACAACATCGTGCCCGGGCAGGAATTGTTCGGGGCCTCGGACCAGGACTTCCCGCTGCTGCTCAACCAGGTATTCCGCAACGACCTGGACGGCGACAACTTGTTCGGAATCACCAACACGAACTACGCCACAACCGGGCCCGGGGCCAACGTGGTGGACGCCGACCCGCGCATCATCTCCAACCTGATCGTGGACCAAACGGCGGGCAACGCAGCGGCGGTCGATGCGAATGGTGGCGCCACCCCGGTGGTAAGTCCTGGACTGGACGGCGTCTTCGGAACGGCCGATGACCGCCAGGTGTTCTACATCCCGAACACGACCCCGGACGCAGGCCTGTCCGCGCCGTTCAACTCCTGGTTCACCTTCTTCGGCCAGTTCTTCGACCACGGGCTCGACCTGGTCGACAAGGCCAACAACGGCGCGATCTTCGTGCCGCTGCAGGCGGACGACCCCCTGGTGGCCGGCGCCGACGGCATTTTCGGCAATGGCGACGACCTGCCGGTCAACCAACGCTTCATGGTGCTCACGCGCGCGGACAACACGGCCGTGCAGGCGGGCGCCGACGGCGTGTTCGGCACGGCCGACGACAGGCACTTCCACAACAACGAGACGACGCCCTTCGTCGACCAGAACCAGACCTACACCTCGAATGCCTCGCACCAGGTGTTCCTGCGTGAATATGTCCGCGTCGGCCCCCCGGGCAGCGAGGTGACGATGTCCACCGGAAAGCTGCTCGACGGCGCCCACGGCGGCATCGGCAACTGGGCCGAGGTGAAAGCGCAGGCCCTGAGCATGCTTGGCCTCAAGCTGACCGACGCCGACGTCCTGGACGTGCCGCTGCTCGCCGTGGACGCGTACGGCAAGTTCATTCCCGGCGCGCACGGCTTCGCGCAAGTCGTGACCAACCTGGGGCTCATCGAAGGTACCGCCGCAGGGCTGGACATCCACAACCTGCCCGGGGGCGCGATCGTCGGGCGGTCGGGTCACGCCTTCCTGAATGACATCGCGCACAACGCGGCGCCCGTCTTCAACGCCGCCGGCGAGCTTGCGCCGGATGCGGACAACGTCGCGGGCAATGTCATCGTCCCGGGTCCCGGCGGCCAGAACGCCACGTACGACGACGAACTTCTCAACGCCCACTTCATCACCGGTGACGGCCGCGGCAACGAGAACATCGGCCTCACCACGGTGCACTTCATCTTCCATGCCGAACACAACCGGCTGGTCGACTACGTCAAGGCGATGGTGAACGCCTCGAACGATCCGGCCTTCATCGCCCAGTGGCACATGCCCGACGGCTCGTGGAACGGCGAGCGGCTGTTCCAGGCGGCGCGGTTCACGACCGAGATGCAATACCAGCACCTCGTGTTCGAGGAGTTCGCGCGCCGGGTGTCGCCGAACATCGATCCGTTCCTGCCGGAAGGCCAGAACTACGAGAGCACGATCAACCCCGCGATCGTGGCCGAGTTCGCCCACGTGGTGTACCGGTTCGGCCACTCGATGCTGACGGAAACGGTGGACCGCTACGACGCCAATTTCAACGTCGTCGGTGACGGGAATCCCACGTTGGCCGGAAACCAGCAGACCGGGCTGATCGAGGCGTTCCTGAACCCGTTGGAATTCACTTCCGGCGGTGCGACGGACGCGGCGGCCGCCAGTGCGGTCATCCGCGGCCTGACGCGCCAGCAGGGCAACGAGATCGATGAATTCGTGACCGAGGCGCTACGCAACAACCTGCTCGGCCTGCCGCTCGACCTCCCCACCCTCAACCTGATGCGCGGGCGGGATGCGGGCGTACCCAGCCTGAACCAGTCGCGCGCCCAGCTCTACGAGATGTCAGGCGACGTCACCGTCAAGCCCTACACGAGTTGGGCCGACCTGACCGGCAGCCTGAAGCACGCGGCATCGCTGGTGAACTTCATCGCGGCATACGGCACCCACTCCAGCATCACGAGCGCGAGCACGCTCGCCGACAAGCGCGCCGCCGCGGTGGCCTTGGTGCTCGGCGGCGCCGGCGCGCCGGCCGACCGCCTCGATTTCCTCAACAGCACCGGGGCTTGGGCGAACGCCGCCAACGGCGCCACGCGCACGGGCGTGGACGACATCGACCTCTGGATCGGCGGCCTGGCCGAGAAACAGACGCCCTTCGGTGGCCTGCTTGGCTCCACGTTCAACTTCGTCTTCGAGAACCAGCTCGAGGACCTGCAGAACGGCGACCGCTTCTACTACCTGGAACGCACGGCCAGCCTGAACTTCCAGTCGGAACTGGAAGGCAACAGCTTCGCGCGCCTCATCATGGCGAACACGGACGTGAAGCACCTGCCGGGCCTCGTGTTCGACACCCCCGCGTTCACGCTGGAAGTGAACCAGGCCGTCCAGTTCACGGGCCTGGGTGGGGACGGCCGGGCCGACCCGACGGACCCGACTGCGGACGTTCCGCTGGTGATCCGGGACAACCCGGACACCCCCGGAAGCGACACCAACTACCTGCACTACACCGGACCGGATCACGTCGTGCTCGGCGGCACGGACGACGATGACATCCTGATCGGCAGCGAAGGGGACGACACGCTCTGGGGCGACGGCGGCAACGACCGGCTCGATGGCGGTGCCGGCAACGACCAGATCCGCGGCGGCGCGGGCGACGACATCATCACCAACCTGTTCGGTGACGACAACCTGCAGGGCGGCGACGGCAACGACGCCATCCACGCCGGCAGCGGCCTCCAGCTCGTGATCGCCGGTCACGGCAACGACTTCATCTTCTCCGGCAACGACGCGACCGAGGTCATCGCCGGCCCGGGCAACGACTTCATCCTGTCCGGCACCGGCAACGAGTTCACGTTCGGCAACGAAGGCGACGACTGGATCCAGGAAGGCACGGCCGACGGCGCCGCGGGCGACAACTTCGACGTCCTGGGGCGCGACCTCGTGCGGGGCAACGACGTCTTCATGGGCAGCGGCATGTCCGACCGCATGGATGGCGAGGGCGGCGACGACATCATGGTGGGCATGGGCGGCCAGATCGACCGCTACGCGGGCTTCTCCGGCTTCGACTGGGCGGTGTTCACGCACCCGACCGAGGGCATGTATGCCGACATGAACATCCGCATCTCCAACACGTCCGGCATGTTGCCCGGGTCCCAGTTGCAGACGCAGACGCGCTTCATCACGACGGAAGGCATGTCCGGGTCCATGTTCAGCGACGTGCTGATCGGCGACGAGTTGAACGCAGGCGCCCTCCTGGTGGCCGGCGCATACGGCAGCGTGCTCACCGAGTTCGACCTCATCGACGGCCTGCACGAGTTCGTGGGCCTCGGCGCAACGTCCTTCGGCTCGGGCAACATCATCCTGGGCGGCGGCGGCAGCGACATCCTGGAAGGCCGCGGTGGCGATGACCTGATCGACGGCGACATGTGGCTGGACGTGTACATCAGCGTGCACGCCAACTCCGACGGCACCGGCCCCGAGATCCGCCGCGTGGACACGATGCGCGATCTGGAGGCCGACGTGTTCTCCGGCCTCATCAACCCGGGGCAACTCGTGATCACCCGGCAGCTCGTCGCGGCGCCCGCGGCCTACGACACGGTCGTGTACCGCGGCCTGATCGGCGAGTACTTGATCAGCACCGTCAACGGGGTGACCACCGTCGACCACCAAGGCGGCATCGACGGCGTCGACCGCCTCACCAACGTCGAGCGACTGCAGTTCGCCGACACGGCGTTCATCCTCGATTTCTCCAACTCGATGCCCGATGGCGCCCTGAGGATCAGCGATACGACGCCGGCGACTGGCCGCGTCCTGACCGTGTCAGCCGAGGACGTGCTGGACTTCGACAATCCGGGGACCGGCGCCATCACCGGCCCGATCTCGTACGTCTGGCAGGTTGAGCTGGTGCCGGGATCGGGCATCTTCGAAGACATCCTGATCACGACGCCTGCAGGCGACCTGATCTCCACGGGCGCCACGTTCACACCCGGGGCGAACGAGGTCGGCCTCGCGCTCCGCGTCAAGGCTTTCTACCAGGACGCCAATGGTGTCCTGGAGACCGTGTTCTCGGCCGCCACCGACCCGGTGTTCGACGGTCTTCCCGGCGGAACGCTCACGATCTCGGATTCCACGCCGACCGAAGGCCAGACGCTGACAGTCAGCAACCAGATCACGGACGCCGATGGCCTTGTGGGCGTGACGTTCCACTACCAGTGGCAGCAAAGCGAAGCTTTTGGCGGTGGCACCTTCACCAACATCGCAGGCGCGACCGGCACGTCGTTCACGCCGACCCAGGCACAGGTCAACCGGCAGTTGCAGGTCGCCGTCACCTATACCGACAACGGCGGCAACACGCACACGGTGGTTTCGCCCGGGACCATCGTGACCGGAGATCTCATCGTGGGCACCGTAGCCAACGAGGTGCTGGGCGGCAATGCAGGCCAGGACGACATCAATGGCGCCGGCGGCAACGACACCCTCAACGGCCTGGACGGCAACGACACGCTGGATGGCGGTGCCGGCAACGACATCATCAACGGCGGGAACGACAACGACACCATCAACTACACCGTTGGGCAGGGCGCCGATACGGTCAACGGCGGCACGGGGCTGGACACGCTGCGTGTCCTGGGGAACGCCGCGGCCACCACGCTGGCAGTGGTCTTCAACGGCACGGCGCTGGCGTCCGTGGCGGGTGGCACCCTCACGAGCATCGAATCGATCACTGCCGACCTGGGCGCCGGCGCCGACACGTTGACGTATGCCGGCTCCACGGCCCCCGTGACCGTGGACCTGGGCGCGGGCACCGCCTCGGGGTTCACGTCGGTCGCTGGCATCGAGAACGTCATCGGCACCAGCGGCAACGACTCCTTCACCAGCGCTCTCGGCGTGGTCAACACGTTCACCGGCGGGGCAGGCAACGACACCTACGTCGTTCATGAATCGACCGACCGCGTCGTCGAACTAGCCGGCGGCGGGACGGACGAGGTGCGCTCGGTGGCCAACACCTACTCGATCCTCAACAGCGGGGCGGAGCGCCTGACTTTCATCGGCGTGGGTAACTTCACGGGCACCGGCAGCGTCGTCGCCGACGTGATCACCAGCGGCGACGGCAACGACGTGCTGGCCGGTCTGGGAGGCAACGACACGATCGATGCGGGTGCCGGCAACGACGCCATCAATTACACGATCGGCGACGGCGCCGACACGGTCCTAGGCGGTGCCGGTACCGACACCATGAACATCGTCGGGACCGCCGCCGGCGACGTGCTCACCGCCGTGATCTCCGGCGGCGTGCTCACCAGCGTGCAAGGCAGCACCCTCAACAGCGTCGAAGCCGTCACGGCCAACCTGCTCGGTGGCACCGACACCCTGACCTATGCCGGGGCGACGGAGAACCTGACGGTCAACCTGGGGACGGCCACCGCCTCCGGCTTCACTTCCGTTCTCGGCATCGAGAATGTGGTGACCGGCAGCGGCAACGACTCACTGACTAGCGCTCTCGGCGTGGTGAACACCCTCACGGGCGGCGCCGGCAACGACACCTACGTCGTGCATGAAAGCGCCGACACGGTGGTCGAAGCGGCCGGCGGCGGCACCGACGAAGTGCGTTCGCTGGCGGCGGCCTACACCATCACCAGCATCAACATCGAGAACCTGACGTACATCGGCACGGCCGCCTTCACCGGCACCGGCAATGCGGCTGCCAACGTCATCACCGGTGGCACCGGCGCCGACGTGCTGTCCGGCCTCGGTGGCAACGACACGATGGTCGGCGGAGCCGGCAACGACCAGATCGATGGCGGCTTCGGCAACGACACGATCGTCTACAGGGTTGGTGACGGCGCCGACGCCATCGCCGGCGGTGCCGACACGGACACCCTGAGCATCACCGGGACGACCGCGGCCAACACACTGGTGGTCGCCCTCACCGGCACCGCGCTCACCGGCGTCGCTGGCGGCACCTTGAGCGGGATCGAATCCGTCGTAGCCGACCTCGGCGACGGCGTCGACACCCTGACGTACGCCGGTTCCACCAGCGCCGTCACCGTGAACCTGGGGGCAGGCACCGCGTCGGGCTTCACGTCGATCACGGGCATCGAGAATGTCACCGGCGGCAGCGGCAACGACAGCTTCACCAGCGCGCTGGGCGTGGCCAACACCTTCGTCGGCGGCGCCGGCGATGACCTCTACGTCGTGCACGAAGCGACCGACCGGGTCGTCGAACTGGCCGGTGGTGGGACGGACGAGGTGCGCTCGTTGAGCAATGCCTATTCGCTCCTGAACACCGGCGCGGAGATCCTGACGTTCACCGGCGCGGGTAACTTCACCGGCACCGGCAGCGTGGTTGCCGACGTGATCAACGGCGGCGGCGGCAACGACGTGCTGGCGGGCCTGGGCGGCAACGACACGATCAATGCCGGCGGCGGCAACGACACGGTCAACTACACCATCGGCGACGGCGCGGACATCGTCAACGGCGGTGCGGGCACCGACACGATGAACATCACGGGGACGAGCGTCGGTGACGTATTGACCGCCGTGATCTCCGGCGGGGTGCTCACCAGCGTGCAGGGCAACACCCTCAACAGCGTCGAGGCAGTCACGGCCAACCTGCTGGCAGGCACCGACACCCTGACCTATGCCGGGGCGACGGAGAACGTGACGGTGAACCTCGACGCGGGCACGGCGTCGGGATTCAGTTCCATCGCCGGCATCGAGAACGTGGTGACGGGCAGCGGCAACGACACGCTGACCAGTGCGCTCGGCGTGGTGAACACCCTCACCGGTGGGCTCGGCAACGACACCTACTTCGTGCATGAAACCACCGACACCGTGGTCGAAGCGGCCGCCGGCGGTACCGACGAAGTGCGTTCGTTCGCAGCGTCCTTCACCATCACCAGCATCAACATCGAGAACCTGGCGTTCGTCGGAGCGGGCCCCTTCAGCGGCACCGGCAACGCCGCCAACAACGTCCTCACCGGCGGCAGCGATGCCGACGTGCTGTCCGCGCTGGGTGGCAATGACATCCTCGATGGCGGCCTCGGCAACGACACGCTCAACGGAGGGATCGGCAACGACATCTTCATCTTCCGGACGTCCTTCGGCCAGGACACCATTACGGGAGGTTTCGATGCCGACGTGGCCGGCGGGCAGGACCGGATGGACATCAGCGCGCTGGGCATCACGGCCGCGACCTTCGGCGGCTCGGTGTCGATCACCCTTTCCCAACTGGACGGCATCGGCGGCCTCGACACGCTGGTGACCATCGGGACGGACACGATCGCGGTGTTCGGCGTCGATGGAGTCGGGACCAACGTCATCACGTCGGCCGACTTCATCCTCGCCCCCTGAAGCAAACCACGGCACCTTCATGGGACTGCACTCCGCAGTTCCCATGAAGGCGCCCTTCCAGTCAACCCGAAGGAGAGACGATATGAGCATGCAACCGAGCCAAACCGAACCGAGCACCGCGCAGGCAGGCAATGCCCCGACAAGCAAACCCGCAGACCAGAGACAACCCACCCACCGTGCGGTGTCCGATCCGCGCGAAGTGGCGACGCTCGTCATGAACCGAATGAACCTCGTGAACGCCAAGAAAGACGAACTGGCGATCGCGATCCACGGGCTGGTGGACATCACGCAGCAGCTCACGCGCACCTACGCGGAGCAGTTGCTCGCCATCGAACAGCTGCGCAGGCGCGTGAAAGCGCTGGAAGCGGCCGCGGCGTCCACGACCTCCGAGGCACCCTCCACAGTGCAGTAATCCGCACACGAACAGCCCATCGACCCAGCGAGCGAAGACCATGAACAACCTCTTGTCGAACCTCCGGCCGTTGATGGGCGCCATCGCTGCGTTTTCCTTCGTCATCAACCTGCTGTACCTCGTTCCGGCGTTCTTCACGCTGCAGGTGTTCGACCGGGTGATCTCCGCCAACAGCCGCGAAACGCTGATCGTGCTGCTCGCCGGCACCGGCGTGGTTTTGCTGATCCTCATGTTCCTGGACTACGTTCGCACCCGCCTGCAGAACGTGCTGGGAAACCTGCTGGACGAGCAACTCTCGCCGCCCGTGGTCAATGCCATCGTGGTACGGGCGGCGCGCGCGGCCGGCGGCATGAGGATCGACGGCATCCGGGACGTGGCGTCCCTGCGCGCCATGTTCTCCGCCAACGCCCTCATCGCAGTCTTCGATGCGCCGTGGGTTGTGGTGTACGTCGCAGTGATCTGGATGTTCCACCCCTACCTCGGAATGGGTGCGGCCGGGGCGGCGCTGCTGATGCTCGCACTGGCCTGGCTCAACGATCGCCTGAGCCGCCGGTCACTCGAAGAACTCCAGAGGGAAGGCCGCCGCTCCTCGCAGTACGTGGAGAGCTCCCTTCGCAACGCCGAAGTGCTGCAGGCCCTGGGCATGACGCACCGGCTGCTGGCAAAGTGGCGCGGGCTGCAGAACCAGATTGCCGGCAAGCAGACCAGCGCCGGCCGCAGCACCGCGGCCTTCACGGTGGGTACCAAGATCGTGCGACAGGCCATCCAGATCCTCATGCTGGCTCTGGGTGCCTACCTGGTACTCGCGCATCAGGCATCGGGCGGCATCATGATCGCCACCAGCATCCTCCTGGGCCGCGCCGTGCAGCCGATTGAACAGCTGGTCGGCAGCTGGCGCGTGCTGATCGAGGCGCGCGCCGCCTTCGGGCGCCTGTCCGAGCTGGCGAAGGACTTCGAGCGCACCGATCCACGGGTCGCACTGCCCCGCCCCGAAGGCAGGCTGGCAGCCGAAGGGGTTTCGTTCCGCATGCCGGGCAGCGACACGCCGGTGCTGGCCAACATCACCTTCTCTCTCGCCCCGGGCGAAGCCCTGGCCATCGTCGGGCCGAGCGCCGCCGGCAAGTCCACCCTGTCGCGCCTGCTGACCGGCGTCTGGGCGCCAAGCAGCGGACGCGTGCGGCTCGATGGCGCCGACATGGCCAACTGGCCGCGCCAGGAGCTCGGGCCCCACATCGGCTACGTGCCGCAGGACGTCGAACTCTTCGACGGAACCGTGGCGGACAACATCGCGCGACTGGACAAGGTGGACTCCGAGGCGGTCGTCGCTGCCGCGATGCGGGCCAACGCGCACGAATTGATCCTCACGCTGCCGCACGGCTACGACACGCCCGTGGGGGAGCATGGCGCACGGCTTTCCCCTGGCCAGCGCCAGCGCGTGGCCCTCGCGCGGGCACTTTTCGGCAATCCCCAGCTGGTCGTCCTCGACGAGCCGAACTCCAACCTCGATGGCGCCGGCGAGGCCGCGCTGGCGCAGGCCATGAGCGCCCTGCGCAGTGCCGGAGTGACGACCGTCGTGGTCACCCACCGTCCGTCGCTCATCGCCCACGTGGACAAGATCATGCTGCTCGCTGCGGGACGCATCCAGCAATTCGGGCCGGCCGGCGAAGTGATGAAGGAAATGCAGCGTCAGGCCCAGGCCGCCGTGGAACGCAAGGCCGCCTGACGGCGCAAGGACCGACAACATGCGTACTGCCACCCTCCTCCCTTCCCCCTCCGCCCAGCGCACGAGCCAGGAGCACGCCCGGCGCCTGGTGCGCGCGGGCAGCTGGATCATCCTCGGCGCCGTGCTGCCCATAGCCGCCTGGATGACGTTTGCTCCGCTTGCGATGGCCGTGGTGGCCCCGGCCGTGGTGAAAGTGGACCTCAATCGCCGGCCCGTGCAGCACCTGGAAGGTGGCACCGTGCGCGAGGTCCTGGTGCGTGACGGCCAGCAGGTGAAGGCTGGCCAGGCGGTTCTGGTCCTCGGCGACGTGCGCGTCGATGCCGAGCGCAACCGCCTGGACTACCGCGTCCAGATCGAGCGCGCCGCTGTCGCCCGCTTCGAGGCCGAACAGTCGCTCGGGGCGCTGCACTTTCCGGCGGAGCTCGCGAAAGCAGCACGGGAGGACGCGCGCATCGAACAGGCACTCGCGAAGGAAAGCGCCCTCTTCCGCGCGCAGCGCCACTCCCTGGACAGCGCCACCTCCCTGATGCGGACACAGCGGGAACGCGTGGAACATGAGATCGCCGCCGTGCGGTCCCAGATCGGCCAGGCGGAGAAGTCCCTCGAGCTCCAGCGCCGCGACCTGGAAGCGAACCGCGGGTTGATCAAGGAGGGCTTCATTTCCTCCAGCCGCATTTCGCAGCTGGAAGCCGTCGTGATGGACTACGGCGCCAAGCTCGAGGAAAGACGTACGGAGCTCGCCCGTGCCCAGCAGCGCCTGGTGGAGCTCGACCTGAAAATCCAGTCAGCGCGCAACGACTACGTGAAGGCGGCGAGCGACCAGCTCAAGAGCACCGTGCAACGCCTCAGCGAGATCGAACAGGAACAACGCAAGTCCTCGGATGCCGCGACCCGCCAGGTGGTGGTCGCTCCGGCCGCCGGCGAAATCATCGACCTCAAGTTCACCTCGCCCGGCGCGGTGGTCAAGCCCGGGGACTCGATCGCCGACATCGTCCCGAGTGACAGCGCGCTGATGCTCGAGGCGCACATCCGCCCCGAAGACATTGCGAACGTGCATCTGGGGCAGGCGGCCCGGGTGAAGTTCACCGCCTTCAAGTACCGCAACACCCTGATGATCGACGGCAAGGTCACCTATCTGTCGGGCGACCGCCTCGTCGACCGCCAGAACGGTGAACCCTACTACAGCGCACTGATCCTCGCGGACGCCAAGTCGATCGCGTCGATGGAGGATTTCAAGCTCCAGGCAGGCATGTCCGCAGAGGTCTACATCGAGGGATCGAAGCAGACGGCCCTGCAGTACCTGGTCGAGCCGGTCACGACCACCCTGCGCAGGGCAGGGCGGCAGATGTGACGGCGTTCCGGCATTTCCCAGTCGAGAGGGGTACCCCATGACGAACCACGATCTCACTCCCAGTGAACCCGGATCGTCCCGGGTCGGTCGACGCGGCCTCCTGAAGGCCTCGGTCGTGGCTGTTACCGCACCCATGGTGCTGACGCCACGAAAGACGGAAGCACAGCTTCCGCCGGTGCTCCCCCCGAGTCCGCCGACGACGCCTTGGGTCGAATACCTGCCGGAGCAGGATACGCCGCTAACCCCGGTGACCGCCCTGGATCCGAGCCCGACGCTGCTGGCGAACACCGTGGGTGGCGAGATCGGACGTGCGGAGCATCAGCGCTACTTCGACATCTGCGGTCCCACGAGCCGGACCACCAGGGACGCAGTCTTCCACCAGCTGATCGTCAAGGAAAACCCGTCGTGGCGCTTCAACGGGGACAACCCGTACTATCCGCCGCAGCCGATCTGGGGATACCAGGGACCCAACATGACCGCGGCGACCACCCCTGGGCCGACGTTGCATATGCGCTACGGCGAGCCCGTCCTGTGCCGCATCTACAACCAGCTGCCGCAGTTCCATGCGGGTTTCGGCTCCCCCGAGATCACCACGCACCTGCACAACATGCACACGCCGTCCGAAAGCGATGGCTTCACCGGCGACTACTACAGTGCGACGAAGAAAGGGCCAACGCTGACCGGTGTCGGCGGCTTCCACGATCACTTCTACCCCAACCTGTACGCGGGCTTCAACGAAATGGGCCTCACCAGCCTGGGCGACCCCCGGGAAGCGCTGGGCACGCTCTGGTACCACGACCACACCGAGGGCGTCACCGCGCCTAACGTGCTCAAGGGACTCGCTGGCCGCTGCAACATCTACGACAGTTTGGACACCGGCAGCGAGCTGACCGGCCTGAAGCTCCCGAGCGGCCCGTACGACTACCCCCTCCTGTTCGCCGATCGTCGCTTCGACGTGAATGGCCAGCTCACCTTCGACCAGCTCAATCCGGAAGGCGTGCTGGGCGACAAGATCCTGGTCAACGGCAAGATCGAACCGGTACTCAAGGTGGCCCGCCGCAAGTACCGTTTCCGGCTGCTCAATGGCGGACCCACGCGCTTCTACGAGATCGCGCTGCAGAACAGGTCCGCCAATGCGCTCTACCCTTTCACTTACATCGCGAACGACGGCAACCTGCTGCCGGCCCCACTGACCAACCAGGCCAGCATCCGCTTCGCGCCGGCAGAACGGGCAGACATCATCATCGACTTCGGGCGCTTCCCCCTGGGTACGGAGCTGTACCTCGTGAACCTGCTGCAGCAAACCTCGACCCGGCGGCCGGACAAGGCCCAGGCGCCCGGCACGCGCGTGCTCAAGTTCGTGATTGACCGCAACCCGCCGGAGCCGGACATGAGCCAGGTACCCGCACTGCTGCGCCCGCTCCGGCCGCTGCCCAGCGCCTCGGAACTCGCCACCCTGCCCGTGCGCCGCTTCGTCTTCGCGCGCTCCGGCGGCATGTGGTCCGTGAACAATGGTTTCTTCAACGTATTCCAGACTTCCGCTGCCCCGACGGAAGGCAGCGCGGAGATCTGGGAACTGGTGAACCCCGACAACGGCTGGCAGCACCCGATCCACATCCATTTCGAGGAAGGGATCATCTTGAGCAAGACGGTCAACGGCGTCGCAGTGCCGATCCCGCCGCACGAACGCGGACGCAAGGACGTCTACGTCCTGGGCGAGGCGATGACGGTCCGCGTGCTGCTGCGGTTCCGCGATTTCAAGGGCAAGTACCTGATGCATTGCCACAACCTCACCCACGAGGACCACGCCATGATGGTCCGGTGGGACATCGTGTAGCCCTGCGCACCGAAGGAGACCCACCATGATCACGCGCAGACTGGAAATCGCCACGATGGGCGCATTTGCCCTCACTGGCCTCACGAGCGCCCTGCTGTACGGCCCGGACGAGCCGGTCAAGTCGGCCGCGCTGCCGCAGCGGCTCCCGGACAGCGGCATCCCCAACGTGCCGCTGAAGACCCACACGGGCAAGTCGGTCCGCTTTTACGACGACCTCGTGCACGACAAGCTGGTCCTCGTGACGATGATGTACGCCGCCTGCAACAACACCTGTCCACCAAGCACCTTCAACCTCGTGCAGGTGCAGCAGATGCTCGGTGACCGGGTCGGCAAGGACATCTTCATGTACTCGCTCACCTTGCGGCCGGAGCAGGACTCGCCGGAGGACCTGGCGCACTACGCCAAGGTGCACAACGTGGGGCCGGGGTGGCTGTTCCTGACCGGAGAGCCGCCGGACGTGCACCGCCTTCGCTATGCCCTCGGCTTCTACGACCCCGACACCGCGGTAGACCAGCAGGACGGCCGGCACGTGGGCATGGTGCGCATCGGCAACGATCCGTACCGGCGCTGGGGCATGGCGCCGACGCTCGCGGACCCGCGGCAGATCGTCTCGATGATCGAGCACCTGGACCGCAAGCCGCCGCCGCGCGCGGCCTGAGTCACCGGGCCTTGAGCCCGATGCCGACCAGGAAGGTCTCGGACGACTTGTCGCGCGAGGCCTTCGGCTTGATCGGCTTCACGGTCCGGAACTTGTCCTTGAACAGCTTGGCGAGCTGGCTGTAGCCGCTGCCGTGGAACACCTTGCACACGAGCGCGCCTTCCGGCTTCATGTGCGCCTGCGCGAAGTCCACGGCGAGCTCGACGAGGTGGGCGATGCGGGCCGCATCGGATGAAGCAATGCCCGAGAGGTTGGGCGCCATGTCCGAAACGACGACATCCGCCTTGCGGCCGGCGAGTGCGGCAGCAAGCTGCGCGGCCGGCTCGGGCTCGCGAAAATCGCCCTGGATGAAGGTCACGCCCTCGATCGGCTCCATGGGCAGGATATCCACGGCAAGGATCTGGCCGTCCAGGACGCCCGCCGCGGCGCCCTCCGGCGCCAGCTTGCGGCGCACGTACTGGCTCCACGCACCGGGCGTGGAGCCCAGGTCCACCACCACCTGGCCGGGTTTGAGCAGGCCCAGGGCCTCGTCCATCTCCCTGAGCTTGTAGGCCGCACGGGCGCGGTAGCCGTCCTTCAGGGCGAGCTTCACGTAAGGGTCGTTGATATGGTCGTTCAACCACGCCTTGTTGACCTTCTTGCTTTTCGTCTTCACCTTCATGGTCGGTCCGATAATAGGGGGATGGCAGCCATTCAACTTTCCGTGCAGGACCGCAAGGTCCACCGGGCCGAAGCCCACCACCTGGACCCGGTGGTGATGATAGGAAACGACGGCCTCACGCCCGCCGTCAAGAAGGAAACCGACGCCGCCCTCAGCGCGCACGGCCTGATCAAGGTCCGCGTGCTGGGCGATGACCGGGAGGCGCGCGAAGCGATGTTCCAGCAGCTTGCCGAGGAACTCAATGCCGCGCCGATCCAGCACATCGGCAAGCTCCTGGTCCTGTGGCGGCCCAAGCCCGTCAAAACCAAGGCCGAGGACGAGGACCGCAAGCCGGGCCCGCGCGAATACAAGGTCATCAAGAACTCCAGCCGTGGCGGGCAGCGCCCCGAGGTGCGCAAGGTCCGGGTGCTGGGCAACCAGCGCCTGACCACGGGCGGCATCGTGAAGAAGTCCAAGCCCAAGCAGAAGTCGGTCAAGAAGACGCGGGCGGAGTGAGCTTGCAAAGCACGACCAGCGCACACAGCCACTGCGCCGCGTAAGCGGCCGTGCCGGCCGAGTGCCAGAAGGCCAGGTCCTGCCGCGCGAGGATGTGCGGCGCGATCGCGAACTCCTGAAGCAGAGCCGCGAGCATCCCGAGCAGCACGTAGGCCACGGCTCCCCCGGCCCAGTTGATCCTGGCCGTGCCGTCCGGCTCCCGTGCACCGACCAGGAGGGCGAACCCGCAGCCCAGGGCCACCCAGGACTGCGCACTGAACAGCTTGCCCGCCAGGGTGCCGGCGACCGCTGGCGAGGGGGCGTTGGCGAAGAGCAGCGGCACGGCCAGGAAGCCGATGGCGGACAGGCTGCCCCACCACAGGGCTGCCGCCAGCACCACCAGCCGCCGCTTCCAGTCCATCACACGTAGTTGACGGCGACGATCTCGTAGCGCTTGGTGCCGCCGGGCGCCTGCACTTCCGCGGTGTCGCCCTCTTCCTTGCCGATCAGGGCGCGGGCAATCGGGCTGGACACGTTGATGAGGCCCTGCTTCAGGTCGGCCTCGTCCTCGCCAACGATCTGGTACTTGACGGTTTCGCCGGAGGTCTCTTCCTCCAGTTCCACGGTCGCGCCGAACACGACGCGGCCGCCCGCGTCGAGCGAAGACGGGTCGATGACCTGGGCGGCCGCCAGCTTGCCTTCGAGCTCGCGGATGCGGCCCTCGATGAAGCCCTGGCGGTCCTTGGCCGCGTCGTACTCCGCGTTCTCCGACAGGTCGCCCTGCGCACGGGCTTCGGCGATCGCCTGGATCACGCCGGGGCGATCCACCGTCTTCAGACGATGCAGTTCGGCCTTCAGCTTCTCGGCGCCGCGAGTGGTGATGGGGATGGTGGTGGCCATATGAGGCTGTGTCTCCTGCAAAACGAAACCGCCGAACGTTGCCGCTCGGCGGTTCTGGTGTCGGACTGATTATAAAACCGGCAGCCGCCGGACGTCTCGCCCCGCCTCAGGCCAGCTGGGCATGCATTTCCTGGACGGAAATGACGTCCAGGTTCTCCATGGACTTCATGCCCTCCACGGCGGCCTCGGCTCCCGCGATGGTCGTGAAGGTCGCCGTCACGCGGGCGGCCAGCGCCGAGGTGCGGATGGCCCGCGAGTCGGCGATGGCGTTGCGGCGTTCTTCCACCGTGTTCACCACCATCACGATCTCGTTGTTCTTGATCATGTCGACCACGTGCGGCCGCCCTTCGGTGACCTTGTTGACCGTCTCGCAGGGAATGCCGGCGGCGGTGATCGCGGCGGCCGTGCCCTTGGTGGCGATCAGCGGGAAGCCCATGGCGTGGAGCTGGCGCGCCACTTCCACCGCGCGCGGCTTGTCGCTGTTCTTCACCGTCAGGAACACCTTGCCGGTGGACTTGCCCTCGGCATCCTGCGGCTTGGGCAGCTTGGTGCCGGCGCCCATCTGGCTCTTCACGAAGGCCTCGCCGAAGGTCTTGCCCACCCCCATCACCTCGCCGGTGGACTTCATCTCGGGGCCGAGGATGGTGTCGACGCCCGGGAACTTCACGAAGGGGAACACGGCTTCCTTGACGCTGAAGTACGGCGGGGTCACTTCCTTCGTGATGCCCTGCTCCTGCAGCGTCCTGCCGACCATGCAGCGTGCGGCCACCTTGGCCAGCTGGATGCCGGTCGCCTTGGACACGTAGGGCACGGTGCGCGACGCACGCGGGTTGACTTCCAGCACGAAGATCACGTCCTGGCCGTCCTTCTCCTGGATGGCGAACTGCACGTTCATCAGGCCGACGACCTTCAGGGCCTTGGCCATGGCCGCGGTCTGGCGCTTCAGTTCGTCCACCGTCGCCTGGGACAGCGAGTACGGCGGCAGCGAGCACGCGGAGTCGCCCGAGTGCACCCCGGCCTGCTCGATGTGCTCCATCACGCCGCCGATGAAGACGCGCCCGGCACTGTCGGCGATGCAGTCCACGTCGCACTCGACCGCGTCGTTCAGGAAGCGGTCCAGCAGCACGGGGGAGTCGTTGGACACCTTCACCGCCTCGCGCATGTAGCGCTCGAGGTCGCGCTGCTCGTGCACGATCTCCATGGCGCGGCCCCCCAGCACGTAGCTGGGACGCACGACCAGCGGATAGCCCAGGGCCTCGGCCTTCTGCAGCGCCTCGGGCTCGGTCCGTGCGGTGGCATTGGGCGGCTGGCGCAGGCCCAGCTGCACCAGCAGCTGCTGGAAGCGCTCGCGGTCCTCGGCGGCGTCGATCATGTCGGGCGAGGTGCCGATGATCGGCACGCCTTCGCGTTCCAGCCCGAGCGCCAGCTTCAGCGGCGTCTGGCCGCCGTACTGCACGATCACGCCGGTGGGCTTCTCCTTGTCCACGATCTCCAGCACGTCTTCCAACGTCAGCGGCTCGAAGTACAGGCGGTCGGAGGTGTCGTAGTCGGTGGAGACCGTCTCGGGGTTGCAGTTGACCATGATGGTCTCGTAGCCGTCCTCGCGCAGGGCGAGCGCGGCGTGCACGCAGCAGTAGTCGAACTCGATGCCCTGACCGATGCGGTTGGGACCGCCGCCCAGCACGATGATCTTCTTGCGGTCGGTCGGCTCGGCCTCGCACTCGTCCTCGTAGGTCGAGTACATGTAGGCGGTGTTGGTCGCGAATTCCGCCGCACACGTATCGACCCGCTTGTACACCGGACGCACGTTCAGCGCCTTGCGGCGCTCGCGCACCGCCTTGTCGGTGGTCTTGAGCAGCTTGGCCAGGCGGCGGTCGGAGAAGCCCTTGCGCTTGAGTGCGCGCAGGGTGGGCGCGTCGATCGCGTCCAGGGCGGCAGCGCCCTTGCCTTCCACCAGCTTGTCCAGGTCGAGCTCGATCTTCACGATCTCCTCGATCTGCACCAGGAACCACTTGTCGATCTTCGTGAGGTCGTACACCTCGTCGACCGACAGGCCCATGCCGAAGGCGTCGCCCACGTACCAGATGCGCTCGGGACCGGGCTCGCCCAGTTCCTTTTCCAGCACTTCGCGGTCGGTGGTCTTCTGGTTCAGGCCATCGACGCCGACTTCCAGGCCGCGCAGGGCCTTCTGGAAGGACTCCTGGAAGGTGCGGCCCATGGCCATCACCTCGCCCACGGACTTCATCTGCGTGGTCAGGCGGTCGTTGGCGTCCTTGAATTTCTCGAAGGCGAAACGCGGGATCTTGGTCACCACGTAGTCGATCGAGGGCTCGAACGAGGCCGGCGTGGCGCCGCCGGTGATGTCGTTGCGCAGTTCATCGAGCGTGTAGCCCACGGCCAGCTTGGCGGCGACCTTGGCGATCGGAAAGCCGGTGGCCTTGGAGGCCAGCGCCGAGGAGCGCGACACGCGCGGATTCATCTCGATGACGATCATGCGACCGTCCTTGGGGTTGATCGAGAACTGCACGTTCGACCCGCCCGTGTCCACGCCGATCTCGCGCAGCACCGCCAGCGAGGCGTCGCGCATGATCTGGTATTCCTTGTCGGTCAGGGTCTGCGCGGGGGCCACGGTGATCGAGTCGCCCGTGTGCACGCCCATCGGGTCCAGGTTTTCGATGGAGCAGACGATGATGCAGTTGTCCTTCTTGTCGCGGACCACTTCCATCTCGAACTCCTTCCAGCCCAGGAGCGACTCCTCGATCAGCAGTTCGCTGGTGGGCGAGGCTTCCAGGCCGCGCTTGCAGATCGTCTCGAATTCTTCCGGGTTGTAGGCGATGCCGCCGCCGGTGCCGCCGAGGGTGAAGCTGGGGCGGATCACGGTGGGAAAGCCCACCGCCTTCTGCACTTCCCAGGCTTCTTCCATCGAATGGGCGATCCCGGAACGCGCGGAGCCGAGGCCGATGCGGGTCATCGCCTCCTTGAACTTCAGGCGGTCTTCCGCCTTGTCGATCGCTTCGGGGGTCGCGCCGATCAGCTCGCACTTGTACTTGTGCAGCACGCCGTTGCGCCACAGGTCCAGCGCGCAGTTCAGCGCGGTCTGGCCGCCCATGGTGGGAAGGATCGCGTCCGGGCGCTCCTTGGCGATGATCTTCTCCACCGTCTGCCAGGTGATCGGCTCGATGTAGGTGACGTCGGCGGTGGCCGGGTCCGTCATGATCGTCGCCGGGTTGGAGTTGATCAGGATGACCTTGTAGCCCTCCTCGCGCAGCGCCTTGCAGGCTTGCACGCCGGAGTAGTCGAACTCGCAGGCCTGGCCGATGATGATCGGGCCGGCGCCGATGATGAGGATGCTCTTGATGTCTTGGCGCTTGGGCATGATTACTTCTTCTTCTCGTCCATCAGGCCGGTGAAGCGGTCGAAGAGATAGCCGATGTCGTGCGGACCCGGCGAGGCTTCCGGGTGTCCCTGGAAGCAGAAGGCCGGCTTGTCGGTGCGCGCGAGTCCCTGCAGCGTGCCGTCGAACAGCGAAACGTGCGTGGCCCGCAGGTTCGCCGGCAGCGTCTTCTCGTCCACCGCGAAACCGTGGTTCTGGCTGGTGATGCTCACGCGGCCGGTGTCCAGGTCCTTCACCGGATGGTTGGCGCCGTGGTGGCCGAACTTCATCTTGAAGGTCTTCGCGCCGGAGGCGAGCGCCAGGATCTGGTGGCCCAGGCAGATGCCGAACGTGGGGTAGCCCTCTTCGATCAGCTCACGGGTCGCTTCGATCGCGTAATCGCAAGGCTCGGGGTCGCCGGGCCCGTTGGAGAGGAACACGCCATCGGGCTTGAGCTTCTTCACCTGCGCCGCGGGCGTCTTCGCCGGCACCACGGTGACCTTGCAGCCGCGCTCGGCCAGCATGCGCAGGATGTTCATCTTCACGCCGTAGTCGAAAGCCACGACGTGGTATTTCGCGTTCTCCAGATGGCCGTAGCCGGCGCCCAGCTGCCACTCGGTCTGTTCCCAGTCGTAGGGCTTGTCCACGGTCACTTCCCTGGCGAGGTCCAGGCCCGCCATGGACTTCTCGGCGCGCGCCTTGGCTACCGCTTCGTCCACCGCAGCCGGCGTGGCTTCCTGGCCCTGCTTCAGGCCCAGGATGCAGCCGTTCTGCGCGCCCTTGGTGCGCAGCAGGCGCGTGAGCTTGCGGGTGTCGATGTTCGCGATGGCGACGGTCTTCTCGCGCTGCAGGTACTGCTGCAGGCTCATGTCGGCACGGAAGCTGGAGGCTATGAGCGGCAGGTCGCGGATGACCAGCCCGGCGGCGTACACCTTGCTCGCCTCGACGTCCTCGGCGTTGACGCCGTAGTTGCCGATATGCGGATAGGTGAGCGTGACGATCTGGTGGGCGTAGCTCGGGTCCGTCAGGATTTCCTGGTAACCGGTGAGCGCCGTGTTGAACACGACCTCGCCGGTGGTGGCGCCGGGGGCACCGACCGAGCTGCCGATAAAGACCGTGCCGTCTGCGAGCGCCAGGATGGCGGGCGGGAAAGCTCCCTGAAGCGACGAAAGCACTGGGTTCTCCGTGGATGCGGGTACGCCCTAGACGCGACCGAAAGCACGGCTCTCGATGTTGCTTTTGTCGGGGGAGTGGCTGGATGCGCTAGGCGTACGCAGGGGTTTGCGGGAAAGCCGCTGATTATAGCGCGAGCCCCCACCGCTGCCGGTGCAGGGTCACTGCCTCCTCCTGCAGCTGCGGCGCCCGCTGTAACATGCGCGCGCAGACCCGCCAGGCGTACACTTGGGCCTTCGCTGATTCGGCTTCCCGTAGTGCCTCAAGCCGATGGGTCCCCAGCCCGCTCAGGTTGCCTCTGCACCGCCATCCGAGGTGCAGCCATGCGTCTTTCCCCCATCGTCACTTCGTCTTCGTCCACCGGGCGCCAGCGCTCGCGGGTCGCGGCCACGCTGCCCGGGCGGCCCCGCCTTGCCGATTTCCTGCGCAGACATGCGAGCGAAATCCTGCTCGCCTGGGACGAATTCGCGGCCACCGTCAGCCACGAGGGCAAGGCGCTGGACGCGGCGACACTGCGCGACCACGCCGCCGAGATCCTCAGCACCATCGCCGCCGATCTCGCCCGGCCGCAGTCCCCGGCGCAGCAGGACGCCAAGGGCAAGGGGCAGGCTCCCCGCAGCAGGTTTGCGACACCGGCGGAGACGCACGCCGATTTCCGCATGCACGCCGGGTTTGCCGTCGACGCCATGATCACCGAATACCGCGCGCTGCGGGCGAGCGTGCTGAAGATCTGGGCCGCGCAGGGCGGAGGCGCCACGCCCCAGGACCTGACGGACCTCACCCGTTTCAACGAAGCCATCGACCAGGCCATCGCCGAATCGGTGGGCAGGTATACGCGGCAGACCAAGACCGCCACCGACCTGTTCATCGGCGTGCTCGGCCACGATATCCGCAACCCCCTGGGCACCATCGTGATGAGCGTCGAATACCTGGTGCGCTCCGGGCAGCTCGCGGCCATGACGGCCGCGCCCATCAAGAATGCCGCCGTTCGCATCGGCGGCATCATCGAGCAGGTCGTCGACTTCACCCGCGCCCAGGCCGACGGCGCGATGCCGATCCTGCGCTTGCCCGGCAACCTGGCCGATCAACTGGCCAAGGTGGTGCAGGAGACGCAGGTGCGGCACCCCTCGAGGACGCTGCGGCTGGAAGGCTCCGGCGATTTCGACGGCAGCTGGGACGAGGGCCGCGTCGGCCAGCTCCTGTCCAACCTGCTCGGAAACGCCCTGCTCTATGGCTCGCGCGAGGCCGAAATCACGGTGCGGATGTGGGCGGCGCCGGACGGCGTCTGCTTTTCCGTGCACAACGACGGCCAGCCCATCGCCCCGGAGGACCAGGAGCGGATCTTCGAACCGATGGAGCGCGGCCGCCAGGGGGAGGACGGGCAGCGGCGGCACAGCAGCGGGCTCGGCCTGGGCCTGTACATCTGCCGCGAGATCGTGCGCGCGCACGGCGGCACCCTGCAGCTGGAGTCCACGCAAGCGGCGGGAACGACCTTCACCGTTTCGCTGCCGCGTGCCGCGGCCGGCGAAGGCGAAGTCAAGGACAAAGGTAAAGGCACAGCAGCATGAGCGACCCGGCACAGCGCAACGAGTGGGCGAAACACATGAAGGACGAAGCACGCGCCATCGCGCGGCAGCAAGCGTCGGCGGGGGCGTCGCACGGCCCGGTGGAGGGGCCCCTTCCCTACAGCCACGACAACATGGCGGTCGCCGTCCGCGCAGCGGTCGACGCGGAGCGGGAACGCTGCGCGAAGGTCGCGGCATCGTTCGCCAGCGATGCGCAACTCCTGATGGTGCTGGGCGACGTGCCCGGAGAGCAGCGCGCCGCCGGCGCCGCAGTGGCGCGCCGCATCGCGCAAGCGCTCGGCGGACCGGCGACTGACCAGCAGTCCTAGGTCGGCCCGCGGAACGCCGCCGCCGCGCTCGCGTGCAGGCAGATCGCCGCCGCGGCCGCCACGTTGAGCGACTCTTCGCCGCCCGGCTGCACGATCCGCACGAAGGCCGAAGCCTTCCCCGCCAGCGCCGCGCTCACGCCCTGGCCCTCGTGCCCCAGCACCCACGCACACGGCCAGGGAAGTTTCGCCAGGTGCAGGTATTCGCCCTGGTGCGAACTGGTCGCCAGCAGCGGAACCTTCAGCGCTTCGAGCTGCGGGGGCGCCAGGGCTTCGACCAGCCGCAGCCCGAAGTGCGCCCCCATGCCCGCGCGCAGCACCTTGGGACTCCACAGCGCCACCGTGCCCTTGATCGCCAGCACCTGGCGGAAGCCGAAGGCGCCCGCGCTGCGCAGGATGGTGCCGACGTTGCCGGCGTCCTGCAGGCCATCCAGGACGACCGTGGACGCGTCGGGGTCCAGCTCCTGCGCCGCCGGCAGCGGCAGCACGAAGCCCATCCGCCCTGGCGATTCCAGCGCGCTGATGGTGTCGAACAGCGCGTCCTCGATCACCACCGTCTTGCCGCCGGCGGCTGACCACTCATGGCCGACGCGGTCGTACCAGGACGCCTGGAACACGGCCAGGGTCGGCCGCTGGCCGCGCTGCAGCGCCGCGCGGCAGAGATGGTCTCCCTCCAGCCAGATGCGGCCCTGCTTGCGGTAGGCGCTGCTGTCCTGCGCGAGCTTGCGCAGGTCCTTCAGCAGCGGGTTGTCGCGCGAATGGACGAACTGGGGCCCGGTTTCGGTCACTGCACCTGGACCGAGATGGTGGCGCCCTCTTCCGTCGCGAACTGCGCCGCGACGGGCGCGAAATGCCTGCGGTGGTGGATGCAGGGCCCGTGCAGGCGCAATGCTTCCAGGTGCTCGGGCGTGCTGTAGCCCTTGTGGGCGGCGAAGCCGTACTGCGGAAACTGGTCGTGCAGTTCGGCGAGCATGCGGTCCCGCGTCACCTTGGCGATGATGGAGGCCGCCGAGATGGACTTGACCTTCGCGTCGCCGCCGACGATCGCCTCCGAGAGGACGTCCAGCTTGGGCAGGCGGTTGCCGTCCACCAGCACCTTCACCGGCTTCAGGCGCAGGCCTTCCACGGCGCGCCGCATGGCCAGCATGGTCGCGTGGAAAATGTTCAGGTCGTCGATCTCCTGCACGCTGGCCGAGCCGACGGAGCAGCACAAGGCCTTCTCGCGGATCTTGTCGTACAGGCGGTCGCGCGTCAGGGCCGTGAGGATCTTGGAGTCCGCCAGGCCCAGGATGCGCCTGGAATCGTCCAGGATCACCGCAGCGGCGACCACCGGGCCGGCCAGCGGCCCGCGGCCCGCCTCGTCCACGCCGGCCCGCAAGCCGACCGGATCCCAGTCCAGGCGGTTCTGGCGGCTAGCGGGAGAGGACTTTTTCGATGGCATCGGTGGCGAGGGTCGCGGTATCGCGCTGGAGCAGGACGTGCATGTTCCTGAATTTCTCCTGCACGGCCCGCATTCTCTCAGGCGCATCGAGCCAATCCGCAAGCGCCCCGCGGAGCAACTCGGGTTTTGCGTTGGACTGCAGCAACTCCGGCACGACGAATTCGCCGGCCAGGATGTTCGGCAGTCCCACCCAGGGCTGCAGGTGCCGCGGCTTCATCAGCGCGTACGTGAGCCAGTGGGTTGCATACGAGATGACCATGGGACGCTTGAAAAGCGCCGCCTCCAGCGTCGCCGTCCCGCTGGCCACCAGCGCGACGTCGCAGGCGGCGAGCGCGGCATGCGACTGCCCCGTGACGATGGTGAGGTGCCGCGGCCCCGGGCCCGACCGGGCGATGGCGCTGATCCTGGACTGCTGCGCCGGCACGGCGGGCAGCACGAACCAGGCTTGCGGGCGCTGTTTCTGCAGCAGCGCGGCCGCGGCCAGGAAGCGGCCCGTCATCGCCTCGACCTCGGAGCCGCGGCTTCCCGGCAGCAGGGCGATGACTTCCCCCTGCGCCGGCAAGCCGAGGGCCCGACGCGCCGCAGCCCGGTCCGGCTCCATGGGGATGACGTTGGCCAGCGGATGGCCGACGTAGGTGGCGGGCACGCCGTGCCTGGCGAGCAGCTCGGGCTCGAAGGGAAAGATGCACAGCACGTGGTCGCAGGCGCGCTGCAGCTTCTTCACGCGCTTCGCGCGCCAGGCCCAGATCGAGGGGCAGACGAAGTGAACGGTGCGGATGCCGCGGGCGCGCAGCTGCGCCTCCAGCCCCAGGTTGAAGTCGGGCGCATCGACGCCGATGAAGACGTCGGGGCGGTCCTTGAGCAGCCGCTCGCGCAAGGCATCGCGGATGCCCAGGATCTCGCGCAGGTGGCGCAGCACCTCCACGTAGCCGCTGACCGAGAGCTTGTGCGACGGCCACCAGGCCTCAAAGCCCTGCGCCGCCATCTGCGGCCCGCCGATGCCGGCGGACTGCAGCTGCGGCCAGCGCTGGCGCATGCCTTGCAGGAACAGGCCGCCCAGCAGGTCGCCCGAAGCTTCGCCCGCGACCAGCGCGGCGCGCGGAGCACTCCCGGCCATGTCCTAGCGCGCGATGCCGCGGGTGGCGGCGTCGAGAAAGCGGACCATGCGCGCGATGTCCTCGGCCGCCTCGGGCGTGGACTGCGCCAGGGCGGCAATGGCGGCGCGGGCGTCGTCCAGCGTCCGGTTCTCGCGGTACAGCAGCTTGTGCATCTGCTTGACGGCGGCGATCCGTTCGGCGCTGAAGTCGCGCCGGCGCAGTCCGACGACGTTCACCCCGCGCACGGCCAGCGGGTTGCCGTCCACCAGCATGAAGGGCGGCACGTCCTGCGACACGGCGCTCTGGAAGCCGAGCATGGCGTGGGCGCCCACCTTGACGAACTGGTGGATGCCCGTGAGGCCGCCTACCGTCACCCAGTCGCCCACTTCCACGTGGCCGGCCATCGTGGCGTTGTTGGCCAGCGTGGTGTTGCTGCCGACGATGCAGTCGTGCGCAACGTGCACGTAGGCCATGATCCAGTTGTCGTCGCCGATGGTGGTGCGGCCCTTGTCCTGGACCGTGCCGACCTGCAGCGTCGTGAACTCGCGGATGGTGTTGCGGTCGCCGATCACCAGCTCGGTGGGCTCACCCTGGTACTTCTTGTCCTGGTTGGCGGCGCCTATGGAAGCGAACTGGAAGATGCGGTTGTCGCGGCCCAGCGTCGTGTGGCCCTCGAGCACCACGTGGCCGGCGATCGTCGTGCCGGCCCCCACCTTCACGTGCGGGCCGACCAGCGTGTACGGCCCGACGGTGACGCTGCCATCCAGCTCCGCTTTCGGATCGACGATTGCGGTCGGGTGGATCTTTGCCATGCGCTCAAGCGACCGTCCGCATGGTGCACATCAGCTCGGCTTCGCAAGCGATCTCCTCGCCCACGCGCGCGGTGCCCTTGAACTTGTAGATGCCTGCCTTGTGGCGAATGATTTCCACGTCCATGATCAGCTGGTCGCCCGGCTCCACCGGGCGCTTGAAGCGCGCGCCGTCGATGCCGGCGAAGTAGATGACGGAATTCGCGTCGCGCCCGCCCGCGTCGCCGGCGAAGGCCAGCAGGCCGGCCGTCTGCGCCATGGCTTCGAGCATCAGCACGCCCGGCATCACGGGCCGGTGCGGGAAGTGGCCCCCGAAGAAGGGCTCGTTGATGGTGACGTTCTTCAGCGCCTTGATCGACTTGCCGGGGTCGACCGACAGCACCCGGTCCACCAGCAGGAACGGATAGCGGTGCGGCAGCTTCTTCAGGATCTGGTGGATGTCCATGGACGGGTTCACAGTTTCTTTTCCAGCGCCTTGAGGCGCTCGCGCAAGGTGTACAGCTGCTTGAGGGTGGCTGCGTTCTTCTCCCAGGACGCATTGTCGTCGATGGGGAAGATGCCGGTGTAGAGGCCGGGCTTGCCGATGGAGCGCGCGACGAAGGAGCCGGCCGAGATGCTCACCTTGTCGGCGATGGTGAGGTGGCCCAGGATCATGGCGGCGCCGCCGATCATGCAGTGCGCACCGATGGTGGCGCTGCCCGCGATGCCGGTGCAGCCGGAGATCACGGTGTGCCGGCCGATGCGGCAGTTGTGCCCGATCTGCACGAGGTTGTCGATCTTGACGCCCTCTTCCACGACCGTGTCGGCGAGGGCGCCGCGGTCGATGCAGGTGTTGGCGCCGATCTCCACGTCGTCGCCGATGCGCACCGCGCCGAGCTGCTCGATCTTCACGAACCCCTGGGGCGAGGGCGCGAAGCCGAAGCCGTCGGCCCCGATCACCACGCCCGGATGCAGCACGCAGCGCTCGCCGACGCTGCAGTCCTCGGCCACGTGCACGCGCGCCTTGAGCACGGTTCCCGCGCCTATGCGCGCGCCGCGCTCCACCACGCAGTGCGGGCCGATGCGCACGCCTTCGCCCAGCACCGCTTCGGGATCGATCACCGCGCTGGGATGGATGGGCGCGGGCTCGGGCCGGGCATGGGCACGCTTCCACAGCTGGGTCGCGCGGGCGAAGTAAAGATAAGGATCTTCCGTGACGATGCAGGCGCCGCGGGCGAGCGCGGCGTCGCGCATCGCCGGCGCCACGATGACGCAGCCCGCGCCGGAGGCCTGGAGCTGCGGCTGGTAGCGCGGGTTGCTGAGGAAGCTCAGGTGGCGGGGCCCGGCCGACTCGAGCGGGGCGAGCCCCTCGATGGCCAGGCTGGCGTCCCCGTGCAGTTCGCCGCCGAGGGCCGCCACGATCTCGCCGAGCTGCAGCGCCATGTGCGCGCCCGGACTCACCGGGCGGTGTTGAGAGCCTTGATCACCTTGTCGGTGATGTCGTGCTTGGGGTTGATGTAGACGGCTTCCTGCAGGATCAGGTCGTACTTCTCCTGCTCGGCGACCTGGCGCACCACGCGGTTGGCGCGGTCGAGGACCTGCTGAAGCTCCTCGTTCTTGCGCGCATTGAGGTCCTCCTGGAACTCGCGGCGCTTGCGCTGGAACTCGCGGTCCTGGTCGATCAGCTGCTTTTGCCGCTGGGCGCGCTGCGACTCGGGCAGCGTCGGGCCCTCGCGTTCGAAACGCTCGGAGGCCGTCTTGAGGCCGGCGCCGAGGTCGTTCAGTTCCTTTTCGCGGCGCGAGAACTCCTGTTCCAGCTTGGCCTGCGCCGCCTTGGCGGAGTTGGCCTCGCGGAAGATCCGGTCGGTGTTGACGAAGCCCACGCGGAATTCATCCGCCCGCACCTGGGCGCCGAACGCCAGTGCACCCAGCAGGACCAGCAGCCATGGACGGGTCAGATACTTCATCAGAACGATGTCCCGATCTGGAATTGGAATTTCTGGATTCTATCGCCAGGCTGCGTTCGCACCGGCTGGGCATAGGCGATGCGCAGGGGGCCGATCGGGGACAGCCAGGACAGCCCCAGGCCGGCGGAGGCGCGCAGCTCGCTCGCCGTCAACTTCTCGTTCTCGCCGAACACGTTGCCCACGTCGATGAAGGCGAACATGCGCAGCGTGCGGTCGTTGCCCGCCCCCGGGAAGGGCGTGAGCACCTCCGCGTTCAGCGTGATCTTGCGCGGGCCGCCGATGGAGGCGCCGGTGACGTCGCGCGGGCCCAGGGTCCCCTGCTCGAAGCCGCGGACCGACCCGAGGCCGCCCGAATAGAAGTTCTTGAAGACCGGGAAGGGCTGTCCACTGAGCCCCTTGCCCCAGCCGAGCTCGCCGTTGAAGGCCAGGGTGTAGGCCTTGCTCAGGGGCACGTACTGCTGGTACTGGTAGTTGCCGCGCAGGTACCGGGCATCGCCCGCCACGCCCCACTCGCCCGACAAGCGCTGGAAGCGCCCGCTGGTGGGCACCAGCGTGCTGTCCCGGTCGTCGCGCGACCAGCCGATGGTCAGGGGCAGCGTGTTGCTCTTGGCGCCGAACTGCGCGGCATAGGCCAGGTAGGCCGCCGGGATGTTCGTTCCCTCGACGATCTCGGTGCGTTCCAGGCCGGCCCCGAAGAACACGGTGTCCTTCTCGCTGAAGGGAACACCGAAGCGCAACCCCAGGCCGGAGGTGACCAGCCGGTAGTCACCGCCCTGGTTCTCGTAGGGACGCGAAGACCGGTGGTAGAGGTCGAAAGTGCGCGAGATGCCGTCCGGGGTGAAGTACGGGTTGACCGTGTTGAACGCGATCGTCTTGTTGTACTTGCTGGTGTTGACCTCGACGGCCAGGTAGTTGCCCGTGCCGAAGGCGTTCTCCTGCTTGACGGCGAAGGACAGGCCCAGCTTTTCCGCGCTGGAGAAGCCCGCGCCCAGCTGCAGGCTGCCGGTCGGGCGCTCCTGCACGTTGATGTTCAGGTCGACCTGGTCCGGCGCGCCCGGCACGTCGCTGGTCTCGATGCCTACTTCCTTGAAGAAGCCCAGGCGGTCCACGCGGTCGCGCGAGAGCTTGATCTTCTCGGCGTCGTACCAGCTCGACTCGAACTGGCGGAACTCGCGGCGGATCACTTCGTCGCGCGTGCGGTTGTTGCCGGCGATGTTGATGCGGCGCACGTAGGCGCGGCGCGAGGGGTCCGCGACCAGCACGAACGCCACGCGGTTGTTGGCCCGGTCGATCTCCGGCCGCGCCTCGACCTGGGCGAAGGCGTAGCCGAAGTTGCCGAAGTAGTCGGTGAAGGCCTTGGTGGTTTCGGTGACCTGGTCCGCGTTGTAGGGCTCGCCCGGCTTGATCTTCACCAGGGACTTGAACTCCTCGTCCTTGGCCAGGTAGTCGCCTTCCAGCCGCACCCCCGAGACGACGTAGCGGTCGCCCTCGGTGATGTTGATGGTGATGCTGATGTCCTGCTTGTCCGGCGAGATCGCCACCTGCGTGGAGTCGATGCGGAACTCGAGGAAGCCGCGCTGCAGGTAGAAGGAGCGCAGCGCCTCCAGGTCGGCATTGAGCTTGGTGCGCGAATAGCGGTCGGACTTGGTGTACCAGGTCAGCCAGCCGCCGGTGCTCAGGTCCATCAGGCCCTTGAGCTGCGATGCGCTGAAGGAGCGGTTGCCCACGAAGGTGATGTCGTGGATCTTGGTCGGATCGCCTTCGGTCACGGTGAACGTGAGGTTCACGCGGTTGCGCTCGATCGGCGTGACCGTGGTCACCACCTCCGCGCCGTACAGGCTGCGGTTGATGTACTGGCGCTTGAGTTCCTGCTCGGCGCGGTCGGCCAGCGCCTGGTCGAAGGGGCGGCCCTCGGTCAGGCCGATGTCGCGCAGGGCCTTCTTCAGCGTGTCCTTGTCGAATTCCTTGGTGCCGGAGAAGTCGACGTCCGCCACCGTGGGCCGCTCTTCGACGACGATGATCAGCACGTCGCCCTGGGTCTCCAGGCGCACGTCCTTGAACAGGCCCAATGCGAACAGGGCCCGGATCGCGGCCGAGCCCTTGTCATCGGTGTACTGGTCGCCGACGCGAAACGGCAGCGAGCCGAAGATCGTGCCGGGCTCCACCCGCTGCAGGCCCTCGACCCGGATGTCGCGCACCGTGAAGGGGTCGACGGCCCAGGCGTTCGCGGCGAATGCGAGGGCCGCGACAGCCGAGACGGTGCGCACGCGGAAGCGCTTGAAATGTTTCTTCATTGATTCTGGAAAGGCGCCGGCGGGACGGATGCCGTCACCGCGGGGCGGCAGCTGCCATCTTGTTGTCTAACCAAAGAGCCGGGCGACGTCGTTGAACAGGGCGATCGACATCATGACCAGCAGCACCGCCACGCCACCGCGCTGAAGGCGCTCCATCCAGGCGTCGGAGACGCTCCTGCCCGTGACGGCCTCCCAAAGATAATACATCAGGTGTCCACCGTCCAAGACCGGCAGCGGCAGCAGGTTCAGCACGCCGAGGCTCACGCTGATCAAGGCGAGGAACAGCAGGTATTGCGTGAGGCCGAGGCTCGCGGATTTGCCCGCGTAATCGGCGATGGTGAGCGGGCCGCTCAAGTTCTTCACCGAGGCCTCGCCGATCACCATGCGCCCCATCATCTTGAGCGTCAGGGCGGACACCTCCCAGGTGCGGACCGCGCCGTTCCACAGGCCGTCGAGCGGGCCGTAGCGCACCGTCACCATGGCCGGCGGGACGCCCACGTAGGCGGAGATGCGGCCCACGCCGACCCCGCCGGCGGGGTCGGCCACGAAGTCGGGCGTCACCGGCACCTGCAGGCGCTGTCCCGCGCGGTCGATGTCCCAGGTGGAGGCCACGCCGCGGCCGCCCTGCACCTTGGCGCGGATCAGGTCCCGCAGCTGCTGCGCGTCGCCCACTTCCTTGCCGTCCACGCGCAGGACGGTGTCGCCCTTGCGCAGGCCCGCGCGTTCGGCGGCGCCGCCGCCCATGATCTCGCCCAGCACCGGCGGGCTCCACGGCGCGACGATGCCGACCTTGCGCATCAGCTGCGCATCCGCGTCCCTCGCGTCCAGCCGGGACAGCGGCAGCAGCACCTCGCCGCCGCGGCTGGCGCCGTCACGCGCGAGCACCAGGCGCAGGTCGCGGCCATCGAGCGCGCCGCGCGTGAGCAGCCAGCGCAGCTCCTCGAACGAGCGCAGCGGCTGCGCCTCGTCCCCCTCGAAGGCGGCGGACTGCACGCGCTCGCCGCCGCGCAGGCCGGCCTCCGCGGCGATGGAGCCGGCGACGGGCGAGCCCAGCACGGGCTGCGGTTCTTCCACGCCCATCCAGTTGACCGCCGCATAGAGCAGGATCGCCAGCAGCAGGTTCGCGATCGGCCCGGCGGCCACGATCGCGGCGCGGGACTTCAGGGGCTGGGTGTTGAAGGCGCGCTCGCGCTCCGCGGCATCCACCGGCCCTTCGCGTTCGTCCAGCATCTTCACGTAGCCTCCCAGCGGGAAGGCGCCGATGACGAACTCGGTGTCCTGGCCGGGACGGGGACGCCGCGGCTTCCAGCGGTACAGGACCTTGCCGAAGCCGATGGAGAAGCGCAGGACCTCGACGTCGCAGGCGACCGCGACGCGGTAGTGGCCGTACTCGTGGACGGCGATCAGCAAGCCCAGGGCAACGATGAAGGCGACGACGGTGAGCATGGGTTTCCCTCCTCCGTCAGGCCGCCAGCCTCCGGATCGCGTGGTCCGCCTCGCGGCGGGCCGCGGCGTCCAGCGCCAGCAGGTCCTGCAGGGATTGCGGCTTGGAAGGGACCACCCCTTCCAAAGTTGCAAGGTTTACCGAGTGGATCTGGTCGAAGCGGATGCGGCGCTCCAGGAAGGCCGCCACCGCCATCTCGTTGGCGGCATTGAGCACCGCGGTGGTTCCCGGCGCCGCGGCCAGCGCGTCCCACGCGAGCTGCAGCCCGGGGAAGCGCGCGCGGTGCCCGCGGCTGTCCAGCGATTCGAAACTCATGTCGGCCAGCGTGCCGAAGTCCAGCGGCTGCGCGCCGGAGGCGACCCGCTCCGGCCAGGCGAGGCCGAACGCGATCGGCACGCGCATGTCGGGGGTGCCCAGCTGCGCCACCACGGAGGTGTCGCGGTACTGCACCATCGAATGGACGACGCTTTGCGGATGGATCACCACCTGCAGCCGTTCGGGTGGCAGGCCGAACAGGTAGCGCGCCTCGATCACCTCCAGCGCCTTGTTCATCATGGTGGCCGAGTCGACCGAGATCTTGCGCCCCATCACCCAGTTCGGATGGGCGCAGGCCTGCTCCGGCGTCACCTCGCGCAGGGTGGCGGGTTCGCGGGTGCGGAAGGGCCCGCCGGAGGCCGTGAGGATGATCTTCTCCACGCGCGCGTCCCACGTCGCCGCGTCTTCGGGCAGCGACTGGAAGATGGCCGAATGCTCGCTGTCGATGGGCAGCAGGCGCGCCCCGCCCTGCCGCACCGCGGCCATGAACAGCTCGCCGCCGACCACCAGCGCCTCCTTGTTCGCCAGCAGCAGCTTCTTGCCCGCGCGGGCCGCGGCGATGCACGACGACAGCCCGGCGGCACCGACGATGGACGCCATCACGGTGTCCACCTGCTCGTGGCCGGCGACCGTGTCGAGGGCGGAGGCGCCCCAGAGCACGCGCGTCTTCAATCCGCTGGACTCGATGCGGGCGGCAAGCGCACGGCCCGCGTCCTCCTGCGCCATCACGGCGAAGGCCGGGCGGAACTGCAGGCACTGCTGCAGCATGGTGTCCACTTGCGAAGCGGCGCTGAGCGCGAACACCTCGAAGCGCTCCGGATGGCGGGCGGCCACGTCCAGCGTGTTGGCCCCGATCGAACCGGTGGACCCGAGGACGGCGAGTCGCTGCTTCATCGCGAGGCCAGGGCGGTGGCCAGGGTGGCCAGCATCATCGCCAGGGGCAGCGTCGGCAGCAGGGCATCGACCCGGTCCAGCACGCCGCCGTGCCCGGGCAGGAGCTGGCTCGAATCCTTGATGCCGGCGCTGCGCTTGACCAGCGATTCGGCGAGGTCGCCGACGACGCTCATGGCGCCCAGGAAGACCGCGGCGAGCACCAGCACCAGCCAGTTCAGCGACGCGAGCCGGGAGTACAGGGACGGCACCGCGGCGTGCGCGGCCTGGTCGGCCAGCGTCCAGGCGATGGCCAGCACCACCACGCCGGCCATGCCGCCCCACACGCCTTCCCAGCTTTTCTTCGGGCTGATGACCGGGGCCAGCTTGCGCTGCGTGAAGCGGCCGCCGAAGGCGCGGCCGGCGAAGTAGGCAAAGATGTCCGCCACCCACACCAGCACCAGGATGGACAGCAGGAAGTTGACGCCGATGACGCGGGCCTGCGCCATCGCCAGCCAGGCGAGCACCAGGGCCAGCACGCCGCCCACCACGCGCACCCCGCGCGGAATGCGCGGCCACCCGTCCACGCCGCCCTTGACCAGCGCGGCACCGGCGAGCACCCACAGCGCGCCCACCACCAGCCACAGCATGACCGATGGGTTCTGCGGCCACCCCAGCGCCCAGGTCCCGGCGCACAGCGCCAGCGTGATCACGCCGAGCGCGACGTTCAGCCCCTGCGACAGGCCATTGAGGCGTCCCCACTCCCAGCCGCCGGCGGCGATCAGGACCAGGGTGATGCCCAGGAAGGGCTCCGGCGTGTGCCAGAACAGCGCCGGCAGCAGGATGGCCAGCAGGACGATGGCGGTGATGACGCGCTGCTTGAGCATCGCGTGCCTCAGGCCGCCTTGCGGCCCGAGTCCTTGGCCTGCGCGCCGACCTGCTCGGACGTCTTGCCGAAGCGGCGCTCGCGCTGGCTGTACTCGGCGATCGCCGCGTCCACGGCGGCGGCATCGAACTCCGGCCAGAGCTTGTCGGTGAAGTACAGCTCGCTGTAGGCGCCCTGCCAGAGCAGGAAGTTGCTGATGCGCAGTTCCCCGCCCGTGCGGATCACGAGGTCCGGGTCCGGCACGTGCGCCAGCGCCATGGCGCGGTCCAGGGCCTGTTCGGTGATGGGCTCGCCGCGCGCGGCGAGCTGCGCCGCGGCCTGGGCGATGTCCCAGCGCCCGCCGTAGTTGAAGCAGATGTTCAGCACCAGCCGCTCGTTGCCGGCCGTGCTCGCCTCGGCCTGCGCCAGGCCGGTGCGCACCTTTTCCGACAAGGCCCGGCGCTCGCCCACGAAGTGGATGCGCACGCCCTCGGCCTGCAGCTGCGGCACCTCGCGCGCGAGCGCGGCGGCCAGCAGCTCCATCAGCCCCGAGACCTCCTCGGCCGGACGGTTCCAGTTCTCGGAGGAAAAGGCGAAGACGGTGAGCACCTTCACGCCGATGTCGCCGCAATGGCGCACGCATGCGCGCAAGGCGTCGACGCCCTTCTTGTGCCCGGCGACCCGGGGCAGGAAGCGTTTGGTGGCCCAGCGGCCGTTGCCATCCATGACGATGGCGATGTGATGCGGGACGGCGCGCGGCTTCTTGCTGGTCATGCGGACATGGAGGTCAGACCTCCATGATCTCCTTTTCCTTGGCGGCGACGAGCGAATCGATCTCGTTGATGTGCTTGTCGGTCGCCTTCTGCACGTCGCCTTCGGCGCGCTTGTGGTCGTCTTCGGTCGCGACCTTGTCCTTGACCAGCTTCTTCACGTGCTCGTTGGCGTCGCGGCGCAGGTTGCGGATCGCGATCTTGGCGTTCTCGCCTTCGTGCCGGACCAGCTTGGTCATCTCCTTGCGGCGCTCCTCCGACATCGGCGGCATCGGCACGCGGATCAGGTCGCCCATGGACGCGGGGTTGAGGCCCAGGTCGCTGTCGCGGATGGCCTTCTCGATCTTGGCACCCAGCCCTTTTTCCCAGGGCTGCACGGAGATCGTGCGCGCGTCGAGCAGCGAGACGTTGGCCACCTGCGAGATCGGAACCGAGGAGCCGTAGTAGTCGACGTGCACGGTGTCCAGCAGGCCCGGGTTGGCGCGGCCGGTGCGGATCTTGGACAAGGTGGTCTTGAACGCGGCGATGGTCTGGTCCATCTTGACTTGCGTCGTCTGCTTGATTTCGGGGATCGTTGCCATTTCTGTCGTCTCCTCTCTTGCGCCGATCAGGCGTACACCAGGGTGCCCTCGTCCTCGCCGAGCACCACCCGCTTGAGCGCGCCGTGCTTGAAGATCGAGAACACCTTGATCGGCAGCTTCTGGTCACGGCACAGAGCGAAGGCGGTCGCATCCAGGATGCCCAGGTTCTTCGCCATGGCCTCGTCGAAGCTGATGCGGGAATAGCGTTCCGCGGAAGGGTCCTTCTGCGGGTCGGCGGAGTACACGCCGTCCACCTTGGTCGCCTTGAGCACCATCTCGGCGCCGATCTCCGCGCCGCGCAAGGCGGCGGCGGTGTCGGTGGTGAAGAAGGGGTTGCCGGTACCGGCGGCGAAGATCACGACCTTGCCCTCTTCCAGGTACTGCAGCGCCTTGGGCCGGATGTAGGGCTCGACCACCTGCTCGATGTTGATGGCCGACATCACGCGCGACACCAGGCCCTGCTTGTTCATCGCGTCGGACAGCGCCAGCGCGTTCATCACGGTGGCCAGCATGCCCATGTAGTCGGCGGTCGCCCGGTCCATGCCGACCGAGCCGCCGGCGACGCCGCGGAAGATGTTGCCGCCGCCGATGACCACCGCGACCTGCACGCCCATGTTCACCACTTCGGCGACCTCCTGCACCATCCGCACGATGGTCGCGCGGTTGATGCCGAAGGCGTCGTCGCCCATCAGGGCCTCCCCGGACAGCTTGAGCAGGATGCGCTTGTGGGCTGGCTGGGCGGGCATGGGAACGGGTCTCCTTGGAACTTCGGTGAGTGTAACGGGGCGGATCGGCCGACGGCCTCCGGGAGGGCTCTCCCGGACGCCGTAGGTCGGCCTCAGGCGGCCTGCTTGGCGGCGGCGACCTGGGCCGCCACTTCGGCGGCGAAGTCGTCGGCCTTCTTCTCGATGCCCTCGCCCACCACGTACAGGGTGAAGCCCTTCACCTGGGTGTTGGCGGCCTTGAGCATGGCCTCGACCGTCTGCTTGTCGTTCTTCACGAACGCCTGGTTCAGCAGCGAGACTTCCTTGAGGTACTTCTGGACGGAGCCCTCGATCATCTTGGCGGCAATGTCGGCCGGCTTGCCGGATTCGGCGGCCTTGGCGGTGGCGACGTTGCGTTCCTTCTCGATCAGGTCGGCGGGCACGTCGGCCGACGACAGCGCCACCGGCTTCATCGCGGCCACGTGCATCGCCACGTCCTTGGCGGCGACCTCGTCGCCCGTGTACTCGACCACCACGCCGATGCGCGTGCCGTGCAGGTAGCTCACCAGCTTGTTGCCGCCTTCGAAGCGCTTGAAGCGGCGGAAGCTCATGTTCTCGCCGATCTTGCCGATCAGGCCCTTGCGCACGTCTTCCAGGGTCGGGCCGAAGCCGTCCTGGCTGTACGCCAGCGCGCCCAGCGCGGCGACGTCCGCCGGCTTGTTCTTGGCGATCAGTTCGGCGGCGGCACGGGCCATCGCCAGGAAGCTGTCGTTCTTGGTGACGAAGTCGGTTTCGCAGTTGACTTCGACCAGGGCGCCGGTGGTGCCTTCGATCGAAGCGGCGACGACGCCTTCGGCGGTCACGCGGGAGCCGGCCTTGGCGGCCTTGCCGCCCAGCTTCACGCGCAGGATTTCCTCGGCCTTGTCCATGTCGCCGGCGGCCTCGGTCAGGGCCCTCTTGCACTCCATCATCGGGGCGTCGGTCTTGGCGCGCAGTTCGGCGACCATGCTTGCGGTGATTGCAGCCATCTTTTCCTCTATCGGTGTCTGTTCAGTTGGATCTTCTTGTGCAAAGGGGGCCCGAAAGCCCCCTCTGTCGCGGCTCGGGGCCGGAAGATCAGGAGGCAGCGCCTTCCTTGACCTCGACGAACTCGTCGCTGCCCTCGGCGACGGCGCGCTGCACGTCGTTGACGGCGTTGTTCTTGCCCTCGAGGATGGCGTCAGCCATGCCGCGCACGTACAGCGTCACGGCCTTGGCGGAGTCGTCGTTGCCCGGGATCACGTAGTCGATGCCCTCGGGCGAGTGGTTGGAGTCCACCACGGCGATGATCGGGATGCCCAGCTTCTGGGCCTCGGCGACGGCGATCTTGTGGTAGCCCACGTCGACGATGAACAGCGCGTCTGGCAGGGTGTTCATGTCCTGGATGCCGCCGATGTCCTTCTCCAGCTTGTCCAGCTCGCGCTGGAACATCAGCTGTTCCTTCTTCGACATGGCCTCGAGGCCGCCTTCCTGCTGGGCCTTCATGTCCTTCAGGCGCTTGAGCGAGGTCTTCACGGTCTTGAAGTTCGTCAGCATGCCGCCCAGCCAGCGCTGGTTCACGAAGGGCATGCCGGCACGGCCGGCTTCCGACGAGACCAGCTCGCGCGCCTGGCGCTTGGTGCCCACCATCAGGATGGTGCCGCGGTTGGCGGCGAGTTGCCGGGCGAACTTGGTCGCCTCCTCGAACATCGGCAACGTCTTTTCGAGGTTGATGATGTGGATCTTGTTGCGATGGCCGAAGATGAACGGGGCCATCTTGGGGTTCCAGAAGCGCGTCTGGTGTCCGAAATGGACACCGGCTTCCAGCATTTCACGCATGGATACGGTCATTGGGGAGCTCCGAAGGTTGGGTCTAGAATCCCGGCCTGAATCGCAACGGTTCGTTTGCGACACCTCGAGGGGCGGGATCCGCGATTTGTCTTGCCGACAACGTGCACCGCAACTGCGCGTGCCGCCCGCAAAACCGCGAGATTCTAGCACAGGCCCCTCTCCGCCACCCCTGCCTCATCCATGCCGCTCCCCGACCTCCACAGCACCCGAGAGCGCATCCGCGCGGGACAGGCCAGCGCCGTCGACGCCATTGCCGCCGCCGAGGCGGCAGCAAGTGCGCCCGCCGCCCGCCACACCTTCCTGAAGACCCGCTTCGACGCGGCCCGCACCGAGGCGCAGCGCGTCGCGCCCGCCACGGAACTGGCAGGCCTGCCGGTGTCGGTGAAGGACCTGTTCGACTGCGCCGGCGAGGTCACCACCGCGGGCTCGGTGGCCCTGAAGCACGCAAAGCCGGCTGCGTCCGACGCCCTGTCCGTGGCCCGCCTGCGCGCCGCCGGCGGGGTGGTCGTGGGCCGGACCAACATGAGCGAGTTCGCCTTCTCCGGCGTCGGCATCAATCCGCACCACGGCACCCCCGCCAACCCCTGCGACGCCGGCACGCCCCGCATTCCCGGCGGCTCCAGCTCCGGCGGCGCCGTGTCGGTGGCCAACGGATCCGCCCTCCTCGCCCTGGGCTCGGACACGGGCGGCTCGATCCGCATCCCCGCGGCCCTCTGCGGCATCGTGGGGTTCAAGAACACCGCGCGCCTGACGCCCTTGCAAGGGGCTTATCCGCTGTCCGCCACCCTCGATACGGTGTGCGCCATGACGCTCTCGGTGCGCGACGCGATCCTGGCGCACGAGATCCTGGCCGGCCGCCGGGTCGCGCGCAGCGACAAGCCCTTGTCCGCCTGCCGGCTGGCGATCGCGCGCACGCAGATGCTCGACGGCCTGGACGACACCGTCGCCCGCGCTTTCGAGCGCGCGGTCGGGGTCCTGCGCGCCGCGGGTGCGCACGTCGAGGAGATTGCGCTCACGCAGATCCAGGACCTGGGCAGCCTCCAGGCCACCGGGGGCTTCGCGGCGGCCGAGAGCTACGCCTGGCACCGGCAGCTGCTGGCCCAGGAAGGCAGCCACTACGACCCCCGCGTGCGCGTGCGCATCGAGCGCGGCGGCCACATGAAGGCCTGGGAATACATCGACCTGCAGCAGGCGCGCAGCGCCTGGATCGCCGAAGTCGAAGAGGCCCTGGCCGGCTACGACGCGGTGCTGTCTCCCACCGTGCCCATGGTGGCCCCTGCCATCGCGGACATCGCCCCCGGCGCCGAACGCGACGAGGCCTTCTTCCGCACCAACGCGCTCCTGCTGCGCAACACCAGCGTCGTCAACATGCTCGATGGATGCGCGCTGTCGCTGCCTTGCCACGCTCCGGGCGAATTGCCCGTGGGCCTGATGGCGTGGCACGGCGCGATGCGCGACGATACGGTCCTGAACCTCTCCCTGCAGATCGAACATCTGCTGTCTTCCGCCCTCCCGAACTGATGAAAATCGCCATCGTGGGCGCCGGCATCATCGGCGTGACCACAGCGTACGAGCTGACCGCCGACGGCCATGAGGTGACCGTGTTCGAACGACACGGCGCCGCCGCGCTCGAAACGAGCTTTGCCAACGCCGGCGTGGTCGCCCCCGGCTACGTCACCCCCTGGGCCGCGCCCGGCATGACGGGCAAGGTGGCCCGCTACCTGTTCAGCCGCCATGCGCCGGTGCGCCTGTGCTGGCCCCTCGCCGCGCACGAAGTGCGCTGGATGATGCGCTGGCGCCGCGCGTGCGAGCTCGACACCTACCTCGCCAACCGCGCGCGGCTGCAGCGCCTGGCCTTCTACAGCCGCGCCCGGCTCGACCGCCTGACCGAGGACCTGCAGCTCGAATACGACCGCTCGCAGGGCTACATGGTGCTGCTGCGCTCCGACAAGGACCGCAAGATGGTGCAGGCGGGCCTGCAGGTGCTGCGCGACGCGGGCGTGAAGTTCCAGGAGGTCGACGCCGAGAAGGCACGCAGCCTGGAGCCGGCGCTGAACCCGGACACCGATTTCGCCGGCGCGATCCACCTCCCCGAGGACCAGGTGGGCAACTGCCGCCAGTTCGCCCTGCTGCTGAAGAACCAGACCCAGGCGATGGGCGCCCGTTTCGAGTTCAACTGCTCGGTCGCGCCGCTGGACACCGCCCAGCCCACGGTGCTGCGCATCACGCGCGGCGGCGATGCGGTTCCCGCGGCGCAGCGCTTCGATGCGGTGGTGGTGTGCAGCGGCATGGCGTCGGCCTCGCTGCTGCGCCCGGTGGGCCTGCACATTCCACTGGCCGCCGTGCATGGCTACTCGATCAGCGCGCCCATCCGCGAGCCGCTGAACGCGCCGCGCAGCGGCGTGATGGACGACCGCTACAAGGTGGCGATCTCGCGCCTGGGCAACCGGGTGCGCGTCGCCGGCAGCGCCGAGATCGGCGGCGAGCCGAGCCACAAGCGGCCGGGCGCGATCCAGACCCTCTACAAGGTGCTGCACGACTGGTTCCCGGGCGCCGCGCAGCTGGCCAACACGGGGGCGGCCGTGCAGGAGTGGAAGGGCGCGCGCCCCATGCTGCCGGACGGCCCGCCCGTGCTGGGCGCCACCGGCATCCCCGGCGTCTGGATCAACATCGGCCACGGCTCCAGCGGCTGGGCACTGGCCTGCGGCAGCGCGCGCGCCGTCGCGGACCTGATGGGCGCCAAGGCGCCGGAGGTGGACCTCGAGGGCCTGGGCGTGGAGCGCCTCGCCACCTAGGGTGGCGGCGCCGGCAGGGGAGCGCAGCGAAGCCCACCACTTCACCCGCGGCCGCTCGTTCACAATCCCCCGCATGCAGCGCGTCACGCCCGACCGGCCCTGGCCCCTCCACGACGTCGCGGCCATCCGCCGCCTCGAGCAGCGTGCCACCGGCGCCCTGCCCCCGCACACGCTCATGCAGCGTGCGGGCCTCGCGGTCGCCCGGCTCGCCCTGGCCGTCGCGCCGCACGCGCGCACGGTCTGGATCGCCTGCGGTCCCGGCAACAACGGGGGCGACGGCTTCGAAGCGGCGCTGCACCTCAAACGCTGGGGCAAGGACCCCGTCGTGACCTGGCTGGGCGAGGAAGCCCGCGCACCGGACGACGCGCGCGCCTCGCTGCTGCGCGCGCGCGCCGCGGGCGTGGCCTTCGCAGCGGACCCTCCCGCCAGCTTCGACCTCGCGATCGACGCGCTGCTGGGAATCGGCGCGACGCGCAGTCCCGAAGGAGCGCTGCTGCGGTGGATGGAGCGCATGAACGCAGGGGCGGCTCCGGTGCTCGCCGTCGACGTGCCCTCGGCGCTGAATGCCGACACGGGCCATGCCACCCATTGCGTCCGCGCCGACCACACGCTGGCACTGCTGGCGCTCAAGCCCGGCCTCTTCACGGCGCAAGGGCGCGATGCGGCCGGCCAGGTCTGGTTCGAGGACCTGCAGGTGGACCCGGCCGGTGCTCCCGTCGCCCAGCTCTGCGCCCCGCCTGCGGTGGCGCAGCGCCTGCACGCGAGCCACAAGGGCAGTTACGGCGACGTCGCCGCCATCGGGGGCGCGCCCGGCATGGCCGGGGCCGTCCTGCTCTGCGCGCGCGCGGCCCTGCACCACGGTGCCGGGCGCGTGTACGTGGGCTTCCTCGATCCCGCGGCGGCCGCACTGGACGCGCAGCAGCCGGATCTCATGGTGCGCCCCTGGGACAGCCTCGCGTTCGCCGAGATGACCGTGGCCTGCGGCTGCGGCGGCGGCGATGCGGTGCGCTCGGCGCTGCCGGGCGTGCTGCACGCGCGGGCGCTGGTCCTCGACGCGGATGCCCTCAACGCCATCGCGGCCGATGCGCAGGGGCAGGCGCTGCTGGAAGCCCGCGGGCGCGGCGCAGCACCGACGGTGCTCACCCCCCACCCGCTGGAGGCGGCGCGCCTGCTGGAACTGCCGACCGCCGAGGTCCAGGCGAACCGGCTCGCGGCCGCGCGGGACCTTGCGCGGCGCTACGGCGCCGTCGTGCTCCTGAAGGGTTCAGGGACGGTGATCGCGGCAGCCGACGGGCGCGTGCGGATCAACCCGACGGGCAACGCGCGCCTGGCGATCGCGGGAACGGGCGACGTGCTGGCGGGCATGGTCGCTGCCAGGCTGGCCAACGGGGAAGATGCCTTCGAGGCCGCGAGCGCGGCCGCGTACCTGCACGGGTTGGCGGCGGATCGGTGGCCGCAGGATGAGCCGTTGACGGCGGCGGCGTTGGCCTCACGCTGGGCGTGAACGAAGGGGTTCGCCGCTGCGCCGGCTCACCACCACCCTGCATGCAGGGCGGCGCGGCGGCCGCCGCGGAAGGTGAGCGAAGCGAACCCCGCCGATCGGGCCTAGCCCCGCCCCACGAACGGCATCTTGGTCGCCATCACGGTGTGGAACAGGACGTTCGCCTCCAGCGGCAGGCTGGCCATGTACAGCACCGACTGGCCGACGATGCCCACGTCCATCAGCGGCTCCACCGCGATTTCGCCGTTGGCCTGCGGCACGCCCTTGGCCATGCGCGCGGCCAGCTCCGTCAGCGCGTTGCCGATGTCGATCTGGCCCACGGCGATGTCGTAGCGGCGGCCGTCGAGCGAGGCTGCCTTGGTCAGCCCCGACACGGCGTGCTTGGTGGCCGTGTAGGCAATGGAGTGCGGCCGCGGCGCGTGGGCGGAGATCGAGCCGTTGTTGATGATGCGGCCGCCCATGGGCTGCTGCGACTTCATCACGCGGAAGGCGTTCTGGATGCCGTAGAACATGCCGTTGAGGTTGGTGTCCACCACGGCCTTCCAGTCCGCCACGGACATGTCTTCCAACGGGCTGGCCGGCAGGCCCCGGCCGGCGTTGTTGAACAACAGGTCCACGCGGCCCCAGGCCTTCACGACCTGGTCGAACAGCGCGCGCACGGCGTCCGGGTCCGTCATGTCGGTCGGTACGGCAAGCACGCGCTCGCCGAACTCCTTCGCCACCTCCTGCAGCGGTTCGGGGCGGCGGCCGGCCAGGGCCACGCGCCAGCCCGCTCCGAGCAAGGCCAGCGCCGCGGCCTTGCCGATCCCGGTGCCGCCACCGGTGACGATCGCGACCTTGCCGGCCGCCTGCGTGTTTGCCATGGAAGTCTCCTCTTTGGTCATGTCGTGATCAACGGCGCGTCTTGCGCGGCGGCTTGGCCTTGGCCGCCGCCTTCTTGGCGGCGCGCACGACCTGCTTGGGCGCCTTGGCGATCTTGCCCGCCGCCTTCTTCGCAGCGCGCTTGGCGGTGGCCTTCGGCGCCTCGCCGGCAGCAACGCCCTTTTCCTTCATCGCGCGCGCCAGGAACTCCTCGTCCTCGCGCACCAAGCGGAAGTCGATCTTGCGTCCGTCCAGGTCCACGCGGCTGACCTGCACGCGCAGCCGCGTGCCGATGGCGTAGCGGATGCCGGTGCGCTCGCCGCGCAGTTCCTGCCGCGCCTCGTCGAACTTGAAGTACTCCCCGCCCAGCTCGGTGATGTGCACCAGCCCCTCGACATACATCGCGTCCAGCGTGACGAAGATGCCGAACGACGTGGCCGCGGTGACCACGCCCGAGTACTCCTCGCCGAGGTGGTCGCGCATGTACTTGCACTTGAGCCAGGCCTCGACGTCGCGGCTGGCCTCGTCGGCCCGGCGCTCGTTGGCGCTGCAGTGCAGGCCCGCGGCTTCCCAGGCCTGCATCTCGCGCGGCGACGCGACGACCTTGGGGCGCGGCTTCTGCGTGGGCGGCGCCACCCGGCTGGCCAGGCGGCGCGCCAGCTTCTCGTGCGCCTCGCCCGGCGTCGGCAGCGCCGGCAGCTGGTAGCGCTCCTTGGCCAGGATCGCCTTGATCACGCGGTGCACCAGCAGGTCCGGATAACGGCGGATCGGACTGGTGAAGTGCGTGTAGGCCTCGTAGGCCAGGCCGAAGTGGCCGCTGTTGTACGGCGTGTAGATCGCCTGCTGCATGGACCGCAGCAGCATGGTCTGGATCTGCTGCGCGTCCGGGCGGTCCTTGGTGGCCGCGGCGATCTTCTGGAACTCCATCGGGGTGGGGTCGTCGGAGATCGTCACGCCCACGCCCATCGTCTTGAGGTAGGTGCGTAGGATCTCCTTCTTCTCCGGCGTCGGGCCCTCGTGCACCCGGTACAGGCCGGGGACCTCGGCCTGCTGGATGAAGTCGGCCGAACACACGTTGGCCGCCAGCATCGCCTCCTCGATCAGCTTGTGCGCGTCGTTGCGCACGCGCGGCACGATCTGCTCGATGCGGCCGTTCTCGTCGCAGACGATCTGCGTCTCCACCGTGTCGAAGTCCACGGCGCCGCGCGCGTTGCGCGCCTTGAGCAGCGCGCGGTACACGTCGTGCAGGTTCAGGAAGTGCGGCACCAGTTCCTTGCGCCGCACCGCTTCCGGCCCGCGCGTGTTGCCCAGGATCGCGGCGACCTCGTTGTAGGTCATGCGCGCATGGCTGTACATGACGGCGGGATAGAACTGGTAAGCGTGGATCTCGCCGGCCGCTGTGATCAGCATGTCGCAAACCATGCACAGCCGCTCGACCTCGGGGTTCAGCGAGCACAGGCCGTTCGATAGTTTCTCCGGCAGCATGGGGATCACCCGCCGCGGGAAGTACACGCTGGTCGCCCGATCGTAGGCATCGATGTCGAGCGCGCCGCCGGTCTCCACGTAGTTGCTCACGTCGGCGATCGCGACCAGCAGGCGCCAGCCCTTGCCGCGGCCCACCTTGGCCGGTTCGCAGTACACCGCGTCGTCGAAGTCGCGCGCATCCTCGCCGTCGATGGTGACCAGGGGCACGTCCGTGAGGTCGACGCGGCCCCTGTGGTCCTGCGGGCGCACCTTGTCCGGCAGCGACCGGGCCTGCGCGATGCAGGCTTCGGAGAACTCGTGCGGCACGCCGTACTTGCGCACCGCGATCTCGATTTCCATGCCGGGGTCGTCGACCTCGCCCAGCACCTCCTTCACGCGGCCCACCGGCTGGCCATACAGGCTGGGCGGCTCGGTGAGTTCGACCACGACCACCTGGCCTGCCTTGGCCAGCCCCGTGGCGCCCTTGGGGATCAGCACGTCCTGGCCGTAACGCTTGTCTTCCGGCGCCACCAGCCAGACGCCGCTTTCGTGCAGAAGGCGGCCGATGATGGGATGCGGCGGCCGCTCGATGATCTCCACCACGCGGCCTTCGGGCCGGCCCTTGCGGTCGTGCCGCACGATGCGCGCGCGCACGCGGTCGCGGTGCAGCACCGCGCGCATCTCGTTGGGTGGAAGGTAGATGTCGGCTTCGCCGTCGTCGCGCGCCACGTATCCGTGGCCATCGCGGTGTCCCTGGATCACGCCCTCGATCTCATCGAGGAGGCCGGCACCATTGTTTCGCTCTACGTTTTTGATATACAATCTTGTTTTTCCTGAAATGCCCAGGTGGCGGAATTGGTAGACGCACTAGTTTCAGGTACTAGCGAGTAACATCGTGGAGGTTCGAGTCCTCTCCTGGGCACCAACTCTCGGAACACCGGGAGGCATCATAAAGCCGGCATCGCCGGCTTTGTTGTTTGTAGTGGAGATATTGAGGATGGAAGGCCGCCCGAGGGCGGCTTTGTCGCATGGGGACGATGGTGCTCAGATGGGCTCGGCCACGAGGTCGTGCCCGTCGGTGGCCACGATGCGCGCCTGCGTGAACTCGCCCACGGCCAGCCGTTTGCTGAGCTTTTGCGGCGGCAGCAGGCGAACGGTGCCGTCGATCTCGGGCGCGTCCGCATAGCTGCGGCCCACCCCGCCCTTGCGGCCCAGCGCCGGCGCGGAATCCACCAGCACCTGCATGGTCGCGCCCACGCGGCGCTTGAGCCGTTCGGCCGAGACCTGCTCCGCCACCTGCATGAAGCGGGCGCGGCGTTCCTCGCGCACTTGCTGCGGCAGCATGCCGGGCAGCTCGTTGGCGGCCGCGCCTTCGACCGGGCTGTAGGCGAAGCAGCCCGCACGATCGATCTGCGCCTCGCGCACGAAGTCCAGCAGGTGCTGGAACTCCTGCTCCGTCTCGCCCGGAAAGCCGGCGATGAAGGTGCTGCGCACCACGAGCTCGGGACACATCTCGCGCCAGCGCGCGATGCGCTCCAGGTTGCGCTCGCCGCTGGCGGGCCGCTTCATCCGGCGCAGCACGTCCGGGTGGCTGTGCTGGAACGGCACGTCCAGGTAAGGCAGCACCAGGCCCTGCGCCATCAGCGGGATGATCTCGTCGACGTGCGGGTACGGGTACACGTAGTGCAGCCGCACCCAGGCGCCGAAAGGCTCCGCCAGTTCGCCGAGCGACTGCACCAGGTCCAGCATGCGCGTGCGCACGGGGCGGCCTTCGTGGAAGCCGGTGCGGTACTTGACGTCCACGCCGTAGGCCGACGTGTCCTGGCTCACCACCAGCAGCTCCTTCACGCCGCCTTCGAAGAGCGCCTTCGCTTCCTTCAGCACGTCGCCGATCGGCCGGCTGACCAGGTCGCCGCGCATGGACGGGATGATGCAGAAGGTGCAGCGGTGGTTGCAGCCTTCGCTGATCTTCAGGTACGCGTAGTGCCTGGGCGTGAGCTTGATGCCCGCGGCCGGCACCAGGTCCACGAACGGGTCGTGCGGCTTCGGCAGGTGGGCATGCACCGCGTCCATCACCTCCTGCGTCGCGTGCGGGCCGGTCACGGCCAGCACGGAGGGGTGCACCTCGCGAACCATGTTGTCCGTCTTGTCGCCCGCGCGCGCGCCCAGGCAGCCGGTGACGATCACCTTGCCGTTGGCCGCCAGTGCCTCGCCGATGGTGTCGAGGCTCTCCCGGACCGCATCGTCGATGAAGCCGCAGGTGTTGACGATCACCAGGTCCGCGCCCTCGAAGGTCTTGGACGTGGCATAGCCCTCGGCGCTCAGTTGCGTGAGGATCAGTTCGGAATCGGTGAGGGCCTTGGGGCAGCCCAGGCTGACGAAGCCCACCTTGGGCACGGCAGAGGCGGGGGCGTCCGCCGCGAGGATGTCGCTCATCCCACTATTGTCCCAGACCCTGGCTGCGCGGGCTCGGGGGGCGGGCTATGACCCGGCTCGGCGACGGGATCCCCCGGATCGCGGGCGCGGCAGGCCCCGTCCGGATTGCCGCCCGCGGGTCACTTCTTGATGCCGAACGCCCCGAGCATCTGCTGCTGCATCTTCTCGAACATGGCCCGGGACTGCTCCGCGTAGGTGCCCACGCCGCTGGCAAGCGGGTTCTGCATGTTCATGAACTGCGTCCACATCTCCGGCGTGAAGGTGTTCGTCTGGTCGGCGAGTTGCTTCTGGATGTCGGTGAACGCCTGCACGTTGCGCTCGAGGTAGCTGCCCATGAAGCCCTGCATGGCGTGGCCGTAGAAACGGATGATGTTGGCCAGCGCGGCCTCGCTGAACATGGGCGCCCCGCCGGCCTCTTCCTCCAGGATGATCTGCAACAGGATGCTGCGCGTGAGGTCCTCGTTGGTCTTGGCGTCGCGCACCACGAAGGACTCGGCGTCCATCACGAGCTGCTTCACGTCCGCGAGCGTGATGTAGGTGGACGTGTCGGTGTCGTAGAGCCGCCGGTTCGGGTACTTCTTGATCACGCGCTGGGCCGGCTTCGGCTGGCCGTTGGCTTTCTTGCTCGTCACGAACGGGGCTCCTGGCGGGACCGGGGTCCTGCGTATTGCAATGCAGCAGATTCTAGGAGGGGCCACCACCCCCGCGCCGGGGTTTAACCCTTATGCCCGACCGTAGCACACGTGGGCCTCGGCCGGCAGGCCGAGGCAGGCGACGCGCCCCGGCTATGACCCACCCGCAGCCGGCCCGCCATGGCGCCGCCCCGCCGGCACCACCTTCGCCTCCGCGGGGTCTGCCATGTAGTGCGGCGACATGATCTGCACGCCGTGTTCGTTGAACACGTCCAGCACGTTGGCGTGCAGCGCAGCGAGCAGGTCGGCGCGCGCCTGCGGCGTCTCGGGCGTTGCCTGGCACACCAGCCGGTAGTCGACGTAGAAGTCGCCCAGCGCCCGCTGCAGCACGCGCGGCGCGGGCTGCGCCAGCACGCCCGGGGTGCGCTGCGCCGCCTCCAGCAGCATCGCCTGCACCTCGCGCCAGGGCGTGTCGTAGCCGATGGTGACGCCGGTCTCCACCATGTAGCCCGGCCCTTCGGCTGCGCGCGAGAAATTGCAGATGACGCTGCCCATCACCACCGCGTTCGGCAAGGTCACCTCCTCGCCCAGCCCCGTGCGGATGCGGGTGGTGAACGTGCCGACGCCGACGACGGTTCCGTCGGTGCTGCCCACGCGCACGTACTCGCCGCTGCGCATGGTGCGCGTGTACATCAGGATCATGCCGCTGGCCGCCTGCCCGAAGAGGCTGGAGCCGCCCAGCGTGACCATGAGGCCGACCAGCACCGACATGCCCTTGAAGGCCTCGGTCTGCGACCCGGGCAGGTAGGGATAGGCCATGACGACCGCGAACAGCCAGACCGCCAGGTTCACCAGCCGGCGCGTCGGCCGCACCAGGTCGCGGTCGAGCCATGCGGGCTGGGCGACCCCCTGCTCCGCGCGGTCGAACACCGGCCGCAGCAGGCCGACGGCCGCGCGCGCGAGCAGGAAGATCACCGCCGCAACCACCAGGTCGGGCAGCGAATGCACGATGCCGCCGCCGATGCGCTCGCCCACGCCCAGCACGAAGGCGCCCAGTTGCTCGCCGGCGGCACGCGTCTGCGGGAAGCGCTCCAGCACGAACACCAGCCATTCGTAGGTCAGGGGCAGCAGCACCAGCCAGGAGGCGATCCGCAGCAGCCACTGGGCCGCCCGCTGCACCCGCGGGCCCTGCCACAAGGGCGAGCGCGCGACCGTCGTGTGTGACGCGGCCGCGTCCACCCAGGCGCCCGTGCGCGCGAACAAGGCGCGGCGGATGCGCACCACGATCCAGACCGCAAGCAAGTAGAGCGCCGTGGCCCCCAGCGCGAACGCCGCGGCGCGCAGCAGCCGCCCGCGGTCCCGCGCCTCGTTCGTTTCCGCAATGACGCGCGCCAGCGCCGCCACCGTGGCGCGCGTCGCCCGGTCGAGGTTCTCGCCGCGCAGCGGGTCCACGTCGGCCGGGGTGAGCAGGAGGACCATGGTGCCGTCGACCAGGACCACGCGACCCTGGGGTTCCTGCTGCACCGTCACTGCGCCGGGGCCGCCGGCCGCCAACGACTCCTCGATGGCGCGTTGGGCGCGCCGGGCCCGCTCGGCGGGGGAAACACCCAGGAAGTTGCTGCGGAAGACGGTGACCGGCCGGTTCCAGACCGAGAGGACGGCCTCGTCCGGCGCCGGTGCGTCTGCCGCCGGCGCCGCGCCGGCGAACACCGCGAGCAGGAGGGCGAGCAGGAATCGCATGGGAGGGCCTGCACGACTGTGCAGGCCCTGCTCGCGGCGGCCAATTGGGGCGAAGGGAAGCGCGGGGACGTCCCAGTCGCCGTGCCGCCGCCCGGCGGCCTAGTTCAGGTCGCCGTCCTTCCAGGCCTTCAGGCCCGATACGGCAGCGCCCGCCTGCAGGCCCGACTTCGTCAGCGCGAAGAACCGGCCTCCCTGCACGTTGCCGGCGCCGGCTCCGACGTTCGCCGCACTGCCGCCCGCACCGACGCCGGCGGCGGCGCCGGCGGAGGCGTCCCAGCCGTTTTCGATGAAGTCGGCCAGGGCCTTCTGGCTGTCGAAGACGAACAGGTAGCGGGTGTTGGATGCACCCAGCTGCAGGCCCGCACTCGCCTGCCCGATGTTCATGTACGTATCCTTGCCGGTCTTGTTGTCGTGCGCGATGCCCTTGCCGCCCGCACCGCCCAGGCCGAAGCTGAGTCCGTACGTGGTGAACACCGCGAACCCGGGAGCCTTCGCCACGGTGTCCTTGAGCTTGGGATCGGCCTTGTAGAAGTCGTCGAGGGCCTGCATGGCCTTCTTCTTGATCTCGGACTGCTTGGCGCTCTTGTCCCCTTGTGCGTGGGCGTGCGTGCCCACGGCGACAAGCGAAGGACCGGCGATGAGGAACGTGCGTCGTTGCATGAGCCCTCCAGGGGACGTTGGCTGTGAAAGGAATGGTGCTGGCGGCCGCGCCCGGGCGCGCGCTCCGCCGGTGCATTGTTCGGACTCGCCGCTTCGCGTCGAATTGGACCTAGGTCCCACGCGCCGCGCCAGCACGGCCGCTGCCGCAAGGAAAAACCCCGGGACAGCCTGTCGGCGTTCCCGGGGTCCGGCGTGGAAGTTTGCGCTGGATCAGCGATGCCCTGCCGCGTCGTCGGCACCATGGCCGACGCCGTGGCCGCCGGCCTCGGCCGCGTCGTGACCTGGCGCGTCGTCCGCGCCGTGGCCGATGCCGTGGCCGGCTGCTCCGTGACCGGCCGCATCGTCCGCCCCGTGGCCGCCGCCGTGGCCGCCGCCATGGCCGCCACCCACGCTGCCCGTGCCGCCACTGCCCGGACCCGAGCTTGCCGACGGACCTGAATTCCCGGAGGAACCGGAGCTTGCCGAAGCGCCTGAATTGCCCGAACTGCCCGAACTCCCCGACGAGCCCGAGCTTGCCGAAGACCCGGAGCTGCCCGAGGACCCCGAGCTGCCCGAACTCCCCGCGCTGCCGGAGGAACCCGCGCTACCGCCGCCGCCGCCGCCGCCGCCTCCTCCTCCACCACCCCCGCCACCGCCACCGCCGCCGCCATGCGCCAGTGCGGAGGCCGCGTACACGCACAAGGTCAACGCAACGAGTCCGTTGCCTGCCATCTTCCTCAAGCCGATCATGTCTATCTCCTGTCAGGACCCAAGCCGTTTCGAACCGGTCTGCCCTCGGCAAACCCCGTTCGCCTCTGCCGGCGTGGGAATATTTCCCACACCTGGGGCCAACAATAGGTGGGATTTTTTCCCACGTCCAAAACTCTTGTGTGACAATTTCCCACGCACCCGGCCTGGCCGGATCGTCGTCACCTGCCCGAAGCGATATGCCCGAGAGCTCACCGTCCCATGCCGCACCGCCGCGCGCGCTCACCCGCGCGCTGCGCCATGCGTTGCGTCCGCTGGTGAAGCTCATGCTCGCGCGCGGCATCACGTTCACCTATGCCAGCGAACTCCTGAAGTCGCTGTTCGTCGAAGTGGCGGACCGGGACTTCCGGCTGGACGGCAAGGTGCCGACCGACAGCCGCGTGAGCCTCGTCTCCGGCGTGCATCGCAAGGAAGTCAGTCGCCTGCGCGAAGTGCTGGAATCGGGTGAAGAGACCATGCCCGAGGTGATCTCCCTTGGCGCGCAAGTGGTCGCACAGTGGATGGGGGCCGCTCCCTATGTGGACGAAGCAGGGCAGCCCCGGCCCCTGGCCCGCTTCGCGAGCGAGGGGGCGGAGTTGTCCTTCGAGGCGCTGGTGGCGCGGGTGAATCGCGACATCCGGCCGCGCGTGGTGCTGGACGAGTGGCTGCGCCTGGGCGTCGTGAACATCGACGACGATGGCCTCCTGCGCCTGCATGCCGGCGCCTTCGTCCCCAGCAAGGGCTTCGACGAGATGAGCTTCTATTTCGGCCACAACGTCCACGACCATGCAGCCGCCGCCGCGCACAACCTGCTGGGTGGCGAACCGCCGTTCCTGGAGCGCAGCGTGCACTACGACGGGCTGAGTGCGGACGCCGTGGCGCAGCTCGCGCGGCAGGCAAGCACGCTCGGAATGGACACGCTGGTGGCCGTCAACAAGAACGCGCTGTCCCTTGCCAAGCGTGGCGGGACCACTTCGCTGCCGCGCCAACGCATGACGTTCGGCGTGTACTTCTACGCCGAGACGGCGGACGCAAGCGCGCCGGCTGCTCCACGCGCCGGCCGAAAAGCCGCCGCATCCAAGCCCACGCGCGCGCCAGCGCGCAAGAAGGCGTCGAAATGAGCACCCGGCGGCCGCATCGTCTCGCCGCGGCGCTGTGCAGCGCCCTGCTCTGCGCGGGCCTGGCCCTGCCCGCGGCGGCCCAGGACAACTGCAGCTCGGGTGGGTCGCGGGTGAACCCGGCCGCGGTGTCGGCCGCGGGCGGCACCGGCGGCACAGGCACCGGCGGTGCCGGCGGTGCCGGCGGGATTGGTGGAACCGGGGGCGGCGGTGGCGCGGGAGGGGGGCGCGGCGGGATCGGGGGAACCGGAGTGACGGCGGGCGCCAGCACCCCCGGCGGCGGCATCGGAGGCACGGGCATCGTGGGCGTCATCACCGGCTTCGCCAGCATCTGCGTCAACGGGCTGGAGGTGCAGTTCGATCGCGACACGCCGGTGTCCGACAACGGGCAGCCGAGCTCCGCCAGCGAACTCGCCGTGGGCCAGGTGGTCGCCGTGCGCGCCGCAGGCGAAGGCAAGGACCTGCGCGCCGAATCCATCGTCGTGCGGCACGCCCTCGTCGGCCCGATCGATGCGATCGAAAACGGGGGCCAGACGATCCGGGTTCTGGGCCAGGACGTCAGCGTGCGGACGCCGCTCGCCGTGCGCACCGGCGAGTGGGTGCGCATCAGCGGGCACCGCCAGGCGGATGGCGTGCTCACCGCGACGAGCGTCGAGGCCCTGCCCCCTGCTGCGCCACGCCTGGCGCAGGTTTCCGGGCGCGTGACCGCGATCGGCGCGGACGCGATCCAAGTGAACGGCACGCTCGTCCGCCTCGACGCGGGCACGGCACCGCCCGGACTGGTGCGCGGCCAGCCGGTGCGGGTGGCTGGTCCATGGGACGGGACCAGCGTGCTCGCGCAAACGCTGGCGACCGCGGCGCCGCGCGACGACATCGGCCTCGTGCGCCAGGTGGTGCTCGAAGGCTACGTGCAGGAACTCGATGCGGGCTCCATGCGCCTCGGACAGGAGAGCGTGCAACTCGACGCCGGGGCGCAAGTCCTGGGCGGCGGTGCAGCCGGCCTGGCGGTCAACCAGTTCGTCCGCGTGAGCGGACGCATGGATGCCGAGCGGCGCATCGTGATCGACCGGGTCCAGATTTCCCCGGGCGGGCCGAGCGGGCCGGCGGGCGGCGCGTCAGGGCACGGTTCGAGCTCCGGACACGGGTCCAGCGGGCCCGGCGGGAACAGCGGCAGCAGCGGCAACAGTGGCTCGAGCGGTTCGAGTTCGGGCAGCGGCACGTCCGGCAGCTCGGGGTCGTCCGGCAGTTCCGGAAGCAGCGGAGGCCCTGGCGGTGGCGGTGGTGGCCCCGGTGGCGGTGGTGGCCCCGGCGGCGGTGGTCCCGGCGGCGGCGGTGGTCCCGGCGGTGGCGGTGGTGGCGGCGGCGGCGGCGGCGGTGGCGGCGG
>NZ_JBYNTT010000007.1:0-261346 GCF_057784995.1 Ramlibacter sp. G4-7
CGCCAGGCCTTGCCCGCCTGGACTCACTTCTACAACTGGCACCGGCCCCACCACGGCATCAGCCTGATGCCTCCCGTGTCTCGTCTTTCGATTCCTCGAAAGAACCTCTTGACACTCCACATGTAGCCCACCACCACGCGTCCGGCCAGCCCCTTGCCGGTGCGCTCCGCCGCGTCGGCCGCATCCCGGGCCAGCCGCAGGATGGCCGCGGCATCGCGGTACAGCACGGCGCCGGCGGCGGTCAGGCGCACGCTGCGGCTGGTGCGCTCCAGCAGGCGCACCTTCACCGCGTGCTCCAGCAGCTGGATCTGCCGCGACAAGGGCGGCTGCGTCATGTGCAGGCGCGCCGCCGCGCGGCCGAAGTGCAGTTCCTCGGCGACGGCCACGAAGCAGCGAAGCTGGAACAGGTCGAGCATCCATCCACATTCTGCATCGATCGATCCACGATCTGGCTTGGACGCGGATCGATCGCCTGCCTACACTCGGCCCGAACAGGAGACAAGCCATGAACAGGATCGCTTCCGCGCTGGTGCTGGCGCTCGCTGCCACCGGGGCGTTGGCCCAAGGCGCGGCCGCCGGCTGGCCGGCCCGCCCCGTGACCGTCGTCGTGCCCTTCCCCCCGGGCGGCGGCACCGACACGGGCGCGCGCATCGTCGCCGAGCAGCTCTCGCGCAAATGGGGCAAGCCGGTCCTCATCGACAACAAGGGCGGTGCGGCCGGCCAGATCGGCGCCGACGTCGTCGCCAAGGCCAGGCCCGACGGCTACACCCTGCTCATGGGCAACATCGGCACGCAGGCGATCAATCCTTCGCTGTACGGCAGGATGCCCTACGACCCGGACAAGGCCTTCGCGCCGGTGGCGCTGGTCGCGGACCTGCCGCTGGCGATGATGGTCAACCCGAACGTGCCGGCGAAAAGCGTCAAGGAGTTCATCGCGCTGGCCAGGGCGCAGCCGGGCAAGCTGACCTACAGCAGCTCCGGCGCCGGCGGCGGGCCGCACCTGGCGGCGGAGATGTTCAAGGACGCGACCGGCAGCTTCATCCTGCACGTGCCTTACCGCGGCGGCGGCCCGGCGATCGCCGACCTGCTCGCCGGCCACGTGCAGCTGTCCTTCATGACCGTGCTGGAGGCCAGCGGCCAGATCAAGGCGGGCAAGCTGCGCGCGCTGGCCGTCACCAGCGACAAGCGCGTGCCCGCCCTGCCCGACGTGCCCACACTGGCCGAAGCGGCCGTGCCGGGCTTCAACAGCATCTCCTGGATCGGCCTGCTGGCGCCGGCCGGCACGCCGCGCGAACTGGTGGACAAGATCTCCGCCGACGTGCGCGAGGTGGTGGCGCGCGAGGACGTGAAGGACAAGCTGGTGCAGCTCGGGGCCGTGCCCAACGCCACCACGCCGGCGCAGTTCGCTGCGCTGATCGACAATGACCGCAAGCGCTACGCCCAGATCATCCGCGAGCGCAAGATCACCGTGAACTGAAGTCCCCATGCCACAGCGGCCCGTCCTCCTGCAAGTCCTCCCCCTGCTGCCCGTGCTCGAACGCGGGCTCGCCGAACGCTACAGCGTCCACAAGTTGCCGCCCGCCGGCCCCGAGCGCGAGGCCTTCCTCGCCCAGCGCGGCGGCGAATTCGACGGCGTGGTCACCTCCGCGCAGGGTGGCGCAAGCAGCGCGCTGCTCTCCTCCCTGCCCAGGCTGCGGGTGATCTCCAGCTTCGGCGTCGGGCTGGACCAGTTGGACCTGCCGCTGGCGGCGCAGCGCGGCATCCCCGTGGGCTACACGCCCGACGTGCTCAACGACTGCGTAGCCGACATGGCGTTCGCGCTGGTGCTCGCCACCGGACGCCGGATTCCGGAAGCGGACCGCTTCGTGCGCGCCGGCCAATGGGCGCGCAAGCCGCCCACGCCCTTCCCGCTCGGACGCCAGGTGAGCGGCGCGAAGCTCGGCATCGTGGGGCTGGGGCGCATCGGCCGCACGATCGCCAGGCGCGCCGGCGGCTTCGACATGGACGTGCGCTACCACAGCCGCCGCCCGGTGGAAGGCGTGGCCTGGAGCTACGAGCCGCAGCTGCTGGAACTCGCGCGCTGGGCCGACTTCCTGGTGGTGATCACCGCGGGCGGAGCACAGACCCGCCACCTGATCGACGCGCGCGTGCTCGACGCACTGGGGCCCGAGGGTTACCTGGTGAACGTGGCGCGCGGCACCGTCGTCGACGAGGCCGCCCTGGTGCGCGCGCTGCTGGAAAAGCGCATCGCCGGCGCCGGCCTGGACGTGTACGAGAACGAGCCGCAGGTGCCGCAGGAGCTCTTCGCCCTGGACAACGTGGTGCTGGCCCCGCACATCTCCAGTTCGACCGTGCAGACGCGGCAGGCGATGGCGCAGCGCGTGCTGGACAACCTGGACGCCTTCTTCGCGGGCCGCGAGATGCCCAGCCGCGCACCCGCGCCCTGATCAGTGCTGCGTCACCTCGTCCTCGAATTCGATCTCGAGGACGGACGGGGCCAGTGCGAACAGGTGCAAGGCGTCCGTGCGGTCGGCCCGGTAGGTCTCGCCGGGCACCAGGATCACGTCCCGCGGGTCGCTGTCGTGCGTGATCCAGACGCTGCCCGAGTGGCAGCGCAGCGCGAAGGTGTCGTCCACGGTGTCGAACACGTGGGCTTCGCCCTTGTCGATCTCGATGGCGAAGCGGCGGGTCACGCGCGGCGCCGGCCGCAGCCGGAGTTCGCGCATGAGCGGGTGGTTGTGGCGCAGCCGTTCGTTGACGAACTGCAGTGAGTCCTCTTTGTTCATTGGTCACTCCTTGCAGCCATGGTGCTGCAGGGCAGTGCAATGGCTGGCCGGGACGGTCCGGCAGGAGCCGTCGGAGACGGACGCCGCCGCGGGTAGGGGCAGCCTCCTCAGCCGTGCGCAGGATCAGCCGGGCTTGCCGCGCTCCCCGGACTTGCTCCAGGTGTCTCCGGCGCCCTGTTCAGGCAGGCCCAGCACCGCCCGGACGGCGCGCAGCAGCGCGTGCGGCTCGAAGGGCTTGGTGATGTAGCCGTCGGCGCCGGCGGCGATGCCCTTGAGCACGGCCTCGCGCGTGGCCTTGCCGGTGAGCATGATCACCGGCACTTCCTTGAGCACCGGATGCTGGCGCACGCGCATGAGGATGTCGAAGCCGTCCGCATCGGGCAGCACCACGTCGAGCAGGATGAGGTCGGGGCGCGGCGGGCGGCGGATCTCGTGGACCACCTGCTCGCGCGTGCCCGCCTGGCGCACGGCGAAGCCGGACAGGGACAGCAGCGTCGCGGTGAAGCTGGCTAGCTGCGGGTCGTCCTCGACCACCACGACCTGCAGCGCTTCGCCGGGCTGGCGCTGGGGCGGCGCGCCGCGCTGGCGCGCGATCTCGACGAAGAAGCCGGCGCGTTGCAGCGAGGCGAGGCTCGCGTCCGCCTCTTCCTTGCCGGCCGCGCGCGAGAGCTGCTTGACATCGGCGTTCCACTGCGCCGTGAAAGGATCCACCTCCAGGCGCTGCACCAGCCGCAGGTCGCGCAGGTCCTTCAGCGTGCTGGTGAAGGCCGCGCGCTGCGCGGCGTCCATGCCGCGCGTGAGCTGGGCGACGTCGAGGGTGCCGTCGATGCGCACGAGCACGTTGATCTGCGCGGCCGTCAGGCGCGTGGCGCCGCCGCGCAGCTCGGCCTCGCCGAGGGGAGAAAGGGCGTGGATCTCTTCTGGAAACAACATGGCCGCATCGCTTGGAAACTAGCGCGACCTTAACGCAAAACGCCCAGCCGGGCTGCAGCCAATTCCCTGCGCACGAGCTGGCACCGCGTAGTTGCCCGCATCCTTGCCGCGCACGATCGGCGTAGCGTGGCGGCATCCCGGAGAACGACAGGAGAACCGCCATGAAGGAGCCCTCTTCCCAGGCCGAGCTCGCGCTGCGCGATGCCGCCCGCGAATACCACCGCACGCCCGGCAAGGGCAAGATCTCGGTCACCCCGACCAAGCCCCTGTCGAACCAGCGCGACCTGTCGCTCGCGTATTCGCCGGGCGTGGCCTACCCCTGCCTGGACATCCAGGCCGACCCGTCGCTGGCCGCCGAGTACACGTCGCGCGGCAACCTCGTCGGCGTGATCACCAACGGCACGGCGGTGCTGGGCCTGGGCGACATCGGCCCGCTGGCCGGCAAGCCGGTGATGGAAGGCAAGGCCTGCCTGTTCAAGAAGTTCGCCGGCATCGACGTGTTCGACATCGAGCTGGCCGAACGCGACCCGGACAAGCTGGTCGACATCATCGCCGCGCTGGAGCCCACGCTGGGCGGCATCAACCTGGAAGACATCAAGGCGCCCGAGTGCTTCTACATCGAGCGCAAGCTGCGCGAGCGCCTGAACATCCCCGTGTTCCACGACGACCAGCACGGCACCGCGATCATCTCGGGCGCGGCGCTGCTCAATGGGCTGGAGCTGGTGGGCAAGAAGATCGCCGAGGTCAAGCTCGTGTCCTCGGGCGCGGGCGCGGCGGCGATCGCCTGCCTCGACCTCATGGTCGGACTGGGCATCAACCCGCGCAACATCTACGTCGTGGACTCCAAGGGCGTGGTCTACCAGGGCCGCGCGGGCGGACTGGACCCGTCCAAGGCGAAGTACGCGCAGGACACCTCGGCACGCACGCTCGCCGACGTCGTCCGGAACGCCGACGTGTTCCTGGGCTGCTCCACCGCCGGCGTGCTGACCGCGGAGATGGTCAAGACGATGGCGGCGCAGCCGATCATCCTGGCGCTCGCCAATCCCGAGCCGGAGATCCGGCCCGAGACCGCCAAGCAGGCGCGGCCGGACTGCATCATCGCCACGGGACGCTCCGACTATCCGAACCAGGTGAACAACGTCCTGTGCTTCCCCTACATCTTCCGCGGCGCGCTGGACTGCGGCGCCGCCAAGATCACCGAGGCGATGAAGCTCGCCTGCGTGCGGGAAATCGCGGATCTGGCCAAGGCGGACATCAGCGAGGAGGTGGCCAACGCCTATGCGGGCAAGGAGCTGTCCTTCGGGCCGGACTACATCATCCCCACGCCCTTCGACTCGCGCCTGATCCTGCGCATCGCCCCGGCGGTCGCGCGGGCGGCGGCGGAATCGGGCGTCGCCTCGCGGCCGATCACCGACTTCGACGGCTACCGCCAGAACCTCACGCGCTTCGTCTACCAGACGGGCATGATCATGCGGCCGGTGTTCGTCGCCGCCCGCAATTCGAACGCGAAGCGCGTGGCATACGCCGAGGGAGAGGACGACCGGGTGCTGCGCGCCGCGCAGCTCGCGCTGGACGAGAAGCTGGCGCAGCCCATCCTCATCGGCCGGCCGCCGGTGATCGAGGCGCGCATCGCCAAGGCCGGCTTGCGCATGAAGCTGGGCCAGGACGTGGAGTGCGTCAATCCCGAGAGCGATGCGCGCTTTCGCCAGTACTGGGAAACCTACCACCGCATGATGGGCCGCAACGGCATCACGCCGGAGGCCGCGAAGGCGGCGGTGCGCCGCTCCAACACGCTGATCGGGGCGCTGGCCGTGCATCTCGGGGACGCGGACGCGATGTTGTGCGGCCTGGTCGGACGCTTCGAGCACCACCTGGAGCACGTGCGCGACGTGATCGGCGCCCGCCCGGGCGAAGGCTTCGCGGCGCTGAACGCGCTGATGCTGCCGAACCGCACGCTGTTCATCGCCGACACCTACGTCAACGAGGACCCCAGCGCGGAACTGCTGGCCTGCATCGCGCGCATGGCCGCCGCCCAGGTGCGCAGCTTCGGCCTGCCGCCCAAGGTGGCCTTCCTCTCGCACAGCAACTACGGATCATCGCGCCGCGGTTCGGCCGGCAAGATGCGCCAGGCGCGCGAGCTGTTCGCCCGCATGTGCCCCGACATCGAGAGCGACGGGGAGCTGCAGGGGGATGCCGCGCTGTCGGAAAAGGTGCGCCGCGACAGCCTGATGGACAGCACGCTCGCCGGCGAAGCCAACCTGCTGATCTGCCCCAACCTCGACTCGGCCAACATCCTGTTCAACGTGCTGAAGATGACGGGTGGGTCGGGCGTGACGGTGGGGCCGATGCTGCTGGGCGCGAAAGCGCCGGTGCATGTCCTCACGCCGTCGGCGACGGTGCGGCGCGTGGTGAACATGACGGCCCTGGTCGCCGCGGCGGGGGTGCGCGTGGAGTAGCAGGGCTTGGCGGGCGCCGGCCGGCCCTGGCGCGTCCACGCGCAGCCGCGCTCTGCGCTCCGCCAAAAGAAAAGGAGCGCCAGAGGCGCTCCAGTCGTGCGGGCGGCAGACCCGCGGATTCGATTTTTTTGGCTACCGCTTAGCGGACGCGGCCGCGGCGGAACAGGTTCACGATGGCCAGCAGGATGATGGCGCCAACGAGCGACACGACCACGGAGCCGATGCTGATGCCCTGGTTGATGGTGCCGACGCCCACCAGAGGGGAAATCAGCCAGCCACCCAGGAACGCGCCGACGATACCCACCACGACGTTCAGCAGGATGCCCTGCTGGCCATCAGTGCGCATCACCAAGCTCGCGAGCCAGCCCACGATACCGCCAATGATCAACCAAATCAGAAAACCCATAGTGCACTCCTAAAGCCGCGAACGGCGAGTTGTTGAAGGTCGGGCCGCAACCCGGTCCGGGTCACCTCCCACCTGCCCCATCCGGGGCGGGTGCTGCTCACTATGGGCGGCCCGTCCAAGCGCGGGCGTAGTCACGCGTAAAGCGAATCGGTGCGGTCCCGGCGCGTGGGCGCGTCGGACAACCCCTACTGGCCCAGCCTTATTCACGGGTTAGTCCGCTCAAACGCCCTGCCCCGTGGCGCGCAAAATACGGCCGGGCACCGCCCCAGCTCGGCGGCACCGTTCTTGCTTTTGCAGCCTTCGTCTTCCCGAGAAACCCGGAGTTCGTATGCACAAGAGGGCCTTCCTCCACACCGTTGCCGCCCTGGCGCTCGCCGCCAGCTTCCCCGCCCAGGCGCAGACCGCCACGCCGATCAAGTTCCTGCTGGACTGGCGCTTCGAAGGTCCGGCGGCGCTGTTCCTGCAACCGGTGGCGAAGGGCTATTTCAAGGCCGCCGGCCTGGACGTGCAGGTCGACGCGGGCACCGGCTCCGGCGCCGCCGTGCAGCGCGTGGCCAGCGGCACCTACGACATGGGCTTCGCCGACATGGCGGCCCTGATGGAGTTCCACGCCAACAACCCCGACGCGCCGAACAAGCCGGTGGCCGTCATGATGGTCTACAACAACACGCCGGCCGCGGTGATGGCGCTCAAGAAATCCGGGATCAAGTCGCCCGCGGACCTCAATGGCAAGAAGCTGGGCGCACCGGTGTTCGATGCCGGCCGGCGCGGCTTCCCGATCTTCCAGAAGGCGAACAACGTCCCGAACGTCACCTGGGTGTCCATGGACCCGCCGCTGCGCGAGACCATGCTGGCCCGCGGGGACATCGACGCGATCACCGGCTTTTCCTTCACCTCGCTGCTGAACCTCGAGGCGCGCGGCGTCAAGCCGGAGGACATCGTCACGCTGCCCTATGCGCAGCACGGCGTGAAGCTCTATGGCAACGTGATCATCGCCTCGCCCAAGCTGATCCGCGAGAACCCGAACGCGATCAAGGCCTTCCTCACCGCATTCTCCAGGGGCGCGAAGGAGGTCATGGCCAATCCCGACGCCGCGGTGGAGTTCATCAAGCAGCGCGACGGCATCATCGACACCAAGCTGGAGACGCGCCGGCTGAAGATGGCGATCAACGACGTGATCGCCAGCCCCGACGCGCGCGCCGAAGGCTTCGGCACGGTCAATCCCTCGCGCCTGTCGCTCATGGCCTCGCAGGTCTCGGACGCCTTCAACACCAAGACCCGGGTCAACGCCGACGCCGTGTGGAACGGCGCCTTCCTGCCCGCCAAGGCGGACCTCAACGTGCTGCCCGCGGCGAAGAAGTGAGCGCCGGGACCGACAGCGCCTTCATCGATTTCCGGGCGGTCTGGCTCGCCTACAACGACGAACTGCTGCGCGCGGGGCAGTTCGCGGTGGAGGCGATCGACCTGCAGGTGCGCCAGGGCGAGTTCATCGCCATCGTCGGCCCTTCGGGCTGCGGCAAGTCCACGTTCATGAAGCTCGCGACGGGGCTGCGGCCGCCGTCGCGCGGGCGCATCCTCATCGACAGCCAGCCGGTCACCGGGCCGCTGAAGATCTCGGGCATGGCGTTCCAGGCGCCTTCGCTGCTGCCGTGGCGCACCACGGTGGACAACGTGCTGCTGCCGCTGGAGATCGTCGAGCCGTACCGCAGCCAGTTCAAGAAAAAGCGCCCCGAGTACGAGGCGCGCGCCCGCGCCTTGCTGGCCAAGGTGGGGCTCGCCGGCTACGAGGACAAGTTTCCCTGGCAGCTCTCGGGCGGCATGCAGCAGCGCGCGAGCATCTGCCGCGCGCTGGTCCACGAACCCAAGATGCTGCTGCTCGACGAGCCGTTCGGCGCGCTCGATGCCTTCACGCGCGAGGAGCTGTGGTGCATCCTGCGCGACCTGTGGACCGAGCAGCGCTTCAACGTGGTGCTGGTGACGCACGACCTGCGCGAATCGGTGTTCCTCGCGGACACGGTCTACGTCATGAGCAAGAGCCCCGGCCGCTTCATCGTCAGGCGCGACATCGAACTGCCGCGGCCGCGCGAGCTGGAGCTGACCTACACCAAGGAGTTCAGCGACATCGTCCACGAACTGCGCGGCCACATCGGCGCCATGCGCGGGCAGAAGGCGGAGGCGGCGCCATGAAGCACGCGCACTTCGAGCGCTGGGCGCCGCTGCTGCTGGTGCTGGCGCTGCTGGTCCTCTGGCAGGTCGTGGTGTCGGCCTTCGGCATCCCCGAGTTCCTCTTTCCCAGCCCGTGGCAGATCGCGCAGCAGATGGCGGAGTTCAAGGGCCCGCTGCTGGCCGCGTCCTGGAGCACGTTCTGGGTGACCATGGTGGGCTTCGCGATCGCCATCGTCGTGGGCGTGCTGCTCGGTTTCCTGATCGGCTCCTCGCGCCTGGCGTACGCAGCGCTGTACCCGGTCATGGTGGGCTTCAACGCGGTGCCCAAGGCGGCCATCGTGCCCATCCTCGTGGTGTGGTTCGGCATCGGCCTGGGGCCCGGCATCGTGACGGCCTTCCTGATCTCCTTCTTCCCCATCATGGTCAACATCGCCACCGGCCTGGCGACCCTGGAGCCGGAGCTGGAGGACGTGCTGCGCGTGCTGGGCGCCCGCCGCTGGGACGTGCTGGTGAAGGTCGGCCTGCCGCGCGCCATGCCCTACTTCTACGGCTCGCTCAAGATCGCGATCACGCTGGCCTTCGTCGGCACCGTGCTGGCGGAGATGACGGCCGGCGACAGCGGCATCGGCAACCTGATCCAGACCGCGGGCAGCCAGCAGCGCATGCCGCTCGCCTTCGCCGGCCTGGTGGTGATCAGCATCATGGCGATGGCCATGTACGAGCTGTTCAGCGCGATCGAGAAGCACACCACGGGCTGGGCGCACCGGGGTTCGCAGGCGCAGTAAGGTGGCCCGATGACCTGGCATGCGAGCCTGCAGCTCGATTACACGCGCGAAGGCGGGCGCAGCGTCGCGCGCTTCGCGCACGACGGGCCCCTGCGCATCCTGCAAAGCCTGTGGCCCGAAGGCGCGGGCGTGTGCCACAACGTGCTGGTGCACCCTCCGGGCGGCCTGGTGGGTGGCGACACGCTGGCGATCGCCGTGCGGGCGGCAGAAGGAAGCCACGGCCTCGTGACCACGCCCGGCGCATCGCGCTTCTACCGCAGCGAGGGCGCGCTCGCGGCGCAGGACGTGCAGGTGCGCGTCGAAAGCGGCGCCCGGCTGGAATGGCTGCCGCTCGAAGCGCTGTACTACAGCGGCTGCCGCGCCGACAACCGCCTGCGGATGGAACTCGCCCCGGGTGCGGAGTTGCTGGGATGGGACGTCGCCGCGCTGGGCCTGCCGCAAGCGGGGCAGCCCTTCGTGCGCGGGAGCGTGCTGCAGCACCTGGAGCTTGCCGGTGCATGGCTGGAGCGTGGCCGCATCGCGGCGGACGACGCGCGGCTGCTGGACGGGCCGCTGGGTCTGGCCGGCCATCGTTGCCTGGCCAGCCTCTTCTTCGCCAGCGGCAGCGAGATCGCGCGGGCGCAGCGCGAAGCCCTGCTGGATGCGGCGCGCGCCGTGATCGAGCCGCATGGCCTCGCCGGCAGTGCGGGCGCCACGGCGCCGGGCCCACGCGTGGTGGTCGTGCGCGTGCTGGCCCCCTTGGTGGAACCCGCCATGCAGCTGCTCAAGGCGGTGCGGCGGGCCTGGCGGCCGCTGCTCTGGCAGTTGCCGCCGGACGAGCCGCGCGGCTGGACGATCTAGCCCCCGTCGCGCGCGCCGCCTCGGCTGCAAGGCTCCGTCCTACCCGACCATGGGCGCGCTGCGGCCCGCCGCCGACGCCCCTCTCCGGCAGCGCCCGGACGGTCCGTCGCCCACACTGGGTGCATCTGACGAACCCAAGGAGTTCTCCCATGAAAAAGACGGACCGATCGCTCACGAGCATGCTGTCCTATGCTGCCGCCGCGCTGCTCGCGGTCGGTGCCGCCACCGCCCAGGTCGCGACGGCAGGGACGGACGCCAGCTTCCCCGGCGGTTCCTCCATCGATTCCTCCGGCAGCTTCCGCTCCGAAATGCAATCCTGCATGAGCGGCAAGACGCAGCAGGATCGCGAGACCTGCATGAAGGAAGCCCGCAACGCCGCCGCCGAGAAGAGCCGCGGCCGGCTGGAAACCTATGGCGCCAACGACCAGCACGCCGTCGCGCGCTGCGACGTGCATCCCGCCGGCGAAGACCGCGCCGCCTGCCAGGCCCGCGTGATGGGCATGGGCAGCGTCGACGGCAGCGTCGCCGGTGGCGGCCTGATCCGCGAAGTGGAAACCGTGGTCCTGCCTGCGGGCCAGAACTCCATCACCGTGGAGCCGCAGACCGACGCCGGCCCCGTGGTCCTGGTGCCGTCGCGCTAAGCACCGCGACCCCGTCCTACCATCCTGGCCCGCCCGGCCGCATAAGCTGGGCGGGTCAGCCGTTTCTGGAGCACACGATGAACGACAGCAAGAAGGGTCCGGGCGAGGCCGCCGGCGATGGAGGCGCGTTGCATGGTTACCGCAACGAGGTGAGCTGGGACGAGGGCAAGGGCCGCCAGCCTTATGCGAACCGGGGCGAGGTGGAGCAATCGCCCGATGCGATGCCGGCGCCGGAGGCCGGCAATGCCGGCGAGACCGCCGGCAGGAACCTCGAGGACCTGGAGGAGGTCAAGCGCAAACCCGACCGGGACGCGAGCGAGTCACCCCGCCGGACCTGATCGGGCGCGCTGCGTGCGCGGGCTTCAGAGGATGTGCAGGAACATCAGCAGCAGGATGACGATCAGCGGTACGCCGAGAAGCCAGAGAATGACGGGCATGGTGGTCTCCTTGAAGGTGGTACTGGGTCCACCTTAAGCACCACGGCCCCTGCGGAAAACGGGGCGGGAGAGAAAGCCCGGGTAGGAAGAGGCCGGATTTACAGGGCAGCGGGCTCAGATCGCGACGAGCTGCCGCACGCCGTGCGCTTCCATGTCCTTGCCCTGCCCGCGCGCGATCACCTCGCCGCGCTCCATCACCGCATAGCTGTCCGCCAGCTCGCGGGCGAAGTCGTAGTACTGCTCCACCAGCACGATCGCCATGTCGCCGCGATCGGCCAGCATGCGGATCACGCGGCCTATGTCCTTGATGATGCTGGGCTGGATGCCCTCGGTCGGCTCGTCCAGCACCAGCAGCCTGGGCCCGGCCGCCAGCGCGCGGGCAATGGCGAGCTGCTGCTGCTGGCCACCCGAGAGGTCCCCGCCGCGCCGGTGCAGCATCTGCCGCAGCACCGGAAAGAGCTCGAACAGTTCCGCCGGCACGGGCGTGCCGCCGGCCCGGGTGGCCAGCCCCATGCGCAGGTTCTCCTCCACCGTCAGGCGCGCGAAGATCTCGCGGCCCTGCGGCACGAAGCCGATCCCGGCGCGCGCGCGCTCGTAAGGCGTGCGGCCCTGCAGGGCCTTGCCGTCGAAGTCGATGCTGCCGGTCTTGATGGGAACGAGCCCCATCAGCGCCTTGAGCAAGGTGGTCTTGCCCACCCCGTTGCGCCCCAGGATCACCGTGACCTGCCCGGCCTTCGCCTCCAGGCTCACGTCGCGCAGGATGTGCGATCCGCCGTAGTACTGGTTGATGTTCCTGATGCTCAGCATGTCGGACGCAACGAGCGACTTGCGCGCCGGGTTGCTTGCCTTTCATCGTCCAAGGTACACCTCGATCACCCGTTCATCCCCTTGCACCTGCTCCAGCGTGCCTTCGGCGAGCACGGCACCTTCGTGCAGCACGGTCACCTTTTCCGAGATCGCCTTGATGAAGGACATGTCGTGCTCCACCACCATCAGCGAGTGCTGGCCCTTGAGGGTGAGGAACAGTTCGGCGGTGCGCTCGGTTTCCTCGTCGGTCATGCCGGCCACGGGTTCGTCGAGCAGCAGCAGCCTGGGGTCCTGCATCAGCAGCATGCCGATCTCCAGCCACTGCTTCTGGCCGTGGCTCAGGGTGCCGGCGAGGCGGTTGGCGGCATCCGCGAGATGGATCGTGCGCAGCATCCCGGCGAGGCGGTCGCTGTCGGCCGAGTCGGGGCGGAAGAACAGGGACGCCTGCACGCCCTTGTCGGTCTTGAGCGCAAGCTCCAGGTTCTCGTAGACCGTGAGCTGCTCGAAGACCGTGGGCTTCTGGAACTTGCGCCCTATGCCCATCTGGGCGATCTCCGCCTCCTTGTAGCGCAGCAGGTCGATGGTGCTGCCGAAGAACACGGTGCCGGCATCCGGCCGGGTCTTGCCCGTGATGATGTCCATCATCGTGGTCTTGCCGGCGCCATTGGGGCCGATGATGCAGCGCAGCTCGCCCGGTGCGATGTCCAGCGAGAGCTTGTTGATCGCGCGGAAGCCGTCGAAGCTGACGGTGACGTCGTCCAGGTACAGGATGCGGCCGTGCGCGACGTCCACCTCTCCCGGCACCACGGGGCGGCCGGACGCAGCGTGGCGCCCGCCGGACTCCGTCCTGCCCCTGGCCGCGAGCTGCGCGTAGGCGGAAGCGCGCCGCGCCCCCTCTTCCATCAGGTCGGGCGTCATGCGGACTTCCTGCGTTTCTTCAGCAGGCCGACCACGCCGTCCGGCAGGAACAGGGTCACCGCGATGAACAGGCCGCCGAGGAAATACAGCCAGAACTCGGGCGCCGCCACGGTCAGCCAGCTCTTGGCGCCGTTGACGATGAAGGCGCCGAGGATGGGCCCCACCAGCGTGCCGCGGCCGCCGACCGCCGCCCAGATCGCGATCTCGATGGAGTTGGCCGCGCTCATCTCGCCCGGGTTGATGATGCCCACCTGCGGCACGTAGAGGGCGCCAGCCACGCCGCACATCACGGCGCTCAGGGTCCAGATCGCCAGCTTGTAGGCGATGGGGTCGTAGCCGGAGAACATGACGCGCGTCTCGGCGTCGCGGATCGCCTGCAACACCCGCCCGAACTTGCTGCGCACCAGCCAGCGCGCGAACAGGAAGAAGCCCAGCAGCGTGAGCCCCGTGAGCACGAACAGCGTCATGCGCATCTGCGGCGTGGCGATGGCGATGCCCACGATGCGCTTGAAGTCGGTGAAGCCGTTGTTGCCGCCGAAGCCGGTCTCGTTGCGGAAGAACAGCAGCATGGCGGCGAAGGTCATCGCCTGCGTGATGATGGAGAAGTACACGCCCTTGATGCGCGAGCGGAACGCGAAGTAGCCGAACACGAAGGCGACCAGCCCCGGCGCCGCCGCCACCAGCAGGCAGGTGGCGAGGAAGCTGTCCGACAGCGCCCAGTGCCAGGGCAGCGCCTTCCAGTCCAGGAACACCATGAAGTCCGGCAGGTCGCTGTGGTAGTTGCCGTCGCGGCCGATCTGGCGCATCAGGTACATGCCCATCGCGTAGCCCCCGAGCGCGAAGAACAGCCCGTGGCCGAGGGACAGGATGCCCGTGTAGCCCCAGATCAGGTCCATGGCCAGCGCGCAGATGGCGTAGCACATGATCTTGCCGACGAGCGCCACGGCGTAGTCGCTCATGTGGAAGGCGCTGGAGGCGGGAACGAGCAGGTTCAGCGCCGGGGCGAGAGCGCAGACGGCGATCAGGGCGACCAGGAAGGCGGTCCAGCCGGTCCTGGTGAGCAGCGGGGAACGCTTGGGCAAGATATCTTTTCCCTCCCTCCCCCCCTGGGGGAGGGTCGGGGTGGGGGCGCTCCCGGACGCAGCGCCCGTCGCAGCGCCCCCACCCTGCCCTCCCCCAGCGGGGGAGGGTTCATTCATGGCCACGAGACCATCGGGAGGAAGCACCGCACTCATGCTTCGGCGCTCCTTCCCTTCATCGCGAACAGCCCTTGCGGCCGCTTCTGGATGAAGACGACGATGAAGACCAGCACCGCGATCTTGGCCAGCACGGCGCCGGCCCAGCCTTCGATGAACTTGTTGAGGATGCCCAGGCCGAGGGCCGCGTACACCGTGCCGGCGAGCTGGCCCACGCCGCCCAGCACCACCACCATGAAGGAGTCGACGATGTAGGCCTGGCCCAGGTCGGGCCCCACGTTGCCGATCTGGCTGAGCGCGCAGCCCGCGAGCCCCGCGATGCCGGAGCCCAGGGCGAACGCATAGGTGTCCACGCGCGCCGTGTTCACGCCCATGCAGGAAGCGATCGGCCGGTTCTGCGTCACGCCGCGCACGAACAGGCCCAGCCGCGTGCGGGAAATCAGCAGCGCCATGCCGGCCAGCACCGCGAAGGCGAAGGCGACGATCACGATGCGGTTCCAGGGCAGCTGCAGGTTGCCGAGCACCAGGCCCCCGCTCATCCAGCTGGGGTTCTCCACGCCCACGTTCTGCGCGCCGAAGGTGGAGCGCACCAGCTGCATCAGCATCAGGCTGATGCCCCAGGTGGCCAGCAGCGTCTCCAGCGGGCGGCCGTAGAGGAAGCGGATGACGCCGCGTTCCAGGATGGCCCCCATCGCGGCGGACGCGAGGAAGGCGACCGGCACGGCGGCCACCAGGTACCAGTCGAACGCGCCCGGCAGGTAGCTGCGGAACAGGCCTTGCACGACGTAGGTGGCGTACGCGCCGATCATCATCAGCTCGCCGTGGGCCATGTTGATCACGCCCATGAGGCCATAGGTGATGGCCAGGCCCAGTGCCACCAGCAGGAGGATGGATCCCAGGCTGATGCCGGAGAACACCGCGGCCGCGCGCTCGCCCCAGGCCAGGGACGCTTCCACGCCGCGCACGGTGGCGGCCAGGGCAGCCTGCACCTCGGCGTCCTGTTCTTCCTTCAGCCGCTGCAGCAGCAGGCTGCGCGTGGCGGGGCTGCGGCTGCCGGCCAGCAGGCGGGCGGCTTCCAGGCGCTTGCCCTTGTCGCTGCTGGAAAGCAGGACGGCGGCGCGCACCAGGCCCAGTCGCTCCTTGATGTCGGCGTCGGTCTCGGCCGCCCAGGCCTTCTCGATCAGGGGCAGCTTGGATTCGTCGGTGTCCTTCTGCAGTTCGGTGACCGCCGCGGCGCGCAGCTTCGCGTCCTTGGAGAAGAGCTTGAGGGCGGCCATCGCCGTGTCCAGCTCGCCGCGCATGCGGTTGTTGTTGATCACGTCCTCGGCGTCGGCGGGCACGGCGAGCTCGGCACCCGTGACCGGGTCGCGGCCCTTGCCGTCGCGCACCACGTAGACCCGGCCGGCCGCGGTCTTCACGGCGTCGTCGGCCAGCGCCTGCAGGAACGCCGCGGTGCGGTCGTCGGCGTTGGCGACGGCCTGGTTGAGGGCCGCGATGCGGTCGCCCGATTCGCCGACGGCGATGGCCTTCGCTTCTTCGGCCGTGAGCGCGTGCGCCGCGCCGGCCGCGAGCAGCGCGAGCAGGAGGAGGAGTCTGTGGAGCATGAGGAACCTGGAGGGTGGGCAGCACGCTGCCCACCGTTCAACTGCCTCGGTCGAAGGCGCGCCGCGCCCGGCCTCCTCCCAGTGGGGGGAGGCGGCCGCAGGCCGCTTCCGAGGGCGTCAGAGTTTCGTCTTGCCGTCCGGCTCGTCCTTCTTCTTGTCGTTGCCTTCGATGAAGGGCGACCAGGGCTTGGCCTTGACCGGGCCGGGGGTCTTCCAGACCACGTTGAACTGGCCGTCGGACTTCACCTCGCCGATGAACACGGGCTTGTGCAGGTGGTGGTTCTTCTCGTCCATCTTGGCCGTGAAGCCGGACGGCGCCTTGAAGGTCTGGCCGCCCATCGCGGCGATCACCTTGTCCACGTCGGTGGACTTGGCCTTCTCCACGGCCTGCTTCCACATGTAGACGCCGATGTAGGTCGCTTCCATCGGGTCGTTGGTCAGCGGCTTGTCCTTGTGGCCGGCGATGGCCTTGGTCTTGGCATAGGCGCCCCACTTCTTGGTGAACTCGTCGTTCGTCGGATTCTTCACCGACATGAAGTAGTTCCAGGCGGCCAGGTGGCCCACCAGCGGCTTGGTGTCGACGCCGCGCAGTTCCTCTTCACCGACCGAGAACGCCACCACCGGCACGTCCTTGGCCTTCAGGCCGGCGTTGCCCAGCTCCTTGTAGAAGGGCACGTTCGAGTCGCCGTTGATCGTGGAGATCACCGCCGTCTTCTTGCCTTCGCTGGAGAACTTCTTGACCTTGGCGATGATGGTCTGGTAGTCGGCGTGGCCGAAGGGGGTGTACTCCTCCATGATGTCCGCGTCGGCGATGCCCTTGGACTTGAGGAAGGCGCGCAGGATCTTGTTGGTCGTGCGCGGGTAGACGTAGTCGGTGCCGAGCAGCACGAAGCGCTTGGCGCCGCCGCCGTCCTTGGACATCAGGTATTCGACCGCCGGGATCGCCTGCTGGTTGGGCGCGGCGCCGGTGTAGAACACGTTCTTGGACAGCTCTTCGCCCTCGTACTGCACGGGGTAGAACAGCAGGCCGTTGAGTTCCTCGACCACCGGGAGCACGGACTTGCGCGACACCGAGGTCCAGCAGCCGAAGATCACGGCGACCTTGTCCTGCGTGAGCAGCTGCTTGGTCTTTTCCGCGAAGAGCGGCCAGTTGGAAGCGGGGTCGACCACCACCGGCTCGAGCTTCTTGCCCAGGACCCCGCCCTTGGCGTTGATCTCCTCGATCGCCATCAGCGCGGTGTCCTTCAGCACGGTCTCGGAAATCGCCATGGTGCCGGACAGGCTGTGCAGGATGCCGACCTTGATGGTGTCATCGGCGGCGAAGGCGGGCAGGCCGGCGCCGGCGAGGGCGACGGCGGCGGTCAGTGCCTGGAGGGTGAAACGACGTTGCATGGGGGCTCCGGGTTGGTAGGAAAGAGGCAGGCCCATGCTATGGATGACGTCCTACGGGGGACATACGGCACATGGCGTACGGCCGCGCGATGGGCTGGGCGGGCCGACAGCAGTCGGCGCCTGCGTCCGACAGCCACGCTGCCGCGCCCACGGCCCAATCGAGCAACGAACAGACAAGCGCGTGAGGTCGCGACCATGCCATCCCTGATGTCCCAGCTGTCCCCCAGCGTGACCAACCAGATCCGGCTGGACCACACGCACGTGCTCGGCGCGTTCCACCAGTACGAGGTCGGCGCCTCGGCGCGGCTGAAGCGTGGCATCGTGGACAACGTGTGCCTCGCCATCGAGATCCACGCGCAGCTGGAAGAGGAAATCTTCTATCCGGCCCTGCGCGCCGTGGCGGACACCGAGATCCTGCGCAAGAGCACCCCCGAGCACGACGAGATGCGCGCGCTGATCTCGCGCCTGCGCAACATGCCGGTGGAAGATCCCGCCTTCGACGACACCTTCTACGAGCTGATGCGCCACGTCATGCACCACGTGGCGGACGAGGAGACGCTGCTGCTGCCCGCAGCCGAACGCCTGCTGCCCGAGCAGCTGGCCGAGCTGGGCGCTCAGATGACGCGCCGCCGCGTGGAGCTGGCCGGCCCGCGCGCCCCGGAACTTGCCAGCAGCATGGCTCGCGCACTCAGCCTGGGCTCCATCTTCGCAGCGGGCAGCACGGCCCTGGCGGGCGCGTACATGCTCACGCGGCACCGCTACGGCGACCGGCTCGCCGCGGCGCGCAAGCGCTTCGGGCGCGTGCTGTAGAGCCGGCGCGACCCACTCGTCCACATAAGTAGTAACCGCGCGCGACATCGCCGGGCGTGCCGTCCAGAATCCGGGGTTCGTTTCGGGGGCTTCCCATGACCACCACGCCACCCTCCGTGCCGGCGCGCCGGCCGATCTATCGCTCCCTGTACGTCCAGGTCCTGGTCGCGGTCCTGATCGGCGTGCTGCTGGGATATTTCGCGCCGCAGACCGGCGCTGCGATGAAGCCCCTGGGCGACGGCTTCATCAAGCTGATCAAGATGATGATCGCCCCCATCATCTTCTGCACCGTCGTGACCGGCATCGCCGGCATGGAGGACATGAAGAAGGTGGGCAAGACCGGCGGCCTGGCGCTGCTGTACTTCGAGGTGGTGAGTTCCATTGCGCTGCTGATCGGCCTGGTGCTGGTGAACGTGCTGCAGCCGGGCGCCGGCATGAACGCGAATCCCGCTTCGCTGGACACCAAGGGCATCGCCGCGTACACCGAGCCCGGGAAGATGACGTCGACCACCGACTTCCTGCTCAACATCATCCCCAGCACCATCGTCGACGCCTTCGCCAAGGGCGAGATCCTGCAGGTGCTGCTGATCGCCGTGCTCTTCGGCTTCGCCCTGCACCGCTTCGGCGGCCGCGGCACGCTGGTGTTCGACTGGATCGAGAAGTCCTCGCACGTGCTGTTCACGATGGTGGGCTACATCATGCGGGTCGCCCCCATCGGTGCCTTCGGGGCCATGGCGTTCACCATCGGCAAGTACGGCCTGGGTTCGCTGTTCTCCCTGGGCAAGCTGATGGGGTCCTTCTACCTGACCTGCCTCATCTTCATCTTCGGCGTGCTGGGGCTGATCGCGCGCTTCCACGGCTTCTCGGTGTGGAAGCTCATCAAGTACATCAAGGAGGAGCTGCTGGTCGTGCTGGGCACCTCCTCCTCCGAGTCGGTGCTGCCGCGGATGATGGAGAAGATGGAGAACCTGGGCGCGCGCCGCACCACCGTCGGCCTGGTGATCCCGACCGGCTACTCCTTCAACCTGGATGGCACCTCCATCTACCTCACCATGGCGGCCGTGTTCATCGCGCAGGCGACCAACACGCCCATGACGCTCACGCAGGAGCTGACGCTGCTGGCCGTGCTGGTGCTGACCTCCAAGGGGGCCGCGGGCGTCACCGGCAGCGGCTTCATCGTGCTGGCGGCGACGCTGTCCGCGGTCGGCCACGTTCCGGTGGCGGGGCTGGCGCTGATCCTGGGCATCGACCGCTTCATGTCCGAAGCCCGCGCGCTGACCAACCTGATCGGCAACGCCGTCGCGACGCTGGTCGTGGCGAAGTGGACCGGCGACCTGGACGTCGCGCAGATGCAGGCCCGCCTGGACGGCCAGACCTGGGACGAAACCGGCGAGCCGGAGCAACTGCACGAGGCCCACGACCAGCACATGCACGTGCGGGAGAGCGGCGCCCACTAGCGCGCCGGGCTGGGCGCGTCCATCGGGGAAGTTCAGGGGAGGGAGTCGGCCCGCCGCCCGCTACCGTCGGCGGCAGCGCGGGCGCAACGACCCGCCGCAGGAGATCACCCCATGCCGTTCCCCACCCGCCGCCAGGCGGCCCTGTCGCTGCTCGCGCTTGCCTGCGCCGGCGCGAGTCCCGCCTTCGCCCAGTCCTGGCCCGACAAGCCCGTGCGCATCATGGTGGGCGCCTCGGCCGGCGGCGGCACCGACATCCTCGCGCGCATGCTGGGCGAGAAGTTCGCGGCCGACCTGAAGCAGTCGGTGGTGATCGAGAACCGCCCGGGCGCGTCCAACACCATCGCCGCGGAAATGACGGCCAAGGCCACGGCCGACGGCACCACCTTGCTGCTGGCGACCAACACCGCGCAGGCGATCGCACCGCACCTGCTGAAGCTGAAGTTCGATCCGCTGAAGGACCTGCAGCCGATCGGCCTGGTGGCCGTGATGCCCAACGTGCTGGTGGTCTCGGCCGCCTCGCCCTACAAGTCCGTCAAGGAACTGGTGGCCGCGATGGGCGAGAAGCCGGGCAACATGAAGTACGCCTCCTCCGGCATCGGCAGCACGCAGCACATCGCCGGCGAGGCCTTCACGATGGCCACGGGCACCAAGGCGATCCACATCCCCTACAAGGGCAGCGCCCAGGCGCACGTGGACATCATCGGCGGCGACGTGACGATGATGTTCGACTCGGCCTCCTCCGCCATGGGGCAGATCAAGGCCGGCAAGTTCCGGCCGCTGGCCGTGATGGCGGACAAGCGCACCGCCGAGATGCCGGACGTGCCGACGATGTCCGAGCTCGGGATCAAGGGCGTGGACGTCGCCACCTGGTACGGCCTCTATGTCACCGGCGGCACGCCCAAGCCCGTGGTGGACACGCTGACGGCGGAACTGGTGAAGGTGCTGAAGCTGCCCGACGTGCAGGCCCGCATCAAGGGCATGGGCGGCGAGGTGGGAACGCTCACGGGCGAGGGCTTCGCGGAGATGAACCGGCAGGAGTTCGAACGTTTCCGCAAACTGGTCAAGGACGCCAACATCAAGGCGGACGGGGTTTAGGCCCTGTTTGGCCCGCGGCTGTCACCGCCTCGCGACAGCCGCGTGCTTCCGGAGCCCGATTCGTGCGGAATCCGCAGCATCTGCGCTTACGCCTTCTTACACTGGGCGCATGAATGAGCTGCTCCAGCATCCCGACGAGTTGCAGCGGACCTACGCGACGGCGACCCCGGCGGCGCGCTTGCGCGCGATCAAGCAGCGCCTGGCCGGCGCGCACGGCGAGATGGGGTCCACGCGCCTGGTGACCATCGTGTCCGCCGTGGAGGCGCTCGCGCGCTCGCTGGTCGTGCACGCCGCCGGCCGGCCCGCCAGCACGGCGGAAATGCGGCACAAGCAGTTCCGCCAGACCGGCCCGGTGGAACTGGTGGAGGAAGTGCTGCGCCTGCGCGGCACGCGCCCACCCCTGCAGCACTTCGACGGCGAGACCTGGGAACTGTTCGAAGTCGCGGCGCGCTACCGCGACCTGATCGTGCACGAGTGCACCTATGTCGGCCAGGACCGGCATCCTTACCTGATCGCGGCGGCGGAGTCCGTGCTGCGCGGCCTGATCGAGCTCGCCGGGCTGGAGATCAGGCCGACGGCAGTGGGCTGAGTTCCCGCCACCGCAGCTGCGCGGCGGGCACGGCCACGGCCCGCGGCCCGAAGCTGCGGATGCTGGTGAGCGTGGCGTTGTGGTGGGCGACGACCTGCTGCGGCGTGAGGAAGGCATTGCCCGCCGGAGCGTGCCCGTCCGCGACCAAGGTCACCGGATGGCCGAGCGCCAGCGCCCGCCGCACCGTCGTGTCGATGCAGAACTCCGTGTGCAGGCCGCACACGACCAGGTGGTGCACGTGGCGCGACTCCAGCAGCTCCTGCAGGTTGGTGCGCAGGAACGCGTCGGGCGTCGTCTTGGGCACCCGCAGGTCGCCGGTCTCGATGCGCAGGCCGTCGGCGAACTGCCAGCCGGCGCTGCCGTGTTCCAGCACGGTGCCGTCGCCTTCGTGCTGGATGAAGATCACGGGCGCGCCGGCCTGGCGCGCATTGCGCGTGACCATGTTGATGCGCTGGAGCAGGCCCTGCGCGTCGTGGACCGCCTGCGGTCCGGCACAGAACGCCTGCTGGACGTCGATGACGAGAACGGCTGTGTCCATCGGCTACCTCCTTCGTCGCGATGCTAGGCTTCTTGCGGCGCCGCGTCACCTCATGCCCGCCTCCGCGCAAGGACCGACGCGCGGACCGTGGACCCTCTGCGAGAGCGTCATGTTCTTGCCGCCCATCTTGAGCGCGAGCACGGCGGCGAGGCGGCCGCCGTCCAGCTCGAAGACGGCCGACCCGCTCGCTGCCTCCGGATTGGCGCACTGCAGCTTGAAGTGCAGGCCATCGTCCGCCTGCGCGTCCGGCAGCAGGCCGCAGCCGGTCAAGGCCGGGTGCCGCAGCAGGGGGAACAGGGCCGACGCCTGCGGCGCGTGCAGGCACTGGCGCGCACGTGTCGTGGCATAGCGCAGGGCCTCCTCCAGATGGGGAAGCACGGTCTCGGTGGTCAGCTCGTATTCGCCCGGGGGCAGCGGGACGGGCGTCGCGGCATGGCCGCAGAGGCAGGCCGCGGCGAAGAGGCCGGCGAGCAGGTTCGGAGCTGCCAAGACGTTCTCTCCTGACCGCGCCATGGTACGGCAGCCGCCTCCTCAACCCTCGAACTGCGGATGCAGCTGCCGGATCCGGTTCATCGCCATGCCTGCGGCGGACGTGCGGGTTTCCACCCCCAGCTTGGCGAACACGCGCTCCAGGTGCTTCTTCACGGTGGCCGGGCTGGCGCCCACGATGTCGGCGATGTCGCGGTTGATCTTGCCTTTCACCACCCAGTACAGGACCTCGGCCTCGCGCGCGGTCAGCTTGAAGGCGAGGCTCATGGACTCGATGATCGCCGCATCCGACACCTCGCGCATCACGATCAGCCAGTCCTCGTCGCCGGTCTGCTGGTGCAGGCGGATGGACAGGCGCCGGGCGCCCAGCTCCGCGCCCAGGCGCGGCGGCTCGATCTGGCGTTCCGCGTCGGCCAGGTGGCGGCGCAACCACTCCAGGATGGGCGCCGGCGTTTCGGGCGCGCTGGTGCCGTAGTAGGTGTGCAGCAGCTCGCGGGCGAGCGGCGTCTGCCACAGCAGGCGGCCGTCGCTCGCGCGCACGGCGATGCTCGCGTAGCCGAAGGCGTCCAGGGCATTGCGGGTCTGGCGCGCCTGCCGGGCGCTCTGCAGGTGCACGCCCATGCGCGCCAGCACCTCCTTGGGCTTGATCGGCTTGGTGACGTAGTCGACGCCGCCGGCCTCCAGCGCCGCGACCAGGTGCTCCGTTTCCGTGAGCCCGGTCATGAAGATGATCGGGATGTGCGCCGTCTGTGCCTGCGCCTTCAGGCGGCGCGCGACTTCGAAGCCATCCAGCCCCGGCATCATCGCGTCGAGCAGCACGATGTCGGGCAGGGCCTGCGCGGCGCGCTGCAAGGCCGCCTCGCCGCTGGTGGCCACCAGCACGGTGTAGCCGGATTCGTCCAGGGCATCGTGCAGCACCGACAGGTTGTCCGGCACGTCGTCGACCACCAGCACGACGTCGCTGTCGCCGCGGTCCAGCAGTGACTTCATCGCAGGACTCCTTCGGGCTGCGGGCGGTCCAGCGCGCGGCCCATGGCCTCGAACTGGAACTGGCGTGCCAGCTCGCGCATCGCGCGCGCGAAGGCGGCGCACTCGGGCTGGGCCGCCTCGATCGCATCCAGCTGGTTCAGGATGCCGCGGTAGTAGCCGAGCTGGACCGCGTTGTGCAAGGGAACGAGCAGCTCGGCGCGCGGCCAGGCAGGCGGCGTGCCCGCCGGCGCCGCCGTGGGCGCGGGCGCCGCGGCTTCGTGCAGCCAGCGCAGGCCGAGCCGGCGCTCCAGCCAGTCCAGCAGTTCGCTGTGGCGCACGGGCTTGAGCAGGAAGTCCTCGGCGCGCAGGCCCGCGTCGTTGTCCAGGCCCTTGTCGAACGCGTTGGCCGACACCACGGCGATGCACGCCTGCGGCCCGGGCAGGCGGCGGATGCGGCGGATCGTCTCCCAGCCGTCGATGCCGGGCATCGCCAGGTCCATGAAGATGGCGTCGGGCTGCAGTCCGGCGGCGAGCAGGTCCAGCGCGTCGTGGCCGCTGGCGGCGGTGCGCAGTTCGAACCCCAGCGGCTGCAGCAGCGCCACCAGCAGCTCGCGGTCGGCCTCCTCGTTGTCGACGACGAGGATGCGCCGTCGCGGGCCTTCGTAGCCGCGCCGCGGCCGGCGCAGCCGGGGCACGGCGGCGGCGGGCGCATGCACCTCCGGCACGAACAGGCGCACCCGGAACACCGAGCCCTGCCCCGGCGTGCTGGTGGCCGACAGCTCGCCGCCCATGATGTCCGTGAGCATCTTGGCGATCGTGAGGCCCAGGCCCGCGCCCGGCGCGGAACCCTGGCCGCGCGCGAAGGGCTCGAAGATGTGCGCCAGCTCCTGCGCGGCGATGCCGGGGCCGGTGTCCTCCACTTCCACCACGGCCATCTCGCGCGCATGGCGCACGCGGAACAGGACCTGGCCCGCCGCCGTGAACTTGATCGCGTTGCCCAGCAGGTTGATCAGGATCTGGCGCACGCGCTTCTCGTCGGCGCGCACGACCTCGGGCAGCGTGCCTTCCACTTCGAAGCGGAAGGCCAGCCCCTTGGCCGCCGCCTGCACCTCGAACAGGTCCGCGAGTTCGTGCACGCAGTCGGCAAAGCGCGTGGGCTTGACGTCCAGCGTGAGCTTGCCGGACTCGATGCGGGCGATGTCCAGGGTGCCTTCGATCAGGGACAGCAGGTGTTCGCCGCCGCGCTTGATCACGTGCACGGCGTGCTTGCGGTGCGCCGGGATGGCGGCGTCGTCGCCCATCAGCTGGGCGTAGCCCAGGATGGAGTTGAGCGGCGTGCGCAGCTCGTGGCTGATCGCGCTGATGTAGCGGCTCTTGGCCTGGTTGGCCTGTTCGGCGGCGTGGCGCGCCTGGTCCGCCAGCTGGCGCGCCTGCTGCAGGGCGTCGTCGGTCTGGCGGTGCGACTCGATCTCGCGCATCAGCAGGTGCGACTGCCGGTTCGATTCCTCCTGCGCCACCTGGCGGCTCTTGTGGGCCAGCACCAGCCACCAGGACACGATGCCGGCGACCAGCAGCAAGGCCAGATAGGCCTTGAGGAAGGTGGCCCGCAAGGTCTCCACCGCCACGTGCTGCGCGGCCTGCAGCTCCTGGTGGTACAGCAGGCCGAACAGCGCCGCCAGCAAGGGCGCGATCACCAGCATCAGCAGCAGGAAGTGCCCCAGCCCGGTGTCGAGGTAGGGCCAGACGCGCCGCGGCAGCAGCCAGCGCAGCGCGCCCGACCACTGCGCCGACAGGCTCGCGTGCGGCTTGCACAGGTCGCCGCAGCGCGCGTCCAGCGTGCAGCACAGGGAACAGATGGACCCTTGGTAGGCCGGGCAGTGCGCCATGTCGGGCGCCTCGTAGGTGCGCTCGCAGACCACGCAGCGCCGCGTGGCCTGGCGCTGGTGGCCGCCCTCGGGGGCGCGCGCGATGTAGTAGCGGCCCCGCGTGAACCACGCGATCAGCGGCGCGCTGGCGAAGGCGACGCCCATCGCGATCAGTGCGGAGAAGGCCTGCGCACCGGGACCGAACACGCCCAGGTAGGCGGCGATGGCCAGCGTGGAGGCGAGCGCCATGGACCCCACGCCCACCGGGTTGACGTCATACAGGTAGGCGCGCTTGAACTCGATGCCGCGCGGCGAGAGCCCCAGCGGCTTGTTCACCACCAGGTCCGCGACCACCGCCATGATCCAGGCGATGGCGATGTTGGAGTACAGGCCCAGCACGTCGCCGAGTGCCTGGAACACGTTCATCTCCATCAGCATGAAGGCGATGAGCGTGTTGAACACGACCCAGACGACGCGCCCCGGATGGCTGTGGGTGAGGCGCGAGAAGAAATTGGACCAGGCGAGCGAGCCCGCATAGGCATTGGTCACGTTGATCTTCAGCTGCGACACCACGACGAAGAGCGCCGTCGCGGCGACCGCCCACCCGTAGTGCGGAAACACGTACTCGTAGGCCGCGAGGTACATCTGGTTGGGGTCGACCGCGCGGTCCGAAGGCACCATGTGCTGGATCGCCAGGTAGGCGAGCAAGGCGCCACCCAGCATCTTGAGCACCCCGAGCACGACCCAGCCCGGCCCGCCGGCCAGGACGCCCGCCCACCATGCGCCCCGGTTGGCCGCGGTGCGCGCCGGCATGAAGCGCAGGTAGTCCGCCTGTTCGCCCATCTGCGTGATGAGGGCGATGCCCACGGTCAACGCAGCACCAAACAAGTGCAGGTCGAAACCGGCGGCCTGCGATCTTTCACCGGCGTAGTGCACGATGCCGGTGAAGGCACCAGGATCGCGCACCAGGACGTACACGAAAGGCACCACCAGCATCACCAGCCACAAGGGCTGCGTCCAGATCTGCAGCCGGCTGATGGCGGACACCCCGTGCGTCACCAGCGGGATCACGACCAGCGCGCAAACCAGGTAGCCCCAGGTGGGCGGGATGCCCAGCGCGAGTTCCAGCGCGTAGGCCATGACGGCCGCTTCCAGGGCGAAGAAGATGAAGGTGAAGGAGGCGTAGATCAGGGAGGTGAGCGTCGAGCCGATGTAGCCGAAGCCCGCGCCGCGGGTGAGCAGGTCCATGTCCACGCCGTAGCGGGCGGCGTAGATGCTGATCGGAAGGCCGGCCAGGAAGATGATCAGGCCGGTGGCGAGGATGGCCCAGAAGGCGTTGAGGAAGCCGTACTGCACCAGCAGGGTGGCGCCGACCGCTTCCAGGATGAGGAAGGAGGCGGCGCCGAACGCCGTGTTGGCCACGCGCCAGGGCGACCACTTGCGAAAGCGCTGCGGCGTGTAGCGCAGCGCATAGTCCTCCATCGTCTCGCTGGCCACCCAGCTGTTGTAGTCCCGGCGCACCTTGACCACGCGCTGGGGGGCGCTGGCAGGGTCCAGCGCAAGGATGGGGATGGTGCGGCTCACGGAGCCGAGAGGCAGGTTCCGTGCCGGGACGGGCTTGCCGGGCCCGGCTCTTGCAATAAAGTCCGTCGAATGGAACTCACGCCCCGCGAAAAAGACAAGCTCCTGCTGTTCACGGCGGCCCTGCTGGCGGAGCGCCGCAGGGCGCGCGGGCTGAAGCTCAATTACCCGGAGGCGATGGCGCTGATTTCGGCCGCCGTCCTCGAAGGGGCCCGGGACGGCAAGTCGGTCGCGCAGCTCATGAGCGAAGGCCGCACGGTGCTCACGCGCGCCGACGTCATGGAAGGCGTCGCGGAGATGATCCCGGAGATCCAGGTCGAAGCCACCTTTCCCGACGGCACCAAGCTGGTGACCGTCCACCAGCCCATCGTCTGAGGAAAAGAAGAACATGCGCCTGCTTCCCGCCGCCCTCACCGCCTCCCTGCTCCCGCTGGCCACCAGCGTCCACGCCCATCCGGGCCACGGCGCCGGCGCACCCTGGCACTGGCACGCCAGCGACACCTTCGGCTTGCTCGCCGTCGCCGCGCTGGCGGCGCTCGCGCTCTGGTTCTCGCGCGGGCAGTGACGCCCATGATCCCGGGCGAACTGTTTCCCGAACCCGGCGACCACGTGCTGAACCCCGGGCGCCGCACGGCGACCCTGGTGGTGCAGAACACCGCCGACCGTCCGATCCAGGTGGGCTCGCACTACCACTTCGCCGAGACCAATGGCGCGCTGTCCTTCGACCGCGCCGCCGCGCATGGCATGCGCCTGAACATCCCTTCGGGCACGGCCGTGCGCTTCGAGCCGGGCCAGCAACGCACCGTGGAACTCGTCGACTACGCCGGCGGGCGGCAGGTCCACGGCTTCCGCGGCCTGGTGCAGGGAAAGATCTAGGACGACAATGGCAACCATCCCCCGCCGCGCCTATGCCGACATGTTCGGCCCCACCAAGGGCGACCGCGTGCGCCTGGCCGACACCGAGCTCGTGATCGAGGTCGAGGACGACTACACCTTGCGCGCCGGCGGCTACGGCGAGGAGGTCAAGTTCGGCGGCGGCAAGACGATCCGCGACGGCATGGCGCAGTCGCAGCGCACGCGCGCCGAAGGTGCGATGGACACCGTGCTGACCAACGCGCTGATCCTGGACCACTGGGGCATCGTCAAGGCCGACATCGGCCTGAAGGACGGACGCATCACGGCCCTGGGCAAGGCCGGCAATCCCGACACGCAGCCGGGCGTGGACATCGTCATCGGCCCGGGCACGGAGATCATCAGCTGCGAAGGCGCGATCGTCACCGCGGGCGGCATCGACACGCACATCCACTTCATCTGCCCCCAGCAGATCGAGGAAGCGCTGGCCTCCGGCATCACCACCATGTTCGGCGGCGGCACCGGGCCGGCCACCGGCACGCTGGCCACCACGTGCACGCCCGGCCCGTGGCACATCGAGCGCATGCTGCAGGCGGCCGACGCCTTCCCCATGAACCTCGGCTTCATGGGCAAGGGCAACGCCAGCCTGCCGCAGGCCTTGCGCGAGCAGGTCGAGGCCGGCGTGATCGGCCTGAAGCTGCACGAGGACTGGGGCACCACCCCCTCGGCGATCAGCAACTGCCTGGACGTGGCCGACGCCATGGACATCCAGGTGGCGATCCACTCCGACACGCTCAACGAATCGGGCTTCGTCGAGAACACGATCGCCGCCACCAAGGGAAGGGGCCTGTGCGCGTTCCACACCGAAGGCGCCGGCGGCGGCCACGCGCCCGACATCCTGCGCGTGGTCGGCGAGGCGAACTTCCTGCCCTCCTCCACCAACCCCACGATGCCCTACACCGTCAACACGCTCGACGAGCACGTCGACATGCTGATGGTGTGCCACCACCTGGACGCCGGCATCCCGGAAGACCTGGCCTTCGCCGAGAGCCGCATCCGCAAGGAGACGATCGCCGCGGAAGACATCCTGCACGACCTGGGCGCGATCAGCATGTTCTCCTCCGACTCGCAGGCCATGGGCCGCGTCGGCGAGGTGATCCTGCGCTGCTGGCAGACGGCCCACAAGATGAAGCTGCAGCGCGGCAAGCTGCCGGGCGACAGCGAGCGCCACGACAACTTCCGCGCCAAGCGCTACGTTGCCAAGCTCACGATCAACCCGGCGATCGCGCACGGCATCAGCCACGAGGTGGGCAGCATCGCCGCGGGCAAGTGGGCCGACCTCGTCGTGTGGAAGCCAGCCTTCTTCGGCGTCAAGCCGGCGCTGATCCTCAAGGGCGGCAGCATCGCGATGGCGGCCATGGGCGACGCCAACGCGTCGATCCCGACGCCGCAGCCGGTGCACTACCGGCCGATGTTCGGCAGCTTCGGCGGCGCGCTGCACCGCAGCTCCATCACCTTCGTGTCGCAGGCCGGCCTGGCCGCCGGCGTGAAGGAGAAATTCGGCCTGCACAAGAACGTGGCCGCCGTGCGCGACATCCGCCGCATCCGCAAGCAGCACCTGGTGCACAACGACTACCTGCCGAAGATGGAGATCGATCCGCAGACCTACGCGGTGCGCGCCGACGGCCATCTCCTCACCTGCGACCCGGCCACGGTGCTGCCGATGGCGCAGCGCTATTTCCTGTTCTAGAGTCGGCTCCATGCTGCCCGACCTGCCGCTGCTGCTCGCCTTCGTCTTCGCCAGCCTCGCGCTGGCACTCACGCCCGGCCCGGCCGTGGTCTACATCATCGCGCGCACCGTGGCGCAGGGTCGCGCCAGCGGCCTGGCGTCGGTGTGCGGCGTGGCGCTGGGCAACCTGGCGAACGCGGTGGGGGCGGCGCTGGGGCTGGCCGCGCTGTTCGCCGTCTCGGCCGCTGCCTTCACGGTGGTGAAGTGGGCCGGCGCTGGCTACCTCGTGTACCTGGGCATCCGCCTGTGGCGCACCCCCTCGGCCAGCGCGGCGGGCGTGCCGCGGCCGGTCGCGCAGCCCTTGCGCCGCATCTTCCGCGACGGCTTCCTGGTCGCGCTGCTGAATCCCAAGACCACGCTGTTCTTCGCCGCCTTCCTGCCGCAGTTCCTTTCCGCCAACGGCAGCCCGCTGCTGCAGACGGTGTCGCTCGGCTTCGTGTTCTGCGCCATCGCCAGCTGCACGGACCTGGGCTACGTGCTGGCGGCGAGCATCGTTGGTCCGCGCCTCGCACGCGCGGGGCGCCACGCCGCCTGGGGCAACCGCATCGCGGGGACTTCCTTCATCGGCCTGGGCGTGCTCACCGCGCTCGGCCACAAGCCTTCGCACTGACATGCTGGCCGTCAACAAGATCCTTCCCGGCGGGCAGGGCCTCGCGCCCGTGCTGCTCAAGCGCGCCGCCACCGTCGAACTCGACTGGGACCTGCGGCAGAAGAGCCGCTTCGAGCTGACCGACTCCCTGGGCCGCAGCCTGGGCGTGTTCCTGCCGCGCGGCACGGTGGTGCGCGGCGGCGACGTGCTCGTGGCGGAGGACGGCTCCATGGTGCGCGTGCTGGCCGCGCCGCAGCCGGTGCTGGTCATCACGCATTGCGGCGAGCACGGCAGCCCCTTCGACCTGCTGCGCGCGGCCTACCACCTGGGCAACCGGCACGTGCCGATCGAGCTCAAGCCGGACCACCTGAAGATCGAACCCGACCACGTGCTGGCGGACATGCTGCGCTCCATGCACCTGATCGTGCGCGAGGCGAACGAGGGCTTCGAGCCCGAGGGCGGCGCGTACGGCAACGCGGCTGCCGCTCCGCACCAGCACGGGCACGCCCATGGATCTCACGAGCACTCCCACGACCACCACGGGCACGGACACTGACGCGGCCCTGCTGCGCCTGGTGTGGCTCGCCTCGCCGGCCCTGCCGGTGGGCGGCTTCTCCTATTCGGAAGGGCTGGAGCCGGCCGTGGAGGCGGGGCTGGTGCACGACGAGGCGAGTGCGGGGGACTGGCTGCTGCAGCAGTTGCACGCGAGCCTGGCGCGCGCGGATGTCGCGGTGGTGGTGCAGGCGGTGCTTGCAGCGCGGGCCGGGAACGCCGACCGGCTGCAGGCACTGGACGACTGGGTGCGACAGACACGCGAGACGAGCGAGATGCGGCAGCAGACGGAGCAGATGGGCAAGTCCTTGATGGATTGGATGAAGGCGTTGGGGGAGAGCGGTGGGGCTCGCTTCGCTCACCACCACCCTGCGAATACCCAAAGTCGGACCTATCCGGTCGCGTTCGCGCTGGCCGCGAGCAGCTCGGGCGCACCCGTGCGCCAGGTCGCCCTGGCCTACGCCTTCGGCTGGTGCGAGAACATGATGCAGGCCGCGATCAAGGCGGTGCCGCTCGGACAGTCGGCGGGGCAGCGCATCCTGGCGCGGCTCGCCGGCGAGATCCCCGCCGCCGTCGACCACGCCTCCGCGCTCGGCGACGACGAACGCCAGTCCTTCACCCCCATGCTGGCCATCCTGTCGGCGCGGCACGAAACCCAGTATTCCCGACTCTTCCGATCATGAGCGCCCTCCTCCACCACATCCCCAACCGTACGAAAAAGCTGCCGCCGCTGCGCGTGGGCATAGGCGGGCCGGTCGGCTCCGGCAAGACGACGCTGCTGGAGATGCTGTGCAAGGCGATGCGCGAGCGCTACGACCTGGTCGCCATCACCAACGACATCTACACCAAGGAAGACCAGCGCCTGCTCACCGTCAGCGGCGCCCTTCCGGCCGAGCGCATCCTGGGCGTGGAAACCGGGGGCTGCCCGCACACGGCGATCCGCGAGGACGCGTCGATCAACCTGGAAGCCATCGACCGCATGCTGGTCGAGTTCCCGGAGGCGGACGTCGTGTTCGTCGAGTCCGGCGGCGACAACCTGGCCGCGACCTTCAGCCCCGAGCTGTCCGACCTCACGATCTACGTCATCGACGTGGCCGCGGGCGAGAAGATCCCGCGCAAGGGCGGCCCCGGCATCACCAAGAGCGACCTGTTCGTCATCAACAAGACCGACCTGGCACCGTACGTCGGCGCCGACCTGGGCGTCATGGAAGCGGACACGAAGCGCATGCGCAAGGACAAGCCCTTCGTGATGACCAACCTCAAGACCCGGGAAGGCCTGCAGGACGTGGTGCGCTTCATCGAGTCGCGCGGCATGCTGCAACAGCATTTACAGGCTTAGTCACGAGGTGTAGCGCGACGGCGTGCCGTCCTACAGCGCTTGGGCCGCAGGGGGCCTACCGTCGCCCACCATGGAACTGCTGAAGGATCCGCCCACGGCTTTCGAGGGCGTCGCGCGCCTGTTCGAGATGGCCCGGCTCCTGCCGTCGACCCACCGCATGGACCTGCGCATCGGCCTGGCCCACGACGGCGCGCTCTTCGCGCACGCCAATCTCGATGGCTACCGGCAGGTCAATTTCCTGGCCGAGCACCTGCGCGACCACGGATGGCGCGAGCACCTGCTGGGCGGGGACGACGAGATGTTCGGCTGCGACATGTTGTTCTCCTGGCCCACGGAGCGCACCCGCGCGGACGACGAGGACCCTTCGTTCATTCGTCGGGCGCCGGTCGAGCTGTGGCCGGAGAACCATGGCTGACGCGCAGGCCTCAGCCCACGACGAACCGGAGCTGCCGCCGCCCGGCCGCCGCTGGGGCGCGGGCGCGCAGAGCGTGCTGCCCTACCTGACCAAGTCGCTGCAGGCCAAGCCCGCGCCTGCTGCGGAAGGCCGTGAGCCGCGCGGCCACGACGACCGCCCGCTGGGCGGCTGCGAGCCGCACCCGCGAACCTGAGCGCTGCCGGCTCCCCCAAAGAAAAACGGCCCGCAGGCCGCTTGATGCAGTGGCGTGCGGGTTCGCTCAGCTCGGACCCTGGCGGCGCTTGCCACCCGAGTTGCTGGCACGGCGCTGTTCCCAGATCCGCATCTGTTTCATGGCGCTGTCGGAGCCCTGGCCGCCATGGCCTTCCGGCTGCGGCTGCTGTTGCTGCTGCTGCACCTCGTCCGTGGGCGACCCTTCGCCGTCCTCGGGCATCTGCTCTTGCTGTTGGGACATTCGGAGAAACCTTTTGCTTGCCGCATGGTCGCCGCTGAACTGCCGCGCAGATGTAGGACGTTGACCGTTACGCTTATGGGAAAGCGGAGGGCCAGCGGTAGCGGATTACCCACGGCCGGGCTGGCCGGCGATGCACATCCGATGATAATCGCGCCGTGCCGGAAGAAGAACACCTCCAGGTCGGCGACCTCGTGACCCCCGTGGGCGGCGGCCCGGAAATGACGGTCCAGGCCCGCTCCCAGAACCTCGCTTACTGCGCCTGGCTGGCGGACGGGCGGCTGCAGCAAGGCACCTTCGAGGTCGGGCGCCTGCGGCGCCTGCGCAGTGCCGGCCCTCCGTCGCGCGCCGGCGGCAACGCGCCGGCCGACTGACTCAGGCGCAAGGCCAGTCCAGGACCACCGTGGTCCCTTCGCTGGCGTCGGACTGCACGGCCACCGTTCCCCCGTGCGCCCGCACGATCTCGCGCACGATATAAAGCCCCAGCCCCACGCCGGCACCGCTCGGTTCGGCGCCTCGCACCATGGGCTCGAACAGGCGCGGCAGCAGCTCGGGCGGAATCGCCGGACCATGGTTGTGCACGCTGACGCGCAAGCGCCCTTCGCCCCCTTCGCTGCGCACGGTGATCGGCCGCTGCGCGTCGCCATGGGCCACCGCGTTCGCCACCAGGTTTCCCACCGCCTGCACGATCCGGTCCGCATCGGCCACGCAGCGTCCGTCGCCGCTGCCCTGGTGGTTCAGGCCGCGGTCCGGGAAAGCGACGGCGAGTTCGGCGACGCTGTCGGCGAGCGCCTCGTGCAGGTCGCACTCCTCCTTCCTGATGCTCAGGCCGCCGCCCAGGCGCGCCTGGGTGAAATCGAGCAGGTCACCGACCAGGTGCTGCACGCGCTGCACGGAACGGGCCACGCGCGCCACGGCCTGGGTGTGCTGGGTCGGGGTCAGGCCGCGCTCCAGCAGGACGGCGCTCATGTGGATCACCGACAGCGGGTTGCGGATGTCGTGGCTCACCATGCCCACGAGCTGTTCGGCGAACAGGGCGCGGTCCTCGGCCTCGGCACGCGCCGCGGCCAGTTCCTGCTGGTCGCGCGCGACCTGCGCCGCGAGTTCCTCGGCCCGGCGGCGCTGCGCCAGCAGCTCGCGCTCGTATTTGTCGCGGTCCTCCGCGAGGAACACCGCCACGTGCAGCAGCGCCTTGCCGTTCCACGGACGCTCGGCGATGTTCACCATCATGGGGATGGACGTCCCGTCCTTGCGGCGCAGTTCCAGCTTCACCTCGGCGACCGATGCCTGGATGCGCAGCAGCGGCTGCAGGTGCGTCTGCCAGAAGATGCGCCCGCCCATCGTGAGCAGGTCCTGGAAGCGCATGCGGCCCACGAGCTCGGCGCGGTCGTACTTCAGCCAGTGGCACAGCGTCGTGTTGGCGGCGGCGAGGTGGCCGTCGGCTTGCGCCAGCAGCAGGCCGCAGGAGGCGGCGTCGTACAAAGCCTCCGCCCCGGGCAAGGGGGCCGTGTCCATCTAGAGGTTTTCCAGGAAGCGCTCGATGGCGTCGGCACTCGCGCTGGGCGCGCTCAAGTGCGGGCAATGGCCCACGTTCTCGATGATGGTGAGCGTGCAGTTGGGAATGTTCCTGCGCAGGTACTCGCCCACGGCCAGCGGCGCGATCAGGTCCTCGCTGCATTGCAGCACCAGCGTGGGCGCCTGCAGCCTGGGCAGGTCGGCGCGGTGGTCGGACAGGAAGGTCACGCGCGCGAACTGCTTGGCGATCTCGGGGTCGGTGCGGCAGAAGCTGTTGGTGAGTTCCACCCCCAGCTCGGGCTGGTCGGGTGCGCCCATGATGGCCGGTGCCATGTTGCTGGACCAGCCGAGGTAGTTGCTCTCCAGCGTTTCCAGCAGCGAATCGATGTCGGCGCGCTCGAAGCCGCCCACGTAGTCGCCGTCGTTGATGTAGCAGGGCGACGGCCCCACCATCACCTGGGCGAGGAACTGGTCCGGCGACCGGAGGTTGGCCAGCATGCCGATCATGGCGCTGACCGAGTGGCCGACGCAGATCGCCGGCGCGCTGGTCACCGCGGCCAGCACCTCGCACAGGTCCGAGGCGTAGCCATGGAGCGTCGCGTACTTCTCCTTGTCGTACGCCGACAGGTCGGACTGGCCGCTGCCCACCAGGTCCAGCAGGATGCAGGTATGGCTCTCGGCGAAGTGCGGCACCAGCAGCCGCCACATGGCCTGGTCGCAGCCGAAGCCGTGGACGAAGACGATCGGCGGCCCCTTGCCGTGGACTTGGACGTTGTTGCGCGCGAGGACGGACATCAGGCCGTCTCGATCTGCTGGCCGAGCCGGCCGGGAAAGGCCTGCAGGTAGGCCCGCAGCTCGCCGAACTGGGCCTTGGAAATCACGCCGTCCGCGCCCAGGCGCAGGCAGCGATCGCGCACGACGGGCGTGACGAAGTCGCTGAAGACGACGACCGCCCCCGAGGGCTCCTTCTGCAGGCGCGAGAGCAGCGTGAAGCCCGACCCTTCGGCCAGCAGCAGGTCGACGATGGCGAGGTCCCAGCCGCCGCGGTGGCGCAGCAGCCAGTCGGTCGCGGCGGTCTCGTTGCCTTCCATGCCGACCAGATCGAAGCCGCCCACGGAATCGAGCAGGCCGCGCAGCAATTCCTGCATCGGCCTGGCATCTTCGACGATCAACACGCGTACTCCCATACCACCTCCACATCCTGCGCAGCGGCGCCCGCCCTGCAAAGCTGGGAGATTGCAGGACCCGAGCCACGAAGTCTGTCTGATACGGTAGAGGACGGCTGTAGGAAGGCTCCGACTTTGCGCGGGCGACACAAAGTCGGCGATCGAACCTTCGTGCTACCCGTCAGCCGGGACCGCGTGGCTCCCGAGCGATCGGGTCGCTTGACAGGCCATGTTCCAGGTTCACCAGCTGTTCCAGCATGGCGGCGGCCTCCGCCTCGTTGGCCGGCGCTGCCGGACCTCCGACGCCGCGCACATGCTGCGCGGGGTCCAGTGGCGGGTGGCCGCCGGGCTGCCGCAACAGGATCTCCTGCGCCAGGGGCAGGAAGGCTCTTTCTTCCAGCCGCGTGTGGTCCAGGCAGGCCTCCACCAGGTTGACGACGTCTTCCCGGAACGTGGGAGAGGCCGGGGCCTGGCCGGCGGCGATGGCCACGAGCGAAGGGCGCAACTGCGACCACAGCTGCTCGACGTGGCGGTGCTGTGCGACCAGGCGGGCCAGCAGTTCTTCCACCCCTTGCCGTTCGGCGCCGCTGGCGGCCTGCGCCAGCGCCGCGGTGAACAACTTCTGTTCCTCGTCGAGGTGGTGCGGAAGGACCTGGCGCTCGAACAGCGCGAGCGTTGCTTCCGCGGTCAGGCGCGCCTGTTTCAGCGCCTCGAGGAACATGGGCAATCGCCTCAGTTCCGCAAGCCCCTCGAGGATGGCCAGGTGGCTGCCGCGGAATCGCTCGACAGGATCCTGCGGGGATGCAGCGGGGATGGAACGGGACGCGAGGTTCATGGAACCCTCCGGCCATCCCATGATAGTCGCCCGTCCTGGCGTAAGTGACGGGATTCGAACGCGCGGATGCCTTGCAGCATCGCCGGTTTCGGCAGGCCCATCACATCGCTGCGCGATAGGCGTGCCGGCCAAACCGCGGTTGCGTCGCGGATGCCTGCCGTTGGCGGAAGCGGCGAGATTCGAACTCGCGGACGCCTTGCAGCGTCGCCGGTTTTCAAGACCGGTGCAATCAACCGCTCTGCCACGCTTCCCTTGGGTGATTCTCTCAGAACCGCGTCGCGACCCCGATCATGAGCGCCTTGTCCGCCGTCAGCTGCACGCCGTTGACGTACTGGTACAGCGGCAGCTGCACGAAGCCATACAGGCGCCAGCGCTCGCCGAGGTCGTAGCTGAAGCCGGGGCTGAGGAAGAGGAAGTTGCCGCCGCTGTCGTTGGGTTCGGCGTTGGCGCCCTTGTCCCGCGCCTTGAACACCGCATTGAGCTGCAGCAGGCCGGTGAACTTGTCGGTGAAGTGGTGGGCGTAGCCGACGTCGGCCAGGAACTGCGCGCCGGGCTTGAACTCGTCGTGCGAATTGACCGGCGCCTGCAACTGCACCTGCGCGAACCAGGACGCCGGCTGCGAGGTGAGCTGCTGGTGGAAGAAGGCACCGAGGATCGCGTCCGTGGTGCCGGTGCCGGGCTGCAGGCTGCGCTCGGCCACGTCGCCGTCGCCGTTGGCGATGTTGGTGCGGCCGGTGGGCAGCTTCAGGCCGAAGATCAGGCCGGCGTTGGCCGGCCCCGCGGACTGGTCGAACCAGGGCATCTGGTAGCGGCCGGTCACCCGCATGTCGCCGGGCTCGCGGAAGTCCCACTGCTCCGGGATCTTCGCGCCGTGGTGGTTGTGCACGTGCACGTGGTGGCGGTCCACCAGCGGCAGCGCGACCGAAAAGCCCCAGCCGTGTTCGAAATTCCTGCTGTAGCTGAGCAGCAGGTTGCGGTTGATCGTCTCCACCTCGTCGTGGTGGTGCGGGATCTCGCCCACCCCGACGCGGCGCGAACCGGCGCGCGGCTGGTCCTGCGGGATGTACTCGTAGCGGATGTCGAAGACGGAACCCTCCTGCAGGCCGAGGGCGTCGGAAGCCCAGTCGCCGTTGACGGCGCAGAAGGCGGAGCCGCAGCTGGCGTGGGCGGAAGGGGCGAAGGAAAGCGCAAGGGCGGCGGCGCATGCCGCGGCACGGACAACGGTGTTCATCAGGATCTCCAGTTCGAAACCAGCGCCCGCCGCACAGGCATGCGGCAGGAGGGAAGGCCAGCGATCAGGAGAGCTGCGGCGGACCGCGCGCGGCCGGTGGGGCCGCCGAATCGCGCACGAAGCCGTGCGCGAGGATGGCTTCCGGCGCCTCGTGGGCCGGGCCGGGTGAGACGGTGAGGGCGAACTCCGGCGGCGGGGCGGCCGCCGCGTTCACGCAGGCCGGGCACTGGCCCAGGTGGCCCGACAGCGTGGCGGGCGAGTCGTTGTCCCCCGTCACCAGCTTGAACGAACCGCCTGAGCAGACCAGTTGCAGGCCCGCGTCGGCCACCATGGGGGCGGCCAGCGTCGCGCCCAGCCACAGCGCGAACCACGCCAGCACGACGGCGGCGAGGCGGCGGGAGCGGCGAAGCGCGAGCATGGGCGGATCATAGCCCTGCGCCCTTTTTTGGGAAGCCCTGACGACGACTGGCATGCCCAAGGCGGACTGGCTACCATTGCCCTCCAGCCATGACGCAGTCCATCCCCTACCTGGATCCGGAGGTCAAGCCTCCCGACTACCGCGTGCCCCGGGGGCGCAGCGGGCAAGGGTCCAGGTCGGCCCTGGAGACCCTGCTCAAGGACATCGACCGCGTGCAGCGCGCCAAGGAAGCCTACGGCGACCTGCCCAAGCGGCCGGATTCCACCTTCCGCCTCTGAGCGCCAGGGCGCGCGGGCTCAGGCCGGCAGCAGGCCGGCCGCGCGCTGGACCTCGACCCGGATCTCCTCCGTCAGCTTCGCTTTCAGTTCGGTGAAGGCCGGCATGGTCTTCATCGCATAGTGCCGCGGGTGCGGCAGCGGCACCGGCAGGTCGCACTTGATGCGCCCCGGCCGCGCGCTCATCACGACGACGCGGTTGCCCATGAAGATCGCCTCGTCGATGTCGTGCGTGACGAAGAGCACCGTCTTGCGCTCGGCTTCCCAGACCCCCAGCAGCAGCTCCTGCATCAGCTCGCGCGTCTGGTGATCGAGCGCGCCGAAGGGCTCGTCCATCAGCAGGATGCGCGGATTGTTGGCCAGCGCCCGGGCAAGCGCGGTGCGCTGCTGCATGCCGCCGGATAGCTGCTTCGGGTAGTGCTGTTCGAAGCCCTTGAGTCCCACCTTGGCCAGGAAGGGATGCGCGATCGCTTCCTGCTGCGCGCGCGCCAGGCCTTTCTCGCGCAGGCCGAAGCACACGTTTTCCAGCACCGTGAGCCAGGGGAAGAGCGTGTAGCTCTGGAACACCATGCCCCGGTCCGCGCCGGGGCCGGACACCGTGCGGCCATCGAGCGTGATGTTGCCGCTGGAGGGCGCATCCAGGCCCGCCACCATGCGCAGCAGCGTGCTCTTGCCGCAGCCCGAGGGCCCGAGGATGGTGATGAAGTCGTTCTCCTGCACGGACAGGTCCGTGGCCTGCAGGGCGACGGTGCCGCCGGGGAAGGTCTTGCTGACACCGGTCACCGTCAGGATGTCGTTGCGGGCCGCACCCGCACCTCTTTCGGCGTTCGATCCGGCGGCTTGGGGATGCCGGGCCAGGCCCGGGACGCCCTGGTCGGCCTCCAGCTTCATCTCAATTGCGCCCACGGGAAGACCTTTCTGTTGCCCGCCTTGAAGGCGAAGTCGGTCACCAGGCCGATCAGGCCGATGACGATGATGCCGAAGATGATCTGGTCGGTGGCCAGCAGCGCCTGGCTGTCGGTGATCATGTGGCCGATGCCGCTGGACGCGCCTATCAGTTCCGCGACGATCACGTAGGTCCAGGCCCAGCCCAGCACCATGCGCAGGGTCTCGGCGATCTCCGGCGCGCTCGAAGGCAGCAGCACGCGCTTGACGATGCCGCCGTCGCCGGCGCCCAGCGTGTAGGCGGCCTCCACCAGGTCGCGCCGCGTGTTGCCCACGCTCACCGCGACCATCAGCACCAGCTGGAAGAAGGAGCCGATGAAGATCACCGCGAGCTTCTGTGCTTCGCCGATGCCGGCCCACAGGATCAGCAGCGGGATGAAGGCCGAGGCCGGCAGGTAGCGCGCGAAGCTGACGAAGGGCTCGAAGAACGCTTCCACCGGCTTGTACGCCCCCATCACCACGCCCAGCGGCACCGCGAGCGCGGCGGCGATGAGGAAGCCGCCGAGCACGCGCCACACGGTCACGCCGATGTCCTTCAGGAAGCCCTGCTGCGTGAGCAGGGCCCAGCCCGATTGCACCATCGTCAGCGGGTCGGCCAGGAAGGTCTTCGACACCGCGCCGCTGAAGGTGACGGCCGCCCAGAGCGCGAAGAACACCACGAAGAACGAGATGCCGAGGACGGCACGGTGGCCGGGCGCGACGGGAACGAGTGGCTTCATCATGGCTGCCCCTGCCCCGCCGTCACTTCAGGAACCGCGTGTCCGCCAGCTTCGCGAGGTCGGGCATCTGCTTGATGATCCCCGCTTCCAGCAGCAGGTCGGCCGCTTCCTTGCTGAAGGCCGCATGCTCGCCGGCGAAGAACTTCTGGTTGGCTTCGCGGTCCTGCCAGCGCAGGAACTTCTGGCTCGCCTCGAAGGCTTCGCCGCTTTGCTTCACGTCCGCGCCCATGATCTCGAAGCTTTTCTTCGGCTCCTTGCGGATCATGTCGACGGCTTCGAAGTAGCTGTCGGCGAGCGCCTTGGCCGCCTTCGGGTTCTCGGCGAGGAACTTGGGCGTGCAGCCGAAGGTGTCCATCACCATCGGATAGTCCAGGGTGGTCGCGATGATCTTGCCAGCCTCGGGCTTGGCGCGCACGGCGGACAGATACGGCTCGTAGGTCATCGCGGCGTCCAGGTCCGCGGTGCCGGCGATCATGGCGTTGGCGGCGGCCTGCGGCTCCAGGTTCACCACCTTCACGTCCTTGGGCGACAGCCCGTTCTTCTTCAGCATCCAGGCCAGCGTGAAGTAAGGCGCCGTGCCGGGCGCGCTGGCCGCGACGGTCTTGCCCTTGAGGTCGGCGATCTTGCCGATGCCCGTCTTCACCACCATGCCGTCGGCGCCATAGGACTTGTCGAGCTGGAAGATCTGCGTGGTGGCCACGCCGTTGGCGTTCCACACGATCCAGGTCTCCACCGTCGTCGCGGCGCACTGCACGTCACCCGAAGCGATGGCGAGGTGGCGGTCCTTCTGCGGGATCTTGCGCAGCGTGACGTCCAGTCCGTTCTTCTTGAAGATGCCCGCCTCCTTGGCGAGCGTCAGCGGCGCGAAGCCGGTCCAGCCGGATATGCCGACTGCGACCTTGGCCTCCTGGGCCTGGGCGGCCACCGCGGCACAGGCCAGCAGGGCGAGGGGGAACAGCTTGTTCATGGACGCTCTCCGTTCAAGGGATGGTGAAGGAACTCTATGCACGGCTCATGCCAGGCGCAATGCCTGCAACTCCGGGATCTGCTGCTCGATCGCGTGCCCGATGTCGCCCGCCGCGACCAGGTGGTGCATGGCCTCGATGTCGCGCGCCAGGCTGCGATCGGCCGGCATCGCGGGCGACACGCTGCGCACCAGGCGCAGCACGCCCTCCAGGCCAGGTGCGCTGGTGAGCGGGCGCAGGAACTCGATGCCTTGCGCGGCCGCGAGCAGCTCGATGGCGACGATGTGCGCCGTGTTGGCCAGCATGGGGCGCAGGCGCCGCGCCGCGAAGGTGGCCATGCTCACGTGGTCTTCCTGGTTGGCGGACGTGGGCAGGCTGTCGACGCTGGCGGGATGCGCGAGCGACTTGTTTTCCGAGGCGAGCGCGGCGGCCGTGACGTGCACGATCATGAATCCGGAGTTGAGCCCCGGCTCCGAGGTGAGGAAGGGCGGCAGGCGCGACACCACCGTGTCCACCAGCATGGCGACGCGGCGCTCGGAGATCGCGCCGATCTCGGCGATGGCGACCGCCAGCGCGTCGGCGGCGAGCGCCACCGGCTCCGCATGGAAATTGCCGCCGGACAGCATGGCGCCATCGGCCGCGAAGACCAGCGGGTTGTCGGTCACGGCATTCGCCTCCCGCACCAGCACCTGCGCCGCGTAGCGCATCTGGTCCAGGCAGGCGCCCATCACCTGCGGCTGGCAGCGCAGGCTGTACGGGTCCTGCACGCGGTCGTCCTCGTCCAGGTGCGAGCGGCGGATCGCGCTGCCCGCCGTGAGCGCGCGATACGCGGCGGCGCAGGCGATCTGCCCCGGCTGGCCGCGCACGGCGTGGATGCGCGGATCGAACGGTGCGTCGCTGCCCCGGGCCGCATCGAGCGTGATGGCGCCCGCGACCACCGCGGCTTCGAACAGCTTGTCCGCCGAGAGCAGCGCATCGAGTGCCAGCGCCGTGGACACCTGCGTGCCGTTGATGAGGGCCAGGCCCTCCTTGGCGCCGAGTTGCAGCGGCCGCAGGCCGGCGCGTTCCAGCGCCTGGGCGCCCGGCATGCGCACGCCGTCGTGGAAGGCCTCGCCCTCGCCGATCAGGGGCAGGCACAGGTGCGCCAGGGGCGCGAGGTCGCCGCTGGCGCCGACGGAGCCCTGGGCCGGAACCACGGGAAGGACGCCCCGGTTGTGCATCGCGACCAGGCCGTCGATGACCTCCTCGCGCACGCCCGAATAGCCACGCGCCAGGCTCGTGGCCTTGAGCAGAAGGACCAGCCGCACCACGCGCGGGGCGAGCGGTTCGCCGACGCCGACCGCGTGCGAGCGCAGCAGCTTCAGTTGCAGCAGCGCGAGGTCTTCGCGCGCGATGCGCTGCGTGGCGAGCTTGCCGAAGCCGGTGTTGACGCCGTACACGGGCGCGTCGCCGGCGGTGGCGCGGCGCACGGTTTCGGCGCTGGCGCGCACGGCGGCGCGGCAGGAGGGGTCGAGGGCGACCTGCAGGTCCGGCGTGTCGACCAGGCGGCGCAGTTGCGCGAGGGTGAGTTCGCCGGGAGGGAGGAGTTCGGTGGGAGTCATGAGTCGGGATCGGTGGGGTTCGCTTCGCTCACCGTCCGCCGCTGCCGCGCGCCACCCTACAGGTGCGCCCAGGCGGCAACGCGGCCGAATGCAGGGTGGCGCGGCAACGCCGCGGACGGTGAGCGCATGCGAACCCCACCGTGAATCTCACTTCACCATCGGCAGGTCCAGCCCCTGCTCGCGCGCACATTCGATCGCGATCTCGTAGCCCGCGTCCGCATGCCGCATCACGCCGGTGGCCGGATCGTTCCACAGGACGCGGCGGATCTTCTCGTCGGCTTCCCGGCTGCCGTCGCAGACCATCACCACGCCCGCGTGCTGCGAATAGCCCATGCCGACGCCGCCGCCGTGGTGGAAGCTCACCCAGCTCGCGCCGCTGGCGGTGTTGAGCAAGGCATTGAGCAGCGGCCAGTCGCTGACCGCGTCGCTGCCGTCACGCATCGCTTCGGTCTCGCGGTTGGGCGAGGCCACCGAGCCGCTGTCCAGGTGGTCGCGGCCGATCACGATGGGCGCCCTCAGCTCGCCGGTGCGCACCATCTCGTTGAAGGCCAGGCCCGCCAGGTGGCGCTCGCCCAGGCCAATCCAGCAGATGCGCGCAGGAAGGCCCTGGAAGGCGATGCGCTCGCCGGCCATGTCCAGCCAGCGGTGCAGATGCCTGTTGTCCGGGAACAGCTCCTTCATCTTCGCGTCCGTCTTGCGGATGTCCTCGGGATCGCCGGACAGCGCGACCCAGCGGAACGGCCCCACGCCGCGGCAAAAGAGCGGCCGGATGTAGGCCGGCACGAAACCGGGATAGGCGAACGCATCGGCGACGCCGAAGTCCTTGGCCACCTGGCGCAGGTTGTTGCCGTAGTCCACCGTCGGAATGCCCATGGCGTGGAAGGCCAGCATGGCGCGCACATGCCGCGCGCAGGACTCGCCAGCCGCCTTCTGCAAGGCCTCGTGCTGCGCCGGGTCCTTCTGCGCCGCTTGCCACTGCTCCACGCTCCAGCCTTGCGGCAGGTAGCCGTTGATCAGGTCGTGCGCGGAGGTCTGGTCGGTGACGATGTCCGGCCGGATGCCGCCGGCCTGCGCCCGGCGCACCAGCTCCGGCACGATCTCGGCGGCGTTGCCGCACAGGGCGATGGACACCGCTTCCTTGCGCGCGGTGTGCTGCGCGATCAGCTGCAGCGCCTCGTCCAGGTCCTTCGCCTGCCGGTCCACGTACTTCGTGCGCAGGCGGAAGTCGATGCGCGACTGCTGGCATTCGATGTTCAGCGAACAGGCGCCGGCGAAGGACGCCGCCAGCGGCTGCGCGCCGCCCATGCCGCCCAGGCCGGCGGTGAGCACCCAGCGGCCGGCCAGGTCGCCGCCGAAGTGCTGGCGGCCCGCTTCCACGAAGGTCTCGTAGGTCCCTTGCACGATGCCTTGCGTGCCGATGTAGATCCAGCTGCCGGCCGTCATCTGCCCGTACATCATGAGCCCCTGCCGGTCGAGCTCGTTGAAGTGCTCCCAGGTCGCCCAGCGCGGCACCAGGTTGGAGTTGGCGATCAGCACGCGGGGCGCGCCCACATGCGTGCGGAAGACGCCCACCGGCTTGCCCGACTGGATGAGCAGGGTCTCGTCGGACTGCATGCGCTTGAGGGTGGCGAGGATCGCGTCGAAGGCCGGCCAGTTGCGCGCCGCCTTGCCGATGCCGCCGTAGACCACCAGCGCGTCGGGGTTCTCGGCGACGGCCGGATCCAGGTTGTTCTGGATCATGCGGAAAGCCGCCTCGAGCTGCCAGTCGGCGCAGTTGCGCTCACTGCCCTGCGGGGCGCGCACCGGCCGGGGGCCGGAGGCGAAGGTCTTGGCCTGGGAAAGATCGGACATGGAAGCTCCGGTGAGGGACGGAAAATACGGCCGAGTTGTCTATACAAGCTGTCTGGCGGCGGAGCATAGTTGTCTATACAAGCGGTGTCAACCGGGTTATGCTCGATGCCATGGCAAAGGACGAACGCCCGGCGTACGAGCAGGTCAAGGGCTGGATCCGGCAGCACATCGCCAGCGGCGAATGGAAGCCGGGCGACGTGGTGCCCAGCGAGGCGGCGCTCATGGGCCGCTTCGCCATCAGCCGCATGACGGCGAACCGCGCGCTGCGCGAGCTGTCCGCCGAGGGGCTGGTCACGCGGGTGCAGGGCTCCGGCACGCGCGTGGCGCAGTTGCACCGCATCTCTTCGCAGCTCGTGATCCGCGACATCCACGAGGAGGTCGCCGAACGCGGCCACGTGCACACCACGCGCGTGATCAAGGCGGTGCAGGAAAAGGCCGAGGCCGCGCTGGCCGGCACGCTGGGCCTCAAGCGCGGCGCGCGGGTCTTCCACAGCGTGCTCGTGCACCTGGAAAACGGCGTCCCCATCCAGTACGAGGACCGCTACGTGAACCCCCAGGCCGCGCCGTCCTACCTGGAGACCGACTTCGCGCGCACCTCGCCGACGCTGCACCTGCTGGAGCACGCGCCCCTGACGGAGGCGAGCTACACGATAGAGGCCTGCCTGCCCAGCGCGGAGGAAGCCCGGGCACTGGAGATCCGCACCAGCGAGCCCTGCCTGGTGATGATGCGCCGCACCGTCAGCGGCGGCAACGTGGCCAGCGTCGCCCGCCAGCTCTATCCGGGCACGCGCTACAGCTTCAGCGGGCAGTTCCAGGCATGAACTGGCAGCGCGTTTCGCTCGAGGCGCAGCCGGCGCAGTCCTGGCGCAACGGCGGCGGCATCACGCGCGAACTGCTCGCGTGGCCCGGCGCCGCGGACTGGCGCGTCCGCCTGTCCGTGGCCGACGTGCGGGCCTCCGGCCCGTTCTCGCGCTTCGAGGGCATCGAGCGCTGGTTCGCCGTGCTGGAAGGCGACGGCGTGGTGTTGCGCAGCGCCTTCGCGGAGCACCACCTCACCGAGGACGGCGATCCCTTCCGCTTCGACGGTGCCCTGCCCATCGACTGCACCCTGGTGGGCGGGCCGACGCGGGACTTCAACCTGATGGCCGGCCCCGGGCTGTCACGCATGGAACGCCTGCGCGGCGACACGCGCGTGCATGGCGCGGCGCGCGCGCTGCTGGCCCTCTACACGCACGGGGACGGCGCGCGGCTGCGCTGCGGCGGACAGCAGGTCGAGCTGCCGCCTTATCACCTCGCCTGGACCCTGGCGGCCGACGCCGTGCACGCCAACGTGCAGGCGAGCGACGCCCTCTGGATGGAAGCGCTGACATGAGCCTGCAACTCTGGACCCATGCCCGCATCGCCACGATGGCGGCGGACGCCGCAACGCCTTACGGCCTCGTGGAAGACGGCGCCCTCGTGACGGAGAACGGCCGCATCGCCTGGGTCGGTGCGCGCGCGGACCTGCCTTCCCGCTGGCGCAGCAGCGCGGTCGAACACGACGCGCAAGGCGCGCTGCTCACGCCCGGGCTCGTCGACTGCCACACGCACCTGGTCTGGGCCGGCGACCGCGCCGGCGAATTCGAAGCGCGGCTGAAGGGCGCGAGCTACGAGGAGATCGCACGCGCCGGCGGCGGCATCGTCGCCACGGTGAAGGCCACCCGCGAAGCGAGCGAAGAGGAGCTGCTGCACCAGTCGGCCAAGCGCCTGCGTCCCCTGCTCGCCGAAGGGGTCACCACGCTGGAGATCAAGTCCGGCTACGGGCTGTCGGAGGAAGCGGAAGCCAGGTGCCTGCGCGTGGCGCGCCGCCTGGGCGAGCAGGAGAACGTGGCGGTGCGCACCACTTTCCTGGGCGCCCACGCCCTGCCGCCGGAATTCCGCGGCCGCGCCGATGACTACATCGCCGAAGTCTGCCGGATGCTGCCGCGGCTGCACGCGCAAGGCCTGGTGGATGCGGTCGATGCGTTCTGCGAGAACATCGGCTTCACGCCGGCGCAGACGCGGCGCGTGTTCGAGGCGGCGCGCGCGCTGGGCTTGCCGGTGAAGCTGCACGCCGAGCAGCTGAGCGACAGCGCCGGCGCCGAACTCGCCGCCTCCTTCGCCGCCCTCAGCTGCGATCACCTGGAGTGGCTCAGCGAACGCGGCGCACGTGCCATGGCCGATGCGGGCACCGTCGCCGTGCTGCTGCCCGGCGCCTTCTATTTCCTGCGGGAAACCAAGCTGCCGCCGATCGCGCTGCTGCGCGAGCACCGCGTGCCGATCGCCGTCTCCACCGACTGCAATCCGGGCACCTCGCCCTGCACCTCGCTGCTGCTGATGCTGAACATGGCCTGCACGCTGTTCCGGCTGACGCCCGAGGAAGCCTTCGCCGGCGTCACGCGCAATGCCGCGCGCGCGCTGGGCCTCGCGGACCGCGGCGTGCTGGCGCCCGGCCTGCGCGCCGACTTCGTGCTGTGGGACGCACGCTCCCCGGCCGAACTCGCCTACGCCCTGGGCGCCAACCCGCGCCTGGCCACCTTCGTCCAAGGAACCGAACGATGACCTTCAACCTGCACCGCGGCAACGCACCGCTGCTGGTGAGCATTCCGCACATGGGCACCGAGATCCCGCAGGAGCTGCGCGGCGACTACGTCGAGCGTGCGCTGGAGGTGGAAGACACCGACTGGCACCTGGACCGCCTGTACGCCTTCGCGCGCGATCTCGGCGCGAGCATCCTGCAGCCGACCGTCTCGCGCTACGTCATCGACCTGAACCGGCCGCCGGACGACACGCCCATGTATCCGGGCGCCTCGAACACCGAGCTGTGTCCCACGCGCTTCTTCACCGGCGACGCCTTGTATCGCGAAGGCCATGCGCTCACCGCGGAAGAGAAGGCGCGCCGCCGCACGGCCTGGTGGCAGCCCTACCACCAGGCTTTGCGCGCGGAGCTCGAGCGCATCCGGGGCCAGCATGGCCACGTGCTGCTGTGGGACGCGCACAGCATCCGCGCCGAGATCCCCTGGCTGTTCGAAGGGCGCCTGCCGGACCTGAACATAGGCACGGCGGACGGCCGCAGCGCCGACGCGTCCATCGCACGCGCCGTCGAGGCCGCGGCGGTGCGCGATCCCCGCTTCACGCACGTCCTCAACGGCCGCTTCAAGGGCGGCTACATCACGCGCCAGTACGGCCGGCCGGCGGAACACGTGCACGCCGTGCAACTGGAGATGTGCCAGTACGTCTACATGCGCGAGGCGCCGCCCTGGAACTACGAGCCGGATCAGGCCGCGCGCGTGCAGCCGGTGGTGCGCGGCATGGTGGAAGCGGCGCTCGACGCCTGCAACAAGCTTCATGGCTGAAGCGCGCCGCTTCTTCGCCGCGCAGGCCTGGGTCGACGGCGCCTGGGCGCGCGACGTGCTGCTGGTGGCCAAAGACGGCTTCTGGCAGGAAGTGCGCACGGGCGCGGAGGCGGCGGGTGCGGAACCGCTGTCCGGCCCGGTGTTGCCCGGACTCGTCGACGCGCACAGCCACGCCTTCCAGCGCGCCATCGCAGGCTTGACCGAGCGCAGCGCCGCCGGCCGCGAGGATTTCTGGAGCTGGCGCGATCGCATGTACGCCGTGGCGCTGCGGATCAGCCCGGAACAACTCGAGGCGATCGCCGCCCTGCTCTACGCCGAGCTGCTCGCTGCCGGCTACACGCAGGTGTGCGAATTCCAGTACCTGCACAACGACGCGGAGGGCCGGGCCTACGCGGACGCGGCGGAAATGTCGCACGCGCTGGTGCGTGCGGCGGAGCGCACCGGCATCGGCCTGACGCTGCTGCCGACGCTGTACATGCGCTCCGGCTTCGGCGCGAGCGGCCTGCGGCCGGACCAGCGCCGCTTCGCCTCCACGCCGGACTCGGTGCTGCGCATCGCGGAAGGCATCCGCGCGCAAGCCTCGCCGCGCCTGGCGGCCGGCGTCGCGCTGCACTCGCTGCGCGCCGCCGGGGAAGGCGCCCTGCGCGAATGTGCCGGCGCCGCCCGTGCGGCCGGACTGCCCGTGCACATCCACGTCGCCGAACAGCAGCTGGAGGTGGAGGAGTGCCTGCGCGCGCACCGGCTGCGGCCGATCGAATGGCTGCTGCATCACGCCGACGTGGACGCGCATTGGAACCTGGTCCATGCCACGCAGTCGACGCCGTCCGAATTGCAGGCGCTGCAGCGCACCGGTGCGTCGATCGTGCTGTGTCCGAGCACGGAGGCCAACCTGGGTGACGGCGTCTTCGACCTGCCGACCTGGCTCGCCGCCGGGGGACGCTGGTCCGTGGGCTCCGACAGCCACGTCACGCGCAGCTGGCGCGAGGAACTGCGCCTGCTGGAGTACTCGCAGCGGTTCGTCCTGCGCCAGCGCAACGTGGCCGCGCGTGCGGCACGCGCGCAAAGCACGGCGGCGGTGCTGTTCGAAGGCGCGCTGGCGGGAGGGAGTGCGGCCTGCGGCCTGCCCGCTGCCGGCCTGCAGGCCGGGCAACGCGCCGACCTGTGCGTGGTCGACACGAGCGCACCGGCGCTCGCCGGCATCCCCGACGATCACCTGCTCGACGCGCTGGTCTTCTCGTCCCCCGCCACGCGGATGCAGCGCGTGGTGGTTGCCGGACGGGACGTGGACCTGGCGCCGCCCACGGCGCCCTTCACGCAAGTGATGCGCGCCCTGTGGGCGCGCGCCTGATCACTCCGCCTTCGCGCCCGAGACCTGGACGATCTTCGCCCACTTCTCGGTCTCCATGCGGTGGATCTTCCAGAAGTCCTCGGGCGTGCCCGGGATGGGGACGCCGCCCAGCTCCGCGAGCTTGGCCTTCATCGCGGGGTCGGCGAGCGCGGCGTTCACCTCGCGGTTGATGCGGTCGATGATGGGGCGCGGCGTGCCCTTGGGCACCGCGACGCCGAACCAGGCGCTCGCTTCGTAGCCGGGCACCACTTCGCCCACCGCCGGCACCTCGGGCAGCGCGGGCGAACGCTGCGCGCTCGTGACCCCCAGCGCGCGCACGGAGCCGCCGCGGATGTGGGAAATGATGGAAGGCATGTTGTCGAACAGCACGTCCACCTGGCCGCCGATCAGGTCGGTGATGGCCGGGCCCGCGCCCTTGTACGGCACGTGCTTCATGTCGACGCCGGCCATGTGCTTGAACATCTCGCCCGAGAGGTGCACCGAGGTGCCGGCGCCGGACGAGGCCATGTTGATCTTGCCGGGGTTCTTCTTGCCGTACTCGATGAACTCCTGGATGTTCTTCGCCGGGAAGTTCTTGGTCACGGTCATCACGTTGGGAACGCGGATGAAGCCGGCCACCGGCGCGAAGTCCTCGAGGAAGTTGAAGTTCAGCTTCGGGTAGAGCGAGGCGTTGATCGCGTTGGCGGGGTTCACCAGCTGCCAGGTGTAGCCGTCGGGCGCGGATTTGGCCGCGAACTCGGTGCCGATGTTGTTGCCGCCGCCGGCGCGGTTCTCGATGACGATCTGCTGCCCGAGCTTGGTGGACAGGTACTGTCCCATGAGGCGCGCAAGCAGGTCGGTGCTGCCGCCGGGCGGGTAAGGCACGACCCACTTGATCGGCTTGTTGGGAAAGTCGGACTGGGCCGCCGCGGGCAGCGCGATCGTGGCGCAGGCGAGGGCGAGAACAGGGACGAGTCGTGACAGCAGGCGCATCTTGTCTCCTAGCCGGTGGAAGGCAGCGAGACTAGCGAGCGGGCCGCGGGCGCGTCAATCGGGGTTGACGTTCTTGGGGCAGACCCTCGGGGGGGTCGCTGCTGATCGACGGCTGCGCCAAGGGCCGACGGTCCGGGTACCCGCTCTCCGGTCCACGCTCGCGATGAAGCGTCCGTTCCGGAACGAAGGGCCCGCCTCGGAAGCCGGCAAGCGCCACACGAAGGCATCAGGGGCCGCGAATGGTCCCTGCGATCGGATACCCGGACCATCGACCCCTCGGGGCCGCTTGTTCACCGCCCGTCATTGCACACGGGGCGCTGGCAGCAGCCGCTACATCAACCGCGAGCGTGGACCGGAGAGCGGGTATCGGAACCGCCGGTCCTGGGCGTGGCATGCATCGCCCTCAAATCATCAGCTCGATCACGAACGGGCCTTCGCGCGAGAAGCTGGAGCGCATCAGATCCGCGCACTGCTCCATCGTCGTCGCCCGCGCCGCCTCCACCCCCATCCCCTGCGCCAGCTTGACGAACGACAACCCGGGGTCGCCCAAGTCCAGCATCCGCATCGCCGTGGGACCGGGCTGCGCACCGACACCTTTGTATTCACCCACCAGGATGTTGTAGCTGCCGTTGTTCAGCACGATCGTGGTGACTGGCAGCTTCTCGCGCGCCTGGGTCCACAGCGCCTGCAGCGTGTACATGGCCGAGCCGTCGGCCTGCAGGCCGATCACGCGGCGCTGGCCGCCGGCGCCGATCGCCGCGCCGGTGGCCACCGGCAGGCCGTCGCCGATGGCCCCGCCGGCCAGATGCAGCCAGTCGTGCGGCGGCGCCGCGTGCGAGTTCTTGTAGAAGCCGCGTCCATAGGACACGCTTTCGTCGGACACGATGGCGTGCTCCGGCATCAGCGCCGCCACGGTCTGCGCGAGCTTGTCGGAAGTGGGCTCGCCGGTGGCCGGCTGGGGCCGGGGGCCGGGATCGGGCAGGACGGCTTGCGGTGCGTCCAGCGCCTCGGCCAGCGCACGCAGCGCAGCCACCGCGTCCTGCTCGGGCCGCGAGAGCACGTGCAGCTGCGCCTCGCGCGGGTACTGGATCGAAGGCAGCCCCGGATAGGCGAAGAAGCCCACGGGCGCTTTCGCATTCACCAGCACGATGTGCTCGAAGCCGGCGAGCGCCTTCATCGCCAGTTCGGTCTTGTACGGCACGCGCTCGAGCTGCAGGCGTCCGCGGCCGCGGGCGACCTTGGGATTGACGAAGTCCGCCAGGAGCTGCGCGCCCGTGGCCTGCGCGATGCGCCAGGCCAGCGCCTGGCCCTCGGCCTGCACGGCCGCCCCGGCAAGCAGCAGGAGGACCTTGCCGCCCTTCGCGCGCAGCGCGCGCGCTGCCTGCTCCACCGCGTGCGGGTCCAGTGGCAGGGGCGAAAGCGTCGGCAGCGGCTGCGCTGCCGCGCCGCCCTCGTCCCAGGACGCGTCCGCGGGGAGGATCAGCGTGGCGACCTGGCCCGGATGGCTGCGCGCGGCCTGCACGGCCGCCGCGGCATCCCGGCCCACGTCGGCCGAGCGCGTGCTGGCGCGCACCCAGCCCGACACGCCGCGGGCGAAGCCCTCCGTGTCGGCCGTGAGGGGCGGGTCGTGCGGGCGGTGGTAGGTGGCCTGGTCGCCGACGATGTTGACGATGGCGCTGCGCGCGCGGCGCGCGTTGTGCAGGTTGGCCAGGCCGTTGGCGAGGCCCGGTCCGCAATGCAGCAGCGTGCATGCGGGCTTGCCGGTGATGCGGAAGTAGCCGTCGGCCATGCCGGTGACCACGTTCTCCTGCAGCCCCAGCACGCAACGGATGCCCGCATGCTGGTCGAGTGCCGCGACGAAATGCATCTCGCTGGTGCCGGGGTTGGCGAAGCAGGTGTCCACCCCTGCCGCCACCAGCGTCTCGACCAGGCTCCTGGCGCCGTTCATTCTGTCTCCTTTGTCGGAGCCGGAATGTTACGGCGTCGCGCTGCGCCAGAGCTTGGCCGGGCGGGCGGGACCCGGCGAGGTCCAGCAGGAACGACGCAGTGTTGCCTTGTCGTCCGGATATGTTCATCACGGAATCATCCGAGCTCGCTAGAGTGCTGCCATGCCCTACCAACTGCACTACTGGCCCACCATCCAGGGCCGCGGCGAGTTCGTCCGGCTGGCGCTCGAGGCGGCCGGTGCCGAGTACGAGGACGTGGCGCGCGGCGAAGGCGGGGTGGATGCCATGCTGGCCTACCTCGAAGGCGGGGACGTGAAGCGGCCGCCCTTCGCCTGCCCCTTTCTCGTCGACGGCCGCAAGGTGATCGGCCAGACGGCCGCGATCCTGCTGTACCTCGGTCCGCGGCTGAGGCTGGTGCCCGCCAGCGAGGCGGACCAGCTCTGGGCGCACCAAGTCCAGCTCACGCTCGCCGACCTCGTCGCGGAAGTGCACGACACCCACCACCCCGTGGCGAGCGCCCTCTACTACGAGGACCAGAAGGACGCGGCCCTGCGCCGGGCCGAGGACTTCCGCCGCGCCCGCCTGCCCAAGTTCCTGGGCTGGTGCGAAACGGTGCTCGCCCGGAATGCGGGCAACGCCGGGCGCGAGGTGCCGCGCCTGGTGGGCGGCAAGCTCAGCTACGTGGACCTCTCGCTGTTCCAGGTGGTGGACGGCCTGCTGTACGCCTTTCCCCGGGCGACCCGGCGCGTGTTGCGCAAGACGCCGCTGGTAGCTTCGCTGCACGCCGGCGTGCCGCAGCACCGGCGCCTGGCGGCCTATCTCGCCAGCGAGCGGCGCATCCCGTTCAACGAGCAAGGCATCTTCCGCCGTTACCGCGAACTGGACGCCTGACATGATGAATCGCCGCCTGTTGATCGGCGCCCTCGCCTGTGCGCCCGCCCTGCGTGCGTGGTCCCAGGAGACGCCGCCACTGCCCCGCCACAAGGTGTCCGCCGCGCAACTCTACGAAGCGCTCTCCACGCGCTTTCCCATCCGGCGCGGCGTGGCGAACCTGCTCGAACTGGTGGTCCGCGCGCCCGGCCTGCTGCTGCTGCCCGCGCGCAACAAGCTGGGCGCCTCGCTGCAACTGGAGGCGAGCGGGCCCGCGCTGCAGAAGGCGCTGGCGGGAGAAGTGGACCTGGTGTTCGCGCTGCGCTACGAGGCCGGCGACCAGACGCTGCGCGCGCTGGACGCGGAAATCCTGGACCTGCGCGTGCCGGATGCGTCCGCCGATGCGCTGCAGGCACTTCGCGCCCTGCTGCCGCGGCTCACGCGCGACCTGGGCGAAGTGGTGCTGCACCGGTTCACGCCGCGCGAGCTGGCGCTGCCCGAAACCATGGGCTTCGAGCCGGGGCCGGTGCGGGTGCTGGAGGACGGGCTGGAGGTGGGCTTCGTGCCCAAGGCGCGGCGCTGACCGCCACCGGCCGGCGCGGCGAAGGCGCTTCAGCTTTCGATCGCGTGGTGCGCGTCGATCGCCGCCTTGGCTTCCTCGATGGCGGAAAGCTCCATCTTGCGGCTGCCGAAGCGCGGGCGGCCGACGTAGTTGCTCACGGCGGTCACGCGCTTGACGACACGGCCTTCGTATCGCACGGTGTAACTTCCGTGCCGATCCGACTCGATCTCATAGCTCGGCCCGTGACCGCCGAGGCTGGCGTAGGTGATCTTCATAGACACGGAATGTAGGGCCGGGCTGGGGCGCTGGACGCACTCTGATCACGGATCGTTGCAAGCTTTGCGAGACGCGCACGGATGAGACGGCCAATGCACATCCGCGCGGCGGCCGCGCCGTTAGCATCGATGCATCCATGCAAATGCACCTGCGCTCCTGGCCCGGCCGCCTCACCTGGCTGGACCGACTGATCCGCCGGCTCGCCCCCCGGCGGCGCCGCTCCGCCTGTGGGGACTCCGAGTCCGGCAGCCACGTCTCCCTGCTGAACGTCGTCCGCCCGAGACGCGGCGGCCGCTACATGGCCGTCGACCAGATCCTCGGCGACCACGCCGAGTGCGCCTGGATCGACGGCGGCGTCAAGCGCACCGCCTGGTATCCGCTGGCCGACCTGGAAGTGGTCCCGGCGCTGGGCCCCGAGGACGCGCGCTGGCGCGAAGCCTTCCGCGCCGGCAACCACCGCAAGGTTGGCTGAGCCGCGCCCAGCCACTCAACGGCCGTCCCGCACTGGCGGCAGCCAGCCGAGGAAGGCCAGCACGCAGAACAGGCCCAGCGCCATGCCGGCCAGCACGTCGCTCGGGTAGTGCGCGCCCAGCACCACCCGGCTGGCGCCGACCAGCAGCACCATGAACACAGCCCCCGCGAGCGCCAGCCCGCGGTGCAGCCGCGAGCGTGCGTGGGCCAGGACCAGCGCGCAGCACATGCCGTAGAACACGGTCGAGGCCACGGCGTGGCCGCTGGGAAAGCTGTAGGTGGCCAGTTGCACCAGCGGGTCGCTCCAGGCGGGGCGCGCGCGGTGGATGAGGTTCTTGAGCCCCACGTTCAGCAGCATGGCCGCGGGCACCACGAGCAGCAGGCGCGCGGAGCCCCAGTCGCGGCGCCAGGCGCGCCAGGACGCGATGGCCGCCGCCGCGATGAGCACGTGCAGCGTCTCGTGCACCGTGCTCACGGCCAGCATCACGGCCGTGAGCGCCGCGCCCCGGTGGGCTGCAAAGAACCCGCTCACCTCCTGGTCCAGTTCCAGGGCCGGTCCGTGCGTGAGCACCTGCACCAGCAGCAGAGCCACGACCGCGAGGCAGGCCAGCATCCACGCCGCATGCCAGCGCACGACGGTGCGCTGCGCGTTCAGCAGCGGCGGGGCAAGCTCGGGTGCGGCCATGCAGGGGATTCTTGCAGGAGCCGGGCACGGCCGGTGGCCAGCGCCGCCTCGAACGCGGGCAAGGCCAGGCGCGGGTCCTCGCCCAGGCCGCGCACGATGCAGACACCGTCGGCGCCGGTGCTGGCAGCGGCCTCGACTTCGCGCGGCTGCAGGATGCCGCCGATGGCGGTCACCGGCGCGCCGGCCGCGCGGCACCACCAGGCGAGGTTGTCCAGCCCTTGCGGGAGCCAGGGCATGTCCTTGGTGAGCGTCGGCCACACCGGACCGCAGGCGATGTAGCGCGGCGAAAGCGTGCGCGCCCGCGCCAGTTCCCACAGGCTGTGCGAGCTGATGCCCAGCGCCATGCCGGTCGCGCGCAATTCGCTGCGCCCCGCCTCGCCCAGCGCCAGCAGGTCTTCCTGCCCCAGGTGCACGCCCGGGGCGCCCAGCGCGTGGGCGACGCGCCAGTGGTCGTTGACGAACAGCTCGGCGCCGGCACGCGCGCTGTCCGCGACGGCCTGCCGGATTTCATCGCGCAGCATGGCGTGCCAGGCGGCATCGGGTGCCACCGGCGTCTTGATGCGCAGCTGCACGGTGCGCACGCCCGCGTCCAGCACCTGGCGCAGCCGGGCGGCGCTGTCGACGATGGCGTAAAGATCCAGGCGCCGGCGCGCCGGCACGAGGCGCGGTGCCTCCGGCGGCTCCTCGCCCCAGGACAGCAGCGGCAACGCGTGCGGCGCCCCCATGGTGGCCACGACCAGCGCATCGGCGGCGACGAAGCCACGCGCGAGCGCAGCGTGCGCGGCCGCGTCCAGCGAGGCGGCGTCCTGCGCCGGCCCCGCCAGCCATCCCCGTGCGTGCGGCGTGTCCAGCCAGTGCAGGCCGGGGCGTGCCGCGGCGATGCACACGGCCTGCTGGCCTTGCGTGCGCAGCGCGGCGGCCAGCCGTGGCACCTCGCCCACCCTGCCCGCGCGTTCGACGGCCTGCGCCAGGGTGCACACCAGGAGTTCCTGCGTGGCCTTCATCGCATCACCAATCCACCGTCGACGACCAGCACCTGCCCCGTCACGAAGGCGCTCCAGGGCGAGGCCAGGAACAGCACCGGCCCGGCCACGTCCTCGGGGCGCGCGAGGCGCCGCAGCGGCGTCGCCGCCATGAGGCTTTCGCGGAAGGGCGCGCGTGTCGCCGCGCTCGCCTCCGTCGGATACACCAGGCCCGGCGCCACGCAGTTCACACGCACGCCCAGCGGCCCCAGCTCACTGGCGAGGTTGCGGCTGAAGCCCACCAGCGCCGACTTGGCGGTCGTGTAGTCGTGGTACGGCACCGTGGGCTGCTCGACGAGGTCGCTCACGATGTTGACGATGCTGCCCTGCGCCCGCTGGCGCAAATGCGGCAGCACGGCCCGGCACACCTGGAAGGCGGCGCCCACCGAACCCTCGAACTGCGCCTGGTAGTCGGCCCAGGTCAGCTCCTCGAAGCGCCGGCGCTGCTCGGGGTCGAAGGCATAGGCGCGGAAGGCGTTGTTCACCAGCACGTCGATGCGTCCGGCTTCGGCCACGACCTGCGCCACCAGCGCCTGCACCTGGGCCGGCTGCGTCACGTCGGCCTGGACCGCAAACGCGTCGCCGCCCGCCTCGCGGCACTGCGCCACCACGCGCTGCGCCGCGTCGGCATTGCGCAGGTAGTTGATCGCGACCGTGGCCTGCTCCGCCGCGAAGGCGCGTGCGATCGCCGCGCCGATGCCGCGGCTGGCGCCCGTGACCAGGACCACCTGGCCGGCGAAGTTCATCCCGGTTCTCCCTTGCGTCCCGGCAGCAGGTCCTGGCTCACGTGCGGCGCGACGTCGAGGGGCTGCTGCAGCAGCCCCAGCTTGCGGTAGGTGTCCGCGGCGGTCTGCAAGGAGGCGACATCCATGCTGCCCAGCCCGTTGCGGCGCGTGAGCTCCGAGACGCTCGCCGCATTGCGCAGCCGGATGATGTCCAGGTTGAGCGCCGCATCGGTGCCGTCGATGGCGCGCCGGGTCGCGAGCTGCGCCGCTTCCTGCGGCTCGCGGATCATCCAGGCGGCCGCGTCGCGGTAGGCGCGCAGGAAACGCTGCAGCACGTCGCGCCGCGCGCGGTAGGTCTCCTCGCGCACCACGAACAGGTCGCTGGACACCGGCAGGTACTTGCCGACCTCGATCACGTTCACGTCCGGCAGCCCGCGGCGGCGGCCGACCAGCAGTCCGGTGTCGGTCGCCGCGGTGGCGTCCACCTGCCCTTGCATCAGCGGCGCGAAATTGAGCAGGCCGGTGACGACGACGGTCACGTCGGATTCGGACAGCCCCGCGGTGTGCAGCAGCACCTGCAGCGCCTGGCGGGTGCCGCTGGCCAGGCTGTACACGCCGATCTTCCTGCCCTTGAGGTCCGCAGGCCTGGTGATGCCGCTGCTTTTCAGCGCCACGACGTTGAACACGTTCTGCGGATAGATGTCGTAGATCGCCCGCAGCTTCTCGCCCTTGTCCAGCGCGGCGAAGAAGGTCCCCGGGTCGCTGAAGGCGACGTCGGCCTGGCCGGCGAGGATGTTGCGGATCGCGTCGGCGCTGCCCGCGCCCGGCACGTATTCCAGCGCGAGCCCCTGGGCGCGGTAGAAGCCCTTGTCCTCGTCCACCAGCAGCGGCGTCACCTCCGTGATGGGCTTGCTCCAGCCGGCGACGACGAAGCGCTCCAGGCGTTGCGTGCCCTGGGCGCGCAGGACGACGGGGGCGGCCAGCAGGCCGGCGAGCAGCGACCGGCGTGGAATGGTGTTCATCGATTTCTCCTCAGGTGGTGCGCGTGAAAGGCAGCAGCAGCCAGCGCTCCAGCAGCAACGTGGCCTGGTAGGCGGCCAGGCCGAGCGCGGCGATGAGCACGAGCACCGCGAACATGCGCGCGGTGTCCATCGTGCCCTGCGCGGCGATGACGAGGGCGCCCAGGCCCTGGCTCGCCCCTATGAATTCCCCGACCACGGCGCCGACCAGCGCGAGCACCACGGCCACGCGCAGGCCCGCCAGGATGGAGGGCAGGCCGGAGGGCAGCTTCAGCCGCCACAGCGTCTGCCTGCGGGTCGCGCCCAGCATGCGGAACAGCTCCAGCCGCTCCGGCGCCACCTGCTGCAGCGCGGTGAGCGTGTTCTCCATCAAGGGGAAGAAGCAGATCAGCGCCGTGATCACGACGGTGGAGGTGATGCCGAAGCCGAACCACAGGACGAACAGCGGCGCCAGGGCCAGCTTGGGCACGACCTGGCTGGCGATGACGTACGGCATCAGCAGGCGGCGCAAGGTCGCGTGCTCGCCCAGCAGTATCCCTGCGGCGAACCCGAGACTGCTGCCGGCGACGACGCCCAGCAGCAGCTCCAGCGCCGTGGCGCGCAGGTGCGGCCAGAAGTAGCCACTGGCCAGGCCCTGCCACAGCGACGCCGCGACGGCGCTGGGCGGCGGCAGCACCAGCGCCGGCACGTGCAGGGTGCGGCAGGCGGCCTCCCATGCGAGCAGCAGCGCCGCCGCGAACAGCAGCGAGCCCGCACGCAGGGCCCAGTGCGTAGTCTTCATGCAGCCACCGCTTCGAGGTGCAAGGCGGCGCGCACCTGCGCACACAGGCGCGCGAACTCCGGGCTGTAGCGGACCTGCGCCTCCTGCCGTGGCAGCGCCACCGGGATCTCCTGCGCGATGCGGCCGCCCTCCACCACGTGGACGCGGTCGCCCAGGAACACCGCTTCGGCGATGTCGTGCGTCACGAACAGGACCGTCGTGCCGGTGGCGCGCGCCATCTGCAGCAGGTCGCGCTGCAGTTCCTCGCGCGTGATCGCGTCCAGCGCCGCGAAGGGTTCGTCCAGCAGCAGCAGCGAGGGCCGCAGGATCAGTGCGCGTGCCAGCGCGACGCGGCTCTGCTGGCCGCCGGAGAGCTGGCGCGGGTACTTGTGCGCGTGCGCCGCCAGGCCGAGTTGTTCCAGCAGGCGCTGCGCGCGCTCGCGCTCCTGCGCATTGGGCCGGTGGTGCAGGGTGACCGGCAGCAGCACGTTGTCGACGACGCGCAGCCACTCCAGCAGGTTGGGCGACTGGAAGACGAAGCCGATGTCCTGCGCCCGGCCATGGAACACAACGCGTCCCTGCTGCGGGACCAGCAAGCCGGCGGCCAGCTTCAGCAGCGTGGTCTTGCCGCAGCCGCTGCGGCCCACGAGGCAGTGGAAGGCGCCCTGCTCCAGGTCCAGGTCGGCGCCGTCCACCGTTGGCGGCCAGCCCGGGAAGGCGAAGCGCAGCTGCTGCAGCGAGAGCAGAACGCTCACGGCCGCTCCTCCTGCGCATAGGGTGCGAGCCGGTCGGCTGCGCGCTCGGCGGACGCCTCGATCTCCACCATGCGCACCAGGTCCGCCAGGTTGAAGCGGCCGTCGTGGTGCCAGCCGGCTTCCGGCGACGTCATCGCGCCCAGCGCCGCGATGCGGGTCACGCCGGCGTGCCCCAGCGCTTCGCCCAGCGCGAAGAGCTCGCGCGGATCGCAGGCCAGGCCGACCGTCTGCAGGAAGCGCGCGTGCGGCGCCACCAGCGGGACCACCGCCTCGAGCGTGTCGACGGCACAGACCAGGATGCTGCGCGCACCCGCCGTCGGCGCCAGCGGTCGCGGCTGCTCGCTGTAGGCGACGCACCAGGTCGCGTCCGGCGCACCCAGCAACTCGCAGCCTGCGTCGGACAGCGCGCGCAGTTCCTCGGACTGGCGCCAGCCGGAGACCGCCGCGGCCTCCTCCAGCCCCAGGGCCCGGCGCGGGAAGCGGTGCTGCAGTCCCGCCAGCTCCGCCGCCAGGTGCTGCGCGAACGCGCGCGGGTCCAGCCGCCCGCCGCGCTGCACGTAGAACTGGTGCGGCGAATAACAGCCTTGCTGCTCGTAGCGGGCGATGTCGTGCGCCGCCAGCCGCGCCGTCGCCGGCCCACGCTGCGCGTCGAGCGCCGCGCGGGACACCAGGCCGAACCCCAGCTTGTGGCCGTAGCCGAGGAAGCGCGTGCTCCCCGGCACCTGCGCGCGGACTTGCGCGATCGCCTCGTTGCCGCCATAGGCCAGCACGGTGTCGGCCTCGCTGAAAACCGCGCCGGCACTGGCCGCATCGCCGCCCTTCCACCAGACCACGGCAAGGCAGTCGGCCAGCGGCGGGTGCACCTCGGCCAGCAGGCGCGCCATGAGCGTCGCGAACACCGGCTCCGCGCTCGGCAGCTTGCCGATGTTGCCCGCCTTCACGAGCAGGCCGCAGGCGAGGCTCCACAGCGGCAGCGCGGGCACGTTGCCGGCCCAGCTGTGCACCAGCAGGCCGGGGCCGAAGGCGCGCACGAAGCCGCCCTTGGCCGCCGGCTGGAACTCGTCCAGCACCTTGGGATTGGCGAAGTCCTCGGCGACAAAGCGGTGCAGCTGCGGCGCGCGGAACGACTGCAGGAAACCGCCGAGCGCAAGGCGCACCATCTCCGGGTCGTAACCGCTCACGCGCGGCAGCATCGCCTGCGCCTGTTCGCGGTACGGGTCGCGCGCATCCAGCAGGCGCGCGATGGCCGCGTCGAGGATCTCCACGATGCGCGAAACCGGCAACGGCGCCAGGTGTCGGGCAGCTGCGGCCTTCACGCGGCGCGCCAGCGCCGCCAGTTGCCCGGGCTGCAGCACGGGCACGCGGACCTCCAGCCCGTCGAAGGGCAGGACCTGCCAGGCGACCTCGTGTTCGGCGAGGCCCGGGATGTGGCCGGCAGTCCAGGGGTTCACGATTGCGCCGCCTGCAGGAATTCGGCCACGGCGAGCGAGCAGCCCTTGGCCTGCGCACCCTCGGCCCGGCCCAGCAGCAGGAAGCCCGCGCCCTCGGCGACGCCTACGTCCTCAGTGAGGATGCTGGTGACGGCGTTGTAGTTCGCCAGGTCGCAGTGGACCAGCACGCCGCGTTCGCCGCGCGGCACCTCGCGCCCCGTCAGCGGATCCACCAGGCGCGAGCGGATCCAGTGCGGCCCGGTCTTGACGGAGGGCACGCGTACGTTGCCGTCGTCGTAGAGCTGCGTGCTCAGCTCGGTCATGCCGTACATGTTGATGCAGCGCGCGCGCGGCACGCCGAAGAAGGTCTCCAGGCTTGCGTAGAACTCCTCCAGCGGCAGCTCGCGCGAGTGGCCCTTGTAGCCGCCGGTGTCCAGGAGGCGGCTGCCTGGCGGCAGGCGCAGGCGTTCACCGCTTTCGCGCAGCGCGTCCACCAGGTGCACGAAGCTGTAGCTCGCCCCCAGCACGGCGCATGGCACGCCGCCGGCCTCGGCGCGCCGCAGCCATGCGAGCAGCCCCGCGCGGTCCATGCCTTGTGGCCCCACGAACCAGGCGCTGCCTTCGCCGCCGAAGTGGCGCACCGCCATGGCGAGGTAGTGCGCGAGCGAGGAATTGGGCAGCGCCTGTTCGTCGGGGAAGAGGATCGCCATCGGCATGCGCCCGGTGCCCTGGAGGAAGCGGCGCGCGAAGTTGCCCTGCCAGGAGGCATCCCACACCGCGATGGTGGGGTGGTAGTTGCGCCCCTTCACGTCGCCGCGGGTGGTGCCGCTGGTCATGAACACGCGCTCGGCCTGCTCCGGCGGGGTGCAGGTGAGGGGGACCTCCTTGAACGCGCTGATGGGAACGGCGGGCACGTCGCGCCAGCCCTTCACCATGCGCGGCGCGGCGCCCCGCAGTTGGCAGAAGCGCCGGTAGGCCGCGTTGTTCGCATGCTGGTGCGCGAACAGGCGCAGCGCCATCGCATCGAACTGCGCGTCGCTGCAGCCGTCCTGCGCGAGGAAGGCGAGCAGCGCCCGGACGATGTCTTCGTGCATCACAGCGGCCGCAGCTGCATGGGTCGCGGCGCGTACCCGTGGTTCAAGGGACCGCTGCCGCCGCCGGTGCGCACCCGCGCGCCCGCCTCCAGGGCGCCGCGCACGTAGGCGCTCGCGCGCGCCACCGCTTGCGGCAAGCTGGCGCCCAGCGCGAGGTGGCTCGCGATCGCGCTGGACAAGGTGCAGCCCGTGCCGTGCGTGTTCGGCGTGGCGATGCGGGGCGCGCGCAGCCACTGCGGCGCGGCGTCGCGCGCGAGCAGCAGGTCGCTGACCGTGTCGCCGGCGAGGTGGCCGCCCTTGACCAGCACCGCGCGCGCACCACGCGCGAGGAGCTCGCGTGCGGCGCCCTCCATGTCCGCTTCGCTGGCCAGGGGCCGGCCGACCAGCAGCGCCGCCTCGTCGAGGTTGGGCGTGACCACGGTGGCCAGGGGGAAGAGTTCGCGCACGAGCACGTCGATCGCGGCTTCGTCGATGAGCCTGGCGCCGCTGGTGGCGACCATCACCGGATCGAGCACGACGTGCCTGAGCGCGTGCCGCTGCAGGGCCGCCGCCACCGTGCGCACGGTGTCGGCCGAATGCAGCATGCCGATCTTCACGGCGTCGACGCCGATGTCCTCGACCACCGCATCGATCTGGTCCGCCAGCACCTGCAGCGGCACCGCATGGATGGAGCGCACGCCGCGCGTGTTCTGCGCGGTGAGGGCCGTGATGGCCGTCATGCCGAAGCAGCCGAGGGCGGAGAAGGTCTTGAGGTCGGCCTGGATGCCGGCGCCCCCGCCCGAGTCGGAGCCTGCGATGGACAGGACGCGGGGGTAGGAGAAGGCTGCGGTGCGGTTCAAGGGGGCTCCTTCGCGAGGCGTCAACAGCTCCGAAGGGTTTGCCCCCGACCGCGCGCGCGGGGTCAGGGTTGCAGCTCTCCTTCCGCCGGTCTGAACCGGTTCAAGTTCGCGGGTCTGGATCTCAGCACGTCTGCACGTACACCCCGGAGCTGCGGAGATTGTGGCACAGGTGGGGGGAAGCTGCCGACGCGACGGCGAACCCCACCGCCGGGCCTAGAACTTGGTGTAGCCCCCGTCGATCAGGAACTGCTCGCCCGTCGCATACGCCGAGGCCTTGCTCGCGAGATACACCGCGATGCCGCCGAAGTCCTCTGCCTGGCCCCAGCGCCGGGCCGGGATCCGCGGCAGCACGGCCTCGGCGAACCTGGGGTTCTGCACGGAGCGCTCGGTCATGTCGGTCACGATCCAGCCCGGCAGGATGGAGTTGACGCGGATCTGGTGGCGGGCCAGCTCCACCGCGAGCGCACGCACCATGGAGGTCACCGCGCCCTTGGAGGCGCCGTAGTGGCTGTTGCGCGCCGCGCCTTCGACGGCGGCCGTGCTGGCCGTGGCCACCAGCGAGCCGCCCTGCCCGTGCTGCGCCATGTGGCGGGCAGCCGCGCGGAACGTCAGGAACACGCCTTCGACGTTGACGCGCTGCACGCGGCGGAATTCCTCCAGCGTCATCTCGGTGAGGACCGTGCCCTTGCTGGAGACGCCCGCGTTCGCGAAGCAGCTGTCGACGCGCCCGAGCGCCTGGACGGACTCGCCGAAGGCGCGGTCGACCTGCGACTCCTCGCCCACGTCGCAGACGAAGGCGTGCACCCGCGCCGCGTCGCCGCAGTCCTGCGCCAGCGCGGCGCGCGCGCGTTCGGTCTTGTCCGGGTTGGAGCCCCAGATGGCGACGTTGGCACCGGCGGCGAGCAGCGCGCGCGCCATGCCGTAGCCGATGCCGCCGTTGCCGCCGGTGACGACGGCGCCGTGCCCGCTCAGGTCGAAGGGCTTGTACATGGCCTCACGCCTGCTGCGCGGCCAGCACCCTGCGCACCTGCGGCGCCGCGTCCAGCCGCGCCATGTGGTCCGCGACCCTGGGGAAGCGCTGGACGTCGACGCCATCGCCTTCGAGCCAGCGCGCGATGGTGTACAGGTAGAGGTCGCTGGTGCTGAAGCGCTCGCCGAGCACCCAGGGCCCCTGCAGCATCTTCTCCTCGATCAGGGTGAAGCTCTCCGCCATGGTCTGCGGCACCTTCTTCTTCATCGCTTCCAGCGCGGCCGTGTCTTGCGGGTCGACCCAGCGGTAGCCGCGGCCCTTGTGCGCGTGGTTCACGTGCACCGTGGAGCACAGGAAGGTGTTGAACTCGTTCATCTTCGCCAGCAGGAAGGCGTCGTCCAGCGGCGCCAGCTGCGCCGCCGGGAAGGCCTGCGCGACGTACTGCAGGATCGCGGGCGTTTCCGTGATCACGCCCCGGTCCGTGGAGAGCGCAGGGACGCGCCCTTTGGGATTGATGCGCAGGTACTCGGGCGAGCGCTGCTGCTGCTGCTTGAAGTCCAGCCGCACGGCCTCGTAGGGCGCGCCGGCGTATTCCAGCGCGAGGTGCGAGGCGAGGGCGCAGGTGCCCGGAGCGTAGTGGAAGGTGAGCATGCGCCCTCCTCAGGAGCCGATGGAGACCAGTTCGATGTCGAACACCAGCGTGGCGTCGGGCGGGATCACGCCGCCGGCACCGCGTTCGCCGTAGGCCAGCTGCGGCGGGCAGGTGATGCGCGCCTTGCCGCCGACCTTCATCAGCTGCACCGCCTCGGTCCAGCAGGGGATCACGCGGTTGAGCGGAAAGGACGTGGGCTGGCCGCGCTTGTAGGAGCTGTCGAACTCGCGGCCGTCGGGGAAGGTGCCGCGGTAGTGGACGGTCACCGTGTCCGTCGCCTTGGGCGATGCGCCGGAGCCGGTCAGCACGTTCTCGAACACGATGCCGCTGGGCGTCGTCGCGCGCGCCTTGCCGGTCAGCGCGGTCGCATTCGGCACGGTCGACGCGGCGGCGGGCGCAGTCGCCGCGGGCGGGTTGCTGGGGGGAGTGCAGGCGGCGACGCCGGCCAGCATGACGAGCGACCAGGCATGGGTGAGGAAGCGCATGTTCTCGGGCGTGAAGGGAAAGGACCGATTATGCGGGCCCTCCCTGCGCGCATTGCCGCCCGGTAACGCGGCGATACGCCCTTGGCGCCGGGGTCGTCCTTGCGGGCGCGTCGCCCCGCCTTCAAGCGGGCCGGCTGCGCACGATCGCGTCGAGCAGCAGGTGCGGGCGCAAGGGCTTGCTCAGGTGCAGGTCGAAGCCCGCCGCCAGGGTCTTGCGCTGGTCCTCGGCGCGCGCGAACGCCGTGAGCGCGATCGCCGGCAGGTGCGGGCTGCGCCGCTCGCGCTCGATCTCGCGCATGCGCCGCACCAGCTCGTAGCCGTCGCGCCCGGGCAAGCCGATGTCGCTGACCAGGACGTCGGGCCAGGCCTGCTGCAGCGCCTGCGGGGCGCTGTCGAAATCGCCCGCCGTGCGCACATGCACGCCGCGCTCGGCCAGCACCATCGTCATCATCTCGGTGGCTTCGCGGTCGTCCTCCACCAGCAGCACGTCCAGGCCCTGCAGCGCCTGCAGCCTGCTGTCCTCGGCATCGAAGCCGCTCTCCGCTTCCGGCGCCTCGCTCACGCCCGGCTCGCCCGGCTGCAGCGCCGGCAGCACCACCCGCATCGCGGTGCCCTGCCCTTCCCCCGCACTGTGCGCGCCCACCTCGCCGCCGTGCAGGTCCACCAGGTGCTTGACGATGGACAGGCCCAGGCCCAGGCCGCCGTGGCGCCGGTTGCCCGGCGCGTCGCTCTGCGTGAAGCGGTCGAACAGGTGCGGCAGGAACTCGGGCGTGATGCCTTGCCCGAAGTCGCGCACGACGAGCAACAGCGCGTCCGCCTCGCGCCGCAACGTCACCTCGATGCGGCCGTGTTCGGGCGAGAACTTCACCGCATTCGTCATCAGGTTCCAGAAGATCTGCTGGAAGCGCGCCGGGTCCAGCCAGGCCGGCGCATGGGCGCCCAGGAGGTCCGTTTCCACGTGGATGCGCTTCTCGTTGATCGGCCCGGCGAGCGCGTCGATCGAGTTCGCCACCAGCTCCGCCGGGTCCGTCCATTCGCGGTCCAGGTGCAACTTGCCCGAATTGATGCGCGACACGTCCAGGATGTCCGAGATGATGCGCGCCTGCGTCTTCACGTTGCGCTCGATCGCATCCAGCCCCTTCGCGCCCTCGGGCGTGATGCCGCGGCGCTTCAGGATGTGGACCCAGCCGATGATGGCGTTGAGCGGCGTGCGCAGCTCGTGCGACAGCACCGCGATGAAGTCGTCCTTGGTGCGGCTGTGCCGCTCGGCCACCTGGCGCGCGGCCTGCTCGCGCTCCAGCACGTCGCGCCGGCGCTGCTCGAGCTCGTGGCGCTCCGACGCATCGATCGCGATGGCGATGCGCACGCCGGGCTCCACGTGCGAGGACACGCTCCATTCCAGGTGCACGGGCCGGCCCGCGGCGTTGAGCAGCGGGAACTCGCCGCGCCAGGGTGCGCCTTCGCCGCCCCCCGTGGCGAGCTGCACGGTCACGGCCGCCTGCCACTCGGGCGGCACGAAGTCGCTGACGGGCCGGCCGACCAGCGCCTCGTGGCTGCGGCCGAGCAGCGCCAGCAGCGCCGGGTTCACGTCGGCGAAGCGGCCTTGCTCGTCCAGCAGGGCAATGCCGCTCTGCGCCTGGTCGTAGATGGCGCGGAAGCGCTGCTCGCTGCGGCGCAGGCGGTCTTCGGCCGTGCGCGCGCGGATCAGCGCCTGCAGCGTGGCCACCAGCACCGCCGGCTCCACGGGGTGGATCATGTAGCCGTCGGCGCCGGCGTTGAGGCCCGTGACCCGGTCCTCGTTGCGGACGTATTCGGCCGAGAGGTGCACGACCGGCAAGGTGGCCGTGGGCGGGTTGGCGCGGATGCGCCGGCACAGCTCGAAGCCGTCGATGTCGGGCAGGTGCACGTCCAGCACCACCGCCGACACGCCTTGCGCGATCAGCTCCAGCGCCTCCGCGCCGCTGCCCGCCTCCGCCGTGCGGAAGCCCGCGGCACGGATCACCCGACCCGTCGAATAGCGCGTCGCGGCGTTGTCGTCCACCACCAGCACGGTGTGCGCCGCGCGGTCGATGGTGGGGCTGATGACCTCCGCATCGATCATTCCGGCTTTGCACCCTCCAGTTGCACGGGCAGCGTGACCGAGAACACCGATCCCTTGCCCGGTTCGCTGTGCAGCGCGACGCTGCCACCGAGCAACTGCGCCAGCTTCCTGCTCAACGACAGGCCCAGGCCGGTCCCGCGCAGGCGCTTCTGCAGGGGCGACTGCACCTGCTGGAAGTCCTCGAAGATGGAGGCGTGGAACTCCGGCGCGATGCCGATGCCGGTGTCGGACACGGTGAACGTCACCATGCCGTCGCCCTCGAGCTTCGCCCCGACGCGCACCTCGCCCTTGGGCGTGAACTTCAGGGCATTGGAGATGAAGTTGCGCAGGATCTGCGACAGCTTGCGATCGTCCGTGAAGAGCTTGGGCACGTCCTGCGGCTCCTCGAACACGAGATGGACCGCGGGATTGGTCAGCACGGGCTTGAACATGCCGCGCAGCGCGGAGAACAGGTCCACCATCTCGAACCACGCGGGCGAGATCTCCACGCGCCCGGCCTCGACCTTCGCGAGGTCCAGCAGGTCGTCGACCATCTCCGCGAATTCCTCCGCGTTCTGCTGCACGAAGTTGACCTGGCGCTCCTGCTCCTCGGTGAGCGGGCCGTCGACGCGGTCCAGCAGCAGGCGGGTGATGCTGCGGATCGAGTTGATGGGCGTGCGGAACTCGTGGCTCATGTAGGCCAGGAAGCGGCTCTTGAGCTCGGTGGCCAGGCGCAGCTGTTCGGCCTGCGTGTCCAGCTCGGCGTAGAGCGCAAGCACACCCCGGTTGGTTTCTTCCAGCTCCGCGCGCAGGTCTTGTGATTCCTGGCGGCTTTCCGCCAGGGCAGCGTGCAGGTCGGCAGGGGTCTGGGACGTCTCGGGCGGCATGTCAGTCCTTGCGCCGGAGCACGGCGACCGTGGCGTCGTCGCGCCCCCGGCTATGGTCGCGCACCAGCAGGGCGGCGGCAAGTGCCGGATCGCGGCCGAGGACCGGCATCAGGAGTCCCGGCGGCCAGCGCGTCTCGATGCCGTCGGTGTAGACCACCAGCAGCGCGTGGGGCGGCCACGGGGTGACGGTCTCTTCCGGGCTGCGGATGGTGATCCCGGCGGTGCCGTGCTGGCACAGGATGGTGCGGTCGGAAACACCCGACACGAGGCGCGCCAGCACGTTGCCGGCGCCCGCGCTGCGCACGGTGCCCTCGGCGGCATCCGCCTGCAGCAGCATCACGGCGGCGCCGCGGGTGCGGCGCAGGGCCTGGTGGACGCGCTCCAGCGACTGGCGCGGAGCGGCGAACGGCTCCTGCGCGAAGGTCTCCATGGCCACGGCGGCCGCCTCCGCCGCATCGGGCCCGTGGCCCAGCCCGTCGACCACGAGCAGCGCGGAACGCTCGCCGTCGAGGGCGAAACTCCAGTCGTCACCGCACACCAGTTCGCCCGGGGCGGCGAGCGACACGGCCCCGATGCACGCGCCGCCCCCGGTCGCCCCGGCATCCGCGGCACGCACGCGCGCGACGACCACGGTGCCGTGCGGCACCGCCGTGTGCAGGTCGAAGGTGTCGGCCAGGCGGCGCACCGCGCCCAGCCCCGTGCCCGGCGTCCCGCCGGTGGAGAAGCCATCGCCCAGCGCCCGCTCGACATCGTGCATGCCGGGGCCGGCGTCCACCGCAAGGACCTCGACCTCGCGGCGGTCACGGCGCATCGAAAGCCACAGACGGCCCGCGCGCGCATGCCGCAGCAGGTTGGTGGCGAGCTCGGTCACGACCAGCGCCAGCCGCCCGGCCTCCACGTCGTCGAACGCGCACTCCGCCGCCAGCAGCGTCGCATGCCGGCGCGCCTCTCCCACGCGGCTCGGGTCTTCCATCGGGAGGGCCGTGTGGAGACTGCCGGCGATCATTTCCACCGGGTGATGCTCACGCGGGTGCCCTGGCCGGGCGTGGACTGCACGTCGAACTCGTGCACGAGGCGCTTGCTGCCCGGCAGTCCCAGGCCCATGCCGCCGCCGGAGGTCCAGCCATCGGTCAGCGCGAGCTTCATGTCCGGGATGCCCGGGCCGGTGTCCTCGAAGTGCAGGCGCAAGCCGCGCCGCACGCCGTCGTCGAGCAGCTCCCAGCGCATGTCGCCGCCGCGGCCGTGCACCACGGTGTTGCGGGACAATTCGCTGGCGGCCGTGATCATCTTGGTCTGGTCGACCAGGGAGAACTTCAGCTGCTGGGTGAGGACACGCACTTTCTGCCGGCTGGCCACGATGTCTTCCTCGGAACGCAGGGGCAGCGTCCCGTTGGCTTCTTCAGCGGGCAAATACCTTCTCCTTGCGGCTCTGCGCCAGCAGCTCCATGCCGCGTTCCACGTTGAGCGCGGTGCGCACGCCTTCGAGCGAAAGCCCCAGCTCGACGAGCGTGATCGCCACGGCGGGCTGCATGCCGACGACGACCGTCGTGGCATCCAGGATGCGCGAGATGCCGGAGATGCCCGCAAGCATGCGGCCGACGAAGGAGTCGACGATCTCCAGCGCGGAGATGTCGATCAGCACGCCCTTGGCGCCGCTGGTGGAGATCTTGTTGGCGAGGTCGTCCTGCAGGGCCAGCGCCATCTGGTCCTGCATGTCGACCTGGATGGTGACCAGCAGCGTCTGGCCCATCTGCAGGATCGGGATGCGGTTCATGGCTACCCCGCCGACCGCGCGCGGGTGACGGTGAAGCCCTGTTGCTCCATGGCCATCTGCAGCGCGTCCGCCAGGTTCGCCTTGGAGGCGATGCCCTGCAGGTCGATGCCCAGGTGCACGATGGTCTGCGCGATCTGCGGGCGGATGCCGCTGATGATGCACTCCGCGCCCATGAGGCGGATCGCGCTCACCGTCTTGAGCAGGTGCTGCGCGACCAGCGTGTCCACCGTGGGCACGCCGGTGATGTCGATGATGGCCAGGCGCGAGCCGGTCTCGACGATGCGCTGCAGCAGCGTCTCCATGACGACCTGCGTGCGCGCGGAATCGAGCGTGCCGATCATGGGCACGGCGAGCACGCCTTCGAACAGCTTGATGACGGGCGTCGACAGCTCCAGCAGGTCCTGCTGCTGGCGCTTGATGATGTCCTCGCGGGTCTGCTGGTAGGTGGTGACGGTGGACTGGGCCATGCGGTCCACCAGGGCCGAGATCGCCCACACGACCGCCATCTGCTGCTCGCCCTTGCCCGCCAGGTCACGCTGGACGACGGCGAACAGCGGACGCTTGAAGGCCAGCACGAACGCGCTGGTGTCGCCGGCGGACTGGCCTTGCGCGGCACGCGAGCGCGAAAGACCCTCCAGCGTCTGCCGCAGCGGTGCCCATGCGGGCTGCTGGAAGTTCTCCGGGTCGCCGCCGGCCTGCAGCGCCGTGCGCAGCGACTGCAGGATCTCTTCGGCTTCGCCGCGCATCGTCCGGCGGTTCGCGTCGGTCAGGCGCGCGGATGCGGACCCTGCCTCCTGAAGCCAGTCGGTCAGGACTTGTTGTTCGTGCCGCGCGAGGAGCTGCAGCACCGTTTCCGTTTCTTGGGACATGTTGTTGGGGGAGGCGAGGCTAGGGAGCAGGCATTATGGGAGTGCGGTCGAGCTAGTCCGTGTAGGAGAACGCCGACATACTTTGAGCCTCATTCCAGCAGAGCCGCGAGCTGCCCCATGTCCGGGAAGATGCGCGCCGCCCCCGCCGCGCGCAACGCGCCGGGTGTGTCGTGGCCGGCCTCGGGCGGGCTGTAGCCCCACACCTCGCAGCCGGCGCGCACGCCTGCCGTGACGCCCGTGACCGTGTCTTCGACCACGAGGCAGCGCCCCGGCAGGACGCCCAGCGGCTCCATGGCCGCGAGGTACACGTCGGGGAAGGGCTTGGACCGGGGCAGCTCGTGCCCGCTGAAGATGCGGCCTGCGAAGAAGGGCAGCAGGCCGCACTTGGCGAGCTGCATCTCCACCTTCCAGCGGTCGGCGCCCGAGCAGCAGGCGATGCGGCCCGAGAATCTTTCGCTGATCGCTTCCACGGCCTGCACCGCATTGGGCATGGGCTGCACGGCGGCCAGCAGCGCCTCGTTGCGGCGCTCGCGAAAGCGCACGAGCCAGTCCTCGGTGAGCTCGCGTCCGGTCTTTGCCTCGATCAGTGCGCGCTCGTCTTTCACGGCCTTGCCCAGGAAGATGCGCATGGCCTCCTCGCGCGACAGCGTCCACCCCATCTCCGCCAGCATGCCGCGCAGCACCTGGTGCGTGATGCCCTCGCTGTCCACCAGCACGCCGTCGCAGTCGAACAGCACGGCATCGAATCGCTGCATCACCGGATCGTTCCTTCCACGTAGTACCAGCGCCCATCCTCGCACACGAAGCGGCTGCGCTCGTGCAGGCGGTGGGCGCGTCCGGCGAGCCGGGAGCGGGCGACGAACTCGACTTCGGCGTGCGTGGGGTCGAGCACGCGGTGCTCGCGCACCTGCAGGCCCAGCCACTTGAGCCCCTGTTCGAAGTCGATGGCCGGTGGGCGGGTGGACGGGTGCCATGTGGCGACCAGGTACGCGGCGTCCTGGACGACGAAGGCGCTGTAGCGCGAGCGCATGAGCGACTCCGCATCGGGCGGGGGCGTGGCGGGGAAGCCGGCCAGGAATGGTGCGCAGCAGCGCTGGAACGACAGCGGCCGGCCGCGGGCGTCGGCGCGGCCGCAGGGACAGGGATCCGACAGCGAGGGCTTCACCACGCGCCTGCTTCGCTTATCCGGCCGCGCGCCGCCCTCACGCCAGCGCGCGCTGGATCAGGATCTTCTGCACGTCGGACGTGCCTTCGTAGATCTGGCAGACGCGCACGTCGCGCCAGATGCGTTCGACCGGAAAGTCGCTGACGTAGCCGTAGCCGCCCAGCGTCTGGATCGCCGCGCTGCAGACCTTCTCCGCCGCCTCGCTGGCGAACAGCTTGGCCATGGCGGCCTCCTTGAGGCAGGGCTTGCCCGCGTCGCGCAGGCTCGCGGCGTGCCAGATCAGCTGGCGCGCGGCTTCGAGTTGCGTCGCGCAGTCGGCGAGGCGAAAGCCCACCGCCTGGTGGTGGAAGATGGCCGTGCCGAAGCTCTCCCGCTCCTTCGCATACTGCAGCGCGACCTCGAAGGCGCTGCGCGCCATGCCCACGCTCTGCGCCGCGATGCCGATGCGGCCGCCCTCCAGCGCCGACAAGGCGATGCGGTAGCCCTCGCCCTCCTCGCCGATCAGGTTGGCCGCGGGAATGCGGCAGTCCTCGAAGCGGATCTGCGCCGTGTCGCTGGAGTGCTGGCCGACCTTGTCCTCCAGCCGTGCCACGACGTAGCCGGGCGTGTCGGTCGGAACGACGAAGGCGCTCATGCCGCGCTTGCCCGCGCCCTTGTCCGTCACCGCGATGACGATGGCGAGCTGGCCGTTCTGGCCGCTGGTGATGAACTGCTTGACGCCGTTGAGGACGTAGCCTTCGCCGGTCCTGGTGGCGGTGGTCCGAAGCGCGGAAGCGTCGCTTCCCACGTGCGGCTCCGTCAGGCAGAACACGCCCAGCAGCTCGCCTTGCGCCAGGCGCGTGAGCCATTGCTTTTTCTGCGCCTGGCTGCCGTAGCGCATGAGGATGGCATTCACCGGGCAGTTGGTCACGCTGATCGCGGTGCTGGTGCCGCCGTCGCCGGCGGCGATTTCCTCCAGCACGAGGGCCAGGGTCAGGTAGTCCAGCCCCGCGCCGCCGTACTCCTCGGGCACGCAGATGCCGTAGGCGCCCAGCGCCGCCAGCCCGCGGTGCGCCTCGCGCGGGAAGGTGTGCTCGCGGTCCCACTGCGCGGCATGCGGCCACAGCTGCTCGCGGGCGAAGTCGCGCACCGCGTCGCGGATCATTTCCTGGTCGGAATTCAGGAGCATGCGGTCTCCGTGTTCACCAGCCCTTGAAGGGGCTGCCGTCGTAGTCGATGAAGTGCACGTGCCGCGGGTGGCGATGCTGCTTGTCCAGGGTGTGGCGCATCCAGTCCACGCTGGCTTCCACGGTCAACGGCGCACCGGAGCCGCCCATGTCGGTCTGCACCCAGCCGGGGCTGATCGCGACGAAGGACGCTTCGGGGTAATCGGGCTGGGCGGCAGCCACGGCCATGTTCAGCGCCGCCTTGCTGGCGCGGTACACCCAGCTGTAGCTGGAGTCCACGCCCGCGATGTGGCCCATCTGGCTGCTGATGAAAGCGAACTGGCCGCGCGCCGCCCCCACCAGCGGCGCGACCTGCACGATCGCCTGCATCGCGCCCCAGACATTGGTGCGCATCACCCGGTCGAAATCGTCGCGGGCGGGTGGCTGCTTCGCGTCACCCCGCGACATCACGCCCGCCACATAGATCGCCAGGTCGATCTTCTCGCCATCGAGCTGCCACCCCAGCCCGCTGACGCTGGCCGGCTCGGCGACGTCGACCTTCAGCGGCCTGGCGCCGAGGTCTTCGATGCGCGCGAGGCCCTCGGCGTCGCGCGCGGTGGCGATGACGGCATGCTTCGCTTCGCGGTACTGGCGCACGAATTCGAGGCCGATGCCGCGGGAGGCGCCGAGGATGAGGATGTTCATGGTCTTGCGGGCACGGTGGGGTTCACTGCGTTTACCTGCCGGCGCTGTCGCGCCGCCACCCTACGAAGACCGGGGGCCCGTAGGGTGGTGGTGGAGCGAAGCGAAACCCCACCGAAGAACCTCAAACCAGCTCCAGCGCCACCGCCGTGCCCTCGCCGCCGCCGATGCACAGCGTCGCGATGCCGCGCTTGCCGCCGCGCGCCTTCAGCGCGTGCAGCAGCGTGACCATGATGCGCGCACCGGAAGCGCCGATGGGATGCCCCAGCGCGCAGGCGCCGCCGTTGACGTTGAGGATGTCGTGCGAGACCTTGAGCTCCTCCATCAACGCCATGGGGACGACCGCGAAGGCCTCGTTCACTTCCCACAGGTCCACGTCGGACACCTTCCAGCCAGTCCTCGCGAGCAGCTTCTGCGTCGCGCCCACGGGGGCCGTGGTGAACCACTCCGGCTCCTGCGCGTGGGTGGCGTGGCCGACGATGCGCGCGAGCGGCTTCACGCCCAGGCGCCTGGCGGTGCTCTCGGTCATCAGCACCAGGGCCGCGGCGCCGTCGTTGATCGAGGAGCTGGACGCGGCGGTGATGGTGCCGTCCTTCCTGAACGCGGGGCGCAGCTGCGGGATCTTGTCCAGCTTCACCTTGCCCGGGCCCTCGTCGATGCTGACGACACGCTCTCCGGCCCGGTCCTTCACGGTCACCGGCGTGATCTCGGCGGCGAAGGCGCCGGAGGTGGTGGCCTGCTGCGCGCGTTTGACGGACGCCATGGCGAAGGCATCCTGCGCCTCGCGCGTGAACTTGTACTTGGCCGCGCAGTCCTCGCCGAAGGTGCCCATGGAGCGGCCGGCTTCGTACGCGTCCTCCAGGCCGTCCAGCATCATGTGGTCGTAGACCTTGTCGTGGCCCATGCGGTAGCCGCCGCGGCCCTTGAGCAGCAGGTAAGGCGCGTTGGTCATGCTCTCCATGCCGCCCGCGACCATGATCTCGTGGCTGCCCGCCAGCAGCATGTCGTGCGCGAGCATCGCGGCCTTCATGCCGGAGCCGCACATCTTGGACAGCGTCACGGCGCCGGCGCCCTTGGGCAGGCCCGCCTTGAAGGCCGCCTGGCGCGCCGGGGCCTGGCCCTGGCCGGCCATCAGGCAGTTGCCGAACAGCACTTCGCCGACGGAATCGGCGGGGATGCCGGCGCGCTGCACGGCGGCCTTGATCGCCGCGCCCCCGAGGTCGTGCGCGGCCAGCGCGGAGAAGTCGCCCTGGAAGCCGCCCATGGGGGTGCGTGCGGCGCCGACGATGACGATGGATTCAGCCATGCTTGTGCTCCTTCAGTAAGTGGTCGAGGGGAGGACGAGCGCACCGCGCTCCTCCTCGGCGATGCGGCGGATGTAGCCCTGGAACTCGGGGTCTTCGCCCCGCAGCAGCAGCGGCAGGGCGTTGTGGAAGTCTTCGCGGCGGCACCATTCGCGCATGTAGTCGTCCCAGCTGTTCCAGCGCCGCGCCTCGGTCTCCCCCATGCGCGGCTTGTAGGCGACGAGGTAGGCCCGCTCGAACAGCGAGATCAGCATGTCGAAGATCACCAGCATGCGCTCCCTCTGCTCCGGCGAAGGGTTGAACAGCGGGTCGTTGGTGCGCAGGTGCAGGTCGGGGTTGGCCAGCACGATCTTCAGGAAGTCGTTGTACGCGTCCGAGAGCAGCTGGTAGGCCTCTTCCTCCTCGTTGTCGCGCTCCTTGCGCTGCTCCCAGGCGAAGAAAGCGATGGCGAAGGGCAGGCCCAGCGCCGTGACGATGAAGCTGGCCAGTTCCCATGCGTCGCGCCAGCCGCCGTTCATGCGACGGCCTCGACGCCGGCCACCTGCTGGCGGCGCCCGAAGCGCTGCTCGCGCGCATAGGGAAAGACGTCGTGCACGTGTCCGGCGAGGATGCGCTCCTTGTGCCCTTCCCAGAATGCGGCGTCGAGCAGGTCCGCGTGGTGGCGCATGAACACCTCGCGCACCGCCGGGTTGCCGAGGAGGAAAGGCTCGAAGGTTTCCGGGAACACGTCGCGCGGGCCGACCTTGTACCAGACCTCGCCCGAGAGCTCCTCCTCCTCGGTGCGCGCCTGCGGCACCTTGCGGAAATTGCAGTCGGTCAGGTACTCGATCTCGTCGTAGTCGTAGAAGACGACCTTGCCGTTGCGGGTGACGCCGAAGTTCTTCCACAGCATGTCGCCGGGAAAGATGTTGGCCGCCACCAGGTCCTTGATCGCATTGCCGTATTCGACCACCGCGTGCTCCACCTGCTCGGTGGCGCCCGCGTCGAAGGCTTCCTGCAGGTAGATGTTCAAGGGGATCATGCGGCGCTCGATGTAGAGGTGCTTGATCACCACCTCCTCGTGGCCGTCGCCGTCGCGGTCGCCGATCTCCAGCTGGCTGGGCGCGAAGCGGCGGATCTCCTCGATCAGCTCGTCCTCGAAGCGCTCGCGCGCGAAGGCCACGAGGCTGTATTCCAGGGTGTCGGCCATGCGCCCCACCCGGTCGTGCTGCTTGACCAGCTGGTACTTGCCCTGCACCTGCTCGCGCGTGGTGTCCTTCTGCGGCGGGTAGAAGTCCTTGATGATCTTGAACACGTAAGGGAAGGACGGCAGGTCGAACACCAGCATCACCATGCCCTTGATGCCGGGCGCGATGCGGAACTTGTCGCTGGAGTGGCGCAGGTGAAAGAGGAAGTCGCGGTAGAACAGCGTCTTGCCCTGCTTGGCCAGCCCCAGCGCGGTGTAGATCTCGCCGCGCGGCTTGCGCGGCATGAGCGAGCGCAGGAACTGCACGTAGGCCGCCGGGATCTCCATGTCCACCATGAAGTAGGCGCGGGCAAAGGAGAACAGCATCAGCAGCTCGTCCTCGCCGAACAGGCAGGTGTCGATCGCCAGCTTGCCGTCGCGGCCATGCAGGATGGGCAGCGCGAAGCCCAGCTCCGAGAAGCCGTTGATGATCTTGCCGACGACGTAGGCGCCCTTGTTGCGGAAGAACAGGGACGACAGCACCTGGATCTGGAAGTTGGCGCGCAGCTTCACGTGCGACAGGCGCGCGCCGATGGCCTCCAGCACGAAGCCGGCATCGCGCTCCAGGTCCTCGAAGGGCCGGTTCAGCCGGAAGTTGTGCACGATGCGCACCAGCTCCTCGCGCAGCGTTTCGCGCGTGGGGTAGTAGGAGCGGTAGGTCGGGGTGGCGGCCGGTTCCCAGTTCTCGATGTACTCCGTGCTGACCGCGGGGCGCACGAAGATGAAATCGTTGTGGAAGTAGGTGCGGTGCAGGATCTTGGTGGTGACCGTGTTGAAGAAGGTCTCCGCCAGTTCCGGCTGGTGGTGGTCGATCAGCAGGCCGATGTAGTGCAGCTTGACCTGGTGCCACACCTCCATGGGCTGCTGGCCGGCCCTGAACTCCTTGTCCAGGCGCTGCACCGCCTCCTTCACGCGCAGCTCGTAGAACTCGATGCGCTCGCGCTGCGCCCGCTGCTGCCCGTGCCAGTCGGCGGTCTCGAAACGGTGCTTGGCGCGCGCGGACTCGCTGCGGAACAACTGGTAGTGCCGGTTGAAGCCGTCCAGCATCGCCTTGGCGATGTCGAAGGCTTGCGGCGAGTCCAGGCGCTCGGGGAACATGGGCGCTGCGCCGCCTAGCTGCGGCTCCTGGCGGCGACCACGCCTTCCACGGCGGCGCGGTAGGTGGGCTCGATCGCGTCGGTGCTGGCCACCGTCATCTGCAGGTCCTGCAGCAGGCCGTCGTGCACGCCGAAGGCCCAGCCGTGGATGGTGACGTTCTGGTGCTTGGCCCAGGCGTCGACCATCACGGTGCTCACCGACAGGTTCACCACCTGCTCGATCACGTTCAGGTCCACCAGTGCATCGGCGCGGCGCTCGGGTGCCATGTTGTCCAGCAGGCCACGGTGGCGGTCGCGCACGTCCTGGATGTGGCGGATCCAGTTGTCCGCCAGGCCGATGCGATCGCCGTGCAGCGCGGCCAGCACGCCGCCGCAGCCGTAGTGGCCCACCACCATGATGTGTTCGACCTTGAGCATCTCCACCGCGAACTGCACGGTGGACAGCGCGTTCAGGTCCGAGTGCACCACCACGTTGGCGACGTTGCGGTGGACGAAGACCTCGCCCGGGTCGAGGCCCGTGATCTGGTTGGCCGGCACGCGGCTGTCGGAGCAGCCGATCCACATGAACTTGGGCTTCTGCTGCTTCTGCAGGCGGCTGAAGAAGCCGGGGCGCTCGCTTTCCATCTGCGCCGCCCAGGCGCGGTTGTGGGCGAAGAGGTCGTTGATGGAGGGCATGTTGCTCAGGACGGGATGGCGCGCGCTGCGCGCCGCATGACGGAAAGACGAGCCGGGTTCATTTTGTCATCGTTGCGCAGCACGGTCATTTGGGTCGTCACATCGTCTCGGCGAACAGCTCGCGACCGATGAGCATGCGGCGGATCTCGCTGGTGCCGGCGCCGATCTCGTAGAGCTTGGCGTCGCGCCACAGGCGGCCGACCGGGTACTCGTTGATGTAGCCGTTGCCGCCCAGGATCTGGATGCCCTCGCCGGCCATCCAGGTCGCCTTCTCGGCGCACCAGAGGATGACCGAGGCGCAGTCCTTGCGCACCTGGCGCACGTGCCCGGCGCCCAGCTTGTCCAGGTTCTTGCCCACCGTGTAGCAGAAGGCGCGGCCCGCCTGCAGCACGGTGTACATGTCCGCCACCTTGCCCTGGATCAGCTGGAACTCGCCGATGCTCTGGCCGAACTGCTTGCGGTCGTGGATGTAGGGGACGACGTTGTCCATCACGGCCTGCATGATCCCGATCGGGCCGGCGGCCAGAACGGCGCGCTCGTAGTCGAGGCCGCTCATGAGGACCTTGGCGCCGCCGTTGAGGGTGCCCAGAACGTTCTCCGCCGGCACCTCCACGTTCTGGAAGACGAGTTCGCCCGTGTGGCTGCCGCGCATGCCCAGCTTGTCGAGCTTCTGCGCGATGGAGAAGCCCTTCATGCCCTTCTCGATCAGGAAGGCGGTCACGCCGCGCGCGCCCAGTTCCGGCTCGGTCTTGGCGTAGACCACCAGGGTGTCGGCGTCCGGGCCGTTGGTGATCCACATCTTGTTGCCATTCAGGACGTAGTAGCCGCCCTTGTCCTCGGCCTTGAGCTTCATCGAGATGACGTCGCTTCCCGCGCCCGGCTCGCTCATGGCCAGCGCGCCCACGTGCTCGCCGGAAATCAGCTTGGGGAGGTATTTCTTCTTCTGCGCCTCGCTGCCGTTGCGCTTGATCTGGTTCACGCACAGGTTGCTGTGCGCGCCGTAGGACAGGCCCACGGAAGCGGACGCACGCGAGATCTCCTCCATCGCGAGCATGTGGGCCAGGTAGCCCATGTTGGCGCCGCCGTATTCCTCGGGCACCGTGATGCCCAGCACGCCGATCTCGCCCATCTTGCGCCAGAGGTCCGCCGGGAACTGGTCGCTGCGGTCGATCTCCGCGGCGCGCGGTGCGATCTCGCTCTGGGCGAACTGGTGCACGGTGTCGCGCAGGGCCTCGAGGTCTTCGCCGAGGCCGAAGTCCAGGCCGGGTAGCTGCTGCATGCTTGTCTCCTTGGGCTCAGTGGCGGACGTCCGCGCGGCCCGTGATGGTCATGAGGGTGGCGGTCATGGTGGCCACCAGCTTTTCCCGGCCTTCGTGCAGGGCGAACGCGCGGCCTTCGGCCACCGTGATCGTGCGGCCCGGCTTGAGCACGACACCTTCCATGCGGAAGCGCTCGCCTTGTGCCGGCGCGAGCAGGTTGATCTTGTATTCGATGGTGAGCACGCCGGCGTCGGCGGGCATCAGGGTGGAGGCCGCGTAGCCGCAGGCGGAGTCCAGGGCCGCGGCGACCATGCCCGCATGCAGGAAACCGTGCTGCTGCGTGAGCGCCTGCTGCCAGGGCAGCGCGATGACGGCGCGGCCCGGCGCGAGTTCCGCCAGCGTGGCGCCGAGCGTGTGCATCGCCCCCTGCTTGTCGAAGCTGGCGCGCACGCGTTCGGCGAAGGCGGGGTCCTGCGGTACGAGGCGGTCTGCGGCCATGGCGGGGGAATTGACGTTTACGTTAACGTCAATTATGCCCGCACCTTGTCCGCCTTGTCCTTTTCCAGCCGTCCCAGCAGGGCCTTGGCCTCGCGCTCGTGCGTGCGCACCTCGTCCAGGTTGGCCTGCAACTCGGCGAGCTGCTCCTCCAGCTGCTGCCGGTGCGCCGCCAGGATGGTGAGGAACTTGCGCAGTTGCGGGCCCGTGTCGCGCGGGCTGTCGTACATCTCGATGATGTCCTTGGCCTCGGTCAGCGACAGGCCCAGGCGCTTGGCGCGCAGGGTCAGCTTCAGGCGGGTGCGGTCGCGCGTGCTGTAGACGCGATTGCGGCCGCCCGGGCCGGAGCGCGCCGGCTGCAGCAGCCCCATGTCCTCGTAGAAGCGGATCGCCCGGGTGGTGAGGTCGAACTCGCGGGCCAGGTCGCTGATCGTGTAGGTGTGGGAATGCGTGGCGGCCATGGTCTTGTACGGCAGGGGACAGCGGCACGCCCGGGGGCTGCCTACAATGGCGCGATTACATCTGACGTTTACGTCAACGTCAACGGGCGAGCCCATGAACCTCCTGGAACGCGAACTGCAGTACCCCCTGGGCGACACCTTGCCGGAGCCCGGCAAGACGAGCGAGCTGGCGCCCGGCGTGCGCTGGATCCGCATGGGCCTGCCCTTCGCGCTGGACCACATCAACCTCTGGTTGCTGCGCGACCGGCTGGACGGGCGCGAGGGCTGGACGGTGGTGGACTGCTGCATCACGCACGACCAGGCCAAGGCCCAGTGGGAGCAGGTGTTCGCCAACGAGCTGGACGGCCTGCCCGTGCTGCGCGTGGTGGTCACGCACATGCACCCGGACCACATCGGCCTGGCGCACTGGATCTGCGAGCGCTGGAACACGCCCGAGCAAGAGTGCCGCCTGTGGATCAGCGCGACCGACTACAACGCCGCGCGGCTGGCGTCGCAGAGCACGCTGGCCTTCGGCGGCGAAGGTGCGGCCCGCTTCTTCGCGGCGCACGGCATGAGCGACCCGGCCTCGCTGGAGCAGATCCGCGGCCGGGCCAATTACTTCCCCGGCCTCGTCCCCGCCCTGCCCCCGCGCTACCGCCGCCTGCAGGACGGCGACCTGCTGGCGATCGGCGGCCGCAGCTGGCGCTGCATCAGCGGCTACGGCCACGCGCCCGAGCACATCGCGCTGCACTGCCAGGACGTGGACGTCCTGATCAGCGGCGACATGGTGCTGCCGCGCATCTCCACCAACGTGAGCGTGTACGAGATGGAGCCCGAGGCGAATTCGCTGGCGCTGTTCCTGACGTCCATCGACAAGTTCCGGCCGCTGCCCGACGACACGCTGGTGCTGCCCTCGCACGGCAAGCCCTTCCGCGGCCTGCACGCGCGCATCCGCCAGCTGCACGAGCACCACCGCGAGCGCCTCGACGAGGTGATGGCCGCCAGCCGCGACCGGGCCGTGTCGGCCTGGGACGTGCTCCCCATCCTGTTCAAGCGCAAGCTGGACCTGCACCAGACGACCTTCGCGATGGGCGAGTCGGTGGCGCACCTGCATGCGCTGTGGCACGCAGGCAGGCTGCGGCGGACGATGGATGCGCAAGGGGTGTGGCTGTTCGCGGCGGTGTGAGCCGAGCTCCACCGGGCCGACCGACTCCCCTCACCACGCCGGCAGCGGCTCGTCCTTCAACTGCCCGCGCAGCTCCGGGTAGTTCGGCACCACGGTCTTCACCGTCTCCCAGAAGCGCGGGCTGTGGTCCATCACGCGCAGGTGGCTCAGTTCGTGGGCCACCACGTAGTCGATCACCGGCAGGCGGAAATGCACCAGCCGCCAGTTCAGGCGGATCGAGCCGTCGCTGTGGGCGGTGCCCCAGAGCGTGCCCGCGCTGGAAAGCGCCAGCTTGCGCCACTGCACCCGCAGCTGCGGCGCGTAGTGGTTCAGGCGCTCGACGAACAGCGCCTTGGCCTGGCGCATCAGCCAGGCCTGCACCGCGTCGCGGATCTGCGCGGGCTGCGCGGTGTGCGGCAGGCCGATGTGCAGGGTCTGGCGCGCCACGCCGGGCAAGGTACTCTTGTCGGTCTTCAGCACCCCACCCATGTCATGCCGGGGATCGAGCACCACGATCACCTGCTCGCCCAGGTAGGGGAACACGGCGCCGTCCGCCCACGTGATGCGCGCGGCGGCCATGCGCTGCTGGCGCTCGCGCGCGGCTTCCAGCTTGCTGACGATCCAGCGCCCCTTGCTGCGCGTGGCCTGCTCCACTTCGGACACGGGCACCCAGCGCGGGGCGCTCACCACCAGGCCCTCGGGGCTGACGGAAAAGCCGATGTTCTTGCGCTTGCCGCGACGGAACTCGTAGGCCACCACCACACCGCCCAGGCGGATCTCGCGGTTGGCATCGGGATGGCGAAAGGCGATGGGGGCCAGCAGCGGCTCGATCGGCTCGCCCGGCACGGAGGCGAGGTCCTCGGGGGCAACGGCGGGGGCGGGCCGTGCAGCGACCGGGGGCGGTTTCTTCGGCTCGTCGAACAGGTCGAGGAGAAGCTGAAGCGGCGACTGCATGGGGCGCGATTCTAAGGGCGCACCCCATGCCCCGCCAAGGCGCTCAGGCTTCCGCGGTCTGCTTTTTCGCCTCGTGCGCGTAGGCCTCGGGATCGAGGCGGCGCATCTCGGCCTCGATCCAGGCCTGCACTTCCTGCATCAGGTTCTCCGGCGTGCGGCCCGCGCTCGGGATCGGCTTGCCGATGGACACGTCCACCACCCCGGGACGCTTGACGAAGGCCTTGCGCGGCCAGACCCTGGCGGAACTCACCGCGATGGGGATCACCGGCGCCCCCGTGGCGATCGCCAGCCGCGTGCCGCCGGTCTTGTACGTGCCCACCTGGCCGCGCGGGATGCGCGTGCCTTCCGGGAACATGATCACCCACACGCCCTGCGCGAGCAGGCGCTTGCCCTGTTCCACCACCTTGTTGAAGGCCTGCGTGCGCTGGCTGCGGTCGATGTGGATCATGTCCATGCGCCCGATCGCCCAGCCGAAGAAGGGGATGTAGATCAGCTCCTTCTTGAACACGTAGGCCAGCGGGTGCGGCATCAGCGTCGGGATCAGGAAAGTCTCCAGCGTCGACTGGTGCTTGACCAGCAGGATGGCGGGGCTGGTCTTGCCCTCGGGCAGGTTTTCCATGCCCGTGACCCGCACCTGCACGCCGCACAGGATGCGCAGGCCGTCGATCTGCCAGGACAGCCAGCGCTCCGCCTTCCAGTACATGGACTCGCCGGTGGACCACAGGGATGCGAGCACCATCCAGATGCCCCAAGGAATGACGGTCAAGAGCATCCAGAGGCCGTGCAGGAGCGAGCGGAGCAACGCCATCGATTGGTTTTCCTCGGTTCAGGCGGGGCGCTCGGCGCCCGTGACCGGCTTGGGCGCCGGCGCGCGGGCGATCAACCAGTCGGCAAAGGCGGCCAGGTCCTGGTGCACCCGGGTGTCGGCCGGAAAGCCTTCGGGCAGCGGCTGGCCGCGCAGGGCCTGCGCCTTGCCCGTGAGCACGAGGTGCGGCCGGCATCCGACGGCGGCACCCGCCTGCAGGTCGCGCGACGTGTCGCCCACGACATGCGTGCTGCGCAGGTCCACGCCGAAGCGCTCGCCGATCTGCTCGAACAGCCCGGGCAGGGGCTTGCGGCACTGGCAGTTGTCGTCCGGCGTGTGCGGGCAGTAGAAGACCGCGTCGATGCGGCCGCCGAGCGAGGCCAGCGCCTTGTGCATCTTGGCGTGGATCGCGTTGAGCGAGCCCACGTCGAACAGCCCGCGGCCGAGGCCCGACTGGTTGGAGGCGACGGCCACGTGCCAGCCCGCGTGGTTCAGCCGCGCGATCGCTTCCAGCGCGCCGGGCAGCGGCTGCCACTCCTCCGGCGTCTTGATGAACTCGTCGCTGTCGACGTTGATCGTGCCGTCGCGGTCCAGGATCACGAGCTTCATGGCGGCCCCCCTACTGTGCCAGGCGCGACAGGTCCGCCACGCGGTTCATGGCCTGGTGCAGCGTCGCGAGCAGGCCCAGCCGGTTCAGGCGCAGGTCCGTTTCTTCCGCATTCACCATCACGTCGTCGAAGAAGGCGTCGACCGGTCCGCGCAGCACGGCGAGCGTCTGCAGCGAGCCGATGTAGTCGCCGGCTTCGAACTGCGCACGCGCCTGGGGCGCCACCTTCTGCGTGGCGGCGAAGAGCGCCTTTTCGGCGTCTTCCTTGAGCAGGCGCTCGTTCACGTGCGGATCGGCCTTCTCCGCTTTCTTCAGGATGTTGCCGATGCGCTTGTTGGCCGCGGCCAGGGCGGGCGCTTCCGGCAGCGCGGCGAACGCGCGCACTGCGGCCAGCCGCTTGGCGACGTCGCCGAGCCGCTGCGGCTTGAGCGCCAGCACGGCTTCGATCTCCTGCGCGCTGTAGCCCTGCTCGCGCAGCTGGCCGGCAAGGCGGTCGTAGATGAAGTCCAGCAGCAGTTCCGCCGTCTCGGCCCCCGCTTGCGGAAAGAGGCCCAGGGCCACCGTCACGAGCTCGCGCAGGTCCAGCGGCAGGTCCTTTTCCATCAGCATGCGCACGATGCCCAGCGCGTGGCGGCGCAGCGCGAAGGGATCCTTGTCGCCGGTGGGCAGCTGGCCGATGGCGAACAGGCCCGCCAGGGTCTCCAGCTTGTCGGCCAGGGCGACGACCAGGCCCAGCGGGTTGCGCGGCAGGGCGTCGCCGGCGAAGCGCGGACGGTAGTGGTCCTCGATGGCGAACGCGATGTCCTCGCCCAGCTTGTCGTGGCGCGCGTAGTAGCCGCCCATGACGCCTTGCAGTTCGGGAAACTCGCCCACCATGTCAGTGAGCAGGTCGGCCTTGGCCAGCCGCGCGGCGATGTCGGCTTCGTGCGCGAGGTGGTCGCTCCCGAGTTCGGCGCCTATCACCTTGGCGATGGCGCGCACCCGCTCGATGCGCTCGCCCTGCGTGCCCAGCTTGTTGTGGTACACGACCTTCGCCAGGCCCGGCACGCGCGACTCGAGCGACTTCTTGCGGTCCTGGTCGAAGAAGAACTTGGCGTCGGCCAGGCGCGGGCGGACCACGCGCTCGTTGCCGCCGATCACCGCACTCGCGTCCTGCGGCCGGATGTTGCTCACGAGCAGGAACTTGTTCGTGAGCTTGCCGTGCGCGTCCAGCAGCGGGAAGTACTTCTGGTTCGCCTTCATCGTGAGGATCAGGCACTCCTGCGGCACTTCCAGGAATTCGGGCTCGAATTCGCAGGTGAGCACGTTCGGCCGCTCGACCAGCCCCGTCACTTCATCGAGAAGCGCGTCGTCCTCGATGGGCCGGGCGCCGCCTCCGACCCTGGCGGCCGCTTCCTGCAACTGCCGCACGATCTCCACCCGGCGCTCGGCGAATCCGGCGATCAGCGCCCCGTCGCGCGCCAGCGTGGACGCGTAGCTGTCGGCATCGGGGATGCTGACCTGGGCCTGTGCCGCCTCGAAGCGGTGGCCGTGCGTCACGCGACCCGCCTGCAGTCCCAGCGCCCGCACCGGCACGACGTTCCTGCCGTGCAGCGCGAGCAGCGCATGCGCGGGGCGCACGAACTTCACGTCGGTCCAGCCGTCGCCCAGCTGGTAGGTCATGACCTTGGGGATGGGCAGCTTCGCGATGCTTTCGTCGAGCGCTTTCTGCAGGCCCTCGGCGAGCGTCACGCCAGGCACGGTGCTGTCGTGGAACAGCGCTTCGGCCTTGCCGTCCATGGCGCGCTTGAGCCTGGGCACGGCGGAGGCGTCGGCGCCGACGGCCTGCAGCTTCTTGAGCAACGCGGGCGTCGGGTTGCCGCTCGCGTCCAGGCCGACGCTCACGGGCATCAGCTTTTGCGAGACCGACTTGTCGGCGGCGCGTGGCGCCACCGCCGTGACCAGCGCCGCCAGGCGGCGCGGCGAGGCATACGCCGTGAGCGTCGATTCTGCGGAAGCCAGGCCCTGCGCCTTGAGCTGCTCCAGCAGCACGCCGGCGAAGGCCTCGCCCAGCTTCTTCAGCGCCTTGGGCGGCAGTTCCTCGACAAAGAGTTCGACCAGGAGAGTGTCCATCAGGCGGCTTTCTTCTGCAGTTCGGCCACCCACTCGCGTGGCGCCATGGGAAAGCCCAGGCGCTCGCGGCTCTCGAAGTAGCTCTGGGCGACGCTGCGCGCGAGGTTGCGGATGCGGCCGATGTAGGCCGCGCGTTCGGTCACGCTGATCGCGCCGCGCGCGTCCAGCAGGTTGAACGTGTGCGCCGCCTTGAGCACCTGCTCGTACGCGGGCAGCGCCAGTTGCTGCTCCATGAGATGCTTCGCCTGCTTCTCGTACGCGCCGAAGGCCGTGAACAGGAAGTCGACGTCGCTGTGCTCGAAGTTGTACGTGGACTGCTCGACCTCGTTCTGGTGGTACACGTCCCCGTAGCTCAGGCCCTCGGTCCAGACGAGGTCGTAGACGTTGTCGACGCCTTGCAGGTACATGGCCAGGCGCTCCAGGCCGTAGGTGATCTCGCCCGTGATCGGCTTGCAGTCGATGCCGCCCACCTGCTGGAAGTAGGTGAACTGGGTGACTTCCATGCCGTTGAGCCACACCTCCCAGCCGAGTCCCCATGCGCCCAGTGTCGGATTTTCCCAATCGTCCTCCACGAAGCGGATGTCGTTCTTCTTCAGGTCGAAGCCGAGCGCTTCCAGAGAACCGAGGTACAGCTCCAGGATGTTGGCGGGCGCGGGCTTGAGCACCACCTGGTACTGGTAGTAGTGCTGCAGCCGGTTCGGGTTCTGGCCGTAGCGGCCGTCCTTGGGGCGGCGGCTGGGCTGCACGTAGGCAGCCTTCCAGGGCTCCGGGCCAATCGCGCGCAGGAAGGTCGCGGTGTGCGAGGTGCCGGCGCCGACCTCCATGTCGTAGGGCTGCAGCAGCGCGCAGCCCTGGGCGTCCCAGTACGACTGCAGCTTGAGGATCAATTGCTGGAATGTGAGCATAGGCTGCGGGACGCAGGGGCCGTCCCGTTGCGGCGCGGGCCGGCGGCCCGCGGAACCTTCCATTTTAGGGCTGTGCGCCGCGGCGGCGCCCGCGCCAGGCCACCAGTGCCGCGACCGCCACCACGGCCCACAAGGGCCACAGCCCGAAGCGCGACACCCAGCGGGCAAAGGGCGTGAGCGCCGTGCCGCCTTGCACCTCCCCGACCAGCACGCCGCGGGTGAGCCGGGGCAGGGCCGCGGTGACCTGCCCGCGCCGGTCGATGATCACCGTGGCGCCGGTGTTGGTGGCCCGGATCATCGGCCGCTCGAACTCCAGCGCGCGCATGCGGCTGATCTGCAGGTGCTGGTCGATGGCGACCGTGTCGCCGAACCAGGCAATGTTGCTGAGGTTCACGAACACCGTCGGTGCCGTGGCCGGATCGGCAAAGCGCGCGCCCAGCTCTTCCCCGAACAGGTCCTCGTAGCAGATGTTGGGCGCGAGCCTCTGCCCGGCCCAGGCGAAGGAGGCCTGGCCCACGTCGCCCCGGTTGAAGTCGCCCAGCGGGATGTTCATCATCCGCGTGAACCATTTGAAGAAGGGCGGGATGAACTCGCCAAAGGGCACCAGGTGGTGCTTGTGGTAGCGATAGGGCGCAGCGCCGGGCGCGAAGCCCATGACGGAATTGGTGTAGCCGTCGTCGTAGTTGCCCAGCGGGATGCCGACCAGCGCGGCGCGAGCGCCCTGCGCGAAGGTGTCGCGCAGCGCCTCCAGGTAGCCTTCGGGCAGCTGCGCAGGCAGCAGCGGAATGGCGGTCTCGGGGGCGACCACCAGCTGCGCGTCGGTGTCGCGCAGCCGCTTGCCGTACCATTCCAGGGCCAGGGGAATGCCGGTGCCGCCTTCGAACTTCTCGTCCTGCGCGATGTTCCCCTGCAGCAAGCCGACACGCAGCCGCGGCCCGCCGGGATCGGGGGGCGCCATCCGTGTTTGCGCGTTGCATGCCGCCAGGAGCGCTGCGCTGGCCAGCACCGCGAGCCAGTAACGCCGGGAGTTCAGCACCGGCTGGCGCACGAGCAGCGAAAGCAGGTACGCGATCCACGCTGCGGCCAGGCCAATGCCGTAGACGCCGACCCAGGGCGCGAGCGCGGCCAGCGGACCGTCGGTGTGGGCGTAACCGCCGGCGCCCCAGGGGAAACCGGTCAGGAGCGTGCCCCGCACGAGCTCCGCGCCCGTCCAGAGGCCCGCGAACAGCAGCGCATCGCGCGCGGGACGCTGCGCCGCGGCGCTGCGCCACCAGGCGGCGGCCAGCGCATAGAACAGGGACAGGAAGCCGGCCAGCAGCAGCACGGCCGCCGCCGCCAGCGGAGCGGCCAGGCCGCCATACCTGTGCATGGAGATGAACAGCCACCAGAAGGTGGCAACGAGCCACGCGCAACCGAAGCACCAGGCGACGAAGCCGGCGCCGCGCGCGCCCGACTGGCGCTGCAGCAGCCCGGCGAGCACCGCCAGGGAGAGGATCTGCAGCCACCACAGGGGCTGCCCGTTGCCTGGCCAGGCGAGCGACATCGCCTGCAGCACGCCCGCGGCGCCGGCGCCCATCGCAGGGGCGAAGCGATGCGCGCGCGGACTCAAGCGGGCTGGCCGTCCGCCTCGGCGGGCGAGACCTTGAACCAGCGCACGGCCCCGCCCTTGGTATGCAGCACCACGAAGTTCAGGCCGCCGACGGTGGCGACCTCACCGCGCTTGGGCACGTGGCCCATGCGGTGCGCGATCAGGCCGCCGATGGTGTCGAACTCGCGCTCGTCGTCCGCACTCGCGAGCTTCACGCCGAAGGCCTCGCCGACGCGATCGATGGAGGTGTCGCCGCTGACGCGGTAGGTGCGGTCCGCCAGGCCGAAGATGTCGCCCTCGTCCTCGACGATGTCGAATTCGTCCTCGATCTCGCCGACGATCTGCTCCAGCACGTCCTCGATGGTGATCAGGCCGGCCACGCGGCCGAACTCGTCGATGACGATGGCCAGGTGGTTGCGGTTGCCGCGGAATTCCCGCAGCAGGTCGTTCAGCCCCTTGGTCTCGGGCACGAACACGGCCGGGCGCAGCAAGGCGCGCAGGTTCAGGTCCGGCGAGCGCTGGAGCTTGAGCAGGTCCTTGGCGAGCAGGATGCCGATGATGTTCTCGCGATCGCCCTCGACCACCGGGAACCGCGAGTGCGCCGTGTCGATCACGACGTGCAGGATCTCGTCGTAGGGCGCGTCGATGTTGACCAGGTCCATGCGCGGCGCGGCGACCATCACGTCGCCCGCCGTGAGCTCGGCCATGTTGATGACGCCCTCGAGCATCACGCGGGACTCGGGCCCGATGATGTCGGCTTCCTCGGCGTCGGCAAGCGTCTCGATCAGTTCGGCCTTGGAGTCCGGACCAGGATGGATGAACTCGGCGACCTTTTGCAGGAACGTGCGTTTGTCCTGCTTCTCATGCGCGGGGCGCGCAGGGTGTGGATCTGACACAGCCGTGAGGCGGAGTGGAAGTGGCCATAGGATACCGGATTGGCTGTGCACGCTGCACAACCGACCGGCGGGCACGAACTCAGCGGCCGCTCTTGCCGCGCGCGTCGAGCGCGCCGCGGCGGATTTCCTGCAGCTGCGCGAGGAAGTCGAGGAAGTTCTTGGCCTGCCGCTTCAGACGGTAATCGGCCTGCGCGACCTGCTCTTCGAACAGCTCGCTCACGCGACTGTCCAGCGTGGCCGGCGGCAGGCGCAGGTACGCATCGGTCTCGCTGCCGGCCCGCTCCAGCGTCGCACCGGCGTTGCGGGCGATGCGCAGCATGGCCGTGTTCTCGGAGAGCGCATGGATGAACATGAGCTCCACGCCTTCATTGCGCGCATGGACGACGGCCCGGTCGAACAGTCGGCTGCCATAGCCACGGCCGCGCGCCTCCTTTGAGACCGAAACCCCGAACTCGGCGCCTGCGGGCGAGCCTGCGTCACCGGGCAGGAAGGCCAGGTGCGCGACCGCGATCAGCTCCAGTCGCCGGTTGAAGATCCCGAAAATGTCGTCGCGCTCGAAATCCAGGCGATCGACGTAGCGCTGGATCTGCTCGTCGTTCGCGGCATAACCGAAACGCAGGTAGCGGTCCTGCGCGTCGAGGGCGAGCAGGTGGTCGACGATGCGCCGCCGGTGTGCCGCGCCCAGGGAGCGGATGGGCACGATGCGCCCGTTGCGGACGTCTGGCTGCGGTGCTTGCATGCGGCAAATATAAGGGTTTCCCCTAGGAATTGCAGAGGCCGGGCTTTCAACGTGTTCACGCCATGCCACGAAGCATGCCGCCACGTTAATAACAATGTGCTACAAATTCCCTTCATTGCCGAGCAGAGCGAAATGCCCTCACCGCACGCGACCTCTCCCTTCACACGCGCCACCAAGGTGATCGCGGTGGCGGACGTCGTCGAGTCCGTGCGGCTGATGGAACAAGGCGAGCAGGAATTCATCGGCCGCTGGCGCCGGTTCGTCGACTTCGTACTGGAACACATTCCGGTGCACGGCGGCCGCTTCCACAAGAGCCTGGGCGACGGGCTGATGCTGGAATTCCCCGACGGGGAAGGCTGCATTCGCGCCGCGATGGCCATGCAGGCCTGGTTCCGCGACGTCAACCACGGGCTGTCCGCGGAAGAACGCGTGCATCTGCGCATCGGCGCGCACCTGGCGGATTTCGTCGCGGACAAGTACGACATCTACGGGACCGACGTGAACGTCGTCGCGCGCCTGTCCAGCCTGGCCGGCCCCGGGGAGGTGGTGATCTCCGCGGCCTTGCGCGACAAGTTGGGCCGCTCGCTGCCGCTGCACCTCGTGGACCTGGGGCATTGCCACCTGAAGCACGTCAAGCAACCGGTGCGTGCATTCCGCGTCGCACAGGCAGTGCAGGCCCCGGTGCTGCCCGCGCATTCCATCGAACCGGGCGGACTGCGGGCGACCGTGGCCGTGCTTCCCTTCGGCACCCGCGGCGACGTCGTGGAGGGCTTGAGCGGCGAAACCCTGGCCGACGAACTCGTTGCCGGCATCGCCCGCAGCGACGCGCTGCAGGTGGTCTCGCGCATGTCCACGGCGGCGCTGGATGCCGATCGCGACACGCTGCGCACGGTGCTGCAGGAGGTGGGTGCGCGCTACGTGCTGACGGGCCGCGCGCGTTCGCAGTCGGAGGCGCTGGGGCTGTACCTGGAACTTGCCGAGGCCACGAGTGGCCACGTGATTTTTGCGGAGAGTTTCCAGTGCGCCGCGGGAGCGTCCGGTGTGCTGGACAGCCGCCTGCGCGCGCAGGCTGTCGCAGCGGTGCACGCCGCCGTGATCGAACACGAGATGGAACTCACCGCTGCGCGCCCCGTGCCGGCGCTGGAAGGATCCACGCTGGTTCTCGGGGCCGTCGGACTGATGCACAGGCTGTCGCCGGTGGACATGGAGCGTGCGCGGCGCCTGCTGGAGCACCTGCTGGATCGCTGGCGCCGGCACCCCACGGCCAATGCCTGGCTCGCGCACCTGCATGTCCTGCGCGTGCAGCAGGCCTCCGCCGGAATCACGCAGCAGGACGCGGCATTGGCGCGCGCCCACGCGGCCCTGGCGGCGCAATCGGATCCGGAGTCGCCCTTGGTGCTGGCCCTGGACGGATACTCCTGCGTACACGGCCTGCGCAACCTGGAAGCGGCAGCGGAGCGCTACGGGCAGGCCCTGAGCCTGCGGCCGGAACACTCGCTGGCGCTGCTGTTCCATGCGGAACTCCTCGCCCTGCGCGGCGCCGCCCGCTCGGCGCGCGCCGCGGCGCTCACGGCCCGCAGCCTGCTGGCGCTGGAGCCCTTGCGCCCCCTCTATGACGCGATCGCCGCATTGGCGGCGCTGGCGGACCACGACCCCGAGGCCGCGGCAGGTCTGGCGCGTGCGTGCGTGCAGCGCAATCCACGCTACCTGCCGGCGTGGCGCACCCTGATCGTGGCGCAGGTGGAGTGCGAACGCCTCGGGGAAGCGCGTGCGAGCCAGCAGCAGCTTCTTCGGCGCCAGCCCGCGTTCACCGTCGGGAGTTTCGTCGGCTCCACGGCCATGGGCGAGGAGCTGGAAGAGCGTTTCGCGGATGCCTTGCTGCAGGCGGGCGCACCGGCGCGCTGAGCGCGGCTACCAGCGCGCGGGCAGCTTCTTCTTCAACGTGATGCGCTTGATGCCCAGTTCCACGTAGCCGCCCTTCTCGAGGTCCTTCAGCAGGCGGCTGACCATCTCGCGCGAGGCGCCGACGCGGCTGGCGATCTGCTGGTGGGTGATCTGCATCAGCTGCACCGGCGCCTGCGTGCTGGCAGGCCCCTGTTGCCCCTCGAGCGTGTGGATCACGCGCCCGTAGACGTCCATCAGGGCCATCTGGCGCGCGGTTTCGGTCGCGGAGCGTGCACGGCGGATCACTTGCGTCACCAGTTGCAGCGCGAAGCCGGGTTCGTCGGCCAGGTGCTGCTGCACGGCGGCCCTGGACACCAGCGCGCACAAGGAGGGCTCCAGCGTCATCACCGAAGCCGAGCGCGCGCCGCCATCGAGCGACATCTCACCGAAGTAGTCGCCTTCCTCGATCGTGCCGTAGGTGATCTCGCGGCCGTTCTCGTCGGTGGCGTACACCTTCACGTGGCCTTGCAACAGGACGAACAGGGAGTCCCCCGGTTCGCCCTCGTTGAGGACGATGGTGTTCTTGCGGTAGCTGCGGATGATTCCCCGCGCGGCGAGCCGGGCCAGCGACGGCTCCAGCGAGGCCAGCAACCTGTCCTGCTCCATGGCAGCCCTGGACACATTCATGCACTCCCCCTTGCGAAAAACTCTAGCACGGCCCCCCGCCCCGCCCAAGAGGGCGAACTAGTGCAGCGGGTCCTGCAGGTGGGCTGCCCCGATGGGCGGGAGCACGGCGACCTGGCCGACGAGCGCGCGCACGCCATGAGAATGCGTCTTCGCGCACATGCTGCGTACGTGGCTGCGGATGGTGGACACGGCGACCTTGAGCTGCACGGCGATCTGCGGCGCGGAGTAGCCCTGGCACAGGATGCCGAGCACCTGCTCCTCCGCCGGAGTGAGGCCGTGGGTGCGGGCGAAAAAGCAGAGCATCACTGCGTCGCACACGGAGGCGCGCGAGAACAGCAGGGCGACGGAGCACGTGGCTTGCAGGCGCTCGGGCCGCAAGGGCACGACGGCGATGCTGACGCGCTGGCGGCTCGCGGTGCGCAGCGCGATGAGGCTGCGCCGGCCCGTCTCCGCGCGTGCAAGACCCTGGACCAGCACCTTGGATTGCGCTGCGTCGGTCGTGTGCAAGTGCCCTTCCTCGACGGTGAGGACGCGGCCCAGGGCGAGCTCTTGCCGTGCGGCCTGGTTGGCATGCAGCAGGTGCCCTTTCGCCGAGGCCAGCAACACGCCATGCGCGAGTTCGTCCATGACGAGCGAGAGCCCGTGCCCCGGTCCGTCCGGGATCGTGGCCGCGTACCTGGCGCCACGCGCGCCGCCCGTCGATGCATCCATTTGCTATCCCCCTGTGTGATGGAAAGCTTATGAACGCGACCGTGAGTGGCGTTAGATATTCTCGGCAGCAGTTCCAGTGAACGATTCACCTTGACAGGACACTTGCAGACGGGAAATCAGTTCGAGGGTGCCGGTTCGCACCTCGCGCGTGAACGCGAGGGCGACATGCGGCGCGCCCGGCACGAAACGATTGTCCGCCTGGGGCAAGGTCGCGGTGTCGGCCGGAAACACCACGTTGTCGCAGTTCGAGTACCAGCAGGTTGCGGGCGGCAGGGGACGGGTGCGTTCATCGCGTGCGAGCTGCGTCACCCACTCGCTGCCGAGGCGCATCTGCCGGCCATTGGTTTTGCGGCTGAAGCGCGCCAGCCACGTCCCGCGATGCGGCGTGCCGATCGTCACCAGGTGCGCCACCGCATGCCGGCCTTCCGTACTTCGCCACCACGCACGTGCTGCAAGGCCTCCCATGCTGTGGCAGACGAGGACGGGCGCTCGGCCGGTATGCGTGGTCATGCGCGCGACGGCGGCGTCGATGGAGGCCGTGTACGCGTCGATGGGGCCGAAGGGCGGCTCGAGGTTGACGGCGACGCAAGCGTGCCCGCGCGTGCGCAGTTCCTGGATCCAGTCGTTCCAGAAACCGCGGTTGCACATGAAGCCGTGCACCAGGACCACGCCGACACGTCCGGCGGTCGCGACCGGGAGATGATCAGGCTGGGCGCGCCAGCGCCAGGGCTGGCGCCAGTAGAAGGTGCGGAAAAGATGCGTGGTCTCCATCCACCAGGCACGCCAGAGCTCCCGTGTCGCTGGTTGCGGCACGGCGGCAGCCGTGCCGACGCGCGAGAGGATCGCAAGCTCGACGCCCAGCGCGGCCGGCGCCACGAAAAGGATGGCAAGTGCCACGGCGATGGCTTGCGCTGGCGAGACCGTCCACCGCCAGGCAAGCGCAGCCAGCACGAGGACCATCTGGGCGCCGCAGGCTACCGCCAGCAGCCGCGCCACGCGCGAATGTCTGGGCATCCGGCGCAGTATCCCACGGGCTGCGTGCCGCGCAGCCCGGCGTGGGACCGCTAGACTGCGGCTGGCATGAGCACCGCGCAAAGAATCCGGGACGCCGTGGCCGAAGTCGAGCGCCTGCGCGAGGAGAGCCGGTCGGTGCCGGACATCGCCCAGGCCGTCGGGCGCCTGAAGCGCTTCCAGGCTGCGCGGTTTGCTGGCAGCTATTCCGACCTCCTGGCTTCCGGCATCTACGGCGCCGCAGCACGCTTCTTCCTGGAGGAGCTGTATGGCGAGCGCGATTACGCAGAACGCGACACCCAGTTCGCGCGCATCGCCGGCGCCGTGGAGAGGATGTTCCCCAAGGACGTGGCGCAGACTGCCGCCGCGCTCGCGGAGCTGCATGCCCTCACCGAGTCGCTGGACCACGCCATGGCTCGGGCGCGTCCCTTGGCGGATGCGCAGGACGTCGCAGCCTACGTGCATGCGTGGAAGGCCGTGGGGCGCCGCGCGGACCGCGAGCGGCAGCTGGACGCGGTGGTCGAACTGGGCACCGAGATGACACGGCTCACGCGATTACCAGGGCTGCGCACCGTGCTCAGGATGATGCGGCGACCCGCCACGGCGGCGGGACTGGGCTCGCTGCAGACGTTTCTCGAGGGCGGCTTCGACACCTTCGCGGCGGTCGCCCGGCACCAAGGCGGAGCCGAGCGCTTCCTGGGCACGATCCGCGAGCGCGAACAGCGCCTCCTGGTGCTGCTGTTTGCCGACGAATCTGTCGCTTGCGAGACCGAGCTGCACCGCATCCTAGGACAAGCCCGCTAACCCGCGGCTTGCCCGCCCCGCAGAATCCGCCGCGAAGGAGCGACCGATGGAGCACAGGCCCTGGCTGAGGCAGTACCCGGAAGGGGTGCCGCATGACATCGACGTGGAGCAGTACGCGTCCTTGACGCAGCTGCTGGAGGCGTCTTTTCGCACGAATGCGAATCGCCCGTTCAGCGTCTGCATGGAGCGGTGGACCTCCTACCGCGAGCTCGACGACCTGTCGCACGCCCTTGGCGCGTTCCTGCAGTCGCAGGGCCTGGAGCCGGGGGCGCGCGTGGCGATCATGCTGCCGAACATCCCACAGTTCGCGGTGGCGATGGCGGCGGTGCTGCGTGCAGGCATGACCTGCGTGAACGTCAACCCCTTGTACACGGCGCGCGAGCTGGAGCATCAGCTGAGGGACTCGGGTTCGACGGCCATCATCATCCTGGAGAACTTCTGCCACACGCTGGAGCAGGTGGTGGAGCAAACACCGGTGCGGCACGTCGTCGTGACCGGCATGGGCGATTTGCTCGGCGCGGTGTACGGCCGCTGGCTCACCTTCGCGGTCCGGCACCTGGCCAAGATGGTGCCTCCCTTCCGCTTGCCCCTGCATGAGGGGCGCACCGTCACGCCCTGGGCGCAGGCGTTGTCCGCGGGTTCGCGGACCACGTTGCGCCCGACACCGCAAACGCTGGATTCGGCCGCCTTCCTGCAGTACACCGGCGGGACGACGGGCTTGTCCAAGGGCGCGGTGCTGACGCACAGGAACGTCGTCGCGGCCATCCTGCAGGCTGAGGCCTGGTTCACGCCCGCCCTGCGCAAGGTGGGCGATGTGAGCCGGACCAATGGCATCGCCGCACTGCCGCTGTATCACATCTTCGCGCTCACGCTGTGCCTGCTTGCCATCCGCTCGGGTGCGCACCTGACGCTGATCCCGAATCCGCGCGACATCGGGCGCTTCGTGGAGACACTGAAGAAGCGCCCCTTCCACATGCTGCCGGCGGTGAACACCTTGTTCAATGCGCTGTTGCAGCATCCGCAGTTCCGCTCGATCGACTTCTCGCAGCTCTATGTTTCGCAAGCCGGCGGAATGGCGGCCTCTGAAGGGACCGCGCAGCAATGGCGGCAGGCCACGGGCTGCGTGATGGTGGAAGGCTGGGGCATGAGCGAGACCTGCGCGATCGGCACCAACAATCCGCTCGATGCCACGGAGTTCTCCGGCACGATCGGCGTGCCGCTGCCCGGCATCGACATTGCGATCAAGGACGATGCCGGAGTGGATCTTCCGCCCGGGGAAGCCGGCGAAATCTGCATTCGCGGCGCAAACGTCACACCCGGGTACTACCAGAAGCCGGAAGAGAATGCCAAGGCCTTCACCCGCGATGGCTTCCTCCGCACAGGCGACGTGGGCATCATGGACGAGCGCGGCTACACGCGCATCGTGGACCGGAAGAAGGACATGATCCTGGTGAGCGGTTTCAACGTCTTTCCCAACGAGCTGGAGAATGTCATTTCCCTGTGTCCCGGCGTGGTGGAGTGCGCCGCCATCGGCATCCCCGATGAGAAGCAGGGCGAGGCGATCAAGGTTTTCGTGGTGAAGAACGATCCGACGCTCACCGAAGACGCGGTCGCGCGCCATTGCCGCGACAACCTGACCGGCTACAAGCAACCCAAGTACATCGAATTCAGGGATGAGCTGCCGAAATCCAACGTGGGCAAGATCCTGCGGCGCGAACTGCGTGCGGCGCGCTGAGGGGAGCCGGCGGTGAGCGCGATTGCCTTGCCGCCGGGGGTGCTCGTGCTGGAGCGGGGCTGGTTGTCTTCCAACAACGTCGTCTTGCTGCACGATGGCGAGGCAGCGCTGATCGACAGCGGGTACTGGACGCACTCGGCGCAGACCCTGTCGCTTGTTGCGCAAGCAATCGGCGCTCGGCCGCTGACGACCTTGCTGAACACGCATCTGCACAGCGACCATTGCGGTGGGAACGCCGCGCTGCAGGATCGGTATCCAGGGATCCGCACCTTCATCCCGCCCGGGCAGGTGGATTCGGTGCGAAGCTGGGATCCGGTGGCCCTCAGCTACACCCCGACAGGGCAGGAGTGCCCTCGATTCCGGTTCGACTCCGTGTTGCGCCCAGGGACGCGGATCGCCCTTGCGGGTGGGACGTGGGAGATCCACGCGGCACCAGGCCACGATCCGCATTCGGTGGTCCTGTTCCACCCGGAGACGCGCACGCTTGTTTCCGCCGATGCGCTGTGGGAGAACGGGTTTGGCATCGTCTTTCCCGAACTGGAAGGGGAGCGCGCGTTCGGCGAAGTCGGGGCGACCCTGGACGTCATTGAAGGCCTCGAACCACGACTCGTCATTCCCGGCCACGGCCGGCCCTTTGTCACGGTGGCGGAGGCCCTAGGGCGCGCCCGCAGCCGCCTGCAGGCGTTCGTTGCCAATCCACAGAAGCACGCCATGCATGCGGCAAAGGTGCTGTTGAAATTCAAGTTGCTGGAGGTACAGCGGGTTCCGCGCGGGGAGTTCCTTGCCTGGGCGACGGCGACACCGTACTTGCGAGTCCTACATTCGCGCTTCGCTCCTGCAGTGGAGCTTGGCGAATGGATTGAAACGCTGCTAAGGGAGCTGGCGGAAAGTCGCGCACTGCGGAATGAGCGCGGCTTCGTCACCAATGCCTGAGCGGACGGAAGCGTTCGCATTGCGTCGCCGTTGCATTGTGAACGGAACAGCGCGATCCGATCCGATCCGGGAGAAAACAGTCTGCTGCGCGGCGAGACAAAAACAAAAGGCCCGGCATTTCTGCCGGGCCTTCGTCGAATAACAGCCTGACGATGTCCTACTTTCACACGGGAACCCGCACTATCATCGGCGCAGAGGCGTTTCACTGTCCTGTTCGGGATGGGAAGGAGTGGGACCACCTCGCTATGGTCATCAGGCATAACTTTTTGCCCTGCAGCCTGTGGGGCTGCAAAGCCAATTCATAGAGTTGGAATCAGCGGGCGCGCGTTGCGCGCCCTGTGTTTGATTGCGTTCAACCCGGCATAAGACCTTGATCGGTTTGATCAAAGTTATAGGGTCAAGCCGCACGAGCAATTAGTACTGGTTAGCTTAACGCATTGCTGCGCTTCCACACCCAGCCTATCAACGTCCTGGTCTAGAACGACTCTTCAGGGGGCTCGAGGCCCCGGCAGATCTCATCTTGAAACGAGTTTCCCGCTTAGATGCTTTCAGCGGTTATCTCTTCCGCACTTAGCTACCCTGCAATGCCACGGGCGTGACAACAGGTACACCAGAGGTGCGTCCACTCCGGTCCTCTCGTACTAGGAGCAGGCTTCCTCAAATCTGCAGCGCCCACGGAAGATAGGGACCAAACTGTCTCACGACGTTTTAAACCCAGCTCACGTACCTCTTTAAATGGCGAACAGCCATACCCTTGGGACCGGCTACAGCCCCAGGATGAGATGAGCCGACATCGAGGTGCCAAACACCGCCGTCGATATGAACTCTTGGGCGGTATCAGCCTGTTATCCCCAGAGTACCTTTTATCCGTTGAGCGATGGCCCTTCCATACAGAACCACCGGATCACTATGTCCTGCTTTCGCATCTGCTCGACTTGTCAGTCTCGCAGTTAAGCACGCTTATGCCATTGCACTATCGTCACGATGTCCGACCGTAACTAGCGTACCTTCGAACTCCTCCGTTACGCTTTGGGAGGAGACCGCCCCAGTCAAACTGCCTACCATGCACTGTCCCCGGCCCGGATAACGGGCCTAGGTTAGAACCTCAAACGCACCAGGGTGGTATTTCAACGTTGGCTCCACCCGATCTAGCGACCGGGCTTCAAAGCCTCCCACCTATCCTACACAGATCCGTTCAAAGTCCAATACAAAGCTACAGTAAAGGTTCATGGGGTCTTTCCGTCTTTCCGCGGGGAGATTGCATCATCACAAACATTTCAACTTCGCTGAGTCTCGGGAGGAGACAGTGTGGCCATCGTTACGCCATTCGTGCAGGTCGGAACTTACCCGACAAGGAATTTCGCTACCTTAGGACCGTTATAGTTACGGCCGCCGTTTACTGGGACTTCGATCAAGAGCTTGCACCCCATCACTTAATCTTCCAGCACCGGGCAGGCGTCACACCCTATACGTCCACTTTCGTGTTTGCAGAGTGCTGTGTTTTTATTAAACAGTCGCAGCCACCGATTTTTTGCAACCCCATTGGGCTCCATCCGCGAGGGACTTCACCTACTAAGGGCACACCTTCTTCCGAAGTTACGGTGTCAATTTGCCGAGTTCCTTCTCCCGAGTTCTCTCAAGCGCCTGAGAATACTCATCTCGCGCACCAGTGTCGGTTTGCGGTACGGTCGTTGCAAGCTGAAGCTTAGTGGCTTTTCCTGGAAGCAGGGTATCACTCACTTCGGCGGCAAGCCGCCTCGTTATCACCCCTCATCTAAGCCCGGCGGATTTACCTACCAGGCACGACTACAGGCTTGAACCGGGACATCCAACACCCGGCTGAGTTAACCTTCTCCGTCCCCACATCGCACTTGCAATCGGTACAGGAATATTGACCTGTTTCCCATCAGCTACGCATCTCTGCCTCGCCTTAGGGGCCGACTCACTCTACGCCGATGAACGTTGCGTAGAAAACCTTGCGCTTACGGCGAGCGGGCTTTTCACCCGCTTTAACGCTACTCATGTCAGCATTCGCACTTCTGATACCTCCAGCATCCCTCTCGAGACACCTTCACAGGCTTACAGAACGCTCTCCTACCACTTGCACTTGCGTGCAAATCCGCAGCTTCGGTAACTGGCTTAGCCCCGTTACATCTTCCGCGCAGGACGACTCGATCAGTGAGCTATTACGCTTTCTTTAAATGATGGCTGCTTCTAAGCCAACATCCTGACTGTTTTAGCCTTCCCACTTCGTTTCCCACTTAGCCAATTTTAGGGACCTTAGCTGGCGGTCTGGGTTGTTTCCCTCTTGAGTCCGGACGTTAGCACCCGGTGCTCTGTCTCCCGCGCTGTACTCATCGGTATTCGGAGTTTGCCTTGGTTTGGTAAGTCGCCATGACCCCCTAGCCAAAACAGTGCTCTACCCCCGATGGTAATACGCGAGGCACTACCTAAATAGTTTTCGGAGAGAACCAGCTATTTCCAAGTTTGTTTAGCCTTTCACCCCTATCCACAGCTCATCCGCTAGTTTTGCAACACTAGTCGGTTCGGACCTCCAGTACCTGTTACGGCACCTTCATCCTGGCCATGGATAGATCACTTGGTTTCGGGTCTACACCCAGCGACTGGACGCCCTGTTCGGACTCGGTTTCCCTGCGGCTACCCTATTCGGTTAACCTTGCCACTGAATGTAAGTCGCTGACCCATTATACAAAAGGTACGCCGTCACCCTTGCGGGCTCCGACTTTTTGTAAGCATGCGGTTTCAGGATCTATTTCACTCCCCTCCCGGGGTTCTTTTCGCCTTTCCCTCACGGTACTAGTTCACTATCGGTCGATTACGAGTATTTAGCCTTGGAGGATGGTCCCCCCATCTTCAGACAGGATTTCACGTGTCCCGCCCTACTTTTCGCTAGCTTAGTACCACACAGATCTTTTCGCGTACGGGGCTATCACCCTCTTTAGCCGACCTTTCCAGATCGTTCCGCTAAGTTCTGCGCTATCACTAGCAGGCTCTTCCGATTTCGCTCGCCACTACTTTCGGAATCTCGGTTGATGTCTTTTCCTCGAGCTACTGAGATGTTTCAGTTCACCCGGTTCGCCTCGCATGACTATGTATTCATCATGCGATACCGCTTGCGCGGTGGGTTTCCCCATTCGGAAATCTCCGGATCAAAGCTTATTTGCCAGCTCCCCGAAGCTTATCGCAGGCTATCACGTCCTTCGTCGCCTGTAATCGCCAAGGCATCCACCACATGCTCTTAGTCACTTGACCCTATAACTTTGACCCCTCTCACGAGGATTCGCCGTCGATTCAAGTACTTGCGAGGTCTTTCACCTCGCGCGTTATGCCGTCTTCAAAATCACATTCGAATTGCTTCGAAGTCTTGAAGTTTGGTTGACGCAATCAAATGTCGCTAGCGGCACGGTCTGCCATGAAAGCAGTTTCCGCTAACGACGCTGATTCAACTCTATGAATTGTTAAAGAACAGCCGATTGATTCCAGCAGATGCCGGAGTCAACAACAAAGCAGCCTGGTCTTGCGATCAAGCCGCTTTGGTGTTAAGTGGAGGTGGAAGCGCGCATTGTAGCGCCGCGCCGAACAACATTTGGTGGAGGATGACGGGATCGAACCGACGACCCCCTGCTTGCAAAGCAGGTGCTCTCCCAGCTGAGCTAATCCCCCGGGTTCATTCCTGGAGATGGTGGGTCTGGTTGGTCTCGAACCAACGACCCCCGCCTTATCAAGACGGTGCTCTAACCAACTGAGCTACAGACCCAGGCCGGTCGCTTCAGCTGCGAGCAATACGTCGCTGGCGACATCTTCCAACAACCGATAAGTGTGAGCGTTCGACTTGAACTACCGCGTATTTCCAGAAAGGAGGTGATCCAGCCGCACCTTCCGATACGGCTACCTTGTTACGACTTCACCCCAGTCACGAACCCTGCCGTGGTAATCGCCCTCCTTGCGGTTAGGCTAACTACTTCTGGCAGAACCCGCTCCCATGGTGTGACGGGCGGTGTGTACAAGACCCGGGAACGTATTCACCGCGACATGCTGATCCGCGATTACTAGCGATTCCGACTTCACGCAGTCGAGTTGCAGACTACGATCCGGACTACGACTGGTTTTATGGGATTAGCTCCCCCTCGCGGGTTGGCAACCCTCTGTACCAGCCATTGTATGACGTGTGTAGCCCTACCCATAAGGGCCATGAGGACTTGACGTCATCCCCACCTTCCTCCGGTTTGTCACCGGCAGTCCCATTAGAGTGCCCTTTCGTAGCAACTAATGGCAAGGGTTGCGCTCGTTGCGGGACTTAACCCAACATCTCACGACACGAGCTGACGACAGCCATGCAGCACCTGTGTTCTGGCTCCCTTTCGGGCACTTGCACATCTCTGCGCAATTCCAGACATGTCAAGGGTAGGTAAGGTTTTTCGCGTTGCATCGAATTAAACCACATCATCCACCGCTTGTGCGGGTCCCCGTCAATTCCTTTGAGTTTCAACCTTGCGGCCGTACTCCCCAGGCGGTCAACTTCACGCGTTAGCTTCGTTACTGAGTCAGTGAAGACCCAACAACCAGTTGACATCGTTTAGGGCGTGGACTACCAGGGTATCTAATCCTGTTTGCTCCCCACGCTTTCGTGCATGAGCGTCAGTGCAGGCCCAGGGGATTGCCTTCGCCATCGGTGTTCCTCCGCATATCTACGCATTTCACTGCTACACGCGGAATTCCATCCCCCTCTGCCGCACTCCAGCGATGCAGTCACAAATGCAGTTCCCAGGTTAAGCCCGGGGATTTCACACCTGTCTTACATCACCGCCTGCGCACGCTTTACGCCCAGTAATTCCGATTAACGCTCGCACCCTACGTATTACCGCGGCTGCTGGCACGTAGTTAGCCGGTGCTTATTCTTACGGTACCGTCATTAGCGCCGGGTATTAACCAGCACCGTTTCGTTCCGTACAAAAGCAGTTTACAACCCGAGGGCCTTCATCCTGCACGCGGAATGGCTGGATCAGGCTTGCGCCCATTGTCCAAAATTCCCCACTGCTGCCTCCCGTAGGAGTCTGGGCCGTGTCTCAGTCCCAGTGTGGCTGGTCGTCCTCTCAGACCAGCTACAGATCGTCGGCTTGGTGAGCCTTTACCCCACCAACTACCTAATCTGCCATCGGCCGCTCCAATCGCGCGAGGTCTTGCGATCCCCCGCTTTCAACCAGAGTTCGTATGCGGTATTAGCGTAGCTTTCGCTACGTTATCCCCCACGACTGGGCACGTTCCGATGTATTACTCACCCGTTCGCCACTCGCCACCAGGGTTGCCCCCGTGCTGCCGTTCGACTTGCATGTGTAAAGCATTCCGCCAGCGTTCAATCTGAGCCAGGATCAAACTCTACAGTTCGATCTTGAATTTGCTCTAGGAATCGAAGTGAACTTCACTTCTTTTCGTTGAGCGTTTGATTTGTTCCGAAGAACTTGGCAGTCGCCATCAAACGCCCACGCTTATCGGCTGTATGTTGTTAACGAACCTTCTGGCATCCATCCGGCCGCTTGCGCCGCCTTCTTTTTGCCCGTCTTCGCCGCGATCAGCGAAGCCCTCGATTATGACAGATTTTGAAGAGTCCTGACAAACTCTGTGGTCTCTACCGGTTCGCCTGCTGTCTGCCAGATGGCTTCGGCTCGCTTTGTCGGTGAAGACTCACATTGTAGCACGCTTTTGGGCGTTCTCATCAAGGCTCGTTGGGAGCACTGATGAGAACGCCCCGTCCGTAGACGGGGCGCCTCGCTATAACAGCCTGACGATGTCCTACTTTCACACGGGAACCCGCACTATCATCGGCGCAGAGGCGTTTCACTGTCCTGTTCGGGATGGGAAGGAGTGGGACCACCTCGCTATGGTCATCAGGCATAACTTTTTGCCCTGCAGCCTGTGGGGCTGCAAAGCCAATTCATAGAGTTGGAATCAGCGGGCGCGCGTTGCGCGCCCTGTGTTTGATTGCGTTCAACCCGGCATAAGACCTTGATCGGTTTGATCAAAGTTATAGGGTCAAGCCGCACGAGCAATTAGTACTGGTTAGCTTAACGCATTGCTGCGCTTCCACACCCAGCCTATCAACGTCCTGGTCTAGAACGACTCTTCAGGGGGCTCGAGGCCCCGGCAGATCTCATCTTGAAACGAGTTTCCCGCTTAGATGCTTTCAGCGGTTATCTCTTCCGCACTTAGCTACCCTGCAATGCCACGGGCGTGACAACAGGTACACCAGAGGTGCGTCCACTCCGGTCCTCTCGTACTAGGAGCAGGCTTCCTCAAATCTGCAGCGCCCACGGAAGATAGGGACCAAACTGTCTCACGACGTTTTAAACCCAGCTCACGTACCTCTTTAAATGGCGAACAGCCATACCCTTGGGACCGGCTACAGCCCCAGGATGAGATGAGCCGACATCGAGGTGCCAAACACCGCCGTCGATATGAACTCTTGGGCGGTATCAGCCTGTTATCCCCAGAGTACCTTTTATCCGTTGAGCGATGGCCCTTCCATACAGAACCACCGGATCACTATGTCCTGCTTTCGCATCTGCTCGACTTGTCAGTCTCGCAGTTAAGCACGCTTATGCCATTGCACTATCGTCACGATGTCCGACCGTAACTAGCGTACCTTCGAACTCCTCCGTTACGCTTTGGGAGGAGACCGCCCCAGTCAAACTGCCTACCATGCACTGTCCCCGGCCCGGATAACGGGCCTAGGTTAGAACCTCAAACGCACCAGGGTGGTATTTCAACGTTGGCTCCACCCGATCTAGCGACCGGGCTTCAAAGCCTCCCACCTATCCTACACAGATCCGTTCAAAGTCCAATACAAAGCTACAGTAAAGGTTCATGGGGTCTTTCCGTCTTTCCGCGGGGAGATTGCATCATCACAAACATTTCAACTTCGCTGAGTCTCGGGAGGAGACAGTGTGGCCATCGTTACGCCATTCGTGCAGGTCGGAACTTACCCGACAAGGAATTTCGCTACCTTAGGACCGTTATAGTTACGGCCGCCGTTTACTGGGACTTCGATCAAGAGCTTGCACCCCATCACTTAATCTTCCAGCACCGGGCAGGCGTCACACCCTATACGTCCACTTTCGTGTTTGCAGAGTGCTGTGTTTTTATTAAACAGTCGCAGCCACCGATTTTTTGCAACCCCATTGGGCTCCATCCGCGAGGGACTTCACCTACTAAGGGCACACCTTCTTCCGAAGTTACGGTGTCAATTTGCCGAGTTCCTTCTCCCGAGTTCTCTCAAGCGCCTGAGAATACTCATCTCGCGCACCAGTGTCGGTTTGCGGTACGGTCGTTGCAAGCTGAAGCTTAGTGGCTTTTCCTGGAAGCAGGGTATCACTCACTTCGGCGGCAAGCCGCCTCGTTATCACCCCTCATCTAAGCCCGGCGGATTTACCTACCAGGCACGACTACAGGCTTGAACCGGGACATCCAACACCCGGCTGAGTTAACCTTCTCCGTCCCCACATCGCACTTGCAATCGGTACAGGAATATTGACCTGTTTCCCATCAGCTACGCATCTCTGCCTCGCCTTAGGGGCCGACTCACTCTACGCCGATGAACGTTGCGTAGAAAACCTTGCGCTTACGGCGAGCGGGCTTTTCACCCGCTTTAACGCTACTCATGTCAGCATTCGCACTTCTGATACCTCCAGCATCCCTCTCGAGACACCTTCACAGGCTTACAGAACGCTCTCCTACCACTTGCACTTGCGTGCAAATCCGCAGCTTCGGTAACTGGCTTAGCCCCGTTACATCTTCCGCGCAGGACGACTCGATCAGTGAGCTATTACGCTTTCTTTAAATGATGGCTGCTTCTAAGCCAACATCCTGACTGTTTTAGCCTTCCCACTTCGTTTCCCACTTAGCCAATTTTAGGGACCTTAGCTGGCGGTCTGGGTTGTTTCCCTCTTGAGTCCGGACGTTAGCACCCGGTGCTCTGTCTCCCGCGCTGTACTCATCGGTATTCGGAGTTTGCCTTGGTTTGGTAAGTCGCCATGACCCCCTAGCCAAAACAGTGCTCTACCCCCGATGGTAATACGCGAGGCACTACCTAAATAGTTTTCGGAGAGAACCAGCTATTTCCAAGTTTGTTTAGCCTTTCACCCCTATCCACAGCTCATCCGCTAGTTTTGCAACACTAGTCGGTTCGGACCTCCAGTACCTGTTACGGCACCTTCATCCTGGCCATGGATAGATCACTTGGTTTCGGGTCTACACCCAGCGACTGGACGCCCTGTTCGGACTCGGTTTCCCTGCGGCTACCCTATTCGGTTAACCTTGCCACTGAATGTAAGTCGCTGACCCATTATACAAAAGGTACGCCGTCACCCTTGCGGGCTCCGACTTTTTGTAAGCATGCGGTTTCAGGATCTATTTCACTCCCCTCCCGGGGTTCTTTTCGCCTTTCCCTCACGGTACTAGTTCACTATCGGTCGATTACGAGTATTTAGCCTTGGAGGATGGTCCCCCCATCTTCAGACAGGATTTCACGTGTCCCGCCCTACTTTTCGCTAGCTTAGTACCACACAGATCTTTTCGCGTACGGGGCTATCACCCTCTTTAGCCGACCTTTCCAGATCGTTCCGCTAAGTTCTGCGCTATCACTAGCAGGCTCTTCCGATTTCGCTCGCCACTACTTTCGGAATCTCGGTTGATGTCTTTTCCTCGAGCTACTGAGATGTTTCAGTTCACCCGGTTCGCCTCGCATGACTATGTATTCATCATGCGATACCGCTTGCGCGGTGGGTTTCCCCATTCGGAAATCTCCGGATCAAAGCTTATTTGCCAGCTCCCCGAAGCTTATCGCAGGCTATCACGTCCTTCGTCGCCTGTAATCGCCAAGGCATCCACCACATGCTCTTAGTCACTTGACCCTATAACTTTGACCCCTCTCACGAGGATTCGCCGTCGATTCAAGTACTTGCGAGGTCTTTCACCTCGCGCGTTATGCCGTCTTCAAAATCACATTCGAATTGCTTCGAAGTCTTGAAGTTTGGTTGACGCAATCAAATGTCGCTAGCGGCACGGTCTGCCATGAAAGCAGTTTCCGCTAACGACGCTGATTCAACTCTATGAATTGTTAAAGAACAGCCGATTGATTCCAGCAGATGCCGGAGTCAACAACAAAGCAGCCTGGTCTTGCGATCAAGCCGCTTTGGTGTTAAGTGGAGGTGGAAGCGCGCATTGTAGCGCCGCGCCGAACAACATTTGGTGGAGGATGACGGGATCGAACCGACGACCCCCTGCTTGCAAAGCAGGTGCTCTCCCAGCTGAGCTAATCCCCCGGGTTCATTCCTGGAGATGGTGGGTCTGGTTGGTCTCGAACCAACGACCCCCGCCTTATCAAGACGGTGCTCTAACCAACTGAGCTACAGACCCAGGCCGGTCGCTTCAGCTGCGAGCAATACGTCGCTGGCGACATCTTCCAACAACCGATAAGTGTGAGCGTTCGACTTGAACTACCGCGTATTTCCAGAAAGGAGGTGATCCAGCCGCACCTTCCGATACGGCTACCTTGTTACGACTTCACCCCAGTCACGAACCCTGCCGTGGTAATCGCCCTCCTTGCGGTTAGGCTAACTACTTCTGGCAGAACCCGCTCCCATGGTGTGACGGGCGGTGTGTACAAGACCCGGGAACGTATTCACCGCGACATGCTGATCCGCGATTACTAGCGATTCCGACTTCACGCAGTCGAGTTGCAGACTACGATCCGGACTACGACTGGTTTTATGGGATTAGCTCCCCCTCGCGGGTTGGCAACCCTCTGTACCAGCCATTGTATGACGTGTGTAGCCCTACCCATAAGGGCCATGAGGACTTGACGTCATCCCCACCTTCCTCCGGTTTGTCACCGGCAGTCCCATTAGAGTGCCCTTTCGTAGCAACTAATGGCAAGGGTTGCGCTCGTTGCGGGACTTAACCCAACATCTCACGACACGAGCTGACGACAGCCATGCAGCACCTGTGTTCTGGCTCCCTTTCGGGCACTTGCACATCTCTGCGCAATTCCAGACATGTCAAGGGTAGGTAAGGTTTTTCGCGTTGCATCGAATTAAACCACATCATCCACCGCTTGTGCGGGTCCCCGTCAATTCCTTTGAGTTTCAACCTTGCGGCCGTACTCCCCAGGCGGTCAACTTCACGCGTTAGCTTCGTTACTGAGTCAGTGAAGACCCAACAACCAGTTGACATCGTTTAGGGCGTGGACTACCAGGGTATCTAATCCTGTTTGCTCCCCACGCTTTCGTGCATGAGCGTCAGTGCAGGCCCAGGGGATTGCCTTCGCCATCGGTGTTCCTCCGCATATCTACGCATTTCACTGCTACACGCGGAATTCCATCCCCCTCTGCCGCACTCCAGCGATGCAGTCACAAATGCAGTTCCCAGGTTAAGCCCGGGGATTTCACACCTGTCTTACATCACCGCCTGCGCACGCTTTACGCCCAGTAATTCCGATTAACGCTCGCACCCTACGTATTACCGCGGCTGCTGGCACGTAGTTAGCCGGTGCTTATTCTTACGGTACCGTCATTAGCGCCGGGTATTAACCAGCACCGTTTCGTTCCGTACAAAAGCAGTTTACAACCCGAGGGCCTTCATCCTGCACGCGGAATGGCTGGATCAGGCTTGCGCCCATTGTCCAAAATTCCCCACTGCTGCCTCCCGTAGGAGTCTGGGCCGTGTCTCAGTCCCAGTGTGGCTGGTCGTCCTCTCAGACCAGCTACAGATCGTCGGCTTGGTGAGCCTTTACCCCACCAACTACCTAATCTGCCATCGGCCGCTCCAATCGCGCGAGGTCTTGCGATCCCCCGCTTTCAACCAGAGTTCGTATGCGGTATTAGCGTAGCTTTCGCTACGTTATCCCCCACGACTGGGCACGTTCCGATGTATTACTCACCCGTTCGCCACTCGCCACCAGGGTTGCCCCCGTGCTGCCGTTCGACTTGCATGTGTAAAGCATTCCGCCAGCGTTCAATCTGAGCCAGGATCAAACTCTACAGTTCGATCTTGAATTTGCTCTAGGAATCGAAGTGAACTTCACTTCTTTTCGTTGAGCGTTTGATTTGTTCCGAAGAACTTGGCAGTCGCCATCAAACGCCCACGCTTATCGGCTGTATGTTGTTAACGAACCTTCTGGCATCCATCCGGCCGCTTGCGCCGCCTTCTTTTTGCCCGTCTTCGCCGCGATCAGCGAAGCCCTCGATTATGACAGATTTTGAAGAGATCCGTCAACTCTTTTCGCCGCTTCGTTTGCGATCCGCTTCTTTCGTCGCGTCTCGCTTTCGTCATCAGCGGAGCCTTAGATTCTATACCGACTTTTGATCGTCCGTCGAGACCGAAGCTCTTTTCTCTGCTGCCGTCGCTTGCTGCTTTCGCAGCGCCTTCGTCAGCGGAGCCCGCGACTATAGCACAGGGAAAACCCGCAGGCCTACAGCTCGATTGGTAACGACCGGTGGCGCTGGCCCGTGAGGGCAAAGAGCGCGTTCGCGACCGCGGGAGCCGCAGGCGGCACACCGGGCTCACCCACACCCGACGGCGGCCGCTCGGAAGGCACGATGTGCGTTTCCACCAGCGGCGCAGCGGGAAGTGTGAGCATGCGGTACTCGGGGAAGTTCCCCTGCTGGACGACACCCTCGCGAATGTCGATGCGGCCGTGCAGTGCGGCCGTCAAGCCGAACACGACGGCACCCTCCATCTGCTGGGCGACGATCTGCGGGTTCACGACCGTGCCGCAGTCGATCGCACACACCACGCGGTGGACGCGCACCTGCCCTTTGTCGAGCGACACCTCCGCTACCTGGGCCACGACGGAGCCGAAGCTCTCGTGCAAGGCCACGCCGCGAGCGCGTCCCGCAGGCAAGGGCCGCGAGCCCCAGCCCGCCCGCTCGGCCGCCAGATCCAGCACGGCGCGATGGCGAGCGGCCCGCTGCAAGAGGACACGGCGGAATTCCACCGCATCACGCCCCAGCCCCGCGGCGAGTTCGTCGATGAACGACTCCGTGAAAAACGCGTTGTGCGAGTGCCCCACGGACCGCCAGAACCCGACGGGAACACCGGTATGCATGAATACATGCTCGATGCGCTGGTTCTCGAACGCGTAGGGCTGGTCGAACAGCCCTTCGGACGCCGTCTTGTCCGGCAGGTCGATCGGCCCGGCGAGCGCCGGCAGTCCGCGCTCCATCCAGCGTGGCGAGATCGCATCTCCAGCCGACTTCACCTGGAGCGCCACCGGCTCGCCGTGCGCACCCAGCACGGCGCGCAGCCGCGCGACGTGCATGGGTCGGTAGAAGTCGTGCCGCATGTCCTGCTCGCGCGACCAGACCAGTTGCACCGGCACGCCCGGCATGTCCATGGCCACCCGCACTGCCTGCGCGACGTAATCCACTTCCAGGCGGCGACCGAAGCCGCCCCCGAGCAGCGTCACATGCAAGTCGACACGGTCCTCGGGCACGCCGGCGACGCGTGCAGCAGCTGCGCGGCACATCTGCGGTACCTGGGTGGGCGCCCAGACTTCGACCCGACCGTCGCCGACACGCGCAGTCGCGTTCATCGGCTCCATCGTTGCGTGCGCCAGAAAAGGCGCGCTGTACCAGGCCTCGACGGACCGCGCACCCGGCTCCTGAGGCCGATCCACTTCACCCCTCTCATAGAAGCGGTAGCCCTCCCGCTCGCGAACGGCGCGACGCAGTTCCCCGTCCACATGACGCGAATCCAGCGCCCCAATCGGGCGCGCCAGCCAGTCCACCTCCACGGCGTCCACGGCCTGCTGCGCGCGCCAGTAGCTGTCTGCCACGACCGCGATCCCGGCCGTCGAGCCCGCATAAGCCGGCAAGGTGACGACACGCTCCACACCGGGCATGCGAAGTGCCGCCTGCGCGTCCACGCGGCCCGGTGCGCCGCCCAACATGGGCGCGAGGCGCAGTGCAGCGAAGCGCATGCCCGGCAGCCGCACGTCGAGCCCGAACCGTGCCGAGCCATTGACCTTGGCCGGGACGTCCAGGCGCCGCGCGGGCTGCCCGATCACGCGCCAGTCCTTGCGATCCTTCAGCTTCACGTCCCCGGGCGGGGTCGCAGCCGCGACGCGCGCCAGCTCGCCATAAGTCAGCGACAACCCGGACGGGTGCGACACCACGCCTTGCTCCGCCTTCAGGTCCTCCACGGGCAACTTCCACTGCAAGGACGCCGCGCCGACCAGCGAAGCGCGCGCGGTCGCCGCCGCGAGCCGCACCACTTCCCAGGCATCGGCCACGCTCGACGATCCCCCCGTCGCATTCAGGCCCAGCTCGCGCGCGACCTTGCCGACCAGCCACCGGCCCGCCTTCACGCGCCCGAAGCCGTCCTCGCGTTCTGCCTCCATCGGGTGGAAGGGCAGGTTCCCGATCAGCATGGCGACGTTGCCGTAGACCGTGTCCCAGCCCGCCTGCTCGATGCGGACACTGGTGAGCGGCACGTCGAGCTCCTCGGCGGCCAGCTGGGGTAGCGCGGTATGCACGCCCTGGCCCATTTCGCTGCGGGGCATGGCCAACACCACGCTGCTGTCCGGGAGGATCTTGATCCAGCCATTGAGTGCGATGTCGCCCTCGCCCTCGCCCGCGCTCATCATGGATGCCAGCCCCAGCCGCGGCCGTTGCGGCAACGCGCCCCACCCGAGCAGCAGCGCCCCTGCGCCAACCGTGGTCCCCAGCAGCCAGGTGCGTCGTATCACGCCTTGACCCCGGCCGCACGCTTGATCGCCACGCGCACGCGCTGGTAGGTGCCGCAGCGGCAGATATTGGTCATCGCCTCGTCGATGTCGGCGTCGGTCGGTCTGGGCTTCTTCGCCAGCAGCGCCGCGGCGGCCATCAGCATGCCGCTCTGGCAGTAGCCGCACTGCGGCACCTGTTCCGCAATCCAGGCCACCTGCAGCGCGTGCGGCTTCGCGTCCGTGCCCAGGCCTTCGATCGTCTGGATCGCCTTGCCCGCGAGGCTGCCCACCGGCGTCACGCACGAGCGCACCGCCTGGCCGTCCACGCGCACCGTGCAGGCGCCGCAAGCGGCCACGCCGCAGCCGAACTTGGTGCCCGTCAGCTGGAGGAGGTCGCGCAGCACCCACAGCAGGGGCATCGCGGGATCGGCCTGCACCTGCAGGCGCGCGCCATTGACATTCAGCTCCACGAAACCCCTCCTCCAACGCTGGTCCCACTATAGCCAAGCCCTTCCGTAACGCGAAGCGCCGTGACTGCAAGTGCGGCGGCGGTGATACGCTCGCTGGCTTTTCCCCCGCACGATGGCTCTGATCACCCTTGCCGACGCGCAGCTGGCCTATGGACACGTGCCGCTGCTGGACCACGCCGACTTCTCGCTCGAAGGCACGGAGCGCGTGGGCCTGATCGGCCGCAACGGCGCGGGCAAGTCCTCGCTGCTGCGCATGCTTGCAGGACTGGAACGTCCGGACGACGGCGAGATCCAGCGCCAGCAGGGCCTGCACACGGCGTTCGTCGCCCAGGAACCGCAGCTGCCCGACGAGGCCACGGTGTTCGAGGCCGTGCAGTCCGGCCTCGCCGACGTGGTCGCCCTGATCGACGACTACAGCCACGGGCGCGGCGACCTCGACGCGCTGCAAGGCCGCATCGAAGCGCACGATGGCTGGAACTGGAGCCAGCGTGTCGACGAAACACTGCACCGCCTGCACCTGGATCCGCAGGCGCGCATCGGTTCGCTTTCGGGCGGCAACCGCAAGCGGGTGGCGCTCGCGCAGGCCCTCGTGCGCCGGCCCGACGTGCTGCTGCTGGACGAACCCACCAACCACCTCGACCTGGATTCCATCGAGTGGCTGGAGAACCTGCTGGTGGAATTCCGCGGCAGCGTGGTCCTGATCACGCACGACCGCGCCTTCCTGGACCGGGTCGCAACGCGCATCGTCGAACTGGACCGCGGCAAGCTGCTGACCTATCCGGGCAACTTCACGCAATACCAGACGCTCAAGCAGGAGCAGCTGGCGCAGGAAGCGGTGATCAATGCGAAAGCCGACAAGCTGCTGGCGCAGGAGGAAGTCTGGGTGCGCAAGGGCGTGGAGGCGCGCCGTACCCGCTCCCAAAGCCGCATCGTCCGCCTCGAGCAGCTGCGGCAGCGCCGCGCTTCCCGACGCGACGCCGTGGGCCGCGTCAGCATGGACGTCGCCACCGGCCAGCAGAGCGGAAAGCTGGTCGCGGAACTGGCCGGTGTCTCCAAGTCCTTCGATGGCAAGCCCGTGGTGCGCGACTTCAGCGCCACGCTGCTGCGCGGCGACAAGATCGGCGTCGTCGGCCCGAACGGCGCGGGCAAGACGACCCTGCTGAAGCTGATCCTCGGCGAACTCGCGCCGGACGAAGGACGCGTGCGGCTCGGCACCAACCTGCAGGTCGCCTACTTCGACCAGATGCGCACGGCCTTGAACCCCGATGCGACGCTGGAGGACTTCATCAGCCCCGGCAGCGAATGGATAGAGATCGGCCGGCAGCGCAAGCACGTGAAGAGTTATCTCGGCGACTTCCTGTTCTCGCCGGCGCGCGCGGGCTCACCCGTGCGCTCCCTTTCGGGCGGCGAGCGCAACCGCCTGCTGCTCGCGCGCTTGTTCGCGCGGCCCGCGAACGTGCTGGTGCTCGACGAGCCGACCAACGACCTGGACATCGACACGCTGGAGCTGCTGGAGGACCTGTTGCAGGACTACGAGGGCACCGTGTTCCTGGTCAGCCACGATCGCACCTTCCTGGACAACGTGGTCACCAGCACGATCGCCTTCGAAGGCGAAGGGCGCTGGCGCGAGTACGAAGGCGGCGTCGAGGACTGGCTCGTGCAGTCCCGCCGCGCGCGCGAATTCGCGCAAGCCGCGCTGGTTCCGGCCGCTGCGGCCCCGGTCGAAAAGCCCGCGGCGCCACCGGCTGCCGCACCATCGGCGCGGCGCAAGCTGGGCTACAAGGAGCAGCGCGAGCTCGAGGCGCTTCCCGGCCTGATCGAAGCGCTGGAGCGCGAGCAGAAGGCGATCCAGGAGGAACTCGCCCTGGGCGCCGTGTACCGCGACGATCCGCAGCGCGCGTCGCAGCTGGTCACGCGCAGCGAGAAGATCGAGGAAGAACTCATGACCGCGCTGGAGCGCTGGGAGACGCTGGGTCAGCTGTAGGCTGCCACCGTCAACCGGTCACGGCCCCAGCTGACCTGTCGAGAGGCCCGCCGCGGCAGTGTCGCGGCTACAGTCGCTTGCACTCATGCACACGACCGCCGCCCGCGCCGACTCCCTTGCGTCCCACGCCTGGCCACGGCTGCTGCGGTGGTCCGTGCTGGTCTTCTTCCTCGGATGGGCGACCGGCTGCGCCAGCCTGCCGGCCAACACCAACCGCACCCACTCCACCTACTTCGCAAACCCCGAGCAGACCGCGCTGGGCCAGCTGTCGCAAGCGCGCCGGCCGGCGACGGTCACGCGCAGCGATTCCGCCTTCTACCTCCTGGACAGCGTCGACGCGGCGCTCGCCAGCCGTCTCGCCCTGGCCGACGCCGCACAGCGCTCGCTCGACCTGCAGTACTACGCGATCCATGCCGATGCCAGTTCGGAGGTGATCCTGCAGCGCCTGCGCGATGCCGCACGCCGCGGCGTGCGTGTTCGCGTCCTCATCGACGACTTCAACACGGTGGGCGAGGACGCGCAGGTGCTGCGCCTCGCCTTCGAGCCGAACGTGGAGATGCGCCTGTTCAACCCGCTGCCCGGTCCACGGGACAACATGCTGGGCCGCCTCTTCACGTCGCTCAACGACATGGAGCGCATGCAAAAGCGCATGCACAACAAGCTCTTCCTCGCCGACACCGCCTGGGGCATCACCGGCGGGCGCAACCTGGGCGACCGCTATTTCGGCGGCGGCGACAAGCAGAACTTCGTCGACCTCGACGTGCTCGCCACCGGCCGCGTGGTGCGCGACATGGCGGCGAGCTTCGACCGCTTCTGGAACGACCCGCTCGCCTACCCGGTGCAGACGCTGCTCGATCCGGAGGACCTCGAGGCGTTGCGCAAACCCGAACCCGCCGGACAGCCCGTTGCCGGCCAGGCACAGCCTGTCAAACCCGTCCTGCCCGTGACGGCGTCGCCCACCGTGCTGCCCTCCGTGAACCAGAGCGAGGCGCAGAAGGCCGACAAGCCCCCGATGGACTTGCGCACGATTCCGCTCGTCTGGGCGCCGTCCACCCTGCTCGTGGACCAGCCCGGCAAGGTAGGCCCCGGCGACGACGAGGTGAATGCGGGCGAGACGGTGGTCGACGGCCTCATGCAGCTGATGCGCGGCGCGCAGCGCGAGGTGGTGATCGTCTCGCCGTACTTCGTGCCGGGCCCGCGCATGATGGCCGTGTACGAGGAACTGCGGCGGCGCAACGTGCGCATCCGCGTGCTCACGAACTCGATGGCGTCCAACGATGCGCCCGCCGCCCATGCCGGTTATGCCCGCTATCGCGAGCGGCTGCTGAACATGGGCATCGAGGTGTACGAGATGCGTTCCGACCCGGAGACGGCTGCCGAGCTTCTCGGGGGCTCCGGCTCGGGCAAGGAGAAGAGCAAGGGAAGCGGCGGCTGGTTCGGCAGCGCCGCCGGCGGCTCCAAGGCCGCGACGCCGCACTCGCGCGCCAGCCTGCATTCCAAGGCGGTGTTCATCGACCAGCACCTGTCGGTGATCGGCTCCATGAACCTGGACCTGCGCTCGCAGCTGAAGAACAGCGAGGTCGGTCTGCTGGTGCGCAGTACGGCGCTGGCGCAGCAGGCGATCCGGCAGGTCGACAACACGCTCGCCACCGCCGCTTACCGGCTGGAGCGGCAGGACGGCAAGTTCTTCTGGCACGCGCCGCCGGGCGCCACCTTCGGCAACGAGACCAGCGAGCCGGGCGCGAGCACCAAACTGAAGCTCATGGTGAAGCTGATCGGCCCCTTCGCGCCGGACGAAATGCTCTGAGCCTCAGAGCTTGCGGGTGATCTCCACGTATTTCTTCCAGAACGCCGCATCCTGCGCCGTCGTGAAGTTGATGCGCATCAGCGTGCTCGGCTTGCGTTCGGCGTGGAAGAGCGCGCCTGGCGCGAGCAGATATCCCTCGTCCAGCATGCGCTGCGACAGCGCATCGGTGTCCACGCCGGTATCCACCCAGCCGAACAGGCCAGCCGGCTCCGCCGCGAACCGGCAGCCCGCGCCCAGCGCCAGCTTGACGCTGCGCGCACGCGCGAGGTCCAGCCGCGTCCGGATGCGTTCGCAGTGGCGCCGCAGCTGCCCTTGCTCGATGCACAAGGCGAGGGCCTTTTCCAGCAGGGCAGGCGTCGTCAGCGTGGCCAGCAGCTTGGTATCGAGCAGCTGCTCCACCAGCGCCGGTGGCGCCGCGAGGAAGCCGATGCGCCAGTTGGGCGCGAGGATCTTGGCGAAGCCGCCGACGTAGATCGTGCGGCGCAAGCCGTCCAGCGAGGACAGCCGCGTGGCGTGCGGCGGCGCGATGTGGCTGTAGGTGTCGTCCTCGACGATGTGGAAGTCGTGCTGGTTGGCCAGCTGCAGCAGGCGGTGGGCGCTGCCGGGCGACAGGCAGTAGCTGGTCGGGTTGTGGAAGACGCTCACGCTGACGTACAGCTTGGGCTTGTGCACCGCGCAGTACTTCGCCATCACGTCCAGGTCGGGCCCGTCGGCGCGCCGCGGCACCGGCAGCAGGTGCATGCCCAGCGCGGTGAGGCGGGCGAACTCCACCGCCCAGCCCGGCTCTTCCACCATCACGGGGTCGCCGGGGCGCAGCAGCGTGCGGCTGACGATGTCCAGCGCATGCGTCGCGCCCACCGTCGTGATGATGTGTTCCGGCGATGCCGGCACGTCCAGGCCGGCGAGCTTGGTCGCGAGCGCACGCCGCAGGCCCGAATCGCCCAGCGGCTCGCCGTACTGCAGCGAGAAGTCGTGCAGCATGCGCGTGCCCGTCACCTTGCGCACCGCCGCGGGCATGAAGGTGGTCTCCAGCCAGTCCGACGGGAACACGCCCATGCCAGGCTGCGGCTTGTTGCTGATCTTGTGGAACATGCCGCGGATCAGCGAGGTGGCATTCACGGGCGCCGGCCCGCGGCGCGCCACGATCCAGTGGGCGGCGTTCCAGTCCTGGGGAGACGATGGCGTCGGCTGGACCGCTTCCTCGGCCGCCGGCACCGTGGCCTCGCGCACGAAGAAGCCGCGGTTCTTGCGCGCCTCCACCAGCCCTTGCGCCAGCAGCTGGTCATACGCCGCGACCACGGTCGACGGGCTGACGCCGTGCTGCTCGGCGCACTGCCGCACGGAAGGCAGGCGCGCGCCGGGCGCCAGCAGGCGCGTGCGGATACGCTCCGAGAAGCGGCCGGCCAGCTGCTCGGTGAGTGACTGCGACGACGCCTTCATCAGCATGGGGATTCCTCGTGTACTGGCATGGCGGCCAATACACTTCCGCTGGTGAGCTGGGAAAGTGTATGGGCCGTGTATTGGTGCCGCAGATTACATTGAGCCGCATGTCCTTGCAATCCCACTGCCACCCGTGAGCGCGACCGAGATCACTGCCTTGCTCGTGTTCTGCACTGCGATGAGTTTCTCGCCGGGCCCGAACACCACCCTGTCGACGGCCCTGGCTGCCAACGGCGGGCTGCGGCGCGCCATGCGCTTCTGCATCGCCGTGCCCACCGGCTGGACGCTGCTGATGGCCGTCAGCGGCCTCGGACTGGGCGCCATGGTGCTGGGGGTGCCCGCGCTGCGCTGGGCGCTGAAGTTCGCGGGGATCGGCTACATGCTCTGGCTCGCCTGGCGTGTCGCACGCGCCGGCCAGATGGCGGAGGTGGACGCGCGCCGCCTGAACGTCACCTTCTGGCAAGGCGTGGGCCTGCAGTTCGTCAACATCAAGGCCTGGATGCTCGCGCTCACGCTCACCGCCGGCTGGGTCGTGAACGTCGGCGGCCAACCCGCACCCAACCCGGGCGAGCGGCTCGCGATCATCTGCGCGGTGATGCTGGTGTTCGCCTTCACCAGCAACTTCACCTACGCACTGGTGGGCTCGATGCTGCGCCAGTGGCTGGCGCACGGCCGCCGCCTGCTCTGGTTCAACCGTGCGCTGGCGCTGGTGCTTGCCGGCACGGCGGCGTGGATGGTGACGGTATGAACGCGGCGGAACGGCGCGGCCTCTGGCTCGGGTTCCTCGGTGTCGCGATCTTCGCGCTGACGCTGCCCATGACGCGGCTGGCGGTCGGCACGCCGCACTCGCCGCTGATGTCGGGCGTGTTCATCGCGCTGGGGCGCGCGGCCGTCGCCGCGGCGCTGTCGGCTGTTTTCCTGCTCGCCACCCGCGCACCCTTGCCGCGACGCGAGGACTGGTGGCCGCTGGTGCTCACGGCCGGCGGCGTCGTGTTCGGCTTTCCGCTCTTCACCTCGGTGGCCATGCGCCACGTCGAGGCCGTGCATGCGAGCGTGATCATCGGCGTGCTGCCGCTGGCGACCGCGCTGGTCGGCGCCCTGCTGCACCGCCAGCGCCCCTCCGCGGGCTTCTGGGCCTGCGCGCTGGCGGGCAGCAGCCTCGTCATCGCCTTCGCCCTGCTGCGATCCGGCCAGGGCCTGCGCCTGCACCTCGCCGACGGCCTGCTGCTCGTCGCGACGGCCTGCGCCGCGATCGGCTATGGCTACGGCGCGCGCCTATCGCAACGCATGCGCGCCGAGCACGTCATCTGCTGGGCGCTCGTCATCGCCTGCCCGCTGACGCTGCCCCTGTCGCTGTGGACGCGCCCGACCGTGCCGCTGCCGGCCAGCGCCTGGTGGGCCTTCGGCTACGTCTCGCTGTTCTCGATGTGGATCGGCTTCTTCGCCTGGTACCGCGGCCTCGCCCTGGGCGGCACGGTGCGCGTGAGCCAGGTCCAGCTGGTGCAGCCCTTCCTCAGCATGCTGTTCGCGGTGCCGCTGCTCGGCGAGCGGCTGGACGCCGTCACGCTCGGCTTCGCACTCGGCGTGATCGCCACCGTGTTCCTGGGCCGGCGCATGCCCGTGCGGCCCGCCGTCCGTCCCGCCTCTGCCCTGACCCCTGCCCTGGAGCCCCGATGAAGCCCCACGACCTGCCGTCCGCCTCGCAATGGATCCTGGCGCGCCGCGCCGAGCGCATGAACCCGTCCGTCCTGCGCGAGATCCTCAAGGTCACCGAACGGCCCGGCATCATCAGCTTCGCCGGCGGCCTGCCCTCCCCGCGCACCTTCCCGGTCGACGCCTTCGGCCAGGCCTGTGCCGAGGTGCTGCGCAGCGATGGCGCCGGCGCCCTGCAGTACGCGGCCAGCGAAGGCTACCGGCCGCTGCGCGAGCAGGTCGCGCGGATGCTGCCCTGGAAGGTCGACGCCGACCAGGTGCTGATCACCACCGGCTCGCAGCAAGGCCTGGACCTCGTCGCCAAGGTGCTGCTCGACGAAGGCAGCCGCGTGCTCGTCGAGACCCCGACCTACCTGGGCGCGCTGCAGGCCTTCGCGCCGATGGAGCCCGAACCCGTCGGCATCGCCAGCGACGCCGAAGGCATCGACGTGGCCGACCTGGCCCGCCAGCGCGACGGCGCCCGCTTCCTCTACGTGCTGCCCAACTTCCAGAACCCCACCGGCCGCACGATGAGCGAGCCGCGCCGGCTGGCGCTGGTGCAGACCGCCCGCGAGCTGGCCTTGCCGATCGTGGAGGACAACCCCTACGGCGAACTCTGGTTCGACGCGCCGCCGCCGGCCAGCCTCGCTTCGCGCCACCCGCAAGGCACGATCTACCTGGGCTCCTTCTCCAAGGTGCTGGCGCCTGGCCTGCGCCTGGGCTACGTGGTCGCGCCGGCGGCCGTCTTTCCCAAGCTGCTGCAGGCCAAGCAGGCCGCGGACCTGCACAGCCCCAGCTTCAACCAGCGCATGGTCGCCGAGGTGCTGCAGGATGGCTTCCTCGATCGGCACGTGCCCACCATCCGCGCGCTGTACAAGGCGCAGCGCGGCGCGATGCTGGCGGCGCTGGAGCGCGAGATGCGCGGCCTCGACGTGCAGTGGAACGCGCCCGAAGGCGGCATGTTCCTGTGGGCCCGCCTGCCCGCCGGTGTCGACGCCGTGCAGCTGCTGCCCGAGGCGGTGGAGCGCGGTGTCGCCTTCGTGCCGGGCGCGCCCTTCTACGCCGGCGCGCCAGACACGCGCACCCTGCGCCTGTCCTTCGTGACGGCCTCCGTGCAGCAGGTTGACACGGGCATCGCGGCGCTGGCCGCCACGATACGCGCAGCGCTCGGGAGGTCCTCGGCATGCTGAGGATCTGGGGCCGCATCTCCTCCATCAACGTGCGCAAGGTGGTGTTCACCGCGCAGGTCCTGGGGCTGCCGTTCGAGCGCATCGATGCCGGCGCCGCCTTCGGCATCACGAAGACGCCCGAGTACCTGGCGCGCAACCCGAACGCGCTGGTGCCGACACTGGAGGACGACGGCTTCGTGCTGTGGGAGTCCAACGTCATCGTGCGCTACCTGTGCGCGAAGCATCCCCAGGGCGGCCTCTATCCGCAGGACCTGCGCACCCGCTTCGATGCGGAACGCTGGATGGACTGGCAGCAGACCACGCTCAACCCCGCCGGCCGCGACGCCTTCATCCAGTGGATCCGCACGCCCGAGGACAAGCGCGATCCGCAGGCGATCGCCGCGTCGGTGGCGACCACCGAGCCCCTGCTTCGCGTGCTCGATGCGCATCTTGCGCAAAGCCCCTACATGGCCGGCGATCACCTCACCATGGCCGACCTCCCCATCGCCTGCGAGATGCACCGCTGGTGGGGCCTGCCGCTGGAGCATCCCGGCCACCCGCACCTGCGCCGCTGGTACGAAGGCCTGCGGCAATCGCCCGCCGCCCGCGGCGCCCTCGACGTTCCCCTGAGCTGACACCATGCGCCTGCGTCCCTTCCAGCAAGTCGACGTGTTCACCGAGCTGCCTTACCGCGGCAACCCGCTCGCCGTCGTCCTCGATGGCGAAGGGCTGTCCGACGCGCAGATGCAGCACTTCACCAACTGGACCAACCTGTCCGAAGCCACCTTCCTGCTGCCGCCGACGCAGCCCGGGGCCGACTACCGCGTGCGCATCTTCAGTCCCGGCCGCGAACTTCCCTTCGCCGGCCACCCGACGCTGGGCAGCTGCCATGCCTGGCTGCGGGCCGGTGGCAAGCCCCGGGGCGAGGTCGTCGTGCAGGAGTGCGGCGTGGGCCTCGTCAAGCTGCGCCGCGACGGGCAACGCCTCGCCTTCGCCGCGCCGCCGCTGCGCAAGAGCGGGCCGCTGCCCGAGGAGGACGTGGTGCTGATCGCGCGTGGCCTCGGCGTGGCGCGCGACGACATCGTCGGCCACGCATGGTGCGACAACGGCCCCAACTGGCGCGGCGTGCTGCTGAAGTCGGCCGATCAGGTGCTGGCATTGAAGCCGGACGCGGCCGTCCTCGCCGGGCTGGACATCGGCGTGGTGGGTCCGCGCGGCAAGGTCGGTGTCGTGGGTTCCCGCCCGGCGGGCGATGAAATCGCCTTCGAGGTGCGCGCCTTCTTTCCCGGCAACAACGGCATGGCGGAAGACCCGGTCACGGGCAGCCTGAACGCGGCGCTCGCGCAATGGCTGATCGGCGCAGGCATCGCCCCGCGCCGCTACGTGGCCAGCCAGGGGACGGCCTTGGGCCGCGCCGGCCGCGTGCACGTCGAACGGGACGACGGCGGCGAGACCTGGATCGGTGGCGCTTCGGTCACCTGCGTGCAAGGGCAAGTGAGGCTCTGAAATGAATGCGCGGGTCGACCACCTCGTCGTCGGGGCCGCGAACCTGGAACAGGGCGCGGCCTGGTGCGAAGCCACGCTGGGCGTGGTGCCCGGCCCCGGCGGCGAGCACGCGCTCATGGGAACGCACAACCGCCTGCTGCGCGTTGCCACCGTGGACTATCCGCGGGCCTACTTCGAGATCATCGCCGTGCAGCCCGGGCGCCATCCGCAGCGCGGGCGGCGCTGGTTCGACCTGGACGACGAGACGGTGCGCGACACGCTCGCGCGCCAGGGCCCGCGGCTGCTGCACTTCGTCGCCAGCGTTGCGGACGCCAGCGCCGCGGTCGCGGCCTGGCGCAAGCTGGGGCTGGAACGCGGCGAGCCGGTGGCCGCTTCGCGCATGACGGCGCGGGGGCTGCTGTCCTGGCAGATCACCCTGCGCGAAGACGGCCAGCGCCTGCTGCAAGGCGCCTTGCCCACGCTGATCGAGTGGGGCGACACGCATCCGGCGTCCGCCCTGCCGGAGTCGGGCGTGACCCTGCAAGCGCTCACCGCCTGCCACCCGCAGGCCGCCAGGCTGCGCACCGCTTACGAGGCCGTCGGCATGCAAGGCGTGGCCATCAAGCAAGGCGACGCCGGCCTGTGCGCCGTGTTCGACACCCCCCGGGGCCGGGTGAAGCTGGCCTCGCAAGGACTGTGACGATGACCCTGCATTCCCACGATGGCGCCGCGATGGACTTTCGCCGCGAGGAGGTCGAACAGGCCCGCACCACCGTGCATCGCTTCGTGCCGCCCACGCCGCAATACGCCTGGCCCTTGCTGCGCGAGCGCCTGCGCGGCACGGTCTGGGTGAAGCACGAGAACCACACGCCGGCCGGCGCCTTCAAGGTGCGCGGCGGCATGACCTACTTCGACGCCCTGGTGCGCCGCGAGCCGGCCGTGCGCGGCGTGATCTGCGCCACGCGCGGCAACCACGGCCAGTCGGTGGGCTGGGGCGCCCGCCGCTTCGGCCTGCAGGCGACCATCGTGGTGCCGCACGGCAACTCGGTGGAGAAGAACGCCGCGATGCGCGCGCTGGGCGTCACGCTGCTGGAGCACGGCGAGGACTTCCAGGCGGCGCGCGAGCATGCCATGGCGCTTGCCGCCGAGCGCGGGCTGCACATGGTGCCCTCCTTCCACCGCGACCTGGTGCTGGGCGTGATGAGCTACTGGGTGGAATTCTTCGAGAGCTTCCCGCCGGGCGAGGAGCCGGCGGTCGTCTACGTTCCCATCGGCCAGGGCTCGGGCTTCTGCGCCGCCGCGGCGGCACGCGCCTATACCGGACGCGGCAGCCGCCTGGTCGGCGTGGTCTCCGCCCATGCGACCACCTACCTGGAGTCGTTTCGCACCGGACGCGTCGTGGAGTCGCCGGTGGCCACGCAGCTGGCCGACGGCATGGCCTGCCGCATCGCCGACGCGGAAGCACTGGAGATCGTCCTGCGCGAAGCCGAGGACATCGTCGCCGTCGACGACGAGGAAGTGGCCGAAGCCATGCGCATCCTGTTCACGGACACGCACAACGTGGCCGAAGGCGCGGGCGCGGCCGGACTTGCCGCCGCGATCCGCGACCGGGCGCGTGCCGGCGGCCGCAGCGTGGGCTTCGCGCTCACCGGCGGCAACGTCGACAGCGAGGTGTTCGCCCGGGTACTCGGCGGCGCGTGGGCGCGCTGAAGTCGCCGCTGGGACGCCCGCGCGCGTCCCGCTTTGCCAGAATGCCCGCATGGGTACCCTCTATCTCGTCCGCCACGGTCAGGCCTCCTTCGGCGCCGACGACTACGACCAGCTGAGCGAGCTCGGCCAGCGCCAGAGCGTGCGCCTGGGCGAGTACTTCGCCGAACGCGGCGTGCGCTTCGACGGCCTGATCGCAGGGACGCTGCGCCGCCACAAGCAGACCCTGGAAGGCATCCTGCAAGGCATGGACCACGCGGGCGAGCACCTGTCCTGGGAGGGGCTGAACGAATACGACAGCGAGGCGGTGATCGCCACCGTGCACCCGCACAAGCTGCAGAAGCCGACCTCCCCGGAGATGGTGCGCCACCACTTCCGGCTGCTGCGCGACGGCCTGGCGCGCTGGATGGCCGGCACGGCCAGCCCCGCGGGCATGCCCAGCTATGTCGACTTCGTCGCCGGCGTGGCGGGCGCACTCGACCACGTGCGCGCCAACCACTACGGGCAGAACGTGCTGGTGGTCACCAGCGGCGGCCCGATCTCCACCGCCGTCGCACACGTCCTCGGCGCCAGGCCCGAGGCGACGATCGACCTGAACATGCGCATCCGCAACACCGCGGTCACCGAATTCGTCTTCACGCCGAAACGCCACATGCTGGTGTGCTTCAACGCCATCCCGCACCTGGATGGGCCGGCCTGGCGGGACTGGGTCACCTACACCTGAAGGCCGGGCGCCGGCTCGCCGAACCGGATGCGCCAGCCCCGGCGTTCGCCCGCGAGCGGAACGTTGGGCTCGAAGCGGGCTCCGTGCAGCGCCGCGACCTTCTCCACCACGCGGTGCCCCAGGCCCAGGCGCAGGGGCTGCATGCCCGGCGATGCACCGACGTCCCGCTGGTCCTGGTGCCGCTGGCCATCGTCGCTGACCTGCACCCAGTGCTGCGACGGGTCCAGCTCCACCTCCACCCGGGTGCCGCGCGGCGTGTGCGCCAGCGCGTTCTGCACCAGGTTGCGCAGTGCGAGCTCCAGCAGGACGGGGTGCCCGGAAAGCGGAAAGGGTCCGGGGCTGGACAGCCCCAGCTCGCGGCCGCCGGCGTGCGCGTCCGGCGCAAAGTCCGCGACGACGTGGCGGGCGACTTCATCGAGGTCCACGGACTCGGCGGACTCGTCCAGTTCCGCGCGGCTCGCGCGCGCCAGCGCCAGCAGGTGCGCCAGCACATCGCCCGCCCGCAGCGCGCCCGCACTCAGCTGCGCGAGTGCGGCGTGCTGCGCCGGGCCGGGCGGCGCCTCCTGCACGGCGCGCGCCTGCAGCGCGATCGAGGCCAGCGGCGTGCGCAGTTCGTGCGCGAACTCGTTGGCCAGGGCGCGCTCGCGCGTCAGCGCGCCGTGGTAACGCTCGACCAGGCGGTTGATCGCGTCCACCGTGGCGGCCAACTCCCGGAAGCGCACCTTCGCCTCGATCTTCTGCGCCGCGTGGGTGTCCAGGGCGTGGACTTGCGCGGCCAGCTCGCGCATGGGCCGCAGCCCGCGGTGGATGGCCAGTCCGAGCAGCAGCGCCACCACGGGCAGCAGCCACAGCCCCGGCTGGGTCACCTGGCCGGCGATGTCGGCCGCCAGCTCCTCGCGTTCCGCGATCGACAGCATCACGGTCAGCTTGAAGGCGTGCTGCGCGTCCCAGCGGGAGAAGGTGCGCCAGCCCTGCGGCGGATCGCCCAGTTGCAAGGTGGCAAAGCCCTCGCCCGCGTCGAAGGGCGGGGCCGGCGCATCGCCGGTATGGGAGAGCAGGCGTCCCTTCGCGTCCCACACCAGCACCGTCAGCGAGCGCTGGTAGTCGTGCGTGCGCAGGTCCTTGCCGTTCGGGTTCGGGCCGGGCCGCACCGGCGGGTTCCCCTCCGGCTCCAGGCCCTCGGGGGCGAGCGGCAACAGCAGCGAGCTGACGCTGGCCAGGTGCCCGTCGGTCAGTTCGTCGGCCTCGTGCTCGCCGGTCATGTGGGCGAACACGATGAAGGTCGCCCACACGACCGTGAGCGCGCCGAGCGCCCAGGCGAGCAGGTGGCGCGACAGGGTCGGCTGCCCGAACCCTCTCACGCCGTCGGCTCCGCGGGAACGTAGTAGCCGACACCGCGCACGGTGCGCACCACGCCTTCGCCCAGCTTGCGCCGCAAGCGGTGCACGTGCACTTCGATCGCATTGCTTTCGAGCGCGCTTTCGAAGTTGTAGAGCTTGCCCTCGATCTGCGCGCGCGACAGCACGCGCGGGCGCGACTCCATCAGCGCGAGCAACACCGAGAACTCGCGGGCCGAAAGCTCCACCGGCTCGCCCGCCCGGAGCACCGTGCGCGCCGCGGGGTCGATCTCCAGCTCGCCATAGCGCAGCGTGGTCTGGGCCCGCCCCGCCAGCCGGCGCGTGAGAGCGCGGATGCGGGCGGCGAGTTCGTCGGGGTCGAACGGCTTGGTGATGTAGTCGTCGGCGCCCAGGTCCAGGCCCTCGATGCGGGAGGCGACCTGGTCGCGGGCCGTCATGATCAACACGGGCGTGGCCGGATCGGGCAGCCGCCCGGCGGGCGCGCGCCGCAAGCGCCGCAGCAAGTCGGTGCCGTCGCCGTCCTGCAGCCCCAGGTCCAGCAGGACCACGTCATAGGACTCGGACAGCAGGGCACGCCACGCCGGCGCCAGGCCCGGCGTGCAGTCCACCGCGTGGCCGGCGCGACCCAGGTGGGCCGCCAGGCCGTCCGCGATGCCCCGGTCGTCCTCCACCACCAGCACGCGCATGGGGCCGATTGTGCCGTTAAGGACGACTTAAGGCGCCCCCCGCAACATCCGCGCCCATGACAACGAGAACGTCGGAGGGGCTGGCCGCGGCCAGTGGGATCACGCTTGCGCTCGCTGGCCTGGCGCTCGCCTGGGATGCGAGCGGCCTGGACCTGGCGCTCGCCCGGCTGGCCGGCGGTGCCGGCGGCTTTCCCTGGCGTGACAGCTGGCTGCTCGCGGTCGCGTTCCACGAAGGCGGCCGCCTCCTGGCCTGGGCCCTGGCCCTGGCCCTGTGCCTCGCGGTGTGGTGGCCCCTGGGTCCGCTGGCCGGCATCGGCCAGCGCGAACGCCTGCAGCTCGCCCTGTCCTGCCTCTTCGGCGCTCTTGCGGTGGCCGTGCTCAAGAGTGGCAGCCTGACCAGCTGCCCCTGGGACCTGGCGGAATTCGGCGGGTTCGCACGCTACGTGTCGCACTGGTACCCGGCCACCGACGGCGGCAGCGGGCATTGCTTTCCCGCCGGCCACGCGGCATCCGGCTTCACCTTCGTCGGCGGTTTCTTCGCGTTCCGTGTCTCGCACCCCGCCCTCGCCCGCCGCTGGCTGGCCGGCGCGCTCTGCGCCGGACTGCTGCTGGGCCTGGTCCAGCAGTGGCGCGGCGCGCATTTCATGAGCCATACTCTCTGGTCCGCCTTCGTGTGCTGGGCCGTTGCCTGCCTGCTGCAGGTCGCATGGCCGCGCACCTGGAATGTAGAAGGAGCTTGAGAACGTGAGTGACCGGGAGCGGCGGGGCGTTCCGCCCGCCGCCGTCGTGGGCGCCGCCAGCGTCTGGATGGGCACCGTGGGCAACGCCGCCCTGTGGCGCGAACTGCAGGCGCTCGGCCTGGTCGACGCGCGTGGCGGCTGGCTGCTCGTGCTCACCCTCGCCGGCATGGTGGCGGCGGCGCTGTTCGCCCTCCTGAGCCTCGCGAACTGGCGGCCGCTGCTCAAGCCAATGGTCACCCTGCTGCTGTTCGTCTCCGCCGGCGGTGCGTACTACATGTGGACCTTCCACATCGTCATCGACAGCACGATGGCGACCAACACGCTGCAGACGGACTGGCGCGAGGTGCGGGGCCTGCTGACGTGGCCGCTGGCGACGGTCATGCTGCTCGGGGCCGCCTTGCCGGCATGGATCCTGTGGCGTGCGCCGCTGGCGCACCGGCCCTGGAAGCAGCAGGCGTGGCGCAATGTGCTGGGCACCTTCGCGGGGCTGGCCGCGGTGGTCGTCTTCGTCCTGCTGAGCTTCCAGCCGCTCGCGTCGACCATGCGCAACCACAAGCAACTGCGCTACCTGATCAACCCGCTCAACAGCGTGTGGGCCTTCGGCCAGACCGCGGTCGGGGACCGCCGCATCCAGGGCCCGCTGCTTCCCACCGGCCGCGACGCCAGGCTGCTTCCTTCGGCGGGAAAGCCCAGGCTGCTGGTGCTGGTGCTGGGGGAGACGGGCCGCAGCGGCAATTTCGGCATCAACGGCTATCCCCGCGACACCACGCCGGAACTCGCGCGCGCGGGCGTCGCGAGCTTCCGCAACGCGTGGGCTTGCGGCACCAACACGGCGGCTTCGGTGCCCTGCATGTTCTCGCCGCTCGGTCGCGAGGGCTTCCTCGCGCGCGACCGCGACAGCGAGAACCTGATGGACGTCCTGCAACACGCTGGCCTGGCGGTCCTGTGGATCGACAACCAGGCGGGCGGCTGCAAGGGGGTGTGCGACCGGGTGCCGAACGTGAACACCTCCGGCCTGAACGACCCCAAGCTCTGTGCAGGCGGCGAATGCCGGGACGAAATCCTGCTCTCCGGCCTCGACGAGCGCCTCGCGGCCTTGCCGGCGCAACGGCGCCAGAAGGGCGTGGTCCTGGTCATGCACCAGATGGGTAGCCACGGCCCGGCCTACGCCGAACGCACGCCGCCCGCCTTCAAGCGTTTCCTGCCCGAGTGCACCAGCAGCCACCTGCCGGACTGCGACCCGGCGGCGCTGCGCAATGCCTACGACAACACGATCGCGTACACCGACCACGTGCTGGGTTCGACGATCGGCTGGCTGCGCCAACGCGCCGACTACGACACCGCCTTGTTGTACGTGGCGGACCACGGCGAGTCCCTGGGCGAGAACAACCTGTACCTGCACGGGCTGCCCTACGCCCTGGCCCCCGACGTGCAGAAGCACGTCCCGTGGATCACGTGGCTGTCTCCCGGCTTCGAGCGAGCCAGCGGCATCGCCACCACCTGCCTGCGCGCAGCGGCGCAGACGCGCATCACGCACGATGCCTTGTTCCACTCGGTGCTGGGACTGATGCAGGTCGCCACGTCGGCCTACCGCCGTCCCCTCGATCCGTACGCCGACTGCGCACCTTCCTGAGGGCAGCGCGCGGCCCGGATAAACTGCCCGCATGGACAGCAGCCCGGGAGACGCAGAACCAGCCACCTGGTGGGTCGCGTGCCTGTGCGCCGCCTGGTGCGGCGTGTGCCGCGAATGGCTGCCGCAGTTCACCGCGCAGGCGCGCGCGCATCCGGCCATGCGCTTCGCCTGGGTCGACGTCGAGGACGAGGACGAGACGATGGGCGAAGTCGACATCGAGACCTTCCCCACCCTGCTGGTCGCTCGCGGCGACGAGGTGATGTACCTCGCACCCATCCCGCCCCTGGGCACCCAGTTCACCCGGCTGCTGGCGCGCCTGCGCGCTCAACCGGCCCCCGATCCGGGGGTTCCGGCCGAAGCCAACGCGCTCCTCGCGCGGCTGCGCACCGAGGTCCTGCCGCGCACCGTGCTCTGACGAGGCAGGAAAGCTCCTACAAGCGGCTCCATGGACGCCTGACGAGCGGAGTGCGCACTTGCAAGCTCAATCACAGCATGGCTGGCGCAGACCGGTCATGCAGTTCCAACATTCAGTTTGCAAGGAGATCCTCATCATGGCTTCCAATAATCAGGGCAACCAGGGCGGCAAATCCAACCGCGGCTTCGCTTCCATGGACCCGCAGCGTCAACGGGAAATTGCCAGCGAAGGTGGTCGCGCAGCCCACGAAAAGGGCACGGCGCACGAGTTCACGTCCGAAGAGGCGCGTGAAGCCGGCCGCAAGGGCGGCATGGCACGCAGCGCCAACCGCCGCAACGCCGTGAACCAGTCCAGCGGCAGCGGCAGCTCGCACGCGGGCGGCGGCAACAGCGGCGGTTCGCACGGCGGCAGCGGCAGTTCGCAGTAAGGCGTGGCAGCCCCACGGATGGCCCGCAACGGCCATCCTGTCCAGCTCCAAGGCCGCGCAAAGCGGCCTTGTTTTCAGGCGGCGGCCGGGCTCAGTCTTCGCCGAGCTGCCACTCGCCGATCAGTCGCACGCGCGCGTCCAGGTCCTCGGGGAGGTCCTGGCCGGGCGCGACCGCGGGTTGCGGCAGGTCCCGCACCGGCTCCTCGCGCCGCGCTTCGATCGGCGGCGACGCTGGCTTGATGGCGGAGGAGAAGCGCATGGGTGGACCTGCCTTGCAGTGTAGGCAGGGCGCATGACAGCGGCGTGACCCGTTCGGGGGAGCGCGACTTGCTGCGCGCCCTTGTGGCCGCGCGCCAACTCTCCCGCCCGCAGGCGGACGCTGCCGCCGACAGGCGGCACGGGCGCTCAGTGCTGCGACCGGGACTGGGTCTGGGATTGCGACTGCTGGCTGCCAGTCTCCGACCGGTCCGGTTCCGCCGGCGTGGAGATGTCGCCCAGCGACATGGCCACGTCCACCTCGTCCTCCGGGTTCTTGGCGGCGATGTCGCCCAGCGACACGATGCCCACCAGGCGGTCGTTGCCGTCCACCACCGGCAGGCGGCGGATCTGCGCTTCGGCCATCTCGGCCAGCACCTTGTCCACGTCGTCGCCTTCGTGGGCACAACGCACGTGGCCGCTCATCACGTCGGCCAGCTTCATGTTGCGCAGTTCGCCTTGCACCGCCACCCCGCGCACGACGATGTCGCGGTCCGTGACCATGCCCACGAGCTTCTCGCCCTCGCACACGGGGATCACGCCCACGTTGAGTTCGTCCATGCAGCGCGCCGCATCGACCACCGAGTCGTCCGGGCCCAGGGTGCGCACGTCGCGCGTCATGACATCAGCCACCGTCGTCATTGCCAGCTCCTTGAAGGGATCCCCCGAATCTAGCGACGCGCCGGGAGCGCGCTGTCGGCCCCTTCGCAAGCTGGTGTAGGACGCGCTAGCTGCGCCTGACCAGCGTGGCCAGCGGCAGCAGCGCAATCTCCTGCAGCAGCAGCGCGAGCTGGCGGGCTGCCGCGTCGAGCACGGCCTGCCCTTTCTCCACCGTCGCCGCGGCGGCATCGCCGGCGGCGCCCTGCCCGTTGTAGTCCTGCATGGCCCATCCGAGCTTGGCGCTGCGGCCGTTGCCCAGGACCGCGTACTGCGCAGCCCGCTCGCGCGAGCTGGACGGGAAATCGCGCGCCTGCGCCATGCGCACCCGGCCGGCCGCGAGCGCCAGCATCAGCGAGGTCTCCATGTCGCCGCCGTGCACGCCAAAGCGATGTTCGTCCGGGGGGAACAGGCCGTTCACCGCGTCGCCCAGCGGCAGGTTCCACCAGCTGGCGCTGTACACGATCAGGTCGTGCCGCATGCGCAGCTCGCGCGCCACGATGTCCATCACGCTCACCTGGCCGCCGTGGGCGTTGAACAGCAGCAGCTTGCGCACGCCGGCACGGGCCACGCAAGCGCCCAGCGCCACCCAGGTCGCTATCACCGTCTCGATCGGCAGGGTGAGCGTGCCGGGGAAGTCGGCGTGCTCGGGGCTGTAGCCGACCTGCTGGGTCGGCAGCACCAGCACCCGCGATTGCTCGGGCAGGTGCGGCAACGCGCGCTGCACGATGCCGTCGACCAGGCACTGGTCCACGGCCAGCGGCAAGTGCGGGCCGTGCTGCTCGGTGGCGCCCAGCGGCAGGACGGCCACCGTGGTCGCCGGGTCCAGGCCGGCGAAATCGGTGGTGGCGAGGTCGGCCCAGTAGCGGGAGGGAAGTGCCATGGGGGGAGTTTACGGTGGGGTCCGGCGCTGCGCCGCCTCACCACCACCCCACGACGGGCCGCCCTAGCGGCCCTGGTGGGCGAAGCGAACCCTACCGCATCACGCGAGCGCGTGCTGTGCCGCCCGCACGATGCTGCCCGAATCCACGCCGAAGAACCCGCGCAGCGCCGCGCGCGTGTCGCTGCGGCCGAAGCCGTCGGTGCCCAGGGTGGTGTAGCCGCGCCCCGGCGCAACGAAGCGCCGGATCGCTTCCGGCACCATGCACACGTAGTCGCTGGCGGCGACGAGGGGCCCGCGCGTGCCGGCCAGCAGTTCCGAGGCGTAGGCGCCGTCCCGCGCGAGTTCGCTCCAGCTGGTGATACTCAGGACCTCGCTGGTGATGCCTTCCTGCGCGAGCTGCTGCGCCGCGCGCACCACCTCGGTGAGGATGGCCCCGGATCCGAGCAGCGTCACCCGCGGCTCGCCCTGGCCGTAACGCCCGAGCCGGTAGCCCCCGCGGATCACGCCCTCCCGCGCCTGCGGCGGCAGGTCGGGCATCGCGTAGTTCTCGTTCATGAGCGTGACGTAGTAGAAGACGTCGCGCTGGTCCACCAGCATCTCGCGCATGCCGCGGTCGACGATCACCGCCAGCTCGCCGGCGAAGGCGGGGTCGTAGGCCTTGCAGTTGGGGATGGTGGCGGCGACCAGGTGGCTGCTGCCGTCCTGGTGCTGCAGGCCTTCGCCGCCCAGCGTGGTGCGGCCCGATGTCGCCCCCAGCAGGAAGCCGCGCGCGCGCTGGTCGGCCGCGGCCCAGATCGCGTCGCCCACGCGCTGGAAGCCGAACATGGAGTAGTAGATGTAGAACGGCAGCATGGCGACGCCATGCACGCTGTAGCTGGTGGCCGCGGCCGTCCAGCTCGCGATGGCGCCGGCCTCGCTGATGCCCTCCTCCAGGATCTGGCCGTCCAGCGCCTCGCGGTACGAGAGCACCGAGCCGATGTCCTCGGGCTCGTAGCTCTGGCCCGCACTGGAATAGATGCCCACCTGCTTGAACAGGTTGGCCATGCCGAAGGTGCGCGCCTCGTCGGCCACGATCGGCACGATGCGCGGCCCCAGGCGCAGGTCCTTCAGGAGCCCGCCCAGCATGCGCACGAAGGCCATGGTGGTGGACATCTCCTTGCCGTCGGCCTGCAGCGCGAACTGCGCGTACGACGCCGCCTCGGGCACAGGCACCACCTCGCAGGCGGTCTCGCGCCGGGGCAGGTAGCCGCCCAGCGCGGTGCGCCTGGCGTGCAGGTAGCGCATCTCGGGGCTGTCCTCGGCCGGCTTGTGGAAGGCGAGCGTGCGGGCCTGCTCGTCGGACACCGGCAGGTTGAAGCGGTTGCGGAATTCCAGCAGCGCCGCGTCGTCCAGCTTCTTCTGGCTGTGCGTGGTCATGCGGCCCTGGCCGGCCGTGCCCATGCCGTAGCCCTTCTTGGTGTGGGCGAGGATCACCGTCGGTTGCCCGCGGTGCTTCGCGGCCGCGTCATAGGCCGCATGGATCTTCACCAGGTCGTGCCCGCCTCGTTTCAGCCGGTCGATCTGTTCGTCGGTCATGCCCTGCGCCAGGCGCTTGAGTTCGTCGTCCTGGCCGAAGAAGTGCTCGCGGTTGAAGCGCCCGTCCTTGGCGGCGAAGGTCTGCATCTGGCCGTCGACCGTATGCGCGAAGGCCCGCACCAGCGCGCCGCTCGTGTCGCGCGCGAACAGGCCGTCCCAGTCGCTGCCCCACAGCAGCTTGATCACGTTCCAGCCGGCCCCGCGGAACAGCTTCTCCAGCTCGTCAACGATGCGGCCGTTGCCGCGGACCGGGCCGTCCAGGCGCTGCAGGTTGCAGTTCACCACCCACACCAGGTTGTCCAGCTTCTCGCGCGACGCCAGCGTGAGCGCGCTCATGCTCTCGGGCTCGTCCATCTCGCCGTCGCCGAACACGCCCCACACCTTGCGCCCTTCGCAGTCCACCAGCTGCCGGTGCGTGAGGTAGCGCATGAAGCGCGCGTGGTAGATCGAGCTGATGGGGCCGATGCCCATGGAGCCGGTCGGGAACTGCCAGAAGTCCGGCATCAGCCAGGGATGCGGATAACTGGAGAGGCCGCGCGCGCCATCGCCCGGGGCCGTGATCTCCTGGCGGTAGTGGGCGAGGTCGTCCTCGGTGAGGCGCCCCTCGAGGAAGGCGCGCGCATACACGCCGGGCGCGCTGTGCGGCTGGAAGAACACGAGGTCACCGCCTTGCGCCTGGTTCCGGGCCCGGAAGAAGTGGTTGAAGCCCACCTCGAACAGGTCGGCGGCGCTCGCATAGCTGGCGATGTGCCCGCCCAGCTCGCCGTACGCGGTGTTCGCGCGCACCACCATGGCCAACGCATTCCAGCGCATGAGGGACGCGAGCTTCTCCTCGATCGCCAGGTCGCCCGGGAACACCGGCTGCTTGTCCACCGGCACCGTGTTCACGTACGGCGTGACCAGTTCGGGCGACCAGGCGACGCCGGGGTGGCGGGCCAGCACGGCGAGCTGGTCGAGGATGAAACGCGCCCGCGCAGCCCCCTGCGTCGCAACGAGGGATTGGAAGGCGTCGCGCCATTCCGCCGTCTCGATCGGGTCGGCGTCTCCGGTTTCGTCCGCCAGGTAACGGGTGATGCTGTCATCGGCCATGCCGGCACTCTAGGCCGCGAGAGGCCGCATGGGCTACCGAAAACGTCCGCGAACCGCCGAGCAGCAGCATAAAATGCCGCGATCATGCTTCTGGACGCCATCGACCTACGCATCCTGGCCGAGCTGCAGCAGGACGGCGCACTCAGCAACGTGGAGCTCGCGCGCCGCGTGCACCTGTCGCCGTCGCCCTGCCTGGCCCGGGTCAAGGCGCTCGAGCAGGCCGGCGTGATCGAGCGCTACGTGGCGCTGGCCAGCGCCAAGCTGCTGGGCCTGGGCCTGAACGTCTTCATCAGCATCAGCCTGAAGACGCAGTCCAAGCAGTCCCTGGCCGAGTTCGAGCAGCGCATCGCGGAACACGAGCAGGTGATGGAGTGCTATCTCATGACCGGCGACAGCGACTACCTCATCCGCGTGGCGGTTCCGGATATCGCGGCCCTGGAGCGCTTCATCCTGGAGCAGCTGACGCCGATTCCCGGCATCGAGAAGATCCGGTCGAGCTTCGCGCTCAAGCAGGTCCGCTACAAGACGGCTCTCCCGCTGCCCGTGCGGCCCTGACCGACACCTGTAGTACCTGGCGCCTAACCGGCGCGCGCGGGACTGACCGGCGCGTAGCCGTGCGCGACCATTCAGACGCGGCTTGCTCCGAATCACAAGCCCCGCCCGCGCAGCGACCATGTCTTCATGGAAACGCTGCACACGATCACTGACTGGGCCTGGCGCGAGAGCTGGAACCGCGCCTTCTGGCCTTCGCTGGCGCTCATGGTCGTCGCGTCGCTGGACCAGTGCACCCGCGGCCCGTCCCTCACGGCGATGGCGCTGACCTACTTCTGCAGCTGAGGCGCCACGCGCCACACCACGCCGCCGACGTCGTCCGCCACCAGCAGCGCACCGGAGCGATCCAGCGCCACGCCCACGGGACGGCCCCAGGCCTTGCCTTCCGGGCTCACGAATCCCGTGAGCACCTCCCGCGGCGGTCCGGCCGGTTTCCCTTCCGCGAAGGGAACGAACACCACCTTGTAACCACTGCGCGGCTTGCGATTCCAGGAGCCGTGCTCGCCCACGTACGCGCCGCCGTCCGAGAACGCGAGCCCCAGGGGCGCCACGTGGTTGCCCAGGGCGAAGTCCGGCGCGATGGCCTTGGCCACCATGTCGGGCCGGGGCGGCTGCACGCGCGCATCCACGTTCGCCCCCCAGTAACTCCAGGGCCAGCCATAGAAAGCGCCCTCGCGCACGGAGCTGAGGTAGTCCGGCACCAGGTCGCTGCCAAGTTCGTCGCGCTCGTTCACCACGGCCCAGAGCTGCCGGCTGCGCGGCTCGAAGGCGAGGCCGACCGGATTGCGCAGGCCGCCGGCATACAGGCGCTTGGCACCGGTCGCCACGTCCACTTCCCAGACGGCCGCCCGGCCTTCCTCCACTTCCATGCCGCGCTCGGCGACGTTGCTGTTCGAGCCGACGGAGACATACAGCTTGCGGCCATCGGGGCTCGCCGCCAGGCCCTTGGTCCAGTGGTGATTGGTGCCGGCGGGCAGGTCGGTGACCTTTTCGGGCGTGCCCGCCAGCTGCGTCTGCCCCGGGCTGAAGGCAAAGCGCACCAGCGCATCGGCGTTGGCGACGTACAGGTACGGCCCCACGAGCGCCATGCCGAAAGGTGAGTGCAGGCCCTCACGCAGCACGGTGCGCTGTTCCGCGGCGCCGTCGCCGTCGGCGTCGCGCAGCAGCACGATGCGGTCCGGGCTGGGCACGCCGGCGCCGGCCCGTTTCATCACCAGCTTCATCGCCCAGGCCTTCAGGCCCTTTTCCTCCTGCCCGGGCGGCGGGGCGGGCGCGTTCGATTCGGCGACGAGCACGTCCCCGTTGGGCAGCACCAGCAGCCAGCGGGGGTGCTCCAGGCCGCGGGCAAAGGGGGTGACCGCGGCGCCATTGGCGGCGACCGGCTTGCCGTCCGCCGGCCAGCCTTCCGCGGGCGCGATGTGCACCGTGGGCAGGAGGCTGTGCGAGGGCGCGGGCAACTGCGGCTGCGGGCCCCAGGCGGCGGATTCCGGCAGCTTGGACATGTCGCCGCAGCCAACCAGCAGCGCCACCACCACCAGGGACAGGGAACGGGCTCGTACCATCTGCCCAGTGTGCATCTTCCCCGCGCCGGCGTGTTCCGTGCGAAAGCGGGACAATGCGCCCATGACGCAAGAGCTGTTCCGCCAGGACGCCTACCTCCGCGAGACACCGGCCGCCGTCGTCGCCGTGGACGAGCAGGGCGTGGTCCTGGATCGCACCGTGTTCTATCCGCTGGGCGGCGGCCAGGCCGGCGACAGCGGCGTGCTGGTGCTGGCGGACGGCAGTGCGCTGGAGGTCGTCGATACCCGCAAGCTCAAGGACGCCGAAGGTCGGCCCACGGCCCGGATCGCCCACGTGCCCGCTCCTGGCCAGGACGCCTTGCTCGCGCGCCTGCGCGCCGGCGACCCGGTCGTCGCCCGCATCGCCTGGGACCGCCGGCACAAGCTGATGCGCTTCCACACGACCACGCACCTCCTGTGCCACCTGGTGCCGCAGCTGGTGAACGGCTGCTCCATCACGCCCGAGTACGCGCGGCTGGACTTCAACATGACGGACCCGCTGGACAAGGACGCGCTCACGGAAGGCATCCGCAGTCTCGTCGCGGCCGCGCACGGCGTCGCGGTCGCCTCCATCAGCGAGGAGGAGCTGGACGCCAACCCGGCCCTCGTCAAGAGCATGTCCGTGCAGCCGCCCCGGGGCACGGGACGCGTGCGCACCATCCGCATCGGCGCGGGCGACACCGCCATCGATTACCAGCCCTGCGGCGGCACCCACGTGGCCAACACCGCCGAGATCGGCGGCGTGGTCGTGACCAAGATCGAGAAGAAGAGCGCCACCACCCGACGGGTGGTGCTCGGCTTCGCCTGAGCCGCCGGAACTTGGACCGCCCGGCCCGCTCCCATGATCCGATGAGCTTCGCTCGCCTGATCGCCGCCTGCCTCGCCTTCGCGGCGCCCCTGCTGTCGCTGGCGCAGCCCGCCGCCGGCCCCACGGTCGCCACGCCGCAGGTGCGTGCCGAGTTGCTCGCGCACGCGCCCGATGGGGTGCAGGCCGGCAAGAAGGTGTGGGTGGGCCTGCAACTGACCCACCAGCCCGAGTGGCACACCTACTGGCGCAATCCCGGCGACTCGGGCCTGCCCACCGAACTCACGTGGACGCTGCCGGCCGGCGTCGTCGCCGGCGACATCGCCTGGCCGACGCCCAGGCGCATCCCGATCGGCACGCTGGTCAACTACGGCTACGAAGGCACGGTGCTGCTGCCCGTGCCGCTGACGGTGCTGCCGGACTTCAAGCCCTCGCCCTTCGCCAACGAACTGCCGGTCAAGCTCAAGGCGACCTGGCTGGTGTGCAAGAAGGAATGCATCCCCGAGGAAGGCGAGTTCCTGCTCAAGCTGCCCCTGCGCAGCACCACGGCGCTGAACGCGCCGGCCTTCGATGCGGCCCTGGCCGCCCAGCCCCGGCCCGTGCTGCCGGACACGCACATCCTGCCCGCGAGCACGGCGCGCATCGAAGGCGATGCCCTGGCGCTGATCGTGCAGGGCCTGCCCGTGGCGCTGCGCGGCAAGACGCTGGATTTCTTTCCGGAACTCGGGGAGGTGATCGACAACGGCGCGCGCTGGACGCAGTCCTGGAACGGCGCGGCCTGGACCGCGCGCGTCCCGCTCTCGCCCCAGCGCAGCGCCAGTCCCGGCGTGTTCCCGGTGGTGCTCGCCGCCGACGGGCAGGGCTGGCGTTCGGAACTGCAGGTGGCGGGCACCTGGCCGGCGACGGCGCCGCCGGCCACCGTCTCGCCGGCGCTGGAGCAGGCGCTGCGCGAGAACGCCGCGCGGCCCACGGCGCCTGCCATCGGCCTGGCCACCGCCCTGCTCTTCGCGCTGGTCGGCGGCCTCATCCTCAACCTCATGCCTTGCGTGTTCCCGGTGCTCGCGATCAAGGTCGTGGGCTTCACGCGCCACGCCGATGACACGCGGCGCCACCGCGCCAGCGCACTCGCCTACACCGCCGGCGTGGTCGTTTCCTTCCTCGCCCTCGGTGGCGTGATGCTGGCCCTGCGCGCCGCCGGCGAGCAGCTCGGCTGGGGCTTCCAGCTGCAGTCGCCGGCCGTGGTGGCCAGCCTGGCCGCACTGTTCACGCTGGTGGCGCTCAACTTCGCCGGCGTGTTCGAGTTCGGCTCGATGCTCCCGAGCAGCGTGGCGAGCCTGCAGGCCAGGCACCCGGTGCTGGACGCCTTCCTCACGGGCGTGCTCGCCGTGGCCGTCGCCTCGCCGTGCACGGCGCCGTTCATGGGCGCCTCGCTCGGGCTGGCGATCAGCCTGCCCGCGGTGCAGGCGCTGGCCATCTTCGCGGTGCTCGGCGTGGGGCTGGCGCTGCCTTACCTGGCCGCCGGCTGGGTGCCGGCCGTCGCGCGTCGGCTGCCGCGTCCCGGCGCCTGGATGGAGACCTTCCGGCGCCTGATGGCCTTCCCCATGTTCGCCGCCGTCGCATGGCTGGTGTGGGTGCTGGGCCAGCAGAGCGGCATCGACGGCGCCGGCGCGCTGCTTGCGCTGCTGGTCGCGCTGAGCATGTTCGTCTGGGCGCTGACGCTGCGCGGGCGCACGCGTCTCGCCCTCGGCGCGCTGGCGCTGGCCGCGCTGTTCGGCGTCGCCTGGTCCGCCGGCGGCTCCATCACCCGCCCCGCGCCGGCCGGCACCCTGGCCTCGGCGGACGCGCGCTGGCAAGCGTGGTCCGCCGACCGCGTGCAGCAGCTGGTTGCCGGGGGACGGCCGGTGTTCGTCGACTTCACGGCCGCCTGGTGCGTGACCTGCCAGTACAACAAGAAGACCACCTTGTCGCATCCCGCCGTGCTGGCCGCGTTCGACGCGGGCCGCTTCGCGCTGCTGCGCGCCGACTGGACCCGCCGCGATCCCGCCATCACCGCGGCGATCACGCAGCTGGGACGCAGCGGCGTTCCCGTGTACGTGGTGTACCGGCCCGGGCGCGCCCCGGTCGTGCTCTCCGAAGTGCTCGGAGTGGACGAAGTGCGCGCCGCGCTGTCCGATCTCTAGGAGGTATCCGCCATGTTGCGTCGTGCCATCCTCGCGCTGCCCGCGCTGCTCCTTGCCGCGGCCGCGCAATCCGCCCCGGTCGTCGGCCAGCCGGCGCCCGCCTTCACGCTGCAGGACGCGAATGGCCGCGCCGTGCAGCTCGCCGACTTCCGCGGCAAGTACGTCGTGCTCGAGTGGACCAACCCCGGCTGCCCCTACGTGCGAAAACACTACGACAGCGGCAACATGGCGGCCACGCAGCAGGACGCGCTGGCACGCGGCGCCGTCTGGCTGTCGATCAATTCGACCGAAAAGGCGAGCTTCGACTGGCTCGAGCCCGCGAAGCTGGTGGCGTGGCAGAAGGACCGCAAGGTGCAACCCACGGCCACGCTGCTGGACGAGGAAGGCACGGTCGGCCGCGCGTACGGCGCGCGCACCACGCCGCACATGTACATCGTCGATCCGCAGGGGCGGCTGGTCTACGCGGGCGGCATCGACAGCATCCCCTCCAGCAGCAAGGACGACATCGCCCGGGCGGTGAACTACGTGAAGCAAGGCCTGTCGGAGGCGACGGCGGGCAAGCCGATCAGCGCCGCCACGACCCGGGCGTACGGCTGCTCGATCAAGTACAAGTCCTAGCAGGTGCGCGCAGCGGGACGCGAAGGCTCCCGCGCGGGCGGGCATCCACCCCTTCCCCGGCCCGCGCCAGTCCTTACACTGGCGCGATGAGCACGATCCACGAACTGCGCCGCATCCTGGGCAGCTGCCGCACGATCGCGGTGGTGGGCCTGTCGCCGCAATGGCACCGCCCCAGCTTCTTCGCGGCCAAGTACATGCAGGAGCATGGCTACCGCATCGTGCCGATCAATCCGTCCGCTCCCGAGATCCTGGGCCAGCGCAGCTATCCCAGCGTGACCGCGGCAGTCGAGGCCGGGATCGCCGTCGACATGGTCGATTGCTTCCGCAAGAGCGCCGACATCCCGCCGCTGGCCGACGAGGCGATCGCCGCCGGCGCGAAGTGCCTGTGGCTGCAGATCGGCGTGGTGAACGAGGCGGCAGCGGCCAAGGCGCGCGCCGCCGGGCTGGACGTGGTGATGGACCGCTGCGTGAAGATCGAGCACGCGCGCCTGTTCGGCGGCCTGAACTGGGCGGGCGTGAACACCCGGGTCATCTCGGCGCGCCGTCCCCAGCAACTTTTCTACTGATCGCCATGAGCCAGGACCACGACGACGACGCCGGCAGGAAACAGCAAGCGGGCGCCGACCGCGAGTACGCCTTCGGCACCCGCGCCATCCACGCCGGCGCCATCCCCGACCCGGTCACCGGCGCGCGCGCCACGCCCATCCACCAGACGACCAGCTTCGTGTTCGACTCCGCCGAGCACGCCGCGAGCCTGTTCAACCTGCAGACCTTCGGCAACGTCTACAGCCGCATCAGCAATCCGACGGTGGCGGTGCTGGAGGAGCGGGTCGCGTCGCTGGAAGGCGGCCGCGCGGCGCTCGCCTGCGCCACCGGCATGGCGGCGCAGATGACGGCCATCCTGACCATCCTCAAGGCGGGCGACCACATCGTCGCCGCCTCGACGCTCTATGGCGGCACCGTAGGGCAGCTCGGGACCGGCTTCGGCCGCCTCGGCATCGAGACGACCTTCGTCGATCCGCAGGACCCGGAGAACTTCCGCCGCGCGATCCGGCCGAACACGCGCGCGGTCTACGGCGAGACCCTGGGCAATCCGCTGGTCAACGTGTTCGACATCGAGGCGGTCGCGCGCATCGCGCACGACCATGGGCTGCCGCTCATCGTGGACAACACGGTGCCAAGCCCCTACCTGTGCAACCCCTTCGACTTCGGCGCCGACATCATCGTGCACAGCGCCACCAAGTACCTGGGCGGGCACGGCACCACCATGGCCGGCGTGCTGGTGGAGTCGGGCAAGTTCGACTGGGGCAGCGGCCTGGCGGCGCAGAAGTTTCCCGAGATGCTGCAGCCCAGCCGCGCCTACCACGGCGTGAAGTTCTACGAGACCTTCGGCGACTTCGGCTACACGATGAAGGCGCGCATGGAGGTGAACCGCACCTTCGGCGCCGCGCTGTCGCCGCTGAACGCGTGGCTGATCCTGCAAGGCATCGAGACGCTGCACCTGCGCATGCAGGCGCACTGCCGCAATGCGCAGCGCGTCGCGGAGTTCCTGGCGGACCATCCGCTGGTGGGCTGGGTGAACTATCCGGGACTGGAGAGCTCGCCGCACCATGCGCTGGCGAAAAAACAGTTCCGCGCGATCGACGGCCGGCCGGGCGCTTCGGGCATCCTCACCTTCGGCATCCGCGCCGACGACCCGGCCCGGGCCGGCGAACGCTTCATCGACGCCTGCGAGTTCATGAGCCACCTGGCGAACATCGGCGATGCCAAGACGCTGGTGATCCATCCGGCGTCGACCACCCACCGGCAACTGGACGAAGAGGAACTCGCCCGCGCCGGGGTCCGGCCGGACATGATCCGGCTCTCGGTCGGGATCGAGGACGTGGAAGACATCCTCTGGGACGTCGACCAGGCCTTGCGCAAGGCGCTCGCGTGAACCCCGGGGCCGGGGGCTACGACTTTTCCAGCCAGACGAAGAGGCCCGGGATGGGCTGGCGCTGCTCCTCGCGCACGGGACGGCGCTCCATCTCCTGCACGCGGAAGCCATGTTGCTGCGCCAGCCGGCGGATGCCGGCTTCGGAGTGGGCGTAGCGCAGGCTGCCGCGCAGCACCACGTCCGCGCCGGTGTTTTCTTCCACGGTGAAGGCGAAGATCCCGCCGGCCGCCATGCGCGCGGCGAGCAGCCGGAACACCTCGTCGAGCGCCCCGACGTAGATGAACACGTCGGCGGCGACGACCGCGTCCAGGCTGCCGGCGCCGGAAGCGAGGTATTCCACCGCATCGATTTGCTGGAGCTCGTCGTACACACCCAAGGCCCGGGCCTTCTCCAGCATCAGCGGGGAGAGGTCCACGCCGGACAGGCGCGCCGCCAGCGGCCGCAGCAGCGGACCGCACAAGCCCGTGCCGCAGCCCAGGTCCAGGGCATGGGCGAAGCGGCGCCCGGTGTCGGCGAGCCGCTGCACGAGCACCCGCGGCGCGTCGTAGCGCAGCGTCACGAGGTGCGTGTCGAAGCTCTCGGCGTAGCCGTCGAACAGGCCTTGCACGTACTGGCGCGGAGGCCGCGCGGGCGCCGGACCGCCTTCCAGGCCGGCGAGGTAGTAGTTCAGCAGTTCCGCGTCGCCGCCGCGCGCCAGCGCCTCGCGGTACGAGGCGGCGGCGTCCTGTGCCCGGCCCACCTCCCGCAGCACGTTGCCGCGGAACATCCAGACGGCGCCAGGCTGCGGGCCGGTGGCCAGGGCGCGGTCGAACATCGCGAGCGCCTCCTGCATCTGGCCGAGTTCGGCCAGCGCCGTCGCGCAATAGGCCAGCGCCTCCCCATTGCCGGGCTCCTGCGCCAGGGCCTCCTGCAGCAAGGGCAGCGCGTCGGCCGGCCGGTGCAGCCGCAAGCGCACGGCGCCCAGGTTGGTCAGGACCGAAGGCCTGCCGGGTGCCAGCGCCAGCGCGGCGTCGAACCGGCGCTCCGCCTGTTGCAGCCGTCCCGCCTCGTAATGCGCAACGCCCTCCATGAAGAGCGTGCGTGCCTGTTCCAGGGTCTTGTCCATGTCGGGTCGGGATCATAGGCCCTGCGACAATCGCGGGATGACCTTCGCGCCGCTCGCCAACGACACCTTCCTGCGCGCCTGCCTGCGGCAAGCCACCGCATACACCCCCGTGTGGCTGATGCGGCAGGCGGGCCGTTACCTGCCGGAGTACAAGGCGACCCGCGCGCGCGCCGGCAGCTTCATGGGCCTGGCCACCAACGTGCAGTATGCGACCGAGGTGACGCTGCAGCCGCTGGACCGCTTCGCGCTGGACGCGGCGATCCTGTTCTCCGACATCCTCACCGTGCCCGACGCCATGGGCCTGGGCCTGAGCTTCGCGGAAGGCGAAGGCCCGAAGCTCGCCCGGCCGCTGCGCGACGAAGCCTCCGTGGCCGCGCTGCAGGTGCCGGACCTGGACAAGCTGCGCTACGTGTTCGACGCGGTCACTTCCATCCGGCGCGCACTCAACGGCCGGGTCCCCCTGATCGGCTTTTCCGGCAGCCCGTGGACGCTGGCCTGCTACATGGTCGAAGGCGGCGGCTCCGCCGACGACTGGCGCGGGGTGAAGAGCATGCTGTACAGCCGCCCCGACCTGATGCACCGCATCCTCGCGGTCAACGCCGAGGCCGTGGCCGGGTACCTCAATGCCCAGATCGCCGCGGGAGCGCAGGCGGTGATGGTCTTCGACAGCTGGGGCGGCGCCCTGGCCGACGGCGCCTTCCAGCAGTTCAGCCTGCGCTACACGCAGCAGGTGCTGGCCAGGCTGGACCGCAGCCGCGACGGCGCCGTCATCCCCCGCATCGTCTTCACCAAGGGCGGTGGCCTGTGGTTGCAGGAAATGGAGAAACTGGACTGCGAAGTCCTGGGCGTGGACTGGACCGTCAACCTCGGCCGCGCACGCGCGCTGGTCGGCGGCAGCAAGGCCCTGCAAGGCAACATGGATCCGGCGGCTCTCTTCGCTGCGCCCGAACAGGTCGCGAGGGAGGCGTGCCGCGTGCTGGACGACTTCGGCGCGCCGCACCAGGGCGCGGGCACCGGGCCGACGCACATCTTCAACCTCGGGCACGGCATCAGCCAGCACACGCCGCCCGATCGCGTCCAGGCGCTGGTGGAGGCGGTCCACGCGCATTCGGCCCGCGTGCGCGCTGCCACGACAGCGTGAACTTCGTGCATCAGGGAGTTCCCTAGCTGACAGGAAGCACGAAGCACCGCAGCACGCGCCTTGACTTATGCACAAAAACTGTGTTGCGGCGCAGCCAAGCCGCCCTGCGGGCAGATGCGCTGCTTCCAATTCGCTAGCGCGCGTAAGTCCTTGATTTTGTTGGACTCCGCGGTGCAGCAAAATTACGCACCGGCCACCCAAGCCCTTGATTTTCCGGGCGGTTCGGGCGGCCCGGGCGGCTGGTATCAACAAAGTTATCCACAGCACGGCGACCCCAGCGGCAAAGTTCATTGGAATCAAGCACTTACCCCGGACTTCGCGAGCTCGTCTTAAGCATGGGACCTAAGACAGGGTGTCGATGAGCGAGATCGCACACGTCATCGTGGCCGCCCCCGCGCACAGCGCGCTGGTGGAGCCACTGAGCTACCGCAGTGAGCTTCCACTCACGCCCGGCACCTTGCTGCGCGTGCCGCTGGGGCGGCGGGAAGTGTGCGGCGTCGCCTGGGATCCGCCAGCCGACGATGCGCATGGGCCCGCACCCGGGCAGCTCAAGTCGGTGCTCGGACCGCTGGAGGGGCTGCCGCCGCTGTCGGCCGCGTGGCGCGAGCTCGTCGGGTTCGCGGCCAGCTACTACCAGCGCAGCCTGGGCGAGGTCGCGCTGGCGGCCTTGCCGCCGCAACTGCGCGCGCTGGATGCCGCGCAACTCGCCCGGCGCCTGGCGCGCAGCCCGAAAGCGGCGGCCAAGATCCAGCCGGACCCGCTGCCGCCGCTCACGGCCGACCAGCAGCAGGCGCTGGAGGCGGTGGCGCGGGAGCCCGGCCCCTTCCTGCTGTTCGGGGCCACCGGCAGCGGCAAGACCGAGGTCTACCTGCGCGCGGTGGCTTCGTTGCTGGAAAGCGACCCGTCGGCGCAAGCGCTGGTGCTGGTGCCCGAGATCAACCTCACGCCGCAGCTGCAATCCCGCTTCGAGCAGCGCTTCGGCGCCGACGCGGTGGTGGCCCTGCACAGCGGCATGACGAACCCGCAGCGCCTGCGCAGCTGGATCGCGGCGCACCTGGGACGCGCCCGGATCGTGCTCGGCACCCGCATGGCCATCTTCGCCTCGCTGCCCCGCCTGGGGCTGATCGTGGTCGACGAGGAGCACGACCCGAGCTACAAGCAGCAGGAAGGCGCGCGCTACTCCGCCCGCGACCTGGCGGTCTACCGCGGCCGGCTGGAAGGCGCCAAGGTGATCCTCGGCTCCGCGACCCCCTCGCTGGAGAGCTGGCAGGCCTGCGACCGCGGCCGCTACCGCTGCCTGGAGATGCCTACGCGCGTGGGCGAGGGCACGCTGCCGGCGGTGCGCATCGTCAACATGAACCACCAGCCGCGCGCGACCCTGTTCTCCCCGCCCCTGCTGGCCGCGATCGCGCAGCGCATCGGCCGCGGCGAGCAGTCGCTGGTCTTCCTGAACCGCCGCGGCTACGCGCCCGTCCTCGCCTGCACGGCGTGCGACTGGCGCAGCGAATGCAGCCACTGCAGCGCCTTCCGCGTCTTCCACAAGATCGACCGCACGCTGCGCTGCCACCATTGCGGCTACACCGAGCGGGTGCCGCGCGCCTGCCCCAAGTGCGGCAACGTGGACATCCAGCCCCTGGGCCGCGGCACGGAGATGCTGGAGGAGCAGCTGGCCCAGCTGCTCGCCGACACGCGCCGGCCCGACGGCGAGCCCGTGCGCATCGCGCGCATGGATGCGGACAGCACGCGGCTGAAGGGGGCGCTGCAGGAGCAGCTTGCGCAGGTGCACGCGGGCGAGGTGGACGTGCTGGTGGGCACCCAGATGGTCACCAAGGGCCACGACTTTCGCCGCATCACCCTGGTGGCAGCGGTGAACCCCGACGCGGCACTGTTTTCCAGCGACTTCCGCGCGCCGGAGCGCCTGTTCAGCCTGTTGATGCAGGCGGCCGGCCGCGCCGGGCGCGATGCCGCGCACGCCGCCGCCAGCGAGATGTGGGTGCAGACCTGGAACCCGGAGCACCCGCTGTTCGTCGCCCTGAAGCGCCACGACTTTCCCGCCTTCGCCGGGCAGCAGTTGAAGGAGCGCCAGCAGGCGGCCATGCCGCCTTTCGCTTTCCAGGCCCTGCTGCGCGCCGAAGCGCGCACGCAGGAGGTCGCGCAGGCGTTCCTGCAGGCGGCGGCCGATGCGAGCGAAGGCCTGGACGGCAGCGACCGCGTGGTGGTCTACGCCCCGGTGCCGATGACGGTGCAGCGCGTCGCGAACGTCGAGCGGGCGCAACTGCTGCTGGAAAGCGGCTCGCGGCCGGCGCTGCAGGCCTTCCTGGCCGCCTGGCAGCCGGTGCTGCACGGGCTGCGGATCAAGGGGCTGATCCGGTGGGCGGTGGATGTGGATCCGTTGGCGATCTGAGGGAGTGGGGGCCGTGCAAGCCCCGCGTCACTCCCCCTTCAACTGCAACGCCAGCTGATAGAGCTCGTTGCGCGACCCACCCGTGATCTCCGCCGCCAGCTTCACCGCTGTCTTCACGGGCAATTCCGCCAGCAGCAGCTTCAGCACCCGCTGGCCCTGCGCGTCGTCCCGTTCCAGCGGCTGCGGATGCAGGACCAGCGCGAACTCGCCGCGGCTGCGCTGGGGGGACGCCTGCATCCAGGCCGGCAGCTCCGCGCAGGCAAGCGATGCGATCTCCTCGAACTGCTTGGTGAGCTCGCGGCCCACGGTGATCCCGCGCGGCCCCAGGCTGGCCAGGGTGTCCGCCAGCGCTCCCATGCGGTGCGGCGCTTCGAGCAGCACCACCGCGCGCGGCTCCGTCCGCAGCGCTTCGACCGCCTGCTGGCGCTCCCCGCCCTTGGCGGGCAGGAAGCCGAAGAACACGAAAGCGCTGTCTTCCTGCTGCGCCGGCACCGCCGACAGCAGGGTGGTCACGCTGCTGGGTCCCGGCAGCGGCACGACCGGCAGGCCGGCCGCGCGCACGGCCGCCACCAGGCGGGCGCCCGGGTCGCTGACGCCCGGCGTGCCCGCATCGCTGGCATAGGCCACGCGCTGGCCCTGCTGCAGCCGCGCCAGCACCAGCTGCGCCGCTTCGGCCTCGTTGTGCCTGTGCACGCTGAGCCACGCACTCTTGTCGATGCCATACGCGCGCAGCAAGGCCTGCGTGTGACGGGTGTCTTCGCAGGCCACCGCGTCCACCAATTGCAGGACGTGCAGGGCCCGCAGGCTGATGTCCGCCAGGTTCCCGATGGGGGTGGCGACGATATAAAGGGCGGCCGGCGGATAGTGCTGCGCACCGGCCGCGTCACGCGCGGCCGCCAGTGCGGCGGCGAAGGAAGCGCTCAAGGGGACTCCTGCGATGACGACCAAGCAGCAAGGCGATGCGGCGGAGGACCGGGCGCTGGCGCACCTGCTCGCGCGCGGCCTGCGGCTGGTCGCGCGCAATTATCGGACGCCGGGGCGCGGCGGCGGCGAGATCGACCTGATCCTGCGCGACCCCGACGGTACGCTGGTGTTCGTGGAGGTGCGCCAGCGCGCCCACCACGCCTTCGGCGGCGCCGCGGCCAGCGTGGGCTGGCAGAAGCGGCGGCGCATCGTGTTCGCGGCGCGCCACTACCTCATGCGCCTGCCGGAACCGCCGCCCTGCCGCTTCGACGTCATCAGCATGGAAGGCGGCAGCATCCAGTGGATGCGTGCCGCCTTCGATGCTGGCTGAGGCCGGCCCGCAGGTCCAACCCCAGCAGAACGCGCCTGCTTAGTTGCGGTCGCGCTTCGGAGCCATCACGGGAGCCGGCTCGGCGGGCGCCGGAGCCGCGCCCATGGACTGGCGCTCTTCGACGATCGGGGCCGGGGCCTGCGCAACCTGGGCAGGCTGCTCCACCACCGCCACTTCGCGCACCGTGGTGATCTGGGCGGTCTGGACCTGGTCGATCAGGCCGGGAACGCCGGTCTCACCCATGGAGGTCAGGTGCGAGCTTTGCTGGCCGGCACCCAGGGCGGGGTTGGACACGAACGGGTTCGGGGGAACACCCTGGGCCAGGGCAACACCGATCACGGCGACAGCGGAAGCACCGGCAACCAGACCGGCAATTTTTTTCAGAACAGCCATTGCAACTTCTCCTAGAACTTGATTTGTGGAACTCAGAACCTGCGAGCCGAATTGGTTGGCCAGCAACGCAAGATTAGTGAGCCCCAGCGGCGGCGAAGTCAGTTCCGCGCGTGAGCTCGTGTCGGGTCGCGTCCGCCGCCGCGTCGGCCATTCCTTCCCGCACCCGTGCGATGAGGACTACACCTGCCGCGTCACGCGAAACAACGGGACAAAACGGGTAACCGCGTGTTCACACGGGGCTCATGTCCCAGACATTTTTCACGCGCAGGCACAGCGTTATCATGGAGGCAACATGCTCGAGCAACGCATACAGCAGAACTTCATCGAGAGCGCGGACCTGAAGTACCAGGCGGCGCAGGTCCTGAGCAAGCCCATCGCGCAGGCGGTGCAGGCGGTGCTCGCGTGTGTCACGAGCGGCGGCAAGGTGCTGGCCTGCGGCAATGGCGGCTCGGCGGCCGACGCCCAGCACTTCTCGGCGGAGTTCGTCGGACGTTTCGAACGCGAGCGCCCCGAGCTGGGCGCGATCGCGCTGACCACGGACAGCTCCATCCTCACGGCGATCGCCAACGACTACGACTACAACCGCATCTTCTCCAAGCAGGTGCGCGCGCTGGGCCAGGCGGGCGACGTGCTGCTGGCGCTCTCCACCAGCGGCAATTCCGCCAACGTGCTCGCGGCCATCGAGGCTGCGCACGAACGCGAGATGACCGTCGTCGCACTCACCGGGCGCGGCGGCGGCAAGATGACGGGCGTGCTGCGCGAAACCGACGTGCACATCTGCGTGCCGCACGAGCGCACCGCGCGCATCCAGGAAGTCCACATCCTCGCACTGCACTGCATCTGCGACGGCGTGGACGCGCAACTGCTAGGCGACCAGGACACCCCCGCATGAACCGCAAGACCTTCTCCTTCCCCACAGCCTCGCTCGCCGCTGCGCTGCTGGCCACCAGCCTGGCCGGCTGCGCGCCGCTGATGATCGGCGCGGCTGCCGGGGGCGCTGCGATCCTGATGAACGACCGGCGCAGCTCCGGCGCGCAGATCGACGACGAGACGATCGAGATGCGCGCGGCCTCGCGCCTGACGGAGGCGCTCGGCGACCGCGCCCACGTGAACGTGTCCAGCTACAACCGCCAGGTCCTGCTCACGGGCGAGGTCCCCAGCGAGGCGGCCAAGCAGCAAGCCGAGCAGATCGTCTCGCGCGTGGACACGGTGCGCGGCGTGGTCAACGAGCTGGCCGTCATGCCCGCGAGCTCGCTTACGCAGCGCTCCAACGACACCTTCATCACGGGCAAGGTGCGCGCCTCCTTCGTCGATGCGTCCGACCTGCAGGCGCAGGCCTTCCGCGTCGTCACCGAGCGCAGCACCGTGTACCTGATGGGGCGGGTCTCGCCGCGCGAGGCGGAGCGCGGCACCAACATCGCGCGCCAGATCCCCGGCGTGCAGCGCGTCGTGCGCATCTTCGAGGTGATGTCGCCCGAAGAACTGCGGCAGGCCGGCGTGTCGGTGCCGGGCGGCAACGCGGCGCCCGCCACGGTGGCGCCGGCGGCTCCGGCTGCGGCACCCGCCCCGACCGGCGAGGCTCCCCCGGCCGGTGGCGGGGCGGTGGCGACGCCGGTGCGCTGAACGCATCCCGCGCAGGTAGGACCCAAAGAAGAAAAAAGCCCCGCGCCGCGGGGCTTTTTCGTGCAGGCACTGGTCGCCCCCTGCGCGGGCAGGACCGGGAAGCGGGGCTGACGGGAGGCGCGAACGCCCTTACCGCAGCCGCTTGACGAGGCTGGAGGTGTCCCAGCGGTTCCCGCCCATGGCCTGGATGTCGGCGTAGAACTGGTCGACCAGCGCGGTCACCGGCACCCGGGCGCCATTGCGCCTGGCCTCGTCCAGCACGAGGCCCAGGTCCTTGCGCATCCAGTCCACGGCGAAGCCGAAGTCGAACTTGTCGGCGATCATGGTCTTGCCGCGGTTGTCCATCTGCCAGCTCTGGGCCGCGCCCTTGCCGATCACCTCCAGGACCTGCTCCATGTCGAGCCCCGCCTTCAGGCCGAAGGCGATCGCCTCGGACAGGCCCTGCACGAGGCCGGCGATGGCAACCTGGTTCACCATCTTGGTCAGCTGCCCGGCGCCGCTCGCTCCGAGCAGCGTGAAGGCGCGCGCAAAGCACATCGCGATGGGGCGCACCGCATCGAAGGCCGCCTGCTCGCCGCCGCACATCACGGTCAACATGCCGTTCTGCGCGCCCGCCTGGCCGCCGGAGACGGGCGCATCGACGAACTGCAGGCCGCGCCTGCCGGCTTCGGCCGCCAGCTCGCGCGCCACGTTCGCCGAGGCGGTGGTGTGGTCCACGAACACGGCGCCTGCCTTCATGCCGCCGAAGGCGCCCTGCTCGCCCAGCACGACGGAACGCAGGTCGTCGTCGTTGCCGACGCAGCAGAACACGAAGTCGCAATCCGCCACCGCCTCGCGCGGCGTGGGCGCGGCCGCGCCGGTGAACTCCTGGCACCAGGCCAGGCGCTTGTCGGCGCTGCGGTTGTAGACGGTGACGCGATGCCCGGCCAGCGCAAGGTGGCCCGCCATCGGAAAACCCATCACGCCCAGGCCGAGGAAGGCGACCTTGCGCGCGGGAACGGATTCGTATGTCTTGGGGTTGATACTGGGCATCCGCGCGACTTTAGCAGCGCACGCGAAAGGCATTCACCCCACAGGCGCGGAGGAGGCAGAGCAAGCGCAGGGCAAGGGAGCCAAGGATCCCTGCGGTCCTCCGCGCCCCCTGTGCCCCTGCCGTGCCGGGATCTAGACGATCGCCAGGTGCTCCGTGCCCGCGGCCAGGTCCTGCGTCTTGGCGCGTTGGCTGTTCAGCTTGATCTGCAGGCGCAGGTCGTTGACGGAGTCGGCGTTGCGAAGCGCGTCCTCGTAGCTGATGACGTTGTTCTCGTACAGGTCGAACAGCGCCTGGTCGAAGGTCTGCATGCCCAGGTTGCGGCTCTTCTTCATGATCTCCTTGATCTCGGAGACTTCGCCCTTGAAGATCAGGTCGGAGATCAGCGGGGAGTTCAGCATGATCTCCACCGCCGCCGCGCGCCCCTTGCCGTCCTGCTTGGGCACCAGGCGCTGCGAGACGAAGGCCTTCAGGTTCAGCGACAGGTCCATCAGCAGCTGCGGCCGGCGCTCTTCCGGGAAGAAGTTGATCACGCGGTCCAGCGCCTGGTTGGCGCTGTTGGCGTGCAGCGTCGCCATGCACAGGTGGCCCGTTTCGGCAAAGGCGATGGCGTGCTCCATCGTCTCGCGGTCGCGGATTTCGCCCATCAGGATCACGTCCGGCGCCTGGCGCAGCGTGTTCTTCAGCGCCGCCTCCCAGCTGTCGGTGTCCAGCCCCACCTCGCGCTGCGTCACCACGCAGTTCTTGTGCGGGTGCACGAATTCGACCGGGTCCTCGATCGTGATGATGTGGCCGTAGCTCTGCTCGTTGCGCCAGTCGATCATGGCCGCGAGCGTCGTCGACTTGCCCGAGCCGGTGGCGCCCACCAGCACGCACAGGCCGCGCTTGGACATCACCACTTCCTTGAGCACCTGCGGCACGCCCAGGCCGTCGATGGTCGGCAGCGTCTGCGGGATCACCCGCAGCACCATGCCCACCTTGGCCTGCTGCACGAAGGCATTCACGCGGAAGCGGCCGACGCCGGGCGGCGAGATCGCGAAGTTGCACTCCTTGGTGCGCTCGAACTCCGCCGCCTGCTTGTCGCTCATGATCGACCGCGCCAACGCCAGCGTGTGGGCGCCATTGAGCGGCTGCGGCGAGACCTTGGTGACCTTGCCGTCCACCTTGATGGCGGGCGGGAAATCGGCCGTGATGAAGAGGTCCGAGCCGTTGCGCCCGACCATCAGCTTCAGCAGGTCGTTGATGAATTTCGATGCCTGATCGCGTTCCATGGTGCCCGCTCCTTATCCTGGGAAGTTCTCGGGGATCTTGGCTTTCCCGCGAGCTTCCGCCGGGCTGATCACGTTGCGGCGAACGAGTTCGGTGAGGTTCTGGTCCAGCGTCTGCATGCCCGCGCTGTTGCCGGTCTGGATGGAGGAATACATCTGCGCCACCTTCGCCTCGCGGATCAGGTTGCGGATCGCGGGGGTGCCGATCATGATCTCGTGGGCCGCCACCCGGCCGTTGCCGTCCTTGGTCTTGCACAGCGTCTGCGACACCACGGCCTGCAGCGATTCCGACAGCATCGCGCGGACCATTTCCTTTTCCTCGGCGGGGAACACGTCGATGATCCGGTCGATGGTCTTGGCGGCGCTGGAGGTGTGCAGGGTGCCGAACACCAGGTGGCCCGTTTCCGCCGCGGTCATCGCCAGCCGGATGGTTTCCAGGTCGCGCATTTCGCCCACCAGGATGCAGTCCGGGTCTTCCCGCAGCGCCGAGCGCAGCGCGTTGGAGAAGGACAGCGTCATCGGGCCCACTTCACGCTGGTTCACCAGGCACTTCTTGGACTCGTGCACGAATTCGATCGGATCCTCCACCGTCAGGATGTGGCCGTACTCGGTTTCGTTCAGGTGGTTGATCATCGCGGCAAGCGTCGTGGACTTGCCCGAGCCCGTGGGGCCCGTCACCAGCACCATGCCGCGCGGCTTGAGCGCCAGGTCCTGGAAGATCTTGGGCGCGTTCAGCTGTTCCAGCGTGAGGATCTTGGAAGGGATGGTCCGGAACACGGCGCCGGCGCCGCGGTTCTGGTTGAAGGCGTTGACGCGAAAGCGCGCCAGCCCCTCGATCTCGAAGGAGAAGTCGCACTCCAGGAACTCTTCGTAGGCCTTGCGCTGGGTGTCGTTCATGATGTCGTACACCATGGCATGCACCTGCTTGTGGTCCATGGGGTCGACGTTGATGCGGCGCACGTCGCCGTGCACGCGGATCATGGGCGGCAGGCCCGCCGAGAGGTGCAGGTCCGACGCCTTGTTCTTGACGCTGAATGCCAGCAGCTGGGTAATATCCACGAATCCCCTCTTCCTTGTGATCCGTCCCAGGCAGCGCGATGCGTGCGAAGGACTGATCCATTATGACGACGATTGCTTTGAACCTCCAGAGCGTGCGCGAGCGGATCGCGGGGGCCTGTGCGGCCGCCGGACGCGACGTGAACGAAGTCACGCTGCTACCCGTTTCGAAGACGTTTGGACCCGACGCGGTGCGCGAAGCGTACGGCGCCGGCGCAACAGCTTTCGGCGAGAACTACATCCAGGAGGCGGTGGAGAAGCAGGCCCTGCTCGCCGACCTGCCGCTCGCGTGGCATTGCATCGGGCCGATCCAGAGCAACAAGACGCGGCTGGTCGCGGCGCACTTCGCGTGGGCGCACACCGTGGACCGCCTGAAGATCGCGCAGCGCCTGTCCGAGCAAAGGTCCGCGGACCAGCCGCCGCTGCAGGTGTGCATCCAGGTGAACATCGACGGCGGGCCGGGCAAGTCCGGCGTGGCGCCCGGCGAGGCGCTCGCGCTCGCACAGGAGGTGGCGCAGCTGCCGCGCCTGTCCTTGCGCGGGCTCATGACGATCCCGGAGCCGGCGGAGGACTTCGAAGCGCAGCTGGCGGTGCACCGGCGTGCCCGCGCGCTGTACGAGGAACTGCGCGCCGCAGGACTGGCGCTGGACACCTTGTCGATGGGAATGACGGCCGATCTCGAGGCGGCGATCCACGCGGGCAGCACGATGGTGCGCGTGGGGACGGCCATCTTCGGCACCCGCCTGAAACCCGTGGCACCGCGGGCCTGACCCGCAATCCCCGGGGCGTCGGCTCCAGGCGCCGCCTATTCGCGGCTCGGGGCCGCGATGCCATGCAGCGGCGGGTGGCGCCCTACTTCTTCGGCTGCGGCATCGGCTTGACCTCGCCGCAGTCCGCCTTGAGCCAGCGGCCCTTGCCTTCCATGGTCATGGTCTCGGGCTTGCCGTCGACGACGGTCTTCAGTGTCATGCGGCTGGTGTAGGTGTCGGGCGTGAAGCTCGCCTCGCCTTCGCCGCTGGAAGGCGGGTTGCTGCAGGTGAAGGCGAATTTCACCTTGCCGCCGCTGCGTTCGTTGCGCGTCGTGGTGCAGCCCTTTTCCATGGGCACGTCGTTGCGCTCCACCATGTCCTTGGTCAGGCACATCTGGACCGCCATGCCGCCGCCCGCGCCCGGCATCATCTTCACGCCCTGCCCCGCCATCGCGGCCTGCATCTGCTTGCGCTGCTCGGGCGACATGTCGGCCAGGTGCTTCTGCATTTCGGCCATGGCCTGGTCCATCTGGCCGCCGCTGGTCTTGTTGTTCATTTCCCACAGACCGGGCTTCATGGTCTGCGCGCCGGCGGGGAGGGCGAGGGCCAGGGCCGCCGCGGCGGCCAGGAGCTTGCGGTGCATGGTGATCTCCTCCATCCAAAAGGAGGATTCTGGCGCCAGGCACCGCGCCTGCCCATCGCCCGGAAGGGCGAACGTGCAGGATCTCGATCCGGGTTGCTGTGGGTCAGACCTTCAGCAGGTTGCGCGAGATGCGCTCCTTCTCGGGGTCGCCGAGCAGTTCGACGGCGCTGGGCAGCTTGCCGTCGTACTCACCGAGGACTTCCTGCAGCGCGGCCAGCGTGCGCTTGAGCTGGTCGGCGTCCTGGCGCTTGCCGAGGTCCGCACGCACATCCTCCAGCGCACGGAACAGCAGCGCCCGGGTGTTGCCACGGATCACGAGGTTGCCGTCGCATTGCCAGATGGCCTTGTGCATGTATTTCATGGAGCATCTCCTGGGTATGGCCAAGAGAATGCGCGGCGCGCGGCGGCCAGCCTGTGGGCGCGCGGGGAGAGTCCGTGAGCGTCGTGTTCTTCTGCTGGCGTCAGCGACAAGCACAGCCTTGGCCGTCGAAGCGGCGGCAACGCCTTGTCGGACAGTGCCGCATCGGCTGGTTCATCAGTGCGCGCCCGCAGCCGCCTCGCCCGCGCCCGGGCCGGCGCCGGCGCGCTGCGGACGGGTCAGCCAGACCAGCGGAATGAGCAGCAGGAACAGGGCGGCCGACAGGTAGAACAGGTCGTTGGCCGCGAGCATGAAGGCCTGCTGGTCCACCAGGCGGTTCACCTGCGCCAGCGCCTGCTCCTGCGTCATGCCGCTGGCGGTGAGTCCCGACAAGGTGGCTTGCGCCACCGCGCTGCCGGCGGAGACCGACTCCGCCAGTTGCGCGTGGTGCAACGCAGCCCGGCTCTCCCACAGCGTCGTGAAGATCGAGGTGCCCATGGCGCCTGCGCTGATGCGCACGAAGTTGCTCAGGCCCGAAGCCGCCGGGATGCGGTCCGGCGTCAGCCCCGACAGGGTGATCGTGGTCAGCGGGATGAAGAAGAAGGCCATGGCCACCCCCTGGATCACGGTAGGCACCATCAGCGTGCCGAAATCGGCCTGCGTGTTGAAGCGCGAGCGCATCCAAAGCACCAGCGCGAACACGATGAAGGCGAAGGTCGCGTACTTGCGCGGGTCCACCTTGGCCAGCGTCTTGCCCACCACCGGCGAGAGGATCAGGGCCATGATGCCGACGGGCGCCATCACCATCCCGGCCTCGGTGGAGGTGTAGCCCATGAACTGCTGCAGCCACAGCGGCAGGATCACCACATTGCCGAAGAACAGGCCGTAGGCGACGGACAGGCTGATGGTGCCGCCCCAGAAGTTGCGCCGCGCGAACAGGCGCAGGTCCACCACCGGATGCTGCTCGGTGAGTTCCCAGGCGAGGAAGAAGGCGAAGCCCACGGCGGCGGTCACCGCCAGGCCGACGATGATCGGCGAGGAGAACCAGTCGTGCTCCTTGCCCAGGTCCAGCATCACCTGCAGGCAGCCGATCCACAGCACCAGCACCGCCAGGCCGACCTTGTCGATGGGAAGCTGCCGCGTCTGGCTCTCGCGCTTGCGGTAGATCGCCAGCGAGGCGAAGGCGGCGGCGATGCCCACCGGGATGTTGATGTAGAAGATCCAGGACCAGGCGATGTTGTCCGTGATCCAGCCGCCCAGCAGCGGCCCCATCACCGGGGCGACCAGCGTCGTCATCGACCACATCGCCATCGCCAGCCCTGCCTGCGCGCGCGGGTAGCTCGCCAGCAGCAGCGTCTGCGACAGCGGGATCATGGGACCGGCGACGAAGCCCTGCAGCGCGCGGAAGGCGATCAGCGCCGTCATGTTGGGCGCCAGGCCGCACAGCCAGGAGGCGATCACGAACAGGATCACGCTCGCCACGAACAGGCGCACCTGCCCGATGCGCTGCGCCAGCCAGCCGGTGAGCGGCACCGCGATGGCGTTGGCCACCGCGAAGCTGGTGATGACCCAGGTGCCCTGGTTGGGGCTGACGCCCAGGTCGCCGGCGATGGCCGGCAGCGAGACGTTGGCGATCGAGGTGTCCAGCACGTTCATGAACGTGGCGGCGGACAGCGCGATCGTGCCCCACAGCCGCGCGGATCCCTCCAGCGGCGGCAGCGGCAGCTGCGGATGGGCGTTGGCCATGGCGCGCGTCAAGGCCGCGAGGCGGCCGCGCCGTGGGCGCGCAGGTTGCTGGCACCGGTGTTCTGCGCGATGACGCGGCGCACCTCGGCCTCGGCGCCGTCGTCCTGCGTGTCGAACACCTGGGTCTGCGTCATGGCGGCGGCGCGCGGCGCGTCCGCCAAGGTCTTGCCCTCCTGCCGGCTCACGTCCACCGTGGCTTCCATCGAGAGGCCCACGCGCAGCGGATGTTCCTTCAGTTGCTGCGCGTCCAGCGCCACCCGCACCGGCACGCGCTGCACCACCTTGATCCAGTTGCCGGTGGCGTTCTGCGCCGGCAGCAGCGAGAAGGCGGCGCCCGTGCCGACGCCCAGTCCGGCGACCGTGCCCTTGTATTCCACCCGCTTGCCGTACACGTCGGCGGTCAGCGTCACCGGCTGGCCGAGGCGGATCTTGCGCAGCTGCACTTCCTTGAAGTTCGCGTCCACCCACACCTGGTTGAGCGGAATGATGGACAGCAGCGGCGCACCGGCGGCGATGCGCTGGCCCAGCTGCACGGTGCGCTTGGCGACGTAGCCGTCCACCGGCGCGACCAGCACGGCGCGCTGCGAGGCGAGCCAGGCCTCGCGCACCTTGGCGGCGGCGGCCTGCACCTGCGGGTGCTGCTCCACATCGGTGCCCGCGGTCATCGCCTGGTTGCTGGCCAGCTGCTCGCGCGCGCCGATCACGGCGGCCTGCGCCGCGCTCAGCGTGCTGCGCGCACTGTTCAACTGCGACTGCGCGTGGTTCAGTTCCTCGCGCGAGACCGCGCCATTGCCCACCAGCGACGCGCGGCGGTTGTAGTCGTCGGTCGCGCGCGTCACTTCGGCCTGCGCCTTGGCCACGTCGGCCTCGCGCAGCGCGATCTGGGCGGCGAGCGAGCCGTTGTTCGCGTACAGGGTGCGCACCTGGCGCACGCTCTGGCCCAGCCCGGCTTCGGCCTGCTCCAGGGCCACCTTGGCATCGGCGGGGTCGAGCTTGACCAGCGGCTGGCCGGCCTTCACGAAGTCGGTGTCGTCGGCATGGATGGACATCACCGTGCCGCCCACCTGCGGCGTGATCTGGATGACGTTGCCTTGCACGTAGGCGTTGTCGGTGCTCTCGTAGTGGCTGGCGACCAGCCATTCCCACGCGCCCCAGGCGACGCCGCCGACCACGACGACGGCGGCCAGGGCCGCGAGCGCCTTGCGGCGCTTGCTGTTGCGCCCCTCCAGCGGGGCGATGGTTGCGGGCTGTTGTTGTTCACTCATGGTGTCTTGTCTTTGCTTGCGTGATTCAGTGCGCGGCCATGTCGGTGCCGGCGGCATAGCCGCCGCCGAGGGCGCGGTACAGGGCGACGCGGGCGTCGAGCGCACGCGCGGCGAGATCCACGCCCAGGCGGCGCTGGGCCAGCACGGCGTTCTCCGCGCTGAGAACGTCCAGGAAGGTGCCCAGGCCGGCGCGGTAACGCTGCACGGCGATGTCGTAGGCGCCTTCGGCGGCGGCTTCCGCCTGGCGCTGCTCGACCTGCTGGCGCACCACCGACTGCACGGCCGCGACCGCATCGCCCGCCTCGTGGAAGGCTTCCAGGACGGCGGCGTTGTAGCTTTCCACGGCGGCGTCCAGGTCGGCGGTGCGGCCCTTCAGGTTGGCGCGCAGGCGGCCGGCGTCGAAGATCGGCAGCCGGATCGCCGGACCCACGCCCCATTGGGCGCTGCCCAGGTCCACCAGCTTGCCCAGGCCCAGCGTGGACAGGCCGATGAAGGCGGTGAGGTTGACGTTCGGATAGAACTCCGCCTGCGCGGTCTTCACGTCCTGGCCCGCCGCCTCGACCCGCCAGAGCGCCGCGTTGACGTCGGGACGGCGGGCGAGCAGGTCGGCCGGCAAGGCGGGCAGCGTGGCGGCGGCGCGCACGGTGCGCAGCGCGGGCAACTGCCCCGCGGAAGGCACGTCCTGCGAGCCGACCAGCGCCGCCAGCGCATTGCGCGTGGTCTGGGCCTGCTCCTCGAGCGCCTCGATCTGCTGGCGTGCCTCGGGAATCGCCCCTTCGCTCTGGCGCTGCTGCAGCGTGGTGTCCAGGCCGGCGCTCACGCGCTGTTGCACCAACTGCAACTGCTGCTCGCGCTGCTGCAGCGTGCGGCGGGCGACGACCAGCTGCTCCTGCACCCGCAGCAACTGGAAATAGGTGCGCGCCACGTTGCTGGCCAGCACCACGCGGGCGGCGGCCACGTCCGCGGCGGAGGCGCGCGCGTTGCCCAGCGCCGCCTGCAGGGCCGCTGCATGCTTGCCGAAGAAGTCGATCTCCCAGCTCGCGTTGGCCTGCACGGTGCCCGTGTTCTGGATGGTCCCGCCCAGCGGCGGCGGCACGAGGCCGTTCTCGCTGAAGCGCTGGCGCTGGATGTCCACCTGGCCGCTGACCTGCGGGTAGCGGCTCGCGTCGGCCGTTTCGGTGGCGGCCTGCGCGCGGCGCAGGCGGGCGCGCGCGACGCCCAGGTTGGGACTGTCACGCAGGGCCTGCTCCACCAGGCGGTCCAGCTGCGCATCGCCGAAGTCCTTCCACCACTCGGCGGCGAGCGGCGCCACTTCCTGGGCGGACGCCTGGGGCGGCGCCGGCGTGCGCAGCGAGGCTTGCGGGTCTATGCCCTTCATGTTGGCGCAGCCCGCGAGCAGCAGGGCGGCAGCGAGGCCGGCGAGCGACCGGCCATGGGATGGCTTGATCATTCCTGTCCTTGGGTTGTGCCCTGCAGCGCGAGGCCGTTGGCGAGCACGCGGCGCAGCAGGTCCTTGAGCTGCTGCCACTCGGCGACCGAGAAGCCCTCGAGGAAGGCGTTCTGCACCTTGCACAGGACGGCGGGGATTTCCTTCGCGGCGAGCTTGCCCTCGCGCGTCAGCTCCAGGTTCACGACGCGGCGGTCCTCGGAGGAGCGAACGCGGGCGACCAGGCCCTTGGCCTCGAGCCGGTCGAGCATGCGCGTCATCGCGCCGGCGTCCAGCTTGCACTCGCGCGCCAGCTCCGCCACGGTGGAGGCGTGCCCCATGTGCAGCTTCAGCAGCGGCACCCACTGGGCACTCGTGAGGTCGGCGGGCTCCAGGGCCTGGTCCACTTCGGAAGCGACCAGGTTGAGGATCTGCCGCATCAGGTACACCGCGCTCTCGTCGGGCTGGTAGTTCTCCGCCTTGTAGAAGGCGAGCGCTTTGCTGGGTCGGGTCATGAGCCGGCAAATATACTTGCCTAGGCAAATACTGTCAAGGCTGTGATTGCTCCGGCAGCTTCCTGGGGGAGTCAGGCGGGGGGCCAGGCGTCGCGCAGCTGGCGCTTGAGGACCTTGCCGATGTCGCTGCGCGGCAGCTCGGCGAGGTAGCGCAAGTCCACCAGGCGCTGCGTCTTGCCCAGGCGCTCGTTGGCCCAGGCGCGCAGCAGCTCCGGCGCCGGCGCATCGGCGGCCGGCACCACGAAGGCCACCGGCGACTCGCCCCAGGCCTCGGAGGGGACGCCCACCACCGCCGCCTCCTGCACCGCGGGATGGCCGCGCAGCACCGCCTCGAGGTCGCTCGGGTAGATGTTGAAGCCGCCGCTGATGATCATGTCCTTGCGCCGGTCCATCAGCGTGAGGAAGCCGTCCTCGTCGAAGCGGCCGACGTCGCCGGTGCGGATGAAGCGGTTGCCCTCGGCGTCGTACCACTCCGCCTCGCGCGTCTTGCCCGGCTGCTGGTGGTAGCCGGTCATCATCGCCCCGGAGCGGCCGACCACCTCGCCGATCGCGCCGGCGGGCAGTTCCCGCCCTTCCTCGTCGACCAGCCGGATGTCGTGGCCTTCCGCGGGCTTGCCCACGGTGTGCAGCTTCTCCGGAAACTTGTGCGCTTCCAGGATGCAGGTGCCGCCGCCTTCGGTCATGCCGTAGTACTCGACCAGCCCGCCCGGCCAGCGCGCGAGCACGTCTGCCTTGAGCTTCGCCGGGAACGGCGCGCTGGTGCAGAACTTCATGCGGAAGGAGCCCAGGTCGTGCCGGTCGAAGTCGGGCACGGCCATCAGGCGCTGGTACTGCACGGGCACCAGCATCGCGTGCGTGGCGCGCACCTCCTGCGCCAGGGTGAGGTAGCGCTGCGGATCGAAGCGGCCTTCGGCGAGCACCACGGTGCCGCCCTTGGCGAGCGCGGGGAACACGGACACCAGCGTCGTGTTGGAGCACAGGGAGGTGGCGACCAGCGCCACGGTGTCCGCGCCGTAGCCGTAGTTCTCGCCGCGGGCCACGTGCGCCCAGCGCATGCCGTGCGGCTGCACGATGCCCTTGGGCGTGCCCGTGGTGCCGGAGGAGTAGATGATGTTGAAAGCCCAGTCCGGCTGGATGTCCACCGGACGGGGTGCCGCCGCGCCGGCCTCCAACCAGGCGTCGAGTCCGCCCGCGTCCATGCGGATGCAGGGCACCTGCACGTCCAGCGCCGGCACGCTTGCGTCCGTGAAGAAGAGCCGCGCCCCGCTGTCGCGCACCATGCCGGCCAGCTGCTGCGTGGTGGTGCCGGTGGGAAGTGGGGCGACGGCAAGCCCCGCACGCAGGCCGCCCAGGAACAAGGCCGCGTAGGCGATCGAATTGGCGCCGCAGATCGCGATGCTGTCGCGCGGCTGCACGCCCAGCGCCTGCAGCCGCGCAGCGATCCGGTCCATGCGCGCATCGAGTTCGGACCAGCTGAGGCAGGAGGCGCCCTGCCGCAGCGCCGGCTGGCGCGGCCGCGCCTTCGCATGCTCGCGGATGAGGTCGGGGATGGCGCGAAACGGCGGCAGGCCCGCGGGGGCTTCGGAAGCGACGGCGGTCATCTCGTCTCCTTTCGCGCACTGTACGCGAGGCCGGCGCGACGGCTGCGTCCGACACGGCCGCGGTGCGAGAGCCGACGCCGTGCTGCCCGGGCGCGCAGGAGACTGTGTGCTTCAGATCCCGGAAGGAGAACGAGATGGCATTCAGCAGCATCCTGGGCGGCGACCCGGCACCGATGGAACCCAAGGGCCGCGAAGCCGAATTGCTGGGTCCGAGCGACAACTCGGACAGCGGCAGCGACACCATCGGCACCCGCGAGGCGAGCGAGGACACGATCGATTCGGGCCACACCGGCGAGCGCGGTGCCGTCGCCGGCGCCGACGCGGAGATCGGCGGCGACATCAAGCCCGACCGCATTGTCAACCTGGCCGACGGCGAAGGCTTCCCCGAGGCCGACCCCGACGGCATGGAGATGACCGACCTGGACAACGAGGATGTCCAGGCCATGGCCGACGACGATACGTCGGACCAGGACCGCTGAGCCCATGCCCCGCAGCGCGCCACCGGCCGCCTCCATGCGGCAGGTTCGTACCCTGCTGCGCGACACCTTCGGCCTGTCGCGCCTGCGCCCGGGCCAGGCAGCGGTCATCGATCGCGTGCTGGCGCACCAGTCGACGCTGGCCGTCATGCCCACCGGGGCCGGCAAGTCGCTGTGCTACCAGCTCCCCGCGCTGATCCTGCAGGGCCGCACGGTCGTCGTCTCGCCGCTGATCGCGCTGATGAAGGACCAGTGCGAGTCCCTGCGCGAGCTGGGCATTGCGGCCGTGCAGGTCAACAGCGCCATCGACAGCGAGGCGGTGCACGCAGCCGAGGCCGCGGTCGCCGACGGCAGCGCGCGCATCATCATGACCACGCCGGAGCGCTTCGCCGACCCGGACTTCCTGGAGAAACTGACCGCGCATCCGGTGGCGCTGCTGGCCGTGGACGAGGCGCATTGCATCTCGCAGTGGGGCCACGACTTCCGGCCCGCCTTCCTGGAGATCGCCCACGTCCTGCCCCGGCTCGGCAACCCCGTGGTCCTGGCCCTGACGGCGACGGCGACCGACGAGATCGCCCAGGATATCTGCCAGCAGTTGCGCATCGCGCCGGACGGCGTCGTCAACACCAGCGCCTACCGGCCCAACCTGGACCTGCGCGTCGTGCCGGTCGCACGCGAGGCGGACAAGCTGGCGCAGGTGCTCAAGCTGGTGAAGGGGTCCGAAGGCAGCGGCATCGTCTACACCGCCACCGTGAAGGCGGCGCAGGCAGTGCACGAGGCCCTGGTCGCCGCGGACGAATCCGTGGGCCTGTACCACGGCAAGCTGCCGGCGGCCGAGCGCGCGCGCGTGCAGGAAGCGTTCATGAGCGGCGAGCGCCGCGTCATGGTCGCCACCAACGCCTTCGGGCTCGGCATCGACAAGCCCGACATCCGCTTCGTGCTGCACTACCAGCTGCCCGCCACGCTGGAGGCTTACTACCAGGAAGCGGGCCGCGCCGGCCGCGACGGCGAGCGCGCCCGCTGCACGCTGCTGTTCCTGCGCGGTGACAAGGCCATCCAGCAGTTCTTCATGGCGGGGCGCTATCCCGGCGAGGAAGATGCACTGGCCATCGTGCAGGCGCTGCGCGACACGCCCGCGGAGAGCGGCGCGTGGACGCTGCCGCTGCTGCAGGCGCGCATCGGCCGCGCCAAGGCCAAGCTGCAGGTCGCGCTCGGCCTGTTGCGCAAGGACCGGATGGTTGCCATGGCGCGCGACGGAACCTTGCGCCTGCTGGGCAAGGCTGCCGACGGCTCGCGCCTGCGCGCGCTCACCGAAGGCTACGGCCGCAAGCGCGACCTCGACCGGCAGGCCCTGGAGCGCATGGTCTTCTATGCCCAGACGGGGCAGTGCAGGTGGCGCGTGGTGCTCGAGCACCTGGAAGACGAGGCGAGCTTCGAGCGCTGCGAGCACTGCGACAACTGCCGGCGCATCGCTGCGCACGAGGCCGTGGTGGAAGACCTGCTGCGGCGCAAGGAAGCCGAGGTGGAAGAAGAAGCGCCGCAGGAGAACGACACCCCGGTGTTCGCGCGCGGCGACCTGGTGGAGGTGCGGCGCTACGGGCGCGGCGTGGTGGAAGAAGCGACCGCGACCCAGGTCACCGTCGTGTTTGCCGACCGCAGCCGCCGCAGCTTCCTGCCCGAGTACGTGCGGCGGGCGAAGGCGGCACGGGCGAAGGCGACCGAGGCCAGCGCGGCGGCGTGACGGCGTGACGGACACACTGCGTCACCGCAGCGACACTGTCATCCTCTTCCACTGCGCATCCTGCCAGCGCTGGAACGGCCCCAATGCGCTGGCTTCGGGGGCTTGCCTCTGCGTGGCCAGCGAGGCCAGGCTCACCACCTCGTAGCTGCGCCGGTACCGGCCTTCCCCGCGCGCCTCCCGGGCCACCAGCACCTGCTGCCCGCCCGGCACCCAGCCGGCGAACTCCGCGTAACCGAGTTGCGGCGAGAAGCCGGCTGGCGGCAGCACGTCGATCGCCCACTGCCGGCCCTGGCGGCGCAACAGCCACAGCTCGCGCCAGGCTTCCAGCGGCTGCACCGCCAGCGCCAGCGCATTGCCTTCGCGGTTGAGGCTGGCGGACTGCGCCCACACCAGGCCATAGGTGCAGCGGCGCGCCAGCGGCTGCGCGGGCCCGTGCTGCGCGTCCACCAGCAGCACGCAGGTCTCGCCGGCCTGCCCGGGTTGCGTCACGACCCAGGGCAGCTTGCCGTCGCCAGCCGCCGGCGCCGCCGGCATCGCCGCCCAGCGCGAGGCGTTGACGCGCATCGCCGCGTCGTTCCAGTCGGCAGCATCCTCCTCCGCCAGGTCCTCCTTGCGGGCGCTGGCCAGTTCGTCCAGCGCGCGTTGCGCCGCGCGCTGCGCAGGCTCGCCAAGGCGCGCGTGCTCGTAGGCGAGCGTGCTCCACACCGCCGCGCGCCGCAGCAGCATCCGGTTGCGCACGTGCGCCGGCAGGTTGGCGAGCTCCACGCCGTCCAGCACCTCGGCGCGCCACAGGTTGCGCTGGTGGCGCTGCAGCGGCTGCAAGGCCGGGTCCAGGCACTCCGGCTGCGTCAAGGCGAGCGCGGCGCGCGCCTTCTGCTCGGCCTGCGCCGGCAAGGCGAGCACGCGCCGGAAGGCGTCGCCGTCGTAGCAGACGCGCACCCGGCCTTCGGACTCGTAGCTGGAGAACTTCAGGCCATAGCGGGCGGCCACCTCCAGGTGCGCGGACAAGGCGAGCTGCGCGTGCTGGCCGGCAAGGCCCGGGGCCGACGCACGCCGCGCGAGCCGCTCGGCAAAGCCGCCCAGCGCATCGAGCGCATCCGCGCCCGCTGGGCCGCGCACCGACTCCGCCGGCGCCGCGCGCAGCCACGCCGCCGCGAGCCCGATGCCCAGCGACTCCGCGCCCGGCGCTTCCCGCAGGAAGCGCAGCACCGCCAGCAGGTCGGGCGCTTCGGCGGGCGTGAGCGCCAGGCTGCGCACCTGGCTGGCGCGCACGTAGCCGCCGCGCTCGCGCTGGTGGTCCCACACCTGCAGGTAGCCCAGGCGCTCGCCGCGCACTTCCAGCGCCTCGCCCTGCCAGAGCTGGACCTGCGCCGGCGCGGAGTCGCGGGGCGCGGCGCGCAGCCCGGCCTGGTCGGTGGCGACGATCGCCGTGCCCAGGCTCGCCGCCGCCAGAACGGTGGCGAGCATGCTCAGTCCTCCTCGCCCCTGGCCTGCGCCGAAGCGGGCTGCGGCCCCGCTTCGCGCGCGCCGGCACCGCCGCCCAGCAGGTTCGCGGCCAGGAAGCCACCGCCGGAACCCGGCGGCGCGATGATCACCTGCACCTTGTCCGAGAGCTTGTCGGCCAGGGTCTTCTGGATCAGGAGCGGATGGCGTGACAGCAGCGCGCCTTCGCGCGCCATCTGCTCCGCGTTGGCCTGGCCCACCTTCTCCATGCGGAAGGCTTCGGCCTCGGCCAGGCGCTTGCGCGCATCCGCCTCGCCGCCCGCCTCGATGCGCCGCGCCTGCGCATTGCCTTCGGCGACCTTGGTGCGCGCTTCCTTCTCGGCCTCGGCTTCGAGCCGCCGCTGTTCCACCTGGCGCTGCTTGAAGGGCAGCACGTGCTTCATCGCCTCTTCCTGCGCCCGCGCCGCGATCACCTGCTCGCGCGCCGCGGCCTCGGCGCGCAGCTCGCGCCGCACCTTCTCGGCCGAGGCCTCCAGCGCCGATTCCTTGACGCGCTTGTCCTTGAGCTGCAGCGTGTACTCCATCTTCTGGGACTCCAGCTCCTCGGCGAGCAATCCCTCCATGCCGCGCTTGTAGTCGGCCGGCAGGTCCACCTTGCCCACGAGCACGCCCTTCAGCGACACGCCGTCGGCCGCCAGCCGCCCGCGCAGGTCCGCCTCGATCGCCTGCTGGATCTCGGCCCGCTTGGTCGAGAAGATCTCCCGCACCGTGTAGCGGGCGAAGACCTTGTAGACCACGTCCTGCACCGCCGGCTCGACGATCTCGGCACCGATGTCGGCCGGCAGGTTGCGCGCCGTGGCACGCAGGCGCGAGGCATCGAGCGCGTAGCGCACGGCCAGGTCGATGCCCACCGACAGCCCTTCGACCGATTGGACCGGTGCCCCGCCGGCCGCGCTGGCGATCTGCGCCGGCCGGTAGATGCGGTCGCGCAGCGAGAACACCTGCGCCTCGTGCAAGCCGGGCAGCACGAACACGCTGCCCTCGCGCCATTGCACGACGTCGCCGGTGACGCGATTGGTCCGCACGCCCACCTCGCCCGCACCGACCCCGCGCAGGGGCGGATGCGTGAACAGCACCCAGCCGGCCGCGCCGATCACGGCGGCGGCACCGATCGCGCGCCTGGCCTGCTGCACGCGGGCCAGGGTGCCCTCGGCGAACAGCATCTCGCCCTGCCCCGGACGGCGCCAGCGTCGCAACGCAGCCAGGTGGATGGCGCGGACGATGGAATTCAGGCGGGCGAGCATCGTGTTCTCCTTGGTGCGTGGGGTGAGCGGTGCGATCAGCTGGCGGCGGGCATTTCGGCCGTGGGCAGGTTCAGCCCCGGCTGCGCCTTGGTGGACAGCAGCAGGTAGGTGGCCAGGCCGTCCACGTCGATCACGAAGTCGGGGCGGCTGTCGCCGTCGAGGTCCGCCACCGCGCGCACGCTGGTAGTGGAACCCTTGGGGCCGACGATGTACGTGTATTCGTGCGTGCCGTAGCCGATGCGGTAGCGCACGCCGGCGTCGACCTCTTCCACGCGCAGCGTGAAGCGCTTGCCCAGGCTCGGTTCGTGCTCGCGCCCCATCCGGGCGGAACGCAGCACCTCCTGGTCACGGTAGCTGCTGCGCAGCCCGGTCTTGAGCGCCGTCCCCGGGAGCCGGAAGAACAGCGCATCGGCCGGCACGGCACCGCGCGCGGACGGCTGGACGCTGCGCACCTCCACGCCCTGCTCCCTGGCGACGAGGCGGTACCAGCCGGCCGCCGGCCAGGGGACGGGACTGTCCGTCGCGACCTCCTGCTGCCAGGCTTGCGCGTCCAGCAGCACGCCTTGCTCGGGGCGGTTCTGCGCCCACAGGGAGGCCGCTGCCGCGCTCGCTGCGGCGACCATGGCGAAACGGACGAGGGCGCTGCGGATGCTCAGGGTCTCCATGGTGCTTTTCCTTGGGTGGTGACGATGGAAGCCATTCTTCGCAGCCGCCCGCGAAGGAACAATGCAGAGGCGGGCGGCTTCGTTCACGCCCCGGAAGAAATCTTCCGGACCCCGGCGCCGCGGCCCATTCGATAATGGCCCGCATGACCCGCGTCGCCGTGATCGAGGACGACCAGCCCACCAGCAACCAGCTCGCGGGCTGGATCCGCGCGGCCCGCCCCGGCATCACCATCGACCAGTGGTTCGACCGGGACAGCGCCGAGGCGGCGCTGGAGCGCGAGAGCTACGACGTGGTGCTGCTGGACATCGAGCTGGGGCGCGAGCGCCATGCGGGCGTGGCGCTGATCAACGCGATCAACAAGCGGCGCTCGGGCGTGCCGGTGCTGGTGGTGTCCGCCATGCCGGCGGCGATCTACCGCAGCATCATGAAGGCGCTGGACGCCTGGGACTACCTGCAGAAGACGACCTTCGAGGAGGCCGACTTCATCGAGACCTTCCTGGAAATCCTGCGCGTGGCCCGCGAGCGCCGGGCGCAGCAGGACGCCGCACCCGCCGCCGCCAGCGAACTCGCGCTCGACCCGCTGTGGCAGCGCACGCCCACCTGGCGGGGCGAGCGCATCAACCTGCCGCTCACGGCGCAGCGCATCCTGGCCACGCTGTACCAGCGCAGCGGCGACGTGGTCTCCTACGAGGAGCTGTTCGACGTGGTCAAGAGCGGGCGCAACCGCGACAACGTGCGCAAGCACGTGGCCACGATCCGGGAGGCCTTCCGCGAGGTCGACCCCGACTTCGAGGCGATCGAGAACGTCCCCATGCGCGGCTTCCGCTGGACCGACCCGGCGGCGCGCAAGCGCGCATGAAGCTGCCCGACCTCGCCCTGCGCGAGCTGGCGCTGGAGGTGCCGCGCCTGGGGCTCGCGTCCTTCCGCCGCCGCATCCTGATCCGCGCGGTGTTCCTGCTGCTGGCGCTCGCGACGCTGGCGCTCGCCGTGGTGCTGCTGCAGGACGAGAAGGAACGCAGCCTGCGCAACTACCAGCAGAACTTCCGCAAGACCCAGGCCGACGTCCTCGCGCGCCTGCGGCAGCCGGCCGGCCAGCTGGCCTTGCTCAATCCCTACCCGCCGGCCGAGGCCGTCCCGCTGCACCCGCTGGTGCTGCCCTATGCCTCGCTGGACTTCGACGACCCGGGCAAGGCGCTGCAGGCGGTGGACCTGGCCGGCTGCTCGGTGATCTACCCCGACGACAGCGCGCTGTGCGCCGGCGTCGGCAGCAACGCCTATGCGGGCGGCTTCCTCTACCTGGTGGGCAGCTTCACCGGCGGCGAGCTGGTGGGCCGCGACCCGGGCGAGGCGGTGTTCGGCGACGTGCACATGGCGCGCATCCGCCTGGAGATGCGCGGCGAGGTGCGCAGCTGGATCGCGCCCTTCGAGCGCCAGTCGATGCGCGGCGAGCCGCTGGTGCGCGGCCGCCTGGTCGCCTACGCCGCGCCGGCGGAAGCGGGGCTGCCCTCGGACGCGGCGCCGCTGCGCGACTTCCGCGGCTGGGTGTGGCAAAGCGCCTCCTGCTCCTCGGGCGGCGAGCCGCCGGACTGCCCCCGCCGCGTCTCCTATGCGATCCGCCTGCCGGTCGAGGGCTTCCGCGCGGGCCTGGGCACCAGCCGTCCCGGGTGGCCGCCGGCGGACCTGGACCGCATCCGCGTGCACCTGCAGATGTTCGCGCCGGGCGGCGCGCCGGTGTTCGACAGCAACGCGCCGGGCGCGGTGCCGCCGGCGTCGCTCAACGACCTGGGGCGGCTGCTGCAGCCCGGCGAGGAACTCACGGTGCGCCGCGCCGGCAACCCGCAGCCGCTCACGGTGCTGAAGTCGCCCACGGACGGCGCCGGGCGCACCTCGCCGCTGATCCTGCGCCTAATCGACCGCCTGCCGGTCACGTCGCGGCCGGCTCCGATCGCCATGCAGGAGACGGTGAGCACGCCGCTGGCCAACTACGAGGTGCGGCTCACCGGCGAAGCGCAGGGCGTCGCGCGCAGCCTGGGCGTGGTCGCCACGCGCATGTCCTGGTATGTGGGCGCGATGCTGGCCGCGATCGCGCTGGCGTGGATCGTGATCGAGGTGGGGCTGATCCGGCGCATCGCGGTGCTGACGCGGCGCGCGGCCGCGGTCTCGCACAGCGTGCAGATGGAGGCCGCGGCCGACGGGCGCATCGCGCAGCTGGACGTCTCCGACCTGCGCGGCAAGGATGAACTGGGCATCCTCGCCGGCGGCCTCTCGGACCTGCTGCAGCGCGTCAAGGGCGACGTGCAGCGCGAGCAGGTGCGTGCCCAGCGCGAGCGCGACGTGCTGCAGGCGGTCGGCCACGAGATCCTGTCGCCGCTGCAGTCCCTCATGGTGCTGCACCCGGATCCGGGCGATCCGGCCCACCGCTACGTGCAGCGCATGCAGCAGGCCGTGCGCGTGCTGTACGGCCAGGCGTCGCCGAGCGAGGCGCTGGCCGCGGCGCAGCTGGAGCTGTCGCCGCTGGACCTGGAGGCTTTCGTGCGCGAGGTGGCCGCCAACGCGGGCTACGCCGGCATCGACGACGTGCGCTACGAAGGCCCGGGCGCGGCGCTGGCCGTGCGCGCCGACCCGTTCTCGCTGGAGGACGCGGTCACGCACATCCTGCGCAACGCGCAGCGGCACCGCACGCCCGGCACGGCGATCACGCTGTCGCTGGCCGCGCGCGGCCGCGAGGCCGTGGTGGCCGTCCACAACGTCGGCGAGGCGATCCCGCAGGCGCTGCTCGGGCGCATCTTCGACTACGGCGTCAGCGAAGGCGCGGCGGACGAGGCGAGCGGCCGCCGCGGCCAGGGCCTGTTCGTGGCGCGGACCTACATGGCCAAGATGGGCGGCACCGTGCGCTGCCACAACGTGCCCGGCGGCGTGGTGTTCGAACTGGTGCTGCCGCTGGAAGGCTGAGCCTTCCCCCCGGCCCCGGCCCGCGCGGGCTGCGCTAGGCTCGCGGCATGGGAACGACCTTGCGCCGGCTGGCAACGCTGTGGCCGCTCGTGGCCGTGCTGGCCGCCTGCGGTCCGCCTGCACGCGCGCCCTCCACGGCGCCGGCGCCCGCACCGGTGCCGTCCGAGCCCGGCCCGTATCCGTCCACGGCGCCGCCGCCGCCCCCCCCGGCGCCGGCGCCCGCTCCGGCCGCGCCGCTGTCGGATCCCGAACGCGATGCCTTGCTGTTTTCGAGCTGGCGCGCCACGCACCCCGAGGTGGAAGCCTTCGAGGAATTCCTGGTCCACGAGAAGGTGGCCGCCGTGGTGCCCACCTACCAGCTGCTGCGCAGCGCCTCGATGTGGAAGGAGTGCCATGCGCAACCCTTCGAAGTTCCGCCGGCCGCGGAATGGACCAAGGTGCGCGATCTGCTGGTGCTGCTGCGCGAGCTGCGGCAGCGCGGCGTGCTCGCGGACTTCGAGGTGGTCTCGGCGTATCGCGACCCGAAGCTGAACCGCTGCGCGGGCGGCGCGCCGGGCAGCTCGCACCAGCGCTTCGCCGTGGACATCGCGCCGCTGCCCGTCGCCGAGGGCGAGCGCCTGTGCCGCTTCTGGCGCGACGAGGGCCGCGCCTGGGACATGGGCGTCAGCCGCTACCCCACCGGCCGCGTCCACATCGACCGCACCGGCTACCGCACCTGGGGCGCCAGCCACAAGCGCGCGAGCAGCTACTGCCTGGAGTGAGTGGCGCGGGGATCCCGGCCGACGCCGGGACCACATCCCTCACCTTCAGTTGAAGTGCAGTTCCTGGTGCTCGCCCATGCCCTTCGGGCGGGTGCCGGTCGCGGCCGCCTTGCCCATCTTGAGCAGCTGCAGCAGCTTGTTCTCCTTCACGTTCCAGTACTCCGCCTCGTCGATGCGCACTTCGACCAGCTCCATGTCGGGGTCCTCGGCGCCACCGGGGAACCAGGCCTTGGCGATGGCGTTGAACAGCTCCTTCTTCTTCGCCAGGTCGTCTAGCACGCGCGCCGTGCCGGTCACCGAAACCCAGGTGTCCTTGCCCGGATTGGCGTAAGCCAGGTTGACGTTGCCGTCCTGCTGCAGGCGCTGGCCGACCTCCGTCGAGCGGGAGACGAAGAAGTAGAGGCAGGCGTCCTGCTCCAGCGACTTGTTCTGCGTGGTGAGCGGGTGGGAATGCAGGCTGCCGTCGGCGTGGCGGTGCGACAGCATGCAAAAGCGCGTTTCCTTGATGAGGTCCCACAGGACCTCGTGCTGCTTGTCGGTTTCGTTCATGAGGGACTCCGTGTCTGTGTCGCTCCATGGTGGGCGAACGCGGCAGTCCGTGGGCGCAGCGGCGACAGCATTTCCCTGTGGGCCCAGGTCGACTGGGCTTTGTCCTAGGACACGATGGCTCAGCACCGACGCCGTGGCTGGGTCAGCTTCTTGCTGACCCGACATAGGACGGCTCCTATGCAGCCTCGGCGCTGGCGTGCCCCCGGACCCGATGAACCCCTGCGGTCGATTCAGCGCGGTCCGATCGCGGGAAACCTGGGCGTCGACCATCATGAAGGCACAGGAAGGGGCAACGTGCCCCCACCAGGAGATGCGAAATGAACCAGTCCAGTGCCAACAACCACCAGCTGTGCTTCCGCTCCCTGTTCCACAGTGGCCGCGGCTACGCTTTCCCGTGTGACCAGCAAGGGCAGGTCGACCTCGACCAGATGAGCGAACGCGCCCGCAACAACTACTTCTACGCCCGCGCCATGGTCGGCCGCGAGCTGTCGCCTCCCGCGGTCGAGTCCGCCGTCCTGATGCATTGAGGTAGGCTGGGGCACGAAGCCCCGCGACCTCGACGTGCAGACCCTTCCCCTCACGCTTTCCTCGTCCCCGGGCGGCAGTGTTGCCGCCCTTCTCGATTCCCCTCCCCAGCCGTTCGCCTGCTACGTCCTCGCCCACGGCGCCGGGGCGGGCATGCACCATGAATTCCTCGCCGCGCTGGCTCAGCGTTTGTGTGCCGAGGGCGCTGCGGTGCTGCGCTACCAGTTTCCCTTCATGGAGCAGGGCAGCCGCCGGCCGGACCCGCCGGCCGTGGCGCAGGCCACGGTGCGCGCGGCGGTCGACGAAGCCCGGCGGCGTTTCCCGGAACTGCCGCTCTTTGCCGGCGGCAAGTCCTTCGGCGCCCGCATGAGTTCGCAGGCGCAGGCGGCCGCTGCCATGCCGGGCGTGCGCGGGCTGGTGTTCGTGGGCTTCCCCTTGCACCCGGCGGGCAAGCCGGGCACGGCGCGCGCGACGCACCTCGCCGAGGTCCAGGTGCCCATGTTGTTCCTGCAAGGCACGCGCGACGCGCTCGCCGAGCTGGCGCTGGTGCGCGAGGTGCTCCAGCCGCTGCAAGCACGCGCGACGCTGCACGTCGTCGAGGGCGCCGACCACGCCTTCCACGTGCTGGTGCGCTCGGGCCGCAACGACGCGCAGGTGCTGGACGAACTGGCGCACACCGCGGCGCAGTGGATGCGCACGCGCTGACGATGGCTGGCGCGGCATCGCGCTGCAAGCTTTCGTATGCGTGGCGGGTAAGCCCGTAGCGGCCGGCTCGCCGCGCCCGCACATACTCGCGCCCATGACCGAGGCCACGACCGCGAGCTACCGCTCGCCCACCGAACGCGTGCAGGTTTGGACCGAAGGGTCCGCGCTGCACATCCGATTCAACAACCCCGCCAAGCACAACGCGCTGTCCGTGGACATGTGGCAGGCGGTGCCGCCGCTGCTGGCGCAGGCCGAGCAGGACGATGCGATCCGCTGCGTCGTGTTCTCGGGCGCGGGCGAGAAAGCCTTCGTCTCCGGCGCCGACATCTCCCAGTTCGAGGACATGCGGGCCGCGCGCGAAGCGGTCAAGCAGTACGAGGCGATGGCCGAAGAAGCGCTGATGGCCATCTACCGCTGCAAGCGGCCCACGATCGCGCTCATCCGGGGGTACTGCATCGGCGGCGGGGTCAACGTGGCGATCAGCTGCGACATCCGCCTGTCCGCCGACGACGCGCTGTTCGCGATCCCCGCGGCGCGCCTGGGCCTGGGCTACCGGCTGTCCGCCTTGAAGAACCTGGTGAACCTGGTGGGCGTCGGCGTCGCCAAGGACCTGTTCTTCACCGCGCGCCGCATCGACGCAAGCGAAGCCAAGGCAGTGGGCCTGGTCACGCGCATCGCACCGGCCGCCGGGCTGGCCGCCCTCCTGGCCGAATACACGGAAGCCTTTGCCGTCAACGCGCCGCTGACCATCCATGCCGGCAAGCAGATCATGGAGGAGATGCTCAAGGACGATGCGGACCTGGACCGCGACCTGTGCAAGCGCCTGATCCTCGACTGCTTCGAGAGCGAGGACTACGCCGAGGGCCGCCGGGCCTTCATGGAAAAGCGCAAGCCCGCGTTCCGGGGGAAGTGACATGCGCGCGTGGTGGATGAACGTCGGGGACACGGACGCCCGGCTCGAGTTGCGCGACACGCCGGTGCCCCAGCCGGGGCCCACGCAGATGCTGGTGCGCGTGCGTGCGGCCGGCCTCAACCGCGGCGAGTTCATCGTCGGCGGCCTGGCCAAGGCGGGCAGCAGCAAGGCGATGGGCATCGAAGGCGCCGGCGAGGTGCTGCAGGTGGGCGCGCAAGTCACGCGCTTTCGCACCGGCGACCGCGTCATGGGCCGCTTTCCCGGCGCGCTCGCCGAACAGGTGCTGGCCGACGAGGCGCAGGCCATGCCCGTGCCCGCCAACCTCTCGTGGGAAGAAGCGGGCAGCCTGCCCACCACCTACATGGTCGCCCACGACATGCTCGTGCTGCAAGGCGGCCTCAAGGCCGGCGGCTGGCTGCTGGTCACCGGCGTGAGCGCCGGCGTCGGCGTCGCCGCGCTGCAGATCGCCAAGGCGCTCGGCGCCAAGGTCATCGGCACCTCGGGCTCGCAGCAGAAACTGGACAAGCTGCGCGCCCTGGGCCTCGACGTGGCGATCTGCACGCGCCAAGGCGATTTCCACGCGCGGGTGATGGACGCCACCGGCGGCGCCGGCGTCGACCTGGTGGTGAACAACGTCGGCGGCACCGTCTTCGCCGAATGCGTGCGCTGCCTCGCCTTCGAGGGGCGCCTGGCCACCGTCGGCTACGTCGACCAGACGCTGAAAGCGGAGATCGACCTCCAGGCCCTGCACGCCAAGCGGCTGGTGCTGTTCGGCGTGTCGCAGAAGATGACCAGCCCCGCGCAGAAGGCGGAAGGCACGCGCCGCTTTGCCCAGGACATGCTGCCGCTGGTGGCCGCCGGCCAGCTGCGGCCGCTGGTCGACCGGGTGTTCGGCTTCGCCGACGTGCCCGCCGCGCGCGCGCACATGGAGGCCAACGCCCACGTCGGCAAGATCGTGATCGCCCCGTAGTCCACGAACAAAAGGAGACACCCCATGCTCACGAAAGCAGTCGCCGGATTGGCGCTGGCCCTTGGCCTGTGCGGCAGCGCCGCGGCGCAGAACTGGCCGGACCGGCCGATCAAGCTGGTCGTGGGCTTCACCCCCGGCGGCGCGGCGGATTACGTGGGCCGCAGCGTCGGCGATGCGCTCAGCCGCGCGCTGGGGCAACCGGTGGTGATCGACAACAAGCCCGGCGCCGGCTCCAGCCTCGCGGCCGACTTCGTGGCCAAGGCGCCGCCCGACGGCTACACGGTGCTGATCGCCAGCCCCAGCGCGATCTCGGTGAACCCGGCGATCGACCCGAAGCGCGCCCCCACGGTGCAAAGCCTGGTGCCGGTGGGCAAGCTGACCGCCTCGCCGCTGGTGGTCGCGGCGAACCCGCAACTGGGCATCAAGAGCATCCCGGAGCTGGTCGAGTACGCGAAGAAGAACCCGGGCAAGGTGAACTTCGCGCATGCCGGCATGGGCTCGGCACCGCACCTGGGCGGCGTGCTGTTCAACCAGCTCGCCGGCGTGGACCTGGTGGGCATCCCGTTCAAGGGCGGCGCGCCCTCGGTGCAGTCGGTCATCGCCGGCGACACGCAGGTCACCTTCGCCACGCCGCCCTCGGTGCTGCCGCAGATCAAGGCCGGCCGTCTCGTGGGCCTGGGCGTGACGACCACCGACCGCTTCCCGCTCGTGCCCGAGCTTCCCGGGATGAAAGAGGCCGGACTGCCGGCCTACAAGATGGACTTCTGGTACGGCTTCTTCGTGCCGCAGGGCACGCCGCCCGAGATCGTGAAGAAGCTGTTCGACGCGACCGCCGTCGCCCTGCAGAAGCCCGAGGTCAAGGCGGCGCTCGCACGCGAAGGCACGGACGTCTCGGCCTCCGCCTCGCCCGCGGACTTCGCCGAGTTCATCAAGGCGGAGAACCGCTTCTGGGCGAAGCTGGCCAAGGACTCGGGGGCGAAGGCGGACTAAGGCCGCAGATCGAGGGCGGGGCGCACCGTGTCGAACGGGATCTGCGCCTTGCGGTTGAGCGCCTCGACGTTCTCGCAGGTGCCGCTTTCGAACAGGCACATGCAGCGGCCGTCTTCCGGCACGAAGGTGGAGCGCAGGTACTTGATGGGCGTGCCGGCCGCGGTCATCTCCGCGGCGGTGCGGATGGCGCGCTGCTGCGCGGCCGCGAGCTGGTCCATGGGAATGCCCTTGAGCGAACGCTCGACCATGAAGACTTCCATGACGCGACTCCTGCTGGATGGGATGGGAGCGCCAGTGTGGCCGCCGTGCCGCCGCGAACGCAAGCCCCGCACGCTGCGGGGGAGAATGCGCGCATGCACGAGAGCCCCCCGCCCGTGCGCGCCGTCCTGTTCGACCTGGGCGGCGTGCTGCTGGACATCGACTTCGACCGCGCGCTGGCCGCGTGGAGCCCCTACTCCCGCCTGCCGCCCGAGGCGGTGCGCGCGCGCTTTGCCTTCGACGAGCCCTTCCGCCACCACGAAACCGGGCGGCTGGACGACGCCGGCTTCTTCGCCCACCTGCGCCACGCGCTGGAACTGGAGTGCGATCTCGCGCAGGTGGAGGCCGGCTTCAACGCCATCCTGATCGGCGAGATCGCGGAGACGGTGGCGCTGCTGGAAGCGCTGCGCGGCCGCGTGCCCCGCTACGCCATCAGCAACACCAACCCGGCCCATGTCCTGCACATGCGACGGGCCTTCCCCGGCTTCCTGGACCGCTTCGACCACGTCTTCACCTCGCACGAGATCGGCCATCGCAAGCCGCAGCCGGAAAGCTTCGCGCACGTGCTGCAGGCGATCGGCGTGCCCGCGGCGCAGGTGCTGCTGTTCGACGATCTCGCGCCGAACGTGGAAGCCGCCCGTGCGCTCGGCCTGCAGGCGGTCCTTGTCGGAAAGCCGGCGGACGTGCGCTCCGCGCTCGTGGCGCGCCGACTGCTCGACGCGTAAGCGCGCCGGGAAAAAAGAAGGCCGCGGCACGCTTGCGGGCGCCGCGGCCTGAATGGCAACCGCGAGGACCAGGAGTCTCTCGCCGGTACTGTGATTCTATACAGTCTTTTGCCCGATTGCTACCGCTGTCGTCGTGGGCGTTCCTTGCGCGGCGGCGATGCCGACGCGTAGCATGCAGACCATGTCTGCAGACTCCCGCAGCGAGCGCGCGCGGTTGTTGATGGACGAGTTCAAGGCGGCCCTCGCCGCCGAGAAAAGCGCCCGTGAAGCCGTGCACCGGACTCCCGGCAACACCGAATTGCTGCGGGAGTGGCTCACCGCCATGGACGCCACCAACGAGGCGTCCATGAAGCTGCGGCAGGGAACCGAGGAGTAGCTTCGCGCGGGCCGCGCGGTTGCACCCGCAAACAGCCACGTGCCGCTTGCATGACACAGTGGGCGCATGGAAGAGAACCTCCTTTACATCATCCTGGGCGCCCTCGCCGCCGTGCTGGCGACGCTCACGCTCCTGTTCCTCGCGGACTTCTGGGTCCGGATCGCCCTGCCCCTGTGGCGCCGCTGGCGGTATCGAGGGGTAAACATTGCCGGCGGCTGGAAAGGTTTGGGCACGGGTCATCTGCCCGTTCCGGGCGAATGGACCGAAGTCGGCGTGGTGATCGAACAGCAACTGCGTGAGGTGCGCGGGCTGCTGGCGATCCGGCACTGCCGCGCCGGGGGGTGCTCGGAACTGCGCGTGCCGGTGGCCGGGACGATCCGCGGCGGCTACCTCCACCTCGGCCCTGCGCCCGAAGGCGAAGGCGACGCCGCGCTGGCCACCGCGCTGCTGAAGATCGAGGGCCGCGGCGCTTCGCTCAACGGGCAGCTCCTGTACCGCGAAGCCGCCGAAGACACGATCTCCGGCATCCAGATGTCGGTGCACCGCGCCGAGTCGATGGCCTTGCCCCGCCTGCGCCCGATCGGCGCGCCCACGACCGGGCTGCCGGCTGCGGCCGCGAGCCGCTGAACGCGAAGGGCAGACGATGGCACCCAGGCGCGCGTGGGCCGTCCCCGTCGAAGGTGCGATGGCGCTGTGCCTGTTCACTGCCTGCGGCGGTGACGGCGGCACGGGGGATGCGCCACTGCCCGCGCCTTGCGGCAGCGGCGCCTGCGTGAGCACCGTCGCCGGCTCGGGCGCGTTCGGCACGGCCGATGGCAGCGCCGCGGCCGCCGAGTTCTTCATGCCGCATGCACTGGCGCTCGACGCGGACGCCCGGTTGCACGTCGCCGACTTCGGCAGCAGCAACGGCACGCGGCTGGTCGCCGACGGCCAGGTGTCCAGCATCGGGAACGACACGATCGATTTCCCGCACCCGGCGGACCGCGCCACCGATGCGGCCGGCAACACCTACGTGGCCGATCCCTACGGCAACCGCATCCTCAGGATCACGCCCGCCGGCGTGAGCTCGGTGCTCGCCGGCACGGGACGCCCCGGCGACGCCGACGGCGACGCCGCTGCCGCGACCTTCAGCATGCCTTCGGGGCTGGTGCTGGACGCGAGCGGCGCGCTGCTGGTGGCCGACATGGGCAACCGCAAGATCCGCAGGATCACGCTCCCGCGCGGCTGAGGCCACCGCGGGCGGCGCCGTCCTGCAGCTCCGCCCAGGACCGCAGTTCTCCCGCCAGTGCGCTGGCCATCACCGTGGCCGGGCTCGCCAGCCACACCTGGCCGGGTCCGGAGCGGCCGGGGAAATTGCGGTTGATCGCGCTCACCGTGACCTGCGACGCGTCCGTCGACGAACCCGGGCCGCAGTTGGCGCAGGCGCCGCACGAGGGCTGCAGGATGCGCGCGCCGGCCGCCGCGAAGGTGCGGTCGTAGCCGCGCGCGACGCAGTAGTCCCGCACCGCGGTGGTGCCGTACTGCAGGTACAGCTGCACGTGCTCCGGCACGCGCAGGCCGTGGTCGAGGCCCCAGGCGAGGACGGCGTGGTACTGGTCGAAGTCCTCGCGCTTGCCGGCCGTGCAGGAGCCGCCGTAGGCGATGTCGACGCGGACACGCTCGCCCAGTTGCGCGAGCGGCACGCCGTTGCCCGGATCGCCGGGACGCGCCACCATGGGTGACAAGGCCGTGCAGTCCACGCGGAGCACGTCCGCGTACGCCGCGCCCGGGTCGCTGCGCATCCAGTCCTCGACGCGAAAGGCGACACCGCGGCGCTCCTGCAGGAAGCGCACCGTCTCTTCGTCCGGCGCCACGATCCCGGTCAGCCCACCGAGCTCCGCCGTCATGTTGGTCAGCGTCGCGCGCTCGTCGATCGAGAGCGCGCGGATCACGGGCCCGGCGAACTCGAACACCTTGCCGACGCCGCCGCCGGCGCGGATCGCCGGCAGCTGCAGCAGGTGCAGCGCGATGTCCTTGGCGGCGACGCCGGCGGGCAGCGCGCCTTCGAGTTCCACCCGCAGTACCTGCGGCATGGTCAGGCGCACCGCGCCGGTGACGAAGGCATTGGCCATGTCGGAGGTGCCGACGCCGAAGGCGACGCAGCCCAGCGCGCCGCTGTGCGGCGTATGCGAATCGGTGCCGGCCACCAGCTGCCCGGGCAGCGCGTAGTGCTCCGCCATCATCGCGTGCGAGATGCCCGCGGCATTGCCGCCCGCGTCGCTGCGCGCTTCGGCTTCCGTCAGCGTGCGGTGCTGGCGCAGGCCGTAGTCGCGGGCGAAGCTGCGCTGCGCCTCGCACATGGCGTGCACGTTGGGCAGCAGCGGCGAGCCGGCGTGCGCCGGGCTCTCGTCGACATAGGAGGTGTGGTCCTCGAACACCACGATGGACGCCGGATCGCGCAGCGCGAGCGGCCGCCCCAGGGACTCGTGCAGCATGTGCGCCGCCATGCCGGTGTAGTACTCGTGGATGAAGCGCCAGTCGGCGCGCACGAAGCAGCCTTCGCCGGGTTGCGGCAGCTGCGGCGTCACCGGCGTGCGCAGCAGGTGGCGCTGCACCATCTTCGCGAACAGCGTCTGCGGCGCGCCGGTGGGCGCAGCCGGCGCGGGACCGGCGCTGCGCAGGTGCGCCTGGCCGAAGCGCAGCAGGCCGCCGCTGCGCAGGATGGCGGCGGCCAGAGCATCGCGCCCGGCCACCAGCTCCTCGATGGTGATCGCTTCCCCGCGCTGCAGCCGCTGCACCAGGGCGAAATCGGTGGAGGTGAACAGGCCGATGTTGTCGGCATTCTGGCGATAGATGCGCTCGAAGCTCTCCGCGATCACCAGCCGGATGCCGGCGTACTTCTCCGCCGCCGGGCTGTGCTCGCGCGAGGAGCCCTTGCCGTAGCGGCGGCCCGCCACCGTCACCTGGAAGCCGCCGGCCTGCAGCGCGCCGGCGGCGATGGGGCGCGTGCCGTCGTCCGTGGTGAAGCCGGTGTACGGGAAGCGCGCGAGGCTCGCGTCGTAGTGGGACATGATGCGCACCGGCGTGATCTCGTCGGTCGAGACGTCGTCGCGCAAGCTGCCCGCGTCTGCGCGGCGCAGCGCACGGCCGGCGAGCTGCGCGTGCAGCACGGCGGCATCGCGCGAGAGGAACAGGAGCCGCGGTTGCGGGCCGAGGGCCAGGACTTCGTTCATGGATGGGAGAGGGCGGCGAGATGGTCGACGAGGAGCTGCGCGGCGGGGCTCAGCGCCTCCGCCTGACGGTAGCAGACGATGAAGCGCCGCTCGGCCCAGGGCTCGGCCAGCGGCAGCAGGCGCAGCCCCATGGCGGCGGCCTGGGCTTGCGCCACTTCGCGCGGCACCAGGCTGATGGCCAGCCCCGCGTGCACCACGCGCAGCGCCGCTTCGAAATTCGTGACCACCACGCGGTGGTTCACGGTGCGTCCGAGCTGCGCGGCGGAACGCTGCAGCATCAGCTGCACGGCGCTGTTCACGGGCAGGCTGACGTGCTCGTAGTCCAGCGTATCGGCAAAGCGCAGCCGGCGGCGCGCGGCGAGCGGATGGCCCGCCGGCACGACGACGCACAGCGTGTCGCGCCGGTACGGCCGCGCCTGCAGCCCGGCGTGGTCGGTCGCGTCCCAGCACACGCCGAGCGAAGCCAGGCCTTCGCGCACGCCGCGCACGATCTCCGGGCTGACGCGCTCCTCCAGGTCCACGCGGATCGTGCGGTGGGCCGGCCGGCGCAGGAAGGAGGCCACGTCGTCGGCCAGGGATTCGGTCATCGCGGAGACCGACGCGAAGATGCGCACCTGCCCGCGGCCGCCGGCGACGTAGCTCTGCATGTCGCGTTCGATCCGGGCGGCGCCGTCGAGCATGCCGCGCGCGTGTTCCAGCAGGGTCTGCCCTGCGGGGGTCGGCAACACGCCATGCCGCTTGCGCACGAGCAAGGGCGTGCCCACCTGGTGCTCCAGCTGGGCCAGGCGCTTGCTGATGGCCGACCCGACGATGTTCGCCTTCTCGCCGGCGCGCGCGATGTTGCCCGCCTCGCAGACGGAGACGAACAGGCGCAGGGTGGTGAGGTCGAGGTCGCGCAAGGTATTCCGGATCGGAACGTAGCCGTTCCCAAAATGAGCAGATCGCACGCTTGGGAAATTCTAGACTGGCGCCCATGAACCCGACACCCTTTTCCGCGACGGCCGCCCTGCCGCGCCGCGTGGTCGTTCGCGAGATGGGCCTGCGCGACGGCCTGCAGAGCGTGGCCACCATCGTCCCCACCGCCGCCAAGATCGAATGGATCCGCGACGCCTATGCCGCCGGCGAGCGCGAGATCGAGGTGGGATCCTTCGTGCCTCCCAAGCTGCTGCCGCAGCTGGCCGACACCGCGGAAGTGCTTGCCTTCGCGCAGACCCTGCCCGGCCTGCGCGCCACGGTGCTGGTGCCCAACCTGAAAGGCGCGCAGCGCGCGCTCGAGGCGAAGGCCGAGATGATGCTGCTGCCGCTGTCGGCCAGCCACGCCCACAGCCTCGCCAACCTGCGCAAGACGCCCGACGAGGTGGTCGCCGAGATCGCGCGCATCCGCAGCGAGCGGGACGCCAGCGGCGCGAAGACGCAGATCGAGGTCGGCATCAGCACCGCCCTGGGCTGCACGATCCAGGGCCGGGTCCACCCCGACGAGGTGGTGCGGCTGGTGCAGGCCGTGCTGGACCTCGGCGTCGAGGGCGTGAGCCTCGCCGACACGGTGGGCTACGCCGACCCCGCGATGGTCTCGCGCCTGTTCGAGCGCGTGCTGAAGGTGGCGGGCGAGAAGCTCGTGGCCGGACACTTCCACGACACGCGCGGCCTGGGCCTCGCCAACGTGTTCGCGGCGATGCAACTGGGCATCTCCCGCTTCGACGCCTGCACCGCCGGCATCGGCGGCTGCCCGCATGCGCCCGGCGCCAGCGGCAACGTCGCCACCGAAGACCTCACCTACATGTTGCACAGCATGGGAATCGAGACCGGCCTCGATTTCGACCAGCTGCTCGCCCTGCGCGCGAAGGTCGCGCAATGGCTGGAAGGCGAACCCACCCACGGCACGATCTGGAAGACCGGCCTGCCCAAGACGATGAAGGAGGCCGCGCATGGCTGAACGCAATCTTCCCCTGAAAGGCCTGCGGGTCGTCGAATTCACCCACATGGTCATGGGCCCCACCTGCGGCATGGTGCTCGCGGACCTGGGCGCGGAGGTGATCAAGGTCGAGCCCATCGACGGCGACCGCACGCGCCGCCTGCTGGGCGCGGGCGCGGGCTTCTTCCCCATGTTCAACCGCAACAAGAAGAGCATCGGCATCGACCTGCACAAGCCCGAAGGGGCGGCGCTCGCGCGCAAGCTGTGTGCCAGTGCCGACGTGGTGGCGGAGAACTTCAAGCCGGGCACCATGGAGAAGTACGGGCTCGACTACGCCTCGCTCGGTGCCACCAATCCGAAACTGATCTACGCGACCTGCAAGGGCTTCCTGCCCGGCCCGTACGACCACCGCACGGCGCTCGACGAGGTGGTGCAGATGATGGGCGGCCTGGCGTACATGACGGGCCGCCCCGGCGATCCGCTGCGCGCGGGCACCAGCGTCAACGACATCATGGGCGGCCTGTTCGGCGCGGTGGGCGTGCTGGGCGCGCTGATCCAGCGCGGCATCACCGGCCGCGGCATGGAGGTGCAGTCGGCGCTGTTCGAGAACAACGTGTTCCTGGTCGGCCAGCACATGCTGCAGTACGCGGTGACCGGCAAGCCGGCCGCGCCCCTGCCGGCGCGCGACAACCCCTGGGCCGTGTACGACGTGTTCAGCGTCCGGGACGGCGAGCAGATCTTCCTGGCCGCCGTCAGCGACGCGCAGTGGCTCAAGTTCTGCGACGTGCTGGGTTTCGCCGACCTGAAGGCCGAGCCGGAGCTCGCCACCAACAACCAGCGCGTGCAGCAGCGCCCGCGCCTGCTCGCCACGCTGCGCGAGCGGCTGGAGCGGCGCGGGGCGGACGAACTGGCCACGCTGATGGAACAGGCCGGCCTGCCCTTCGCGCCGATCCGCCGGCCCGAGGACCTGTACGATGACGAACACCTGCGCGCCACCGGCGGCCTGGCCGACGTGAAGCTGCCCGACGGCCCGCGCGCCGGCGAAACCGTGAAGACCACGCTGCTGCCGTTCACGCTCGGCGGCGAGCGGCTCGGCGTGCGCCTGGACCCGCCGGCCCTGGGCTCGCACAGCCGGGAATTGCTGCTGTCGCTGGGCCTTGCCGAGGCCGACATCGCCGCGCTCAGGCAACAGGCCGTGGTGGCCTGACAATATCCAGATCCGAAGGAGACGACGATGCAAGACCACAAGACCACTTTTTCCCGCCGCAGCGTGCTGCTGGCGCTCGCCGCCACCGCTGCCACCGCGGGCAACGCGCTGGCCGATTCCACCGTCAAGTTCATCCTGCCCAACGCCACCGGCTCGGGCGTGGACACGATCACCCGATCGGCTGCTCCCGCGCTGGGCAAGGCACTGGGCGGCACCGTCGTCGTGGACAACCAGCCGGGCGCCGGCGGCCTCGTGGGCCTGCAGGCGCTGGCACGCTCGCCCGCCGACGGCAGCGTGCTGTCGGTCGTCTCGAACAACGTGGTGATCTTCCCCAGCGTGCTGAAGTCCCTGCCCTTCGACATGCCTGGCGACTTCACGCCGATCGCCGTCGTCGGTGCCACGCCCATGGTGCTGGTGGTGAACCCGAACAAGCTGCCGGTCAACAACGCGAAGGAGTTCTTCGCCGCGCTCAAGGCCAAGCCGGGCGGCTACAACTTCGGCTCCGGCGGCAACGGCACCATCCTGCACCTGGCCAGCGAGATGGTGCTGGATGCGGGCGGTGCGACGGCCAGGCACATCCCGTACAAGGGCGTGGGCCCGATGGTGACGGACCTGATGGGCGGGCAGATCGACTTCGCCACGGCGGCGCTGCCCAGCGTGCAGGGCCAGATCAAGAGCGGCGCCCTGCGTCCGATCGGCATGCTGACCGCGCAGCGCACGCCGGCCGCGCCCGACATCCAGACCTTCGCCGAGCAGGGCCTCGCCAACTTCTCGGCCGAGGCCTGGTTCGCCGTGATCGGCCCCAAGGGCCTGAGCGCCGCCAACGTCAAGAAAGCGCACGACGCGGTGGTCGCCGCCTTCAACGATCCGGCCGTGAAGGAAGCGATGGCCAAGCAGGGCAACACCATCAACGTCAGCACGACGGAGCAGGCGAACGCGATGTTCCGCAGCGAGTTGCAGCGCTTCGCGGCCCTGGTGAAGAAGGTCGGCCTCGAGCCGCAATGAGGCAAGGCGGCTGAGCCGCCGGCCCCCGCCGGCCGGCCGGCCTGCTCAGGCCACGGAGCCCTGCGGATACGCGTCGCGCAGGGCCTGCTCCGTGCGCGCATGCAGGCGCACCAGCTCTTCGTACCAGCCGGCCTGCGGTGCGGGCGGGGCCTGCTCCAGCAGCGGCTGCAGGGACCTCACCCGCTGGTGCAGCGCCTGCGCCCCGACGTCGCCGCAGGTTCCGACCAGCGCATGGAGCAGCTCCCGTGCGGCATCGGCCTCGCGTGCAGCGACCGCCTCCTGGAGCTTCCCGAGCGAGGCGCGGATCGCCTGCATCGCCCCGAGGACGGCTGCCGCGGGAACGTCGACGCGGTGCAGTTCGCGCAGGCGGCCGGCGTCGAGCAAGCCCCCGGCCGCGAGGTCGGCGAGCGTGCCGTCCGCTGAACGCGTGGCGCCCGCGCTGTGCGCCAGGTGCCTTGCCAGCGTTTCGATCAGCTTGTCCGCTTCGGCCGGCTTCGTGAGGAAGTCGCGGATCCCGGCGGCACGCGCCTTCGCGTGCGCCGCCGCGTCGTCGCGCGCGCTCAGCGCGATCACCACCGGCTTGTCTGCCCGGCTCGACTCCTGCACGGCCCGCGCCAGCCCGATCCCGTCCAGCACGGGCATGTGGATGTCCGTGATGATCGCGTCCACGGCGCTCGCCTGCAGCGTGGCGAGGGCCGATGCGCCGTCCGGGGCTTCCAGCACGCGGACACCGTGCTGCTCGAGCAGCGAGCGCAGGAAGCGACGGTTGAAGGCCTGGTCGTCGGCCAACAGGATGGTCCGTCCCGCGAGGGATTCCGCGGCCAGCCGCGCATCCGTCGCATGGCCGGCCTGCCGGTAGACGCGGCAGAGCGCCTCCAGCAGTTCGACCCGCGAGCAGGCCTTGTCGACCAGCACGTCGACCCCCACCCGCTGCAGTTTCGCCAGCGCCACGACCGGCGACTCCGCGCTGTACGCCACGATGGGCAGGCGCTCCCTGCCGGGAACCCGGCCGGCGCGGATGCTGCCGGCGGTGGCGTAACCATCCAGCACCGGCATCGACAGGTCCAGCACCATGGCATCGAAGGGCTGGCGGGCCAGCAGGTCCAGGGCCTCCTGCCCGTTCTCCGCTTCCTCGATCTGCGCGTCCAGCGGCTTGAGCATGGCCCGCGCGGTCAGGCGCAGGGCGGGCAGGTCGTCGACCACCAGGATGCGCCGGCCCGCGAACATGGCCCGGGCGCCCTCCACCACCTGGGCCTCGTGCGCGGCGATCTCCGCACGGTCGACGGCGGGAAAGCGCAGCACGAAGCGCGTGAAGCGGCCCAGCTCCGACGTGCACGTGATGTCGCCGCCGAAGGCGAGCATCGTGCGCTTGCAGAAGGACAGGCCCAGGCCGGTGCCGCCCACCTTGCCCGCGGTATGGAACGACTCGAACGCGCGGGCGAGCACCTCGGGCCGCATGCCGGGGCCCGTGTCCTCGAAGCGCACGCCGTGGCTGCCCACGGTGATCGTGACCAGCGCCGCGGGGTGGGCGTCGAAATAGTGAAGCGCGTTCTTCAGCAGGTTGAACAGGACGAAGAGGTAGCGCGTCTCGTCGCCCTTGAACACGAAGTCCTCGGCCACGCGCAGTTCCACGCGTTCGCGGTGGGCCGCGTTCTCGTAGCCGAACTCGTCCACCGCCTTGCGGGTCACCTTGGCCGCGGAGAGGTAGCGCAGTTGTGACGTGTCGAGCGGCTTCGCATGGATCTCCTCCAGGGTCATGGAGATCATCTGCATGCCCCGCTCGATCGCGAGCTTGCCCTCGGCCAGTTCCTTGTACACGGCGTCGAGCTGCCGCGCCGGCATGGTGGGGTCCTTGCCGTCGGTGCTCGGGCCGGGCAGGCTGCGGCCGATGCTGTCCAGCCGGTAGCGCAGCTGCCCGAGCGGATTGCGCAGCTCGTGGGCGATGGAGCCGGCCAGGTCCTTGAGCGCGTGGATCCGCTGCCGCACCAGGATGCCTTCGAGGTTGCTGCGCGTGAACAGCAGGCCCGCGGTCGCGCTGTAGACCATCGCCTGGAGGTGTACGGACTTCACGATCGCGTGGTTCAGCGTGGCGAAGTTCGGGATCGTGAGATAGCCGGCGAGCACGCCCAGGCCCGTGCCCAGGAGGATGGTCGCGAGCGCCAGCAGGTAGTGCGGGAAGATGACGACGACGAAGAACACCATCGTCACTTCGAGCATCGAGCGCAGCACCGAATAGTTGCTTCCGAGCAGCTGGTACGTGGCGTAGAAGGGCAGCGCGTACATCACGGCCGCGAACCAGGCCCAGGGCAGGAAGCGCTGCTTCCAGCGCTGCGGCCAGTACGGGCTCAGGCTCACCGCGAGGCACAGGAGCACCGCCACGCTGCGCAGGCCCAGGCTCTCGTATTCGACCGGCGCGACGTACAGCCACAGGATGCCGTAGCCGGTGAAGATGATCGCCCCGACCGCAGCGGCGACGACCATGCTGCGCGCCGAGGCGTTGGCGCTTTGCCGCAGCGCGGCGTCGAAACGCCGGAACAGGTTCTTCAGCACGCGAGCCACGGACCGCTCAGAAGACGAACTTGCTCAGGGCGAAGGACATCCCGGCGCTTCCCATCAGGAACATGACCTGGTCGCCCTTGAGCAGCTTGCCGGCCTTCTTCGCCAGCGACATGGCCGCGGGAATCGAGGCCGACACCACGTTGCCGGTCTCGGGATAGATGTGGAAGATCTTCTCGGCGAACCCGTGCTCCCGGCCCACGCTGGTCCACGCCGGCAGCGAGGAGGAGTGGGTGAAGACGACGTCGGCCTGTTCCGGGTAGGCGCCGGCGCTGCGGATCAGGGCCGGGATCTCCTCGGCCAGGCGGTCGTGCAGCTCCGTGCCGCGGGCCGTGAAGCGCCCTTCGCCCAGCGCCGCGACCGCCTCGTTGACCTGGAAGTAGCCTTCGTGGCCGGCGGTCGGGATCATGCACAGGTCCGCGAGCTCCGGCCGCGACTGGAAGGCGACCGAGAAATTCTCCGGTGCGTCCGGCAACAGCAGGGTGGCCGTCGCGGCCTCGCCGATGGTGTACGAGGGCAGCAGGTAGTTCAGCTCGTCGAAGTCGCGCACCGCGTAGTTCTCGGGAAAGCCGGCCACGCCCTCGATCATGTTGAACTCCGCGTTCACCACCATCGCGTTGCGGTAGCCGCCCGACTTGAACAGGCTGTCCACGAGGGACAAGGCGCGGGTCCAGCTCATGCAGGCGTCGATCACGTCGAAGCACTGCGCCTTGCTCATGCCCAGCGACTTGGCCACCATGTACGAGTTCCCGGGCTCGCGGAAACCGCCGGCGATGCCGACGTACACGAGCAGGTCGATGTCCTTCGCCTGCAGGCCGGAACCCGCCAGCGCCTCGTCCACCGCGGCCTGCAGGTGCTCGATCGGCCGCTCGCCGGCTTCGCGCCAGTTGCGGCTGACCAGCCCGCTGCGATCGAGCAGGGTCCGGACCACCCGCAGCATCTTGTCGACGTCGCCCTCGAACGCCGCGGAGTGGTGGCGCACGAGGTCGACGACGGCTTCGTTGTCGACGCGGCGATTGGGAAAGCTGGCAGCGACGTTCTCGATGATCATGCTTGGCGAGACAGTGGTGGCCGCCCTGCCTGGGCAGGGCGGCGGAGGGTGAAGTTCGGGGTCGCCCGCAGCCAGGGAGGGAGCGACGGCGGCAGGGCGCGGTCCTTGCGGCGTGGCAGCCGGCCGGCGCTGGGACGACCGGCGATTGTAGAGTTGGCCTCGGGGCGACCCCTAGGCAATTGCCTGGATGTCGTTTGGCCGCATCAGGCCGCGAACGCCAGGAACAGGTCGAAGGCCGACTGCAGGTCGTCCACCAGGCGCTGCAGGTCCGCCGGTGTCGCGGTCTCCGCACGTTCTTCCAGCGCGCCCGCGATCGCCGCATAGCGCTCGGCGGCGATCATGGAGCCGCCGCCCCGGGCCGAGTGGGCCAGCCGCGCGAGCTGGACCCGGTCGCCGGCCTGCAGCGCCGCATGCACCTTTGCCAGCAGCGCCGGCGTGCTCTGGCGGAAAGCGGTGAGCGCCACCTCCTTGAGCTCCTCGTCGCCGCCGAAGCGCGAGTTCATCGCGGCCGCGTCGAACAGCGGCAGGTCCGCCACCCGCGAAGGCTGCGGCCCGGCCCACCGGGCCAGCATCGCGCGCAGCGTCTTCAGGTCCATGGGCTTGGTGAGGTAGTCGTTCATGCCCGCCTCGAGGCAGCGTTCGCGGTCGCCCTTGATCGCGTTGGCCGTCATGGCCACGATCGGCGCCGTGCAGCCCGCCGCGCGCAGGCGCCGCGTCGCCTCGTAGCCGTCCATCTCCGGCATCTGGCAGTCCATGAGGATCAGGTCGTACGCGTCGCGCCGCGCCATGTCGAAAGCCTCGGCCCCGTCGTTGGCGATGCTCACGTCGCCGTAGCCCAGCTTGCGCAACATGCCGAAGGCGACCACCTGGTTGGTCGTGTTGTCCTCCGCCAGCAGGATGCGCGAAGCGGGCGCCGCGGGGCTGAGGTCCACCCACATCGAGGCCGGCTCGGGCTCCTGCGCCACGACGACCGGCAGCGTCACGGTGAAGCGCGAGCCCTTGCCCGGCGTGCTGGCCACTTCCACGGCGCCGCCCATGAGGTCGACCAGCTGGCGCACGATCGACAGGCCCAGCCCCGTGCCGCCGAACTGGCGCGACGTGGAGCTGTCGGCCTGCATGAAGCGGGAGAACAGCTGCGGCTGCACTTCCGCCGGGATGCCCAGCCCCGTGTCCTTGACGATGAACTCCAGCACGTGCGCGGCTTCTTCGGCGCGTGCCCGCACGTCCAGCCCGATCCAGCCGCTGGCCGTGAACTTCAGCGCGTTGCCCAGCAGGTTGACGAGCACCTGCCGCAAGCGCGTGGGATCGGCGACGACGTGCTGCGGCACGCCCGGGTCCAGCCGCACCCGGAACAGCAGGCTCTTCTCGGTGGCGCGCAGCCGGTACAAGGTCGCGAGCTCCTGCACCAGCCCGTGCAGGTCGAAGGGCACCCGCTCGATCTCCATCTGGCCGGCCTCGATCTTGGAGACGTCCAGGATGTCGTTGACCAGCGCCAGCAGCGACTGGCCGCTGCGGTCGATCAGGTCGGCATGGCGGCGCACCTCCGGCGTGAGCTGCTCGTCCAGCAGCAGGCGGGTCATGCCGATGATGCCGTTGAGCGGCGTGCGGATCTCGTGGCTCATGGTGGCCAGGAACTGGCTCTTGGCCTTGTTCGCCTCGTCGGCCGCGTCGCGCGCGATGCGCAGCTCCTCCTCCGCCGCGCGCTCGTGCGTGATGTCGCGGTTGGTGCCCACCATGCGCAGCGGCGCGCCGGACGCATCGCGTTCCGCCACGCCGCCCTCGCTGTGAATCCACAGGAAGGTGCCGTCGCGGCGCTGCACGCGGTGCTGCACCGCGTAGCGTGGCGAGGTGCCGCCCAGCACCTCCTTGAGCGCCTGCTCGATCCGCGGCAGGTCCTCCGCCGGCACGAGCTCCAGCAGCTGCTGCGCGGTGCAGAAGGTCTCCTGCGGCTTGCCGCCCAGCATGACGGCCCACTGCTCGGACAGGTAGACGTCCTCGCCCTGCACGTCCAGGTCCCACAGCGCGAGCGCGGAGCCCTCCAGGGCCCGGTGCAGCCGCTCCTGGCTGCGCTCCAGCGCCGCGTGGGCAAGCTGCGTTTCGGTGATGTCCTGCAGCGCGCCCACCAGCGCATGGGGCTTGCCGTCCCGGCGCTCGACCTGGCCGACCGAGCGCACCCAGATGCGCCGGCCGCGCGCCGTGGTCATGGGCAGCTGCACGTCCCAGGGCCGGCCGTTCTCGATGCAGGCGCGCACCGTCTCGTGGATCAACTTCTGCGCGTCGGCGTCGAAGTACTTCTCCTGCTCGTCGCCGCGCGGCTCGTACTCCGGCGGCAGCTCGTAGATGCGCCGCACCTGGCTGGTCCAGAAGATCTCGCCGGTGACCATGTTGAAGCGCCACGCGCCCACCCCCGCGATCTGCTCGGCGCGCGCGAGGAACTCGTTGCTGGCCCGCATCTGTTCCTGCGAGCGCACCTGCTCGCTCACGTCCTCCACCGAGCCGACGTAACCGCCTGTGGAGCCGTCGGGCAGGCGCACGGCCTGCGAGCGGCCGCGCACGTGCACCATGCTGCCGTCCGGGCGGCGCACCCGGTAGGTGTGGTCGAACACGGTGCCGTCCGCCGCGGCCCGCTGCCACAGCGCCAGCATCGCGTCCTCGTCGTCCTCGTGCAGCCACTGCACCCAGCGGTCGCCCATGAGGTCGGCCAGGGGCCGGGCGAAGATGCGGGCGGCCTCGGGGTTGCCGTAGATCACCTGGCCGCGCGCGTCGGTGTGGAAGATGCCGACCGGGCAGGACTCCGACAGGCTGCGGAACATCTCCTCGCTGGAGGACTGCACCGTGCGGTGCGCGGCCTGGCGCAGCAGCAGGGCCTGGACCGTCGCCGCCGCGAGCTCCGCCAGCGCGCCGCGCTGCGCGGGCGCCAGGCCGGTGCGCGGCTGCAGGTCGAGCACGGCCAGTGCGCCGATCACGTGGCCGTCCGGCGTGGCCAGCGGCGCGCCGGCATAGAACGCGATGCCGGGCGCCTCGCGTACGCAGGCCTTGTCGGCCACGCGCGGATCCAGCCGCGTGTCGGGGATCTCCACGAGCTGGCCTGCTTCCACCACGAGCGGGCAGATCGCTTCGTCCCGCGTGAGTTCCTGCGGGCCGCCCCAGCCCACCTGCGCCTTGGTCCACTGGCGGCGGCCGTCGATCAGGTTGACCATCGCGATGGGCGTGCCGCAGGCAGCGGCGGCGGCGCGGGCCAGGCCGTCCAGCAAGGCTTCCGACGGCGTGTCCAGCACGCCCAGCCTGCGCAGCGCGCGGACGCGCGGGTCCTCGGCGGCCGCACCGGCGCTGGGGCTGGACGAATCGGGGGTCACGCCCCGACTCTACCGTGTCCGGCTCGGCCCCGGCACCGGGAGAACGCCCGCCGCGCGGGGCTCAGCGCGCCAGCGTGGAGGCGCCGAACAGGCTCTGGATGAATTCCACCGCGAGCTCCGCGGTGCGGTTGCGCACGTCGAGCGCGGGGTTGATCTCCACCACGTCCATGGACGCGAGCCGGCCGGTGTCCGCGATCATTTCCATGCACAGCTGCATCTCGCGGTAGGTCGGCCCGCCGCGCACGCCCGTGCCCACGCCCGGCGCCTCCATCGGGTCCAGGCAATCGAGGTCGAAGCTCACGTGGATGTGCGTGTCCTCGTCCACGTCCTGCAGCACCTCGGTCATCGTGTTGCGCATCCCGTGCTCGTCGATGTGCCGCATGTCGAAGACCTGCAGCCCGAGCTGCTTGATGGCCTGGCGCTCGTCCGCGTCCACGCTGCGGATGCCGATGAAGTCGATGCTGCCCGCGTCGATGGCGGCGCGCTCGCCGCTCCAGCCCACGAGGTCGGCGGGACCGTGCCCGAGCAGGCACGCGACGGGCATGCCGTGGATGTTGCCGCTCGGGCTGATGGCGGCGGTGTTCACGTCGGTGTGCGCATCGAGCCAGACCACGCGCAGGTTCTTGCGCTCCTGGCGACACTGGCGCGCCACCGCGCTGATGGAGCCGATGGCCAGGCAGTGGTCGCCGCCCATGAGCACCGGCACCTGTTTCAGTGCGAGCGACGTGGACACCGCCTCGAACACGGCGCGGTTCCAGGCGATGACTTCGGGCAGGTGCCGGATGCCTTGCGCCGCCGGGTGCCACGGGTTGGGCGGACCGGCGAGATTGCCGCGGTCGATGACCTCGAAGCCCTGCGCGTGCAGCGCCTCGGCCAGGCCCGCCACGCGCAGCGCATCCGGTCCCATGCCGGCGCCCCGCACGCTGGCGCCGACGTCGGTCGGCGCGCCGATGAGACTCACAGTTGCCATTGCTGTCCTCATTGTGTCGTACCCCCGCGCAAGCGCGCATGGATTGCTACAGGATGCATCAAAGATAACCAAGGCTGGGTTCGAATTCGCAGAATGGGTTGCCAGCACCACAAGGAGAAAGCACCCAATGCTGGCAATGCAATACCGCGGCCCTTACCGGGTCCGCGCCACCAACAAGCCCGAGCCCCGCATCGAGCACCCCAACGACGCGATCGTGCGCGTCATGCGCTCGTGCATCTGCGGTTCGGACCTGCACCTCTACCACGGGCTGGTGCCGGACACGCGCGTGGGCCACACCTTCGGCCACGAGTTCGTCGGCGTGGTCGAGGAGGTCGGCCCTTCCGTGCAGAGCCTGAAGAAGGGCGACCACGTGCTGGTGCCCTTCAACATCTTCTGCGGCAGCTGCTTCTTCTGCCAGAAGGAGCTGTTCTCCAACTGCCACAACGTGAATCCCGAAGCCACCGCGGTGGGCGGCATCTACGGCTACTCGCACACCGCGGGAGGCTACGACGGCGGGCAGGCCGAGTTCGTGCGCGTGCCGATGGCGGACGTGGGGCCGATGAAGATCCCGTCGGACCTGAGCATGGACGACGCGGTCATCCTCACCGATGCCTGCCCCACCGGCTACCAGGCCGCGGAGATGGGCGAGATCGCGGAGGGCGACACCGTGGTGGTGTTCGGTGCCGGCCCCGTGGGCCTGTTCGCCGCCAAGTCCGCCTGGCTCATGGGCGCGGGGCGCGTGATCATCGTGGACCACCTGGAGTACCGGCTCGAATTCGCGCGCCGCTTCGCGCAGTGCGAGACGGTGAACCTCAAGGAAGTCGACGACATGGCCATCCACCTGAAGAAGATGACGGACTGGCTGGGCGCCGACGTGTGCATCGACGCGGTGGGCGCCGAGGCGGTGGGCAGCGTGCTGCAGCACCTGACGGGCCGCTACATGAAGCTGCAGGCCGGCGCGGCGACGGTGCTGCACTGGGCCATCAACTCCGCCCGCAAGGGCGGCACGGTCTCCATCGTCGGCGTGTACGGGCCCACCGGCAACATGGTGCCGATCGGCAACGCCCTGAACAAGGGCCTGACGCTGCGCATGAACCAGGCGGCCGTCAAGCGCCACCTGCCGCGCCTGATCGAACACATCCAGGCCGGCCGGCTCAAGCCCAGCGAGATCATCACGCACCGCTTCGACCTCGACGACGTGGCCGACGCGTACCACATCTTCTCCAGCAAGCTGGACAACTGCATCAAGCCCGTGCTGATCCCGCGCGCGGGCCGGCAGTACGAGCGCCAGATGGCGATGCACTGAGGAGGACGGCATGAGCAACCACCCGGACGACATGACCATCTACGTCGAGAAGACGGCGCCCGAGGCGCACCAGCGCAAGCCGCCGGAAGGCATCCAGGGCTGGGGCGCCGACCTCGACCCGCAGGCGCGGCCGGCGTTCCCGATGGAACGCACGCCGCCGCGCTTCATCAACAAGCACTGGGACGACCTGGAGCACCAGAAGCGCACGGTCAAGGTGTTCCATTCCAACGAGCGGCCGGGCCTGACGCCGGTCTTCGGCACCGCGCAGCCGCCCAAGGGCCTGTCGGGAATGATCCGCGGCGCCGCCTTCCGCTTCAGCGAGAACGACCTGCGGCACTGGCTGATGCTGCTGTTCGCCGACCGCGTGGACGTGGTCGAAGGGATCATCGACGACCTGGCCCACGGCCACGTGCCCAACGTGTTCAAGGAGATCGGCGGACCGGCCGAGTGGCGCTACAACCGCGCCGGCTTCTACCGCAAGGCCGCGATCGCCGGCGGCATCGCCGCCGTGATCCTGTACCTGGCTGCGCGGCGCAGGAGACACTGAAGCCCCGGCGCCTTGCGGGCTCCAGCGCCGCGCTCCTCAAGGCCGGGACGGCAACGCGAGGCGGAACACCGCCTTGCGCTCCCCCACGGGCGCCCCTTTCACGCTCGCGATCACCTCGTTGCGCCACGGCCGCAAGGCCTGGCGCTGCTGCGCGTCCAGCCATCCGAGCTGGTCCAGCGCCTCCACGGTGGCGGCGAACAGCGCGAGCCTGCTGCCGTCGGCGATCTTCAGCGCCAGCGCCTGCCCGCGGCTGCGGCTCGCGACGACCTGCACGCCGTCGGCTCCGACCTTGGTGACCCAGTCGCCGCGGCCCGCGCGCATGAAGTCCAGGTCGTTGCGCCCCGTGCCCGAGACCAGCTCCGGGTGCGCCGTCATGGCATCCGCCAGCGCTGCGAAACTTTCGCGCTCGCTGGCACCGAGCCGGGCGAAACCGCGCGCCAGGTGCGCGAGCGGCATCGCGTAGTTGGGCGCCGAGCAGCCGTCGATGCCGATTGCGAGCTGCGACTCCTCCAGTCCCACCGCTGCCGCCACGGCCGTGCGGATCGCGCGCTGCAGCGGGTGCGCCGGATCCAGGTAGCTTTCCAGCGGCAGCCCGTGCTGCACGCAGTACGCGAGGAAGCCGCTGTGCTTGCCGCTGCAGTTGTGATGGCGCTCGTCGTAGCTGCCGGGCGCCGGCGGCGGCCAGGCGCCCAGTTCCGCGAACAGGGGGACGTGGCAGCCGCATTGCAGCCGCTGGCAGCCCACGCCCGCCTTGCCCAGGATCTGCTCCACCTGCTCCACGTGCATGGGCTCGCCGTTGTGGCTGGCGCACAGCAACGCGAGGTTCGCGCGCGTGAGCCCGAAGTGCCGCACGCCGCCGCCTTCGACGAAAGGCAGCGCCTGCAGCGGCTTGAGCGTGGAACGGGTGAAGGTGACCCAGTGCGGGTCCCCGGCCTGCGCCAGCACGCGGCCTTGGGTGTCGACGACGGCCAGCGCGCCGAAATGCACGCACTCGCGCGTGCCGCCGCGGAAGGTTTCGACCAGGGGAACGAGGGCGTCCATGGCCTGGATTCTGCGCCCTCTCCCCCTGGAGACAGGGCAGGGGTGAGAGGCACGCACGGCACAATCCCGCCATGACCGAACTGCGCTCCCCCTTGCAGGCCCAGGTTGTCCAATGGCTGGTCGCCCCGGGCGACCAGGTGCGGGCCGGCGACGTGCTGGTGATCCTGGAAGCGATGAAGATGGAGCACGAGGTGCGCAGTCCCGGCACCGGCCGCGTGCGCGAGCGGCTGTTCGCGGAAGGGGAGACCGTCAACGAGCGCGAGGTGCTGCTCGTCATCGAGGCGGGGAGCGCCCCCACCCCGACCCCGACCCTCCCGCAAGGGGGGCGGGAGGAAGACCGGGACACTCCTGCCCCCTCCGGGGAAGGGCTGGCGAAGGGGCAAGCGCGGCCCGACCTGCAGCGCGTCCTCGACCGCCACGCCCTGACGCTCGACGCCGCCCGCCCGCAGGCGGTCGCCAGGCGGCACGCCCTGGGCCTGCGCACCGCGCGCGAGAACATCGCCGACCTGTGCGACGAAGGCAGCTTCGGCGAATACGGCGCCCTCGCCGTCGCCGCGCAACGCAGCCGCCGCAGCGAGGACGACCTGGTGCGCAACACGCCGGCCGACGGCATGGTCACCGGCATCGGCCGCATCAACGGCGACCTGTTCCCGCCGGAGCGCGCGCAAGCAGCAGTGCTCGCGTACGACGCGACCGTGCTCGCGGGCACGCAAGGCTTTCGCAACCACCAGAAGACCGACCGCCTGCTCGGCGTGGCCCTGAAGAACCGGCTGCCGGTCGTGCTCTTCGCCGAAGGCGGCGGCGGGCGGCCGGGCGACACCGACATGCCCATCGTGGCCGGCCTGCACGTGCCGACCTTCGCCAGCTTCGCCCGGCTGAACGGACAGGTGCCGGTGATCGGGATCGTCGCCGGCCGCTGCTTTGCCGGCAACGCGGCGCTCCTGGGGTGCTGCGACGCGATCATCGCGACCGCCGACAGCAACATCGGCATGGGCGGCCCGGCCATGGTCGAAGGCGGCGGCCTCGGCGTCCATGCGCCCGAGGACATCGGCCCGGCGCCCGTGCAGCACGGCAACGGCGTGATCGACGTGCTGGTGCGCGACGAAGCCGAGGCGGTCGCGGTCGCCCGCCGCTATCTGTCCTTCTTCCAGGGCGCGGTCGCGCGCTTCGAAGCCCCCGACCCGCAGGCGCTGCGCGCGCTGGTGCCGGAGAACCGGCTGCGCGTCTACGACAGCCGCGCGGCCCTGCAGGGCGTGGTCGACCGCGGCAGCCTGCTGGAACTGCGCACCGGCTTCGGCCTGGGCATCCACACGGCGCTCGGCCGCATCGGCGGCCGGCCGGTCGGACTGCTGGCGAACAACCCGCTGCACCTGGGCGGCGCGATCGACGCCGACGCCGCCGACAAGGCCGCCCGTTTCCTGCAGCTGTGCAACGCGCACGGGCTGGCCGTGGTAAGCCTGGTCGACACGCCCGGCTTCATGGTGGGACCGGCCATCGAGGAGCGGGCGCACGTGCGCCACGTCAGCCGCATGTTCGTCGCCGCCGCCCACCTGCGCGTGCCGGTGTTCGCCGTGGTGCTGCGCAAGGGCTACGGGCTGGGCGCGATGGCCATGGCCGCCGGCAGCTTCCATGCGCCCGAATTCATGGTGGCCTGGCCGACGGGCGAGTTCGGCGGCATGGGGCTGGAAGGTGCGGTGCGCCTGGGCTACCGCAAGGAGCTGGAAGCGGTCCCCGAAGGCGCGCAGCGCGAGGCGCTGTTCCAGGAACTGGTACGAAAGCAGTACGAAGCGGGCCAGGCGACCAACATGGCCGCCACGCTGGAAATCGACGCCGTGATCGACCCGGCGCACACCCGTGACTGGCTGCTGCGCGGGCTGGCCGCGGCGCGGGTGGCACCCGCCGCCGGCCCGCTGTCGGTGGACACCTGGTAACGCTCACCCCACGGCGGGCCGCAGGCTCGCTAGCATCGCGGCTTTGCCATGCGAGCCAGCCGTGATCTTCTTCCTCGGGATCGCCCTCGCCCTGCTCGCCGCGCTGCTGTACGTGAACCTCAGCGCCGGCGAACGCCGCGTCACGTGCGAGATCCCGCATCTGTACCCCGTCGACGATCCGCAGTTCTTCCGCGCCATGGGGATGATGCTGGGGCCGGGCATCGTGGGCGGCAACCGGGTGCAGGTCCTGAACAACGGCGACGAGATCTTTCCCGCGATGCTGCGTGCGATCCGCGCCGCGCAGCACACGGTGCTGTTCGAGACCTTCATCTACTGGTCGGGGGAGATCGGCGACGCGTTCGCGCAGGCGCTGGCCGAACGCGCGCGCGCCGGCGTGAAGGTGCACGTACTGCTGGACTGGCTGGGCAGCCTCAAGGTGGAACAGAAGCTGGTGGACGCCATGCGCGAGGCGGGCGTCGAGGTGCACCGCTTCCATCCGCTGCGCTGGTACAACCTGGGCCGCATCAACAACCGCACGCACCGCAAGCTCCTGATCGTGGACGGGCACGTGGGCTTCACCGGCGGCGTCGGCATCGCGCCGCCGTGGACCGGGCACGCGCAGGACCAGGAGCACTGGCGCGACTCGCACTACCAGGTGGAGGGACCGGTGGTGTCGCAGATGCAAAGCGTGATGCTGTCCAACTGGAGCAAGGCGACCGGGCGCATCCTGCACGGGGACGCCTACTTCCCGCCCTCGCGCGAGGCCGGATCGCAGCAGGCCCAGATGTTCCACAGCTCGCCCAGCGGCGGCAGCGAGAGCATGCAGCTGATGTACCTGGTCGCCATCACGGCCGCCGTGAAGACGATCGACATCGCCAGCGCCTATTTCGTCCCGGACGCGATGGCGCGGCTCGCCCTGGTGGCGGCGCTGCAGCGCGGCGTGCGCGTGCGGGTCATCACGCCGGGCCGCCACATCGACACGCAGACGGTGCGCCACGCGTCGCGGGCGCTGTGGGGCGAACTGCTGGAAGCGGGGCTGGAGATGTACGTCTACCAGCCCACCATGTACCACTGCAAGGCCGTGATCGTCGACGGGCTGCTGTCCTCGGTGGGATCGACCAACTTCGACCCGCGTTCCTTCCACCTGAACGACGAGGCCAACCTCAACGTGTACGACGCCGCGTTCGCGCGGCAGCTCACCGGGATCTTCGAGGAAGACCTGCGGCACTGCCACCGCTGCTCGCTGCAGGAGTGGCGCCGCCGGCCGCTGCTGGAAAAAGCGTGCGAACGGGCCCTGACGCTGCTCGCGCCGGTGCTGTGAAGCAGCTTCAGGACTGGCGGGCGGCGGCGCGCGCCGCCTGCAGCCGGCGCATCGCCGGCGCATTGAGCTCGCGGGCCAGCGCATTCCAGCGCGCGGCGATCCGGTCGGCCTCCGCCTGCAGGCGCGCACTGGTCGCGCGCTCGCCCACCGCATAGGCCCAGACCGCGTATTCCGCCTTGGCTTCGTAGGTGCCGAAGCGCTCGTCGGCGGCCGCGAAGGCGGCGCGCGCTTCCGCGTGCCGGCCGGTGCCGGCCAGGGCGCGTGCCGTCAGCAGGGCCGCCGGCTCGGCACGGTGCCCGGGATGCTCCGCCTGCAGCGGTTCCAGCAAGCGCAGGGCGTCGGCGTAGCGTTCGCATTCGACGAAGGCGCACGCAGCGCCGAAGCGGATCTCCGCGTCCCCGGCGAAAGGGCCGGCCAGGCACTGCTCATAGGCCTGCGCCGCCGCGGGCGCATCGCCGGTGGCCAGCAGCGCCGCCGCCAGCCGCATCTGGTTCTGCGCGGTCGGCGTGTCCTCGAAGGCCGCGCGCGCGGCGCGCACGTCGCGCTGCGGGTCCATCACGCGCGCCGCGGCGGAGACCACCTTGCGCGCTCCGCGCTGCAGCCGCGACGACGGCAGGTACACGGCCAGCAGGTACACGACGCTGCCCAGGATGGGGAAGCCGAACAGGATCATCAGCCAGTACAGCGGCTGGCCGCTGCGCACCACGTGCACCGCGCAGAAGAGCGCGAGCGCGAAATAGAGTCCGAAGCCGACGATGGGCATGGCGCTTCCTACCTCAGTGTTTCCGCCCACAGCGGCGAAGAGCGCGGGCCGGGATGGCGGGATTCGCGCAGGATGTTCGCGCCTATGAAGGCGAAGGGCATCGCTGCGGACGCTCCCACGGCATAGGTCACGACGGCGAACAGGCACAGCGACGCGCCCGCGCACACCAGCATGCGGTCGCGCGTGGTCCACGCCGGCACGGAAAGGAACACCGCGATCGCCAGGGTCACCAGCAGCAGGGGCGCACCGAGTTGCACGTTGGCCAGCGCGCGCAGCCCCAGCAGCGGGATCGGGCCGCCGGCCAGCCAGGGCCACGCCGTCGCGGCGGCATAGGCGGCGACCGCGAGCCACGCGAGCATCGCGTTGCCTCTCCAGGTCGACATCCAGCGCCGCATGGCCGCTACCGGTTGCAGCCCAGGCGCGAGCGCCGCGGCAGCAGCAGCACCAGCAGCAGGACGAGCAGTCCCAGCGCGATCAGCGCCGGCACGCCGGGAATGCGCGAGAGGCCGCGGCCGTACCAGGCTTCGAAGATGCGGAACAGCTGGAACCCCGCCGCCGCGACGCCCAGCCACCAGGCCCACGCATAGCGCTTCCACAAGCCGAAGGTGACGACCGCGGCGAGCAGCAGCGCGACCCAGATCGTCGGTTCCGCCAGGGCGCGCGCGAGCGCGCGCAAGCTGCCGGTGCGCTGGAAGTGGTAGACGATGCCGCTCGCCAGCAGCGCACCGTAGGCGGCCGAGGTGAGCGAGGCGAGGCGGATCTGCGTGTGGGCGGACATGGGTACTGCTCCGGCAAAAGGAATCTCAGGCGACGCGGAACAGCACCGCGTCCTTGTTGGCGGCGGCGCGCTGGTAGAAGGCCTTCACGCCCTGCACCGCATGCACCACCTGGTCGGGGGTCGCTTCCATCAGCGCGCTCTCGCAGCGCTTGCGCACCTCGGCTTCGGCCAGCGAGGCCAGCCTGGCGGCCGTGGCCTGCACCTGCTGCGACGTGGAATAGCCCACCATGGTCGGGATCCTGTCGGTCTGCTCGGTGCCGCACCCCGCCTCGGCCTGCAGCACCTGGCTCAATTCGTACCAGACGGCGACGGCCTCGACGTGGCTTTCGCGCGGCTTTTCGCCGCCAGTGGACTGGAGAAACGGCGCGTAGGCCAGTTCACCCGCGAGCAGGCGGGCGAGCTGGTCGTCCGACAGCGCGTAGAAGCCTCCTTCGGCACCCATGCATCCTCCTTGGCCTGGTCGGCCCTCCCTGTTTGCGGACCACTCTAGAAGAGGTGCGTGCGGAAGTGAACCCCGCGCGGTCGGGCGGCCGCGCGCATGTGGGAGATTCTCGACACCCGGACCGCCCGTCGTCCGCGCGCTGCCGCCTGCCCGGGCTACTTCAGGAGGGCGACGGCGGCGGAGAAGGTGAGGAAGGCCGCGGCGGTGGTCAGCAGGATGATGCGGGCGATGCGCCCGGTGTCCGCGCCGAAGCGTTCCGCGAGCAGCGACACGTTGCTGGCGCTGGGCAGCGCGGCCACCAGCACCATCACCTGCAGCGTGAAGGCATCGAGCGGCAGGCCTGCCGCCCGCAGGGCCGTCCCGACGATCCAGACCAGCAAGGGGTGCACGAACAGCTTGATCAGCGAGACGGGGACGAAGTCGCCCGCCGGCATCGGCCCGTGCTCGCTCTGCGCCGCCAGGAACTGCGAGCGCGCGAGCACCGCGCCTATCGTGAACAGCGCCACCGGCGAGGCCGCGTCGGCCAGCAGGCCGATGGTGTTCATCACGGGTCCCACCGGCTTCCACGCCAGGGCCGAGGACACGCCCCCGAGCAGGATCGCCCACGGCATGGGGTTGAGCGCCGCGCCGCGCAGCGCCTTCTTCGCCGCATTCGCCGCCCCGTGTTCGTCGGCGCCATCGAGGCGCGACAAGGCGATGCACAGCGAGCTGGTGACCACCAGGTCGATCAGGATGGTGAGGATCGCCGGGCCGGCCGCCGCCGCGCCGAGCAGGGCCACCAGCAGGGGCACGCCCATGAAGCCGGTGTTGGGGAAGGCCGCCACCAGGGCGCCGAAGGACGCGTCGTTCCAGCGGATGCGCGCGTTCATGCTCGCCTTGATGGTGCCGGCGACCACGAGCAGGGCGCAGGCGGTCCAGGCGAGGATGGCCAGCGGATCCAGCAGCTGGCCGATCGGCGTGCTGGCGCCGAAGCGGTACAGCATCGCCGGAAGTGCGAAAAAAAGCACGAAGGTGTTCAGCCCGCCGATCGCCTCCAGCGGCAGCATGCGCCGGCGGGCGGCCAGGTAGCCGGCCAGCACCAGTGCGAAGAAGGGAAAGGTGACGGCCAGGACGCTTAAGAGAAGCACTTTGAAAAGTCCGCCAAGGCGGACTTTTCAAAGTGATCTGATCAGTGCGGACACGCCCGGCAAAGCCGGATCGTGCCCGCAAGTGAGACTGCGCTGCAAGATATTCCGCGCAGTCTTCGACGTTGGCAGCCTCCGAGGCTGCCAACCCGTGTGGACCCCGTGGAATAACATGCAACGGGGTCCCCCTTGTGAGAAGGATCCGGCTTTGCCGCTCCTTCTCACACATGCCAAGCCGCAGAAAAAAGTCGCCTGCGACTTTTTTCTGCGAAGCCCCTTAGCACGGGACGTATTGTCGTGGCAACCCACCCGCGGCCCGATTCGAGGGTACCGCGCGCGCAACACCGCCGCGCCGCAGGCGGCCCTTATCATCTGCCGCTGTTCTCCTCGCGCGCTCCGTTGTCCCCCCCGATGTCCGGCCTGAACCTCGCCCAGCAAGAAGCTGTCAACTACATGCATGGGCCTTGCCTGGTGCTGGCCGGCGCCGGCTCGGGCAAGACGCGCGTGATCACGCACAAGATCGGGCGCCTCATTCAGACGGGCGTGGCCGCCAAGCGTATCGCCGCCATCACCTTCACCAACAAGGCCGCGGCGGAAATGCGCGAGCGGGCCAAGTCGCTGGTGGGCCGCGAGGCCAAGGACGTCCTGATCTGCACCTTCCACGCCCTGGGCGTGCGCATGATGCGGCAGGACGGCAGCGTGCTGGGCCTCAAGCCCCAGTTCTCCATCCTGGACACCGACGACGTCACCAGCATCCTGAAGGACGCGGGCGGCACGACCGACGCGGCCACCGCGCGCCAGTGGCAGTGGACCATCAGCGGCTGGAAGAACGGCGGCCTGAACGCCGCGCAGGCGCTGGCGCAGGCCAAGGACGACAACGAGCGCGTCACCGCGACCATCATGGCGCGCTACGAGGAGCGCCTGACGGCCTACCAGAGCGTCGACTTCGACGACCTGATCGGGATGCCGCTGAAGCTGCTGCGCGACTTCCCCGAGGTCCGCGAGAAGTGGCAGCAGGCGCTGGGCCACGTGCTGGTGGACGAATACCAGGACACCAACGCGACGCAGTACGAACTGCTCAAGCTGCTGGTGGGCGCGGCCGGGCGCTTCACCGCGGTGGGCGACGACGACCAGTCCATCTACGGCTGGCGCGGCGCCACCCTGGACAACCTGCGCAAGCTGCCGCAGGACTACCCGACGCTCAAGGTCGTGAAACTGGAGCAGAACTACCGCTCCACCAGCGCGATTCTCCGGGCCGCGAACAACGTCATCCAGCCCAACCCCAAGCTGTTCCCCAAGACGCTGTTCTCCGAGCTGGGGGAAGGCGAACCGGTGCGCGTGGTCGACTGCGACAACGAGGAGCACGAGGCGGAGCGCTGCGTCGCCCGCATCCAGTCGATCCGCGCCAACGGCATGGGCAAGGACTGGAAGGACTTCGCGATCCTGTACCGCGCCAACCACCAGGCGCGCGTGCTGGAACAGGCGCTGCGCAAGGCGCAGATCCCGTACAAGGTCTCCGGCGGCCAGAGCTTCTTCGACCGCGCCGAGATCCGCGACCTGTGCGCGTGGCTGCGCCTGTGGGTCAACAACGACGACGACCCGGCGTTCCTGCGCTCGGTGACCACGCCCAAGCGCGGCATCGGCCACCAGACGCTGGGCAGCCTGGGCGTGTTCGCGGGCCAGTACAAGCTGTCCTTGTTCGAGGCGCTGTTCTCATCGTCGCTCCCCAGCGTGCTGAACGCGCGCGCCCTGGGCAGCCTGCAGGAGTTCGGGCGCTACGTGAACGACCTCGAATTCCGCGCCCGCCACACCGTGGGCGCCGAGGACGCGAAGACCTTCCTCGCCGACTGGCTCAAGGACATCGGCTACGAGAAGCACCTGTACGACGGCGAGGACAACGAGAAGGTCGCCGCGGCGCGCTGGACCAACGTGCTGGACTTCTGCGACTGGATGGCCAAGCGCTGCGGCGGCGAGATCGACGACACCGCGGGCGTGTCGACGGCATCGGAACGCAAGACGCTGCTGGAAGTCGCGCAGACGATCGCGCTGCTGTCCACCATCAGCGAGCGCGAGCAGGACCGTGACCAGGTGACGCTCTCGACGCTGCACGCGTCCAAGGGCCTGGAGTGGCCGCACGTGGTGCTGGCCGGCTGCGTGGAAGGCATGCTGCCCTTCAAGCCGGACGAGGACGGCGGCGGCGACTCGCTGCTGCAGCGGCTGCAGGAAGAGCGCCGCCTCATGTACGTGGGCATCACGCGCGCCCAGCGCACCCTGGTGGTGAGCTGGAGCAAGAAGCGCAAGAAGGGCCGCGAGATGGTGGCCGCGCAGCCCAGCCGCTTCATCGCCGAGATGGCCCTGGACAAGGCGACCGTGAAGGAAGACCCGCGCGAGAAGCTCAAGGCGCTGCGCGCCGAGTTCGCGAAGAAGAGCGCGGACGCGGCGGCCACGGCGGCCGCGGCGAACAACCCATGAGCGGGACGATGCGTCCTTCCCGCGAAGGTGGGAAGCCAGCGCGTTCGCAGGCGCCGCTGCGCGGCCGGTCCGGGCCGCGCCGGGTCCCCGCCTTCGCGGGGATGACGAGGCTGCGCGCCTTGGCCGGGATGACGTTGTCCTGTGCCGTGCTGGCGGCGCCGGCGTTCGCGCAACAGCCGCCCTGCCCGCAGGCCTGGGAAGTCGAGCCGAGCGCCCTGCTCGGCACGTGGAAGGCGGAGTTCTCCGGTTCCTGGGAGGGCGCGACGCTGCGGCTGGAAGCGCACCCCGACTATGCCCAGAGCTTCCGCGGCACGCTCGAGCGCAGCGATGCGCGCGCCGAGGTGGCGGGCGACCTCGACGAAGGCGAATTCACGCTCGAGGAGTCCAGCGACGGCAAGCGCATCGCGGCGACCTGGCTGGGCGACATCGTCGAGGGCTCCTGCGGCCGGGAGATCCGCGGCACCTGGACGCGCGACGGCGAGACCAGCGGCCGCGGCTTCGTGTTGCGCAGGCCGTAACGCGCGGTCGCCCCAAGGCGGCGCAGCCGCGGCTTAGCATCGCCGGATGCTCCGGACCCTGACCCTCCTGGCGCTCGCCGCCCTGCCCTGGCTCGCGCACGCACAAGCCGCCGATGCGTGGCAAGCCTGCACCGCGCTCGCCGACGGCGAGCAGCGCCTCGCCTGCTTCGATGCCTGGGCGAGGCAGCAGCGCCCCGCCATTGCCGCCCCGGCACCCGCGGCCCCGGCCCCACCGTCGCAGGAGCTCGCGCAACCGCCCTTGCCGGTCGCTCCCCGCCGCGGCCTGCGCCTGACCGCCAGCGACGACTGCCACGAGCCCGGGCATTCGGAGCTCACGCGCTTCTGGGAGCTGGAAGCGGGGGCCGACTGCGGCACCTTCGGCATCCGCGGCTACCGGCCGATCTCGCTGGCGGTGGCCGCCGCCAACACGGTGAACCGCCAGCCCACGTCGGAGAACCCGATCAACAACGCGACCACCAGCACCGACTACCGCACGACCGAGGCGCGGCTGCAGTTGTCGGTGCGGACCAAGCTGGCGCAAGGCCTGTTCGCGTACGGCGAGCGGGGCATGGACTCGGTGTGGGCGGCCTATTCGCAGCTGTCGTACTGGCAGGTGTTCACCCCGGCGCTGTCGCGGCCCTTCCGCAACACCGACCACGAGCCGGAGATCTTCTATGTGGCGCCGATCCAGAAGGCCAGGGCCGGTGAATGGCGGCTGCGCCTGGGCGGCATCGGCCTCGTGCACCAGTCCAACGGGCAGTCGCTGCCGCTGTCGCGCAGCTGGAATCGCGTGTACCTCATGGCCGGCGCCGAGCGCGACGACCTGCAGCTGCACGCGCGCCTGTGGAACCGCATCGACGGACACCACAACGACGACAATCCGCGCATCAGCGACTTCATCGGCCGCGGCGAACTCGTCGCGCGCTGGCACGCGGATCGCAACAACCTGCTGGCGCTGACCGCGCGCCACGGCCTCAAGAGCGGAGCGCACGGCTCCCTGCGCCTGGAGTGGTTCCGCACCCTGGCCGACGCCGGCTACGGCATCCCGGGCGGGCTGCGGCTGCACACCCAACTCTTCAGCGGCTACGGTGATACGCTGATCGACTACAACAAGGCGCGCACCGTCTTCAGCATCGGCTTCAGCCTCGTGGAGTGGTAGCGCCTGCTCGCAGGAGGCTCCATGTCCGCACCCCCAGCCGGCTTCACCGGGCCGCAGTTCTACGACGAGTGCCTGGGCCCGCTCGTGTTCGGACCGTTCGCCGCGCACCTGCTGCAGCGCCTGGCGGACGTCGGTGCGGGCCGCGTGCTGGAGCTCGCATGCGGCACCGGCGCGCTGACAGCCCCCCTGCGGCGGCGCCTGCCCGCGGCAGCCACGCTGGTCGCCACCGATCTCAGCCCCGCGATGCTCGAATATGCGCGCGAGCAGCTGCGCGCGGTCCAGGGCATCGAATGGCGCATCGCCGACATGCTGGCCCTGCCGTTCGAGGACGGCGCCTTCACCGCGGCGGCTTGCGCGTTCGGAATGATGTTCCCGCCGGATCGGCAGCAGGCCCTGCGCGAGGCACGCCGCGTGCTCGCGCCCGGTGCGCCGTTCGTGTTCAGCGTGTGGGACGGCATCGAGAACAACCCGCACTGCCAGGCGGTGTGCGACGCGATGGAGTCGCGCTTTCCCGGCGATACCGAGATGCGCTTTCGCGTCCCCTACGAGATGAACGACGTCGCCGCCCTGTCCCGCATGCTGGACGCCGCGGGCTTCGTCGACACGGTGATCGAGACGGTGCGGCATCCGATCGAAGGTGTGGACCCCCGGCGCATCGCCACCGGCCTCTTGCTCGGCACGCCGCGCGCCGCCCTGATCACGCAGCGCGGCGTGGACGTGCACGAAGTGGTGAGCCTGGCGACGGCGGAGCTCGCGCGGCGCGGCGGCCATCCTTACCAGGGCCACGCGCAGGCGCTGCTGGTGAGCGCGCGCGCTAGCTGAGGCGCCCTTGCGCGGGCTCGAGCAGCGGCGGCAGCTCGCGCACCCCAAGCGCCTCCAGCAGGTTCACCTCGATCTCGCGGCACAAGGCATCCAGCGGCAGGTGGTTGTCGGCGGTGCCGAACGGTTCCTCGATCTCGTCGCCCAGCGCGTCCAGGCCGAAGAAGGTGTAGGCCACGATGGCCACCACGAAGGGCGTCATGAAACCCACCGAATCGACCAGGCCGAAGGGCAGCAGGAAGCAGTAGAGCCAGGCCGTGCGGTGCAGCAGCAGGGTGTAGGGAAAGGGGATGGGCGTGTACTTGATGCGCTCGCAGCCCGCCGCGATGCCCGCCATGGCGCTGAGGCCCTGGTCCATGTCGGCCGCGACCGGTGCATCGACCCGGCCCGCGCGCAGGAAGGCGCCCAGGTCCTGGCCCTGGCGGCGCAGCAGCCAGTCGGCGCCAAAGCGCACGGCCGCAAGGGCCTCGGCCTCTTCGGCCGGCAGCAGCCGGCGCATGTCCGGCCTGGCGTCCGTGCAGCGCAGCTGGTGGCGCAGCGCCGAGGCGAACGCGATGGTGCGCATCACCATGCGGTGGCGCGGGTCGTCGCGATCGTCGGGCCCGGCCGGCGCGTCGAAGCGCAGCAGCGTCTGCACCTGGCGCGCGAGGCTGCGCGAGCGGTAAAGCAGGTCGGCCCAGAGCTTGCGCGCCTCCCAGTAGCGGTCGTAGGCCGCGTTGTTGCGAAAGCCCAGGAAGATGGCCAGGGCCAGGCCGATCAGCGAGAACGGCACCGTCGTCAGCGTGATCTTCCACTGGTAGACGAAGCCGTGCGTGAGCGTCACCAGCGCCGCGACGGCGGTGCAGGTGGCCAGCTCCCAGGCGATGTGCGGCAGCACCGAACCGCGCAGGATGTAGAAAAGCTGCAGGCCCCGGGGGCGGTCGCGCACGATCACGCTGACCGTCCCGTTGCGTGTCCGGCCGTGGCCGTTGCGTGTTCGGAGATCAATTCTTTTCTTCGCGGGGGCTTGCAAGCCTTCGCTGCGACGATATGTGCTTGGTGCAGTGCAGCATAACACCAGGGAAGCCGATGTACATCTCGATCGAAGAACTGAAACGGGCGACCGAACTCACCCGCGACGGCAAGCTGATGGAGGCCACCAGCGCCATCCAGCGCGCCCTCCATGGCCTGACGCCGCAATCGCCCGAACCGGGCACCGCGCCGCCATGGCCCGCCACCTCCCGTGCGCATGTCGCCGCCTCCGCTCTCGACATCACCGACGTGGAGTTCCGGGAACTGCCGGCGCGTGCCGGGCGCGGTGCCGAGCCTCCGCGCAGCGAATTCGCCCGCGAGGAGGTCGCGACGCCGGCGCCAGCGCCAGCCCACGGTGAGGGCGGCCGCGCGTGGCAGGAGCCCGGCAGGCCCGCCCTGGAGAGCCACCGTTTCTCCTCCGGCGGGCTGAGCTACACCTACCGTCTCTACGTGCCGGCTCGGACGGACGACAAACCCTTGCCGGTGATCGTGATGCTGCACGGGTGCACGCAGGACGCCACCGACTTCGCGGCCGGCACGACGATGAACGAGGTGGCGGCGCAGCGCGGCTGCATCGTCGTCTATCCCGAGCAGCTGGCGCGCTCCAACAGCATGCGCTGCTGGAACTGGTTCGACCCCTCGCACCAGCAGCGCGGCCGCGGCGAGCCGGCGATGATCGCGGCGCTGGCGACGCACGTCGTGCAGCGATGCAATGGCGACGCGCAGCGGGTGTACGTGGCCGGCCTGTCGGCTGGGGGCGCCATGGCGGTGCTGGTGGCCCAGCTGTATCCGGAGGTCTTCGCGGCCGCGGGCGTGCACTCCGGCCTGCCGGCGGCAGCCGCCACCGATGTGCCGTCGGCCCACGCCGTAATGCGCAAGGCGGCACGCAAGCCGGGAGCCGGCGCGGCGTCGAAGGCGGCGGTTCCGACCATCGTGTTCCACGGCCGGGCGGATCGCACCGTCCACCCGGACAACGGCCGGCACGTCATCGAGGAAGCCGCTGCGCGGGCGGCCGCGGCCGGCATCTCCCTGCAGCGCGAGCAACAGCAGGTGCGCGAGGGCGGGCGCACCGCGACACGCACCGTCTACGCGGATGCCGCCCAGGTCCGCTGGCTCGAGCATTGGGAGATCGCCGCGGGCGCGCACGCCTGGTCCGGCGGCAGCGCGAGCGGCTCGCACACGGACCCCTCGGGTCCGGGCGCGTCCGCCGCCATGGTCGACTTCTTCCTGGTGCACCGGCTTGCCAGGCAGGAATCGCCACCGGCGTGATACAACAAGCCATGATCGATCCGTTGCTGCTCGCCGCTGCGCGGGTGTCCACTTTCGATGGCTCGCGCCTGCTCACGGCCGCGAGCGGCTTCTTCTTCCGGCGCGACGAACGCCTGTTCCTGGTCACCTCGCGCCACGTGCTGGTGGACCAGGCCACGTCCCACCATCCCGACCGCGTGGAGATCACCTTGCACACGGACGCGGTCGACCTGACCCGCTCCGCCGTCGTCTCGGTGCCGCTTTACCGCGAGCAAAAGAGCGTCTGGCGGCAGGCGCGGGATTCGGGCGGCGAGATCGACGTCGCGACGCTCGAGCTGGACCCAGGCAGCCTGCCCGCGGGCGCGGTCCTGCACGCCTTCAGCAGCGCGCACCTGCAAGGACCGCTGGAGGAGATCACCATCGGCACCCCGCTGCTCGTGCTCGGTTTTCCGCTGGGCTTCTACGACACGCTGCACCGCCTGCCGGTGGCGCGGCAGGCGGTGGTGGCGTCGGCCTTCGGCGTGCGCTTCCAGGGGCAAGGGTGCTTCCTGACCGACGCGCGCATGCATCGTGGCGCGAGCGGCGCGCCCGTGGTGCTGCACGACCCGACAGGGGATCCCGCCTTGCCGTGGAAGCTGCTCGGAATCCATTCGGCCCGGCTGGACATGCGCACCCGCGAGCAGAACGTGGACGAGTCGCTGGGCCTGAACACCGCCTGGTACGCGGACATCCTGCGCACGCTCACCGCGTGAGCCGGCGCGGGCTCAGAGCCCCAGCTCGTAGTGGATGGTCAGGGGCGCGTGGTCGCTGAAGCGGGCGGTCTTGAAGATGGCCGCGTCGCGGGCCGTCCCTGCCAGTGCGGGCGTGGCGATCTGGTAGTCCAGGCGCCAGCCCACGTTCTTGGCCCAGGCCTGGCCGCGGTTGCTCCACCACGTGTAACAGGCCTCCGTGGTGTCCGGGTGCAGGTGACGATAAACGTCGACGAGGCCCGTTTCGGATAACAGTTTTGTCATCCAGGCGCGTTCCTCGGGCAGGAAACCGCTGTTCTTGCGGTTGCCCTTCCAGTTCTTCAGGTCCTTTTCCTGGTGGGCAATGTTGATGTCGCCGCACAGGATGAACTCGCGGGATTGCTTGAGGGCGACCAGGTGCGGGTCGAGCACGTCGAGGAAGCGGAACTTGGCGGCCTGCCGGTCCTCGCCCGAGGACCCCGAGGGGAAGTAGCAGCTGACGATGGACAGCTTGCGCTGCGGCGTGTCGAAGCGCAGTTCCACGTAGCGGCCTTCGTCGTCGAACTCCGGGCAGCCGAAGCCCACGACCACGTCGCTGGGCTCGTGGCGGGCAAAGGCGCCCACGCCCGAATAGCCCTTCTTCTGCGCGAAGTGGAAGTGGCCCTTGAGGCCGGCCAGGCTGTCATGCTTGCCGCGCACGTCGTCGGCCTGGGCCTTGACCTCCTGCACGCAAATACAATCCGGACTGGTTTGTGCGACCCAGGCCTCGACGCCCTTGGCGGCGGCCGAACGGATGCCGTTCAGGTTGAGGCTGGTCAGTTTGAACAAGGAATTTCCCATGGTGGCGGTGACGGGCCAGGACCGGCTGGCGCAGGACTTCGTGGCTTTCGCGGTGCAGTCGGGCGTCCTGCGCTTCGGTGAATTCAAGACCAAGGCCGGACGGCTGTCGCCCTATTTCTTCAACGCCGGACTGTTCGACGACGGCGAGAAGCTCGGGCGGCTGGCGCAATTCTATGCACAGCGCATCCTCGCCTCCGGCGTGGAGTTCGACATGTTGTTCGGCCCGGCCTACAAGGGCATCCCCCTGGCCGCCGCGGTGGCGATCGAACTGGCGCGCCTGGGGCGCAACGTGCCGTATGCCTACAACCGCAAGGAAGCCAAGGACCACGGCGAGGGCGGCACCCTGGTCGGCGCACCGGTGCGCGGCCGGGTGCTGATCGTGGACGACGTCATGTCCGCCGGCACGGCCGCCCGCGAGTCCATCGCCCTGATCCAGGCCGCCGGGGCGACCCCGCACGCGGTGGCGATCGCCCTGGACCGCCAGGAAAAGGCGACGGAGAATGGCCAGGACGTGCCGTGGAGCGCCGTGCAATATGTCCGTGAAAAGCTCGGCCTGCGGGTCTGCGCTATCGCGAGGCTGGCAGACCTCTTGCATTATCTCGAGCAGCACGCCGGCGATGACCTCGGGCAGTACCACGTGAAGGTGGTGGACTACCGGGACCGCTACGGCGCCGGCTGAAAAAAGGAGCCCCCATGCCCGGTCCGATCCGCCTTGCCTGCGCCTGCCTGCTGGCCGGGGCGTTGAGCGGCGCCTGGGCCGAGGGGGTCTACATGTGCATCGACGGCAAGGGCCGCCGCATCACCTCGGACCGCCCGATCGCGGAATGCGCCGACCGGGAACAGCGCGAATTCAATCCCAGCGGCACGGTGCGCCGCGTGATCCCGCCGACGCCCACCGCCACCGAGCGCGCCGCGATCGAAGAGCGCGAGCGCAAGGCCGCGGAGCAGCAGCAGCGGCTGGCCGAACAGAAGCGGCTGTACAAGCTGCTGGTGGCGCGCTATCCCAGCCAGGCCGTGCACGACGCCGACCGCGCCCGCTCGCTGCAGTCCGTGGACGACGTGATCGCCGCCGGCCGCAAGCGCGTGGCGGACCTGCGCGCCGAACGCAAGAAGCTGGACGAAGAGACCGAGTTCTACAAGACGCCGCAGCAGTGGCCGCAGAAGCTCAAGCGCCAGATCGACGACAACGAGCAGCAGATCGCCGCGCAACAGCGCTTCATGGCTGCCCAGGACGAAGAGAAGAAGCGCATCACCGCCCGCTACGACGAGGAACTCGCCCGGCTCAAGCAGCTGTGGGCCCCCGGCGAGACCGCGGCGAACGAGGCGCCGCCGGTGCGCTGAGCGTCGTCCCCGCGCAGGGGACGACGGGGGGTCAGATCCCCAGCTTCCTGCGCATCAGTTCCCCGACCTGCTGCGGGTTCGCCTTGCCCTTGCTGGCTTTCATGGCCTGGCCAACCAGGGCGTTGAAGGCCTTGTCCTTGCCGGCGCGGACCTGTTCGACGTTGGCGGGGTTGGCGGCGATCACCTCGTCGACGATCTTTTCCAGGGCGCCGGCGTCGTTGACCTGCTTGAGGCCCCTGGCTTCGATCACGGCGTCGACGTCGCTGCCCTCGCCGCTCCAGAGCGCCTCGAACACCTGGCGCGCGGCATTGTTGGAGACGGTGCCGTCGGCGATGCGCTGGATCAGTTTCGCGAGCGTCGCCGCGGCCACCGGGGCGCGCTCGATCGCGATCTCCTCGGCGTTCAGCCGGCGCGAGACCTCGCCCATGATCCAGTTGCTGGCCAGCTTGGCCTGGCCGCTCGCCCTGGCCGCTTCCTCGAAGTACGCGGCCATGGCCTTGCTCTGGGTCAGCGTGGTCGCGTCGTATTCCGGCAGGCCGTACTCGCCCACGAAGCGCGCCGCCAGGACGCGCGGCAGCTCCGGCATGCCCTGGCGAACCTGTTCGACCCAGTCGGCGGGAATCACCAGCGGCGGCAGGTCCGGGTCCGGGAAATAGCGGTAGTCCGCCGCATCCTCCTTGGTCCGCATCGCGCGCGTCTCGCCGGTGTCGGGGTCGAACAGCACGGTGGCCTGCTGGATGGCGAGGCCGTCCTCGATCTGCTCGATCTGCCAGCGCACCTCGAAGTCGATCGCCTCCTTCATGAACTTGAAGGAGTTCAGGTTCTTGATCTCGCGCCGCGTGCCCAGCGGCTGGCCCGGCTTGCGCACCGACACGTTGGCGTCGCAGCGGAAGCTGCCTTCCTGCATGTTGCCGTCGCAGATGCCGATCCAGGTGACGATCTTGTGCAGCTCCTTGGCATAGGCCACGGCCTCGTCGGACGAGCGCATGTCCGGCTCGGTCACGATCTCCAGCAGGGGCGTGCCCGCGCGGTTCAGGTCGATGCCGGACTGGCCGACGAAGTCCTCGTGCAGCGACTTGCCCGCGTCCTCCTCCAGGTGCGCGCGCACCAGGCGCACGGACTTCTTCTCGTCACCGAGCCAGAACTCCACGTTGCCGCCCTGCACCACCGGGATCTCGTACTGCGAGATCTGGTAGCCCTTGGGCAGGTCGGGGTAGAAGTAGTTCTTGCGCGCGAAGATGCTGCGCGGCGCCACGTGCGCGCCGATCGCCAGGCCGAAGCGGATGGCGCGCTCCACGGCACCGCGGTTCATGACCGGCAGCGTGCCGGGCAGCGCCAGGTCCACCGGCGAAGCCTGCGTGTTGGGCTCGGCCCCGAACTTCGTCGGCGCGCGGCTGAAGATCTTGCTCTGGGTCGAAAGCTGGGCGTGCGTCTCGAAGCCGATGACGACTTCGAAGCCTTGAATGAGTTTGCTGGTCATCGTGCGTTCAGGGCGATCAGAAACCGTCCGGCCGGCGCAGGTGGAAGTCCGTGGCCTGCTGGAAGCGGTGCGCCGCGTTCAGCAGCCTGGACTCCTGGAAGTAGTTGCCCAGGAGCTGCAGGCCCACCGGCATGCCGCCTTCGCCGAAGCCGGCGGGGATGCTCATGCCGGGCAGGCCCGCCAGCGAGCCGGGCAGCGTGAAGATGTCGGCCAGGTAGTCCGCCAGCGGATCGCCGCCGTGGCCGCCCAGCTTCCAGGCGACGCTGGGCGCCACCGGGCCCGCGATCAGGTCGCACTGCCGGAACGCGGACTGGAAGTCGTCGGCGATCATCCGGCGGATCTTCTGCGCCTGCAGGTAGTAGGCGTCGTAGTAGCCGTGCGAGAGCACGTAGGTGCCGACCATGATGCGGCGCTTGACCTCGTCGCCGAAGCCTTCGGCCCGGGTCTTCCTGTACATGTCCAGCAGGTCGCCGTACTGCCTGGCGCGGTGGCCGAACTTCACGCCGTCGAAGCGCGCGAGGTTGGAGCTCGCTTCCGCCGGGGCGATGATGTAGTACACCGGGATGGCCAGCTCGGTCCGCGGCAGCGAGATCTCCACGCGCCTGGCGCCCAGCTTCTCGTACTGCTGCAAGGCCGCCTCGATCGCCGCGCGCACGTCGGCGGTCACGCCTTCGGCGAAGAATTCCCGCGGCACGCCGATGCGCAGGCCTTCCAGCGAAGCATCGAGCCCGAGCGAGTAGTTTTCCGCCGGCACGTCCAGCGAGGTGGAGTCGCGGTCCGGGTCCGGCCCGCACATGGCGGACAGCAGCAGGGCGCAATCCTCGGCGCTGCGCGCCATCGGCCCCGCCTGGTCCAGGCTGGAGGCGTAGGCGATCATCCCGTAGCGCGAGGCGCGCCCGTAGGTCGGCTTGATGCCCGTGATGCCGCAGAAGGACGCTGGCTGCCGGATGGAGCCGCCGGTGTCGGTGCCGGTCGCGGCGGGCGCCAGGCCCGCGGCCACGGCGACGGCGCTGCCGCCGGACGACCCGCCCGGGATGCGTCCCGTGTCCCACGGGTTCTGCACCGGGCCGTAGGCGGAGTTCTCGTTGGACGAGCCCATGGCGAATTCGTCGCAATTGAGCTTGCCCAGGCTCACCATGCCCGCCTCGGCCAGCTTGCGGACCACGGTCGCGTCGAACGGCGACCGGTAGCCTTGCAGCATCTTCGAGCCCGCGGTGCTGGGAAAGTCCTTGGTGACGAAGATGTCCTTGTGCGCCACCGGCACGCCGAGCAGCGGCCCCGTGTCGCCCCGGGACCGCCGTGCGTCGGCTTCCTTCGCCTGCGCCAGGGTCACGGCCTCGTCGGTCGCGAGGTACGCGCCCAGGCCGGCGTGCTGCTTTCCACGCGCCAGGAAATGCTGCGCCAGCTCGGTGGCCGACACTTCCCTGGCCTTCAGCCTGGCGGCCAGCGCCGCGACGCCCAGTTCGTGCAAGGCGCCGCTCATTCGATCACCTTGGGCACCAGGAACAGGCCGCGCTCCACGGCGGGCGCGCTCTGCTGGTTGTCTTCGCGGGCGTTCGGCTCGCTGGCCACGTCCTCGCGCAGGCGCAGGTGCACGTCGACCACCGTGGCCACGGGATGGGGCAGCGGCTCGACGCCGGCGGTGTCGACGGCGCGCATCTTCTCCACGATCGCGAAAAAGCCGTTGATCTGGGCGAGCATGCGCGCGCTTTCCTCGGGTTGAAGTTCCAGCCGCGCCAGGTTGGCGATGCGGGCGATGTCTTGGGAGTTGAGCGACATGGTGAAATTTGTCTTTGCGCCAGCGCCACAGGCACGCGCTGCGGGGGCTCGTGCAGAGGGGTCCGGCACAGGGGATGGGGTATTATCCCGCCTTCGGCGAGCGAAGCTCCGCCGTCGTGTGCAGTGGCCGCGCAACGCGGCCACTTTCGCAGAAGAAAAGAGGACCCTTCCCAATGTTCGGAGCTTTCCGACGCTATCTGTCCACGGACCTGGCCATCGACCTGGGCACGGCCAACACCCTCATCTTCGTTCGCGACAAGGGCATCGTCCTCGATGAACCTTCCGTGGTGGCGATCCGCCACGAGGGCGGGCCCCAGGGCAAGAAGACCATCCAGGCGGTGGGCCACGAGGCGAAGGCGATGCTGGGCAAGGTGCCCGGCAACATCGAGGCGATCCGCCCGATGAAGGACGGCGTCATCGCCGACTTCACCGTCACCGAGCAGATGCTCAAGCAGTTCATCAAGATGGTCCATCCCCGGTCCGTCCTGAAGCCCAGCCCCCGCATCATCATCTGCGTGCCCTGCGGTTCCACCCAGGTGGAGCGGCGCGCGATCCGCGAATCCGCGCTGGGCGCCGGTGCCAGCGAGGTGTACCTGATCGAGGAACCCATGGCCGCCGCGATCGGCGCGGGCCTTCCGGTGTCCGAAGCCTCCGGCTCCATGGTCGTCGACATCGGCGGCGGCACCACCGAAGTGGGCGTGATCTCCCTGGGCGGCATGGTCTACAAGGGCTCCGTGCGCGTGGGCGGCGATAAGTTTGACGAAGCGATCATCAGCTACATCCGCCGCAACTACGGCATGCTGATCGGCGAGCCCACCGCCGAAGCCATCAAGAAGCAGATCGGCTCCGCCTTCCCCGGCAGCGAGGTCAAGGAGATGGAGGTCAAGGGCCGCAACCTCTCCGAAGGCGTGCCGCGCAGCTTCACCATCTCGTCCAACGAGATCCTGGAAGCGCTGACCGATCCCCTGAACAACATCGTTTCCGCCGTCAAGAACGCGCTGGAACAGACCCCGCCCGAACTGGGCGCCGACATCGCCGAGCGGGGCATGATGCTCACCGGCGGCGGCGCGCTGCTGCGCGACCTGGACCGCCTGCTCGCCGAGGAAACCGGCCTGCCGGTGCTGGTCGCCGAGGACCCGCTGACCTGCGTCGTGCGGGGCTGCGGCATCGCCCTGGAACGCATGGAACGGCTGGGCTCGATCTTCACGAGCGAGTGATCGTCCGACGCCCCGGCTCAGCGGGGCAGGGGCACAATCCGACCCATGCCACTCGGCACCCTCGATCGCACCCCTCCGCCATTCTTCAAGCAGGGACCATCGGCGCTTTCCAAGCTGATGGTCTGCAGCGCACTGGCGCTGTTCCTGATGGTGGCGGACGCGCGTTTCCGCCTCACGCAGCCGGTGCGGGCCGCCCTGGCCACGGTGCTGTTCCCGGTGCAGTGGCTCGCGATGCGCCCGGTGCTCGCGGTGCGCACGGTGGAGGATTACTTCATCTCGCTGAACTCCGCGCTGAACAACGAGGAAGCGGCGCGCCGCAAGCTGATCCTGCAGTCCGCCCGCGCGGGCCAGGTGGAACAGCTTCTCAACGAGAACGCGCAACTGCGCAAGCTGCTGGGGCTGCGCGAGCGCCTGAACACGCCGACGATCAGCGCCGAAGTGCTCTACGACGCCGCTGACCCGTACACGCGCAAGGTGATCATCGACAAGGGCATGGCGCAGGGCGTCGATGCGGGCTCGCCGGTGATCGACGAATCCGGCGTGCTCGGACAGGTCACGCGCGTGCACCCGCTGATCAGCGAAGTGACGCTTGTGACCGACAGTGAACAGGCCATCCCGGTCCTGAACACCCGCACCGGCAACCGCGGCATCGCCTACGGCGATGCGGGCCGGCACGGCAGCGGCGGCCTGGAGTTGCGCTACATGGCCGCCAACGCGGACGTCCAGCCCGGCGACCTGCTCACCACCAGCGGCGTCGACGGCATCTATCCGCCCGGCATCCCGGTCGCCAAGGTCGCCAAGGTGGAACGCCGCCCCGACTCCGCCTTCGCGCGCATCGTCTGCTATCCGCAGGCGCAGGTGGACGGGGCGCGGCACGTGATGGTGCTCAAGTCGCTGCTGAACCAGATCCCGCCGCGGCCGGCGCCGGAAGACGCGGCGCAGCCGGCGGCCAAGCGGTCGACGCGCAAGTGAGGAGCGCCCCCGCATGATCATGCGCCCCGGGCAGCCCCTGCTGCTGCCGGCCAACCCCCTGTTCATCTGGTTCACGCTGCTCGTGGCCCTGATGGTCAACATGCTGCCCCTGGGCCGCCTGGCGTGGATGCCCGACTTCCTGGCGGTGGTGCTGGTGTTCTGGAGCGTGCACCAGCCGCGGCGCATCGGCGTGGTGGTCGCCTTCCTGTTCGGGCTGGCGGTCGACGTACACCAGACCTCCTTGCTGGGCCAGCACGCGCTGGCGTACACCACCCTCACCTACTTCGCGATCACCGTGCACCGCCGCCTCCTGTGGTTCACGGTGCCTTCGCAGGCCGTCCAGGTGCTGCCGCTGTTCGCGGCGGCACACGCCATCGAGCTGGCCATCCGCATGATCGCCGGCGGCGCCTGGCCGGGGCCGCTGTTCCTGCTGGCACCGGTGCTGGAGGCCGTGTTCTGGCCGGTCATCAGTGTCCTGCTGTTACTGCCGCAACGCAGGGCGCCGGATCCGGACGAGAATCGGCCCCTGTAGGTCGAGCGCCCAAGCTCGACGCCGGAACCCCCATGACCGAGCTGCGCAACGTCGAAGCCGACCTCTCCCGCTTCCGCGGCCGCGTGCTGGCCGCCAGCGCGGCCGTGCTCATCTGCTTCATCCTGCTGATCTCGCGGCTCGTATGGTTGCAGGTGGTGCGGCACGTGGACCTGGACGAACAGGCGGAAGCGAACCGCACCGCCATCGTCCCGATCGTGCCGAACCGCGGGCTGATCGTGGATCGCAACGGCATCGTGCTGGCCACCAACTACTCCGCGTACACGCTGGAGATCACCCCGTCGCGGCTGGCCAGGCCGCTGGAGAGCGTGATCGACGAGCTGGCGCAGACCATCGACATCCAGCAACGGGACCGCCGCCGCTTCAAGAAGCTGCTGGAGGAAGGCAAGAGCATCGACTCGATCCCTATCCGCACCAAGCTGACGGACGAGGAAGTCGCGCGTTTCACCGTGCAGCGCTACCGCTTCCCCGGCGTGGAGATCAAGGCGCGCCTGTTCCGCAACTATCCCTGGGGCGAGCTGGCGGCCCACGCCATCGGCTACATCGGCCGCATCAACCAGCCCGAGAAGAAGCAGATCGAGGACTGGGCGGAAGAGGACCAGGCCAACTACCGCGGCACCGAGTACATCGGCAAGCTCGGCGTCGAACAGAGCTTCGAGAAGCAGCTGCACGGCGTCACCGGCGTGGAGCAGGTCGAGACCTCCGCTGGCGGCCGCGCGGTGCGCAAGCTGGCGAGCACGCCCGCGACACCGGGCAACACCGTCAAGCTGGCGATCGACATCAAGCTGCAGAAGCTGGTGGAGGACCTGTACGGCGACCGCCGCGGCGCCTTCGTGGCCATCGACCCGAAGACCGGCGAAGTGCTGGCCTTCGTGTCCAAGCCCACCTTCGACCCCAACCTGTTCGTCGACGGCATCGACCAGGACAACTGGCAGGCGCTCAACGAATCGATCGACAAGCCGCTGCTCAATCGCGCGCTGCGCGGCACCTATCCGCCCGGCTCCACGTTCAAGCCCTTCATGGCCCTGGCCGCGCTGGAGACCGGCAAGCGCCGGCCGGAGCAGGCGATCAGCGACCCGGGCTTCTTCTGGTTCGGCAACCACCAGTTCCGCGACGACAAGCCGGGCGGCCACGGCATGGTGGACATGTACCGGTCGATCGTGCAGTCCTGCGACACCTACTACTACATGCTGGCCAACGACATGGGCGTGGACCTGATGCACGAGCAGCTGTCGCACTTCGGCTTCGGCCAGATCACCGGCATCGACATCCAGGGCGAGTCCAAGGGCCTGCTGCCGTCCACCGAGTGGAAGCGCAAGGCCTACCGCCGCCCCGAGCAGCAGAAGTGGTACGCCGGCGAGACCATCTCGCTGGGCATCGGCCAGGGCTACAACAACTTCACCATGCTGCAGATCGCGACGGCGGTGGCCACCATCGCCAACCCGCAGGGCGCGCGGATGAAGCCGCACCTCGTACGCGAGGTGGTGGACGTCACGAGCAAGGCCAGCCAGCTGGTCCCGCCGCAGCAGGTGGGGCAGCTCACCGCCAAGCCCGAGAACCTCGCGGTGATCCGCAGGGCGATGGTCGGGGTGAACATCGAGGGCACGTCGGCCGCGGCGTTCAAGGGCGCCGGCTACACCAGCGGCGGCAAGACCGGCACGGCGCAGGTGCTCACGATCGCCCAGGGCGCCAAGTACAACGCTTCGCAGCTGGACGAACGCCACCGCGACCACGCGCTGTACGAGGCCTATGCGCCGGCGGAAGACCCGAAGATCGCGATCGCGATGATCGTGGAGAACGTCGGCTTCGGCGCCTCCAACGCCGCGCCGATCGCGCGCCGCGCCTTCGACTACTTCCTCCTGGGCCAGTACCCGAGCGAGGAAGACATCGCGCTGGTGAAGCAGGGCAAGGCCACCACGCCCGTGGGCCAGCCGCGTCCCGCTTCCGAATTCGCCTGGCCTCCGGTCAACAGCGCCACCGCTGCCGCGAACGCCGCGAACGCCGCGATGGGGCCGGCCAGCGCCGCGGTCGCCAGCGCCCCGATCCCCCCGGGCCAGACGATCGCGGCGGCCTTCTCGCCGCTGCACCTGGCGACCACCGGCACGCCCACCGCCGGCACGACCTTCGTGCCACGCTGGCGCGAAGCGCCCGCCGCGGCGTCGGCTGCCGCGGCTGCGAAGGCGCCGGCGAAGGCGGCATTGCCGGCGTCGGCGGTCAAGCCGGTGGCGGCGGTGAAGCGCTGAAACGCTGGACGCGGGGACGCTACAGCGCCGCCGGCACCGTCATCGGGAGTTCCGGCCACTGCTCCGGCACCACCGTCGTGATGCCCGCGGCCTGCAGCAGCCAGGCCGTCACCGCCTCCGGCATCGCCAGCACGTGGGCGGGCACCGGGCCGGCCGGGAAGCCGACATGGCCGCCATGGCTCGGCTGCCACAGCGTGACCGAAGGCGACACCTCCTCGGCCCGCGGCAGGCTGGCGGCCGGCACGAAGGGATCGTTCAGCGCGTTCAGCGCCAGGGCCGGGATGCGGATGCGCGCCAGGTGCGGCTTGGCCGAGGCCCGCGCCCAGTAGTCCTCGGTGTTGGTGAAGCCGTGCACCGGCGCGGTGAAGATGTTGTCGAACTCGTAGAGGTCGCGCGCCTGCATCAGCGCGTCGCGGTCGAACAGGCCCGGGTGCTGGGCCCACTTGGCCAGCGCCTTGGGCTTCATCGTGCGCAGGAACATGGTGGTGTAGACCATGCGGTTGAAGCCGCGCCCGATGTTGTGGCCGCCCGCCGCCAGATCCAGCGGCGAGCACACGGCGGCCACGGCCTGCGCCACGCCGGCGGCCGACGCGCCGTTTTCCGCGGCCCAGCGCAGCAGGGCATTGCCCCCCAGCGAGACGCCCACCGCGACGATCGGCCCGGCGTGGCGCGCACGCAGGCCGCGCAGGATGAAGTCGATCTCCTCGTGGTCGCCCGAGTGGTAGGCGCGCGGCGCCAGGTTCATCTCGCCGCTGCAGCCGCGGAAGTGCGGCACCACGTAGGTGAGCTTGCCGCGCCAGGCGACGTCGGCGAAGGCTTCCGAATAGTGGCTGCGCGACGAGCCTTCGAGCCCGTGGAACAGCACGATCAGCGGCCGGCTCGGCGAGACGTCGGTGTCCAGGAAGTCCAGGTCCACGAAGTCGCCGTCCGGCGTGGTCCAGCGCTCGCGCCGGTACTCGGGCACGGGTCCGCGCGTGCGGCGCGCCACCAGTGCCGGCCAGATGGTCTGCAGGTTGCCGCCGGGCAGCCACCACGGCGCCCGGTAGTTGCGCATGAACTCGCTAGTGGAGGACCGAAGGCGCATCCGACACTTCCTGGATCTCGCTGGTCGTGCCCGGACTCGCGTGGTGGGCCACGAGGCGCCAGCCCTGGGCCGTGCGGTGGTACACGTTGGTGGCGATCACCCAGGCCACCGATGGGCTCGCGGCGCCCAGCACTTCGACACGCTCCAGCACATTGTGCACGGCGCTGGCCACCGCCACGATCTTGCGGGCCCGCTCGGGCCAGGCGCGCACCGTGCCGCCGTCGGCGAACATGGCCTCGAAGGTCGCACGGATGGCCGTGGCCCCCACGACCCGCGGGCCGCCCGGATGGATGCAGAAGATCTCGTCCTCGTCCGCCCAGCAGGCCATGAGGCGATCGATGTCCCCGCGCTGGAGGGCATCGTAGAAGGCCGCTTCGATGTCGTCGGCGTCGCCTTCGAGGTTGGCGGCCTGGATCTTGGACTTGCGCATGAGGGGTATCCCGCAGCCATTGTGCCCCAGCCTGCCGTCAGCCCAACCATCGGCGCACCACCTCCCGTGCATCCTGTTGCGCCGCCTGCCACACCAAATCGGGCGCGGCCACGTGGATGCCCGGCGGCGCGAGGACCAGCAGGGCCGAAACCAGCTCGGCGACCTTGGCCGCGCGCACCGGCTGCTCGCTGGAAGGCACCATGTACTTGAAGATCCCCAGCATCCAGTGCGCAAGCCGCGCCAGCGCGGTGGCCTGCCGCACTTCGGGCGGCTTGCGGGCCGAACGCACGACCAGCAGCCGCTCGAAGCCGAGGCTTGCCAGCGCGTGTTCGTCCAGGCTGGCCAGCCCCCGCTTGAGCGCTTCCGGCAGGCGGCCGGGCGCATGCGGCAGCACGATCGCCAGGGTGCGCACGCCGCCGGCGCGCAGCCAGCGCCCCAGCGCGACGACCTGCTCCGGCCGGGGCGTCCACAACGCGCGCTCGCGCTCGTAGAACATGCGCGGCGGGTCGAACAGCACCACCGCGACGTCCGCCGGTGCGAGCGGCCACTCACCGGGATCGTCCGATGGAACCAGCGTCGTGCGCACGCCGCGCATGCCTTCGGTGATGGGCTCGCGGGCGAGCACCTGGGTGAACGCATAGCGGCCGGAGCCGGCCAGGCGCCGCAACACTTCGTTGCCGAGAACCCCCGTCGCGCCCGCAATGAGCAGACTCGGGGCCTTCGCGATCGGGGCATGGGGGGCTGCAGCCCGCAGCACTTGAAGCGGGTCCTGCCGCATCCCATCTATGCTACCGTCCCCGATCCCCGCCGAGACGGAAGGAACCGACATGAAGAAGTGGCTGCTGATCCTGGCCTTGCTCGCATCCCTCACGGGCTGCGGCTACAACGATTTCCAGAAGCTGGACGAAGAGACCAAGTCGGCCTGGGCCGAGGTGCTGAACCAGTACCAGCGTCGCGCCGACCTGGTGCCCAACCTGGTGGCCACCGTCAAGGGCGAAGCGAACTTCGAGCAGGAGACGCTCACCCGCGTCGTCGAGGCCCGCGCCCGCGCGACCTCGGTGCAGGTCACGCCCGAGACGCTGAACAACCCGGAGGCGATGCAGCGCTTCCAGCAGGCGCAGGGCGAGCTGTCCTCGGCGCTGTCGCGGCTGCTGGTGGTCAGCGAGCGCTACCCGGACCTGAAGGCCAACCAGTCCTTCCGCGACCTGCGGGTGCAGCTCGAAGGCACCGAGAACCGCATCACGGTCGCCCGCAACCGTTACATCAAGGCGGTGCAGGAGTACAACGTGCTCTCGCGCAGTTTCCCGACCAACCTCACGGCGATGGTGTTCGGCTACAAGCCCAAGGCGGGCTTCACCGTGCAGAACGAGGCGCAGATCTCCGTGCCGCCGTCGGTGGACTTCAGCAAGCCGGCAGCGCCCGCGGCCCCGGCCGCCCCTGCCGCGACGCCCGCCGCACCGGCTGCTTCGCGCTGACCATGCCCATGCATGTCATTGCGGGCCCGACCCGCAATCCATGGGGCGTAGCTGCCGGCGCCGTATGGATCCCGGGCCCAGCCCGGGGTGACATCCTTCTGCGCGAGGACATGCCTTGAAGCGCGTCCTCGCCTTCTTCTTCGCGCTGCTGGCAGGCGTGCTGGCGATGGCGCTGGACGTGCTGCCCGTTCCCGAGCTGACGGCGCGCGTCGTCGACCAGACCGGCACGCTCGACGCCATCCAGCGCAAGGGCCTGGAAGAGAAGCTGGCCGCCTTCGAGCAGCGCAAGGGCTCGCAGATGGTGGTGCTGCTGGTGCCCACCACCCAGCCCGAGGACATCGCGAGCTACGCCAACCGGGTCGCCAATGCCTGGAAGATCGGCCGCAAGGAGGTGGGCGACGGCATCCTGGTGGTGGTCGCCAAGGAAGACCGCAAGGTGCGCATCGAGGTGGCCAAGACGCTCGAAGGCGCGGTGCCGGACCTCGCGGCCAAGCAGGTGATCGACGACGCGATCACGCCGCGCTTTCGCCAGGGCGACTTCGCCGGCGGCCTGCAGGCCGGCGTCGACCAGCTGATCGCGCGGGTGCAGGGCGAGCCCCTGCCCGCTCCGCAACAACCCGGCGCGAAGCGCAATGCCGGCAGCGCCGGCTTCGACTGGTTCGACCTCGCCATCTTCCTGTTCTTCGCCGTGCCCATCGCCGGCGGCGTGCTGCGCGGCATCCTCGGCCGCAAGCTCGGCTCGCTGGTGACCGGCGGCGGCGTCGGCGCGCTGGCGATGCTGTTCACGTCCAGCCTGGCCATCGCCGCCATCGCCGGCGTGGTCGCGCTGCTGCTGTCGCTCCTGTCGGGTGGATTCGGAGGCGGGCGGCGCGGCGGCTTTGGCGGGCCGGTGATCTTCCCCGGCGGCTTCGGTGGCGGGGGCGGTGGAGGCTGGGGAGGCGGCGGCGGTGGCGGCGGGTTCAGCTCCGGCGGCGGCGGCGATTTCGGGGGCGGCGGCGCCTCGGGGAACTGGTGACATGGGACGCCTTGCACGCATCTTGCGCCACCGCTGGCTCGACGAGGCCGACACCCGGCGGGCCATCCCGCCGGCGCTGGTCGAAAAACTGTCGGCCCAGGTCGCCGCCAGCGAGCGCCGCCACACGGGCGAGATCCGCATCTATGTGGAAGCGGGCTTGCCCATGAGCTATCTCTGGCGCGGCGCCACCCCCAGGGAGCGTGCCGTCGCCATGTTCGGCAAGCTCGGCGTCTGGGACACGGAGCACAACAACGGTGTCCTGATCTACCTGCTGCTCGCGGAGCACGCGATCGAGGCCGTCGCCGACCGCGGCCTGTCGCGCCACGTTCCCGATGCGCAGTGGCGGCAGATCGTCGAGGGCATGGGCGCGGCCTTTCGCGCCGGCCGCTACGAAGAAGGGCTGCAGCAGGCGGTCGACGCCGTCACGGCGCTGCTGGTGCGCCACTTCCCCGCCGACGGCAGCGCCAATCCGAACGAACTCCCGGACAAGCCCGTCCTCGGCTGAGGTTCGTGTAGGCGAGCACGGCCTCCCGCTTGCGCCCGGCGCCGCTGGCCGCGCCGCGGCGCGCCGGCCAGCATCGCGCAAAACCAGACGACAAAGCGCATGGAACAGCCCAACCCCTTGCCTCCCGCCCCCCTGACGCACCAGCCCCTGTGGAAGACCTTCCTGTTCTTCCTCGGGCCCATGATCCTCGCCAACATCCTGCAGGGCCTGTCGGGCACCTTGAACAACGTGTTCGTCGGCCAGATGCTGGGCACGCAGGCGCTGGCGGCCGTCGCGGGCCTGTTCCCGATCCTGTTCTTCTTCATCTCGCTGGTGATCGGCGTCGGCGCCGGCGCCTCCGTCCTGATCGGGCAGGCCTGGGGCGCGCAGGAGCGCCACAAGGTCAAGGCGATCGCCGGCACCGCGATCGCCCTGGGCCTCGTGCTTGGCGTCGTGGTCGCGCTGGTCGGCGGCACGTTCACGGAGAAACTCCTGCGCCTGCTGGGCACGCCGGCCGACGTGCTGCCCGTGGCCCTGGGCTACGCGCGCACGATGATGTTCGCGATGCCGGGACTGCTGGTGTTCATCCTGTTCACGCAGCTGCTGCGCGGCGTGGGCGACACCGTCACGCCGCTGTGGGCGCTGGGCATTTCCACCACGGTCTCCTGCGTGCTGACACCGGCCTTCATCCGCGGCTGGGGCGGCCTGCCGCAACTGGGCGTGACCAGCGCGGCCGCGGCTTCCATCGCGTCCTTCCTGTGCGCCCTCGCCTTCCTCGCCTGGTATCTGCGTCGCAAGGGCCACGCGCTGGCGCCCGACCGCGAACTGCTGCGCGCCTTGCGCATCGACCCGCAACTGCTCAAGCTCGTGGTGCGGATCGGCCTGCCGACGGGCGTGCAGATGATCGTGATCTCGGTGGCCGAGATCGCGCTGCTGTCCATCGTCAACGGCTACGGTTCGAACGCCACGGCGGCCTATGGCGCCGTGAACCAGGTCGTGAACTACGTCCAGTTCCCGGCGCTGTCGATCGCGATCACCGCCTCCATCCTGGGCGCCCAGGCCATCGGGCGCGGCCACGCAGACCGGCTGCGCGCCATCACGCGCACCGGGCTCAAGATGAACCTGGTGATCACGGGCGTGCTGGTGGTGCTCGGCTACCTGCTGTCGCGGCAGGTCATGGGCCTGTTCATCACTAGCGACCCGGTCATCGAGCTGGCGCAGAAACTGCTGCACATCATGTTGTGGAGCAGCCTGGTGTTCGGCTGCGCGTCCGTGCTCAGCGGCGTGATGCGCGCCAGCGGCGCCGTGCTGGTGCCGACGGCGATTTCCATCTTCTGCATCCTGGCGATCGAAGTGCCGTCGGCGTACGGGCTGAGCCACGTGCGCGGCCTGGACGGCGTGTGGATCGCCTACCCGATCACCTTCACGGCGATGCTGCTGCTGCAGACCCTCTACTACAAGCTGGTCTGGAGGAAGCGCGACATCGTGCGCATGGTGTAGCCCGCCACAACGCGCGCGCGGTACCCGGTGTCCGCGCCGAAGCTCAGTCGCGCACTTCGCCGTTGGGCCGCAGCAAGGCCATGCCGACGTAGCTGCCGCCGTGGTGGAAGTTGGGCTTGAAGTCCACGACGTAGCCGCCGGCGTCGTAGCGGCCCAGCGCGCTCAGCGAGCGGTGCAGCGAGGCGCGCGTGAGCTCCCTGCCCGAGCGGCGCATGCCTTCGACCAGCACCTTGGCCGCGATGCACGATTCGAGCGCCGTCACCGACATCATCTCGGCGTGTCCGGCCGCGGCCCAGGCCTCGTCGCATTCCTTGACGACGGGGACCGTGCGCATGCGCGGGGGCGGCACCGTGATGGCGACCGAGACGCCGCTGGCATCCGGCCCCAGCGCCTTGGCGAGCTGGCTGGCGCCGGCGAACGACAGGCTGGTCACCATCGTCGCGCGCTTGGCCGCCTTCAGGCGCTTGACCATCTGCGCGGCCGGCGCATACAGGGTCGTGATCACCAGCACGTTCGGCTCCGAGGCGACCACCGCGTTGAAGTTCGCGTCGGTGATGTCGGCATTGCGCTTGATCGCCACCGACACCGGCTCGCGCCCGAACTTCTTCAGCACGGCGGCGACCGTCTCGAAGTTCTGCTTGCCCACCGTGTCGTCGTAGTGCAGCACCGTCACCCGGGTCGAACCCAGGTTGCCCCAGAAGTTGATGATCTTGCCGATCTCGTCCGCATACGTTGCGCGGATCGTGTAGACGTAGTCGTTCTGCTTGCGGATCGTGTCGGCGCCGGTGAAGGGCGCGAAGAACGGCACCTTGCCCTCGAGCACCGCGGGCATCGCCGGAACACTGAGCGTGGACGACGCATAGCCGAAGAGGGCGACGACCTGCTGCTCCTTGACCAGCTTCTGCGTGTTCTCCGCGGACGCCTTGGTGTCGTTGCGGTCGTCGAGCGTGACGAGCTGCACGCGGCCCTGCGGCAGCCCGCCGGCATCGTTCACCTTCTTGAAATAGGCGAGGGCCCCGTTGCGGATGTCGTTGCCCAGGTCCGCGTTGGCGCCGGTGAGCGGTGCCGACTGGCCCACCAGGATGTCCTGGGCGAAGGCGGGGGCTGCGCACAGCAAGAGCAGCAGGGCGAGTTGGCGCATGGTTTCTCCCGACGGTTCCCGTCTGCGCCCGGAGGTTACGCCTGCTCGACCGTCCGCCCTCTCCGGTCAGACCCGCACATGAGCCACACATATACGGATGAGCTGGCTCTTTCGTTTTAAGGCGCTTGCCTACACGGCGCGCCAAGATCGCTGAACACCCGGCGCCTGCCGCGCCGCGCGACACTGCAGCCCCATGCGCAGGCAAAGAACATGAAGGAACAGTGGCCCGCCCTCCTGTGGGTCGTGCGGCACGGGCAGAGCGCGGGCAACGTGGCCCGTGATGCCGCGGAGGCCGCCGGACACGCATTGATCGACGTGGAATTCCGCGACATCGACACGCCCCTGTCCGATCTCGGCGTGGAGCAGTCGCGCGCGCTCGGGCGCTGGTTCGCGAAGCTGCCCGAGCACGAGCGGCCGCAGGTGGTGCTCGCCTCGCCCTACGTGCGCGCGCGCGACACCGCGCGGCTGATCCTGGAGGAGGCCGGGTGGCGCACCGGCGAAGGCATGCGCCTGCGCGTGGACGAGCGCCTGCGCGAGAAGGAGTTCGGCATCCTCGACCGCCTGACCAGGCACGGCATCCACCAGAAGTACCCGGAACTGAACGAACAGCGCAATCACGTCGGCAAGTTCTACTTCCGGCCGCCCGGCGGCGAGAGCTGGTGCGACGTCATCCTGCGGCTGCGCAGCCTGACCGAGATGATCACGCGCGAGCACGGCGGCGAGCGCGTGCTGGTCGTCGCCCACCAGGTGATCGTCAACTGCATGCGCTACCTGATCGAGGAGCTGGACGAGGCCGCCATCCTGGCCATCGATCGCCTCGGCGACGTTCCCAACTGCGCGGTCACTTCGTACCGGCGCGACGCGGTCAGTGGCCGGCTGGCAGGAGACCTCGTCAACTTCATCGCGCCGCTGGTGCGCGAGGGCGCGCCGGTCACCGTGGAGCCGGACGTGCCCGCCGCGGCCAAGCCATGAACACGGCGGCGCGCGCCGTCGACGACGCGCTGCTGCGCCGCTGGGCCTTGCCCGCGGTGGAGGAGGACGGCGACAAGGAAAGCCGTGGGCGCGTGCTGGTGATCGCCGGCAGCCGCGAGATGCCGGGCGCCGCCGTGCTGGCGGGCACGGCCGCATTGCGCGCGGGCGCGGGCAAGCTGGTGATCGCGACGCCCCAGTCCGCGGCGCTCATCGTCGCCGGTGCGGTGCCCGAAGCACGCGTGATCGCGCTGCCGGAGGGTACCGACGGCAGCCCCGCCTTGTCCGGACTGTCCGCGCTGGAGGCCCTTGCGTCCGCCACGCCCTCGCTCGTGGTCGGTCCCGGCATGGTGGGCAGCGAAGGCACGGTGGCCTTCGTGCAGGCACTGCTGCCCGTGTTCCGCGATGCGACCGTGCTGCTCGACGCGCTCGCGATGGATGCGATCAGGGGCATCGAGCGTTTCGCGCAGCCGGTGATCCTCACGCCGCATTGCGGCGAGATGGCGCACCTCACGGGACACGACAAGGAAGCGCTGCAGGAAGAGCCCGCGCAAGTGGCACGGCGCCAGGCGGCTGCGTGGAACGCGGTCGTCGCGCTCAAGGGCGCAACGACCGCGATCGCGCGCCCCGACGGCGAGCTCTGGCTGCATCAGTCGCAGGCCCCGGGGCTGGGCACCTCGGGTTCGGGTGACGTGCTCGCCGGCGTCATCGCCGGCCTGGTCGCGCGCGGGGCGGCGCCCGAACAGGCCGCGGCCTGGGGTGTGGCGCTGCACGCACGCGCGGGCGCCGCGCTCGCGCAGCGCCATGGCACCGTGGGCTATCTCGCGCGGGAACTCGCGGCGGAAGTGCCTGCACTGATGCAGGCGCTGTGCGACTGAGCCCTCGCCTGCCGCTCATTCGCCGCGGCGCGCCGTTCCCGTGCTGGAGCGCGACTGCGTCTCCAGGAAGGACAGGAGCGCGGCGACGTCGTCCGTGCCCAGCTCCAGGTTGGGCATGCGCACCTGCTTGTATTTCCAGAACAGGCTGGTCGCGATGGGGTCGCCCCGCGCGAGCATCGCTTCGGGTTGCGCGAGGTAGCTGGCAAGCCAGTTGCGTTCGCGCCGCTGCGTGACCCCGGCCAGGTCGGGGCCGATGCGATCCCCACCGCCGACGGTGTGGCACGCCTGGCAGCGGCTCTGGAACAGGAACTGCCCCTTGTCGATGGCGAGCGGGCGCGCGTCGGCATAGCTCGGGTCCGGCTTCTCGCTCTTCCAGCCCAGGAAGTTGCCCAGGGTCGTGGCGAGGAACTGCGGGTTGTCCATCGCCGAATTGCGCATCCACATCCCGGTGGGGACGTTGCCGACCATGAGCGTGGCGCTGTGGCCGTCCTTGCTCACGAGGTCGCTGGCGCGGGCCAGGCCCAGCTTGCGCGCGATCAGCGCCACGTCCGCCTCCTTGCCGGAGAGGAACAGCCAGCCGGGCCCGACGCCGAACTTCTGCGCGTACGCCTTGTTCTCCCTGGGGGAGTCCCAGGGATCGATGGCGATCGAATAGAAGAAGATGTCCTTGCCCATGCGCCCGCCCAGCAGCTTCTGCACCTGCACGAGGTTGGCGGTCTCCAGCGGGCACACGTCCGAGCAGCTCGTGTAGAACAGGGTGATCGCCACCGACTTGCCCTTGAGCAGGTCGTCGTAGAAGCGCACCGTCTGGCCGTCCTGCGTGGTCAGCGGAACGTTGGGAAAGTAATCGGCGCCCCAGGGCGTGCCCGCGCTCGCACCCCAGAGGCCAGCTGCGCTCGCAGCCACGAGCGCGGCTGCCCAACGCCGCAAGTGGGTCGTCCTCACGTGTGCTCCTGCGCGGGATCAGGACGGCGGATGCGGCACGATCCGCACTGGCGTGGTCGTCAGTCCCTTGCCGGCGCTGTAATAGACGCCGAAGGTGGCGAGGCCCGCACGCGCCTGCAGCACGTTGCCGGCCGGCGCATAGGAGAAGCCGACCTCGATCTGGTCGAACGCCTGCAGCGGCCGGTGGATGATGGCCTGGCTCTGCACCGAGTAGGGCTGGCCCGTGCGCACGCCTTTGCCGGTCACGCTGCTCAGGTCGACGATGATCTCCAGGACCGGGGGCGCGCCGAAGGTGGTGTCGTGGACCACCCGGCCACTGATGGCGGCCCGCCCGCCGAAGGCGACGGGCTCCACCGCGCCATCGCCCGCCGGGCCCTGGGCGACGCCTTTCACCGCGGCGGTCCTCCCCGGCGCGGGCGTGATGGTGCCCGTAGCCGCAGCCGCGACCGCCCCCACGGACACGGAAGTGGGGGGCGTGCCTTGGGCGGCGGCCGTCCCGGGGTCCAGCAAGCCCGTGGCCGCGCCGAGGACCGACGCCAGCAGGACGGGAACGACCGTTGTATTCCTCGTGCTCATGATGTCCTCCACCGGGTCACGACGCGCCCCGGAGGATTTCCGTAGGCTGCTTGAAATACACGCCTTGCGGCGTCGGGATGGGTGTCGGCAGCGGCCGCAGGAAGGCGCCGCCCGCGCTGTTGATTTCCCACCGCAGCAGCATGGCGTTGTCCTCGTGCACGGTGTTGTGGCAGTGCTCCATGAACATGCCGCCCCAGTCACGGAACTGCATGGTGATCTTCAGGCTGCCGCCGGGCCGCACGCGGTACACGTCCTTGCGCCCGCGTTCCCAGGGCGGCACCTTGGCGGCGCTGCCGTCGCGCGACAGGATCTGCCCCTCCTCGAAGTGGATGTGGATCGGGTGGTCCCAGCCACCGCCGCCGTTCTTGATGGTCCAGATCTCGCGGGTGCCGAACTTCGGCGCGGCGGAAATGCGGCCGAAGTCGGCGGCCAGCATGTCCTGGTCGTTCGTCTTGACGCCCCACGGCCCGAAAAACGAGGAGATCTCGTCGTTGGTGGTCCTCTTGGCCCCCCGGCCGAACTCGAACACCCGCTCGCGCGCGACGGGGATGGCCGACAGGTCGGGGTTCGGGATCAGGACATTTGGCACCTGGCTGATGTCCGGGGTCGGCGGGTCACGCACGATCCTGAATTCGAGGAAACGCCCGACGCACGGGTCGTCCGATTGGCCGGAAAGCGCCTCCGACAGCTTCAGGTCCTTCGCCACCCGCCGGCCGTCCTGGTGCTCGGCCAGGTTGACCAGCCACACCTTCTTCCCCACGTCGTAGCGCGAGAAGTCGATGACGACGTCGTAGCGCTCCGCGATGCCCATCTCGTCGAGTTCGCTCAGCACGACCGGGTTGGGCAGCAGGTTGCCGTCGTTGCCGATCTGGATGATGGGCGAGCCGTCGCTGAGCGCCAGCTTGAAGAAGCGCGAGACCGAGGCATTGAGGATGCGGAAGCGGTACTTGCGCCTCTCCACGTTGAAGAAGGGCTTCCACGCCAGGTTCACCGTCATCTGGTCGCCCAGGAAGCCATCGAGGTCGAAGATGTCGAAGTGCATCTGGCCCTCGGCGTTCCAGGCCTTGTCGGCCAGCATCAGGTTGACGTCGTAGTCCAGGTTGCCCCAGGGCCTGGCGGTCCCGCTGGGAAGCCGCAGGTTCACGTTGTCGTCGATGGCTTCGTTGCCGCGGTCCAGCGCGCTGTAGATGTTCATCATCGCGGCGTTGCCCTTGTAGACGTTCTGCGCGGTGAAGCTGAACATGTGGTCGTGGAACCAGTGGGTGCTCATGGTCTCGTGCCAGTCGCCCGGGACCAGGTCGTAGCGGCCGTCGTCCGTCGGCGTGCCGGCCTTCGGGTCAGTCGCGAACCGGTTGATCGTGGTGAAGCCCGCCAGCACGATCGGCCAGTGGTAGTCGTAGAACTGCCCCGGATGGAAGAAGGCACCGGTGAAGCCGTCGTTCTCCGCCCCGTGGTGCCCGTTGTGCTCGTGTGTCGAGATCGTGTGGATGCCGAAGCCGCCGTTCTTCGTCTTGTCGGGGTCGAGGCGGTTGTGGTGGCGGAACAGGATGGGCTCGCCGTAGCGCGCCAGCACCAGCTTGGGCGGGATCGTGCCGTTGAAGGTCCAGAAGCGGTCCGCATTCTGGTTGGGGAAGTCCTTGTGAAAGTAGGGCTCGCAGGGATTGGCGGTGTCGTCGAAATCGCAGTTGAGCCGCGCCGGCACCTGCGGCCGGTAGACCCCCCTGGCGTTCTCCTTGGACCCTTCCTGCGTGACCTCGTAGGCCACCCTCGGCGCGAAGCGCGGGTCGTCCCAGCCCTGGTGCGCCCAGATCGGCCCGGGCGGCCGCCCTTCCACCGGACCATAGCCGCCACCCAGGATGGCGGGCACCGCCTGCTTCGTCTGGTTCGACTCCCGCATCGGAAGGGGATCGAGTTGCCCGGGCAGCGTGTGCTGCAGGACGTCGAAGCGCAGCATGGGAAAGGTGAACGGCTGGGTGCCGAAGAGCGGGCTCGCCGGCACTCCCGTCGGAATGGCGCCCCAGGAACTTCGGACGAAGGGGCTCAGGCCGTGCTGGGCGGACAAGACCCCGGCCGAGGTGAAGATCCCCCACTTGATGAGGTCCCGGCGCGAGATCTGGCCGTGGGACAAGGACTTGACGATGTCGAGCCGGTTGCGGCGGGCGTTTTCGGCTTCGCGCAGGACCGCGGCCGACGCGCGCGGAGACAAGTACATGGATCCTCCTCCAAGTCCGCATCCACGTTCAAGACGGCACGAACGGCACGAACCAGACGTATTCGCGTTCGCCCCCTGAGGCGTCGCAAGGTTTAGCACTTCGCCGCCGGTTTGCAATGACGTGTATCGCCGACATGGTCCGATCACCCTTCTCGAGCGCGACCGTACGATCGACGCCACGATGGCGCGTTACAGAATTCGAAAACAACCGGTGCTGGCGATGCGCAACCGCGTGGCCGTGCGGTGATCATCTCCTTGGCGTTCAGTGGCGCACTTGTTGCACCCCTCGCTCCGAAACAAGGAGCAAGCGGCGCGCGATCAGTTCGCGGGTGGCGATAGCCGGCGTGAAAGATTCCTGCAGCAGCGTTTCCAGAAGCAACGACACCTTGCGTATCTGTTCCAGAAGTATTCACTTGCAGAGGCAGCGCCCGGTCACGCTGCGGCAGGCACGCGACGGAATATTTTCAGCGCGCATCGGCCGAGGCGCGTCGCTGGAGGAAGCGTCGAACGGCCTCGTCGCGCTCGAGACCGATCGCGCGGCGGTACGCCGCGGCGGCGGCCGCGTGCTGCCCGGACCGTGCGAGCAGGTGGGCGCGCGCGGCCCAGAACGGCTGGTACTCCTGCAGCCTGGTCTCGCCGACGAGCAGGTCGAGCGCCTCCAGCGCGGGCCCGGGACCCTGCACCTCGGCCAGCGCGACCGCGCGATTGAGCGCGGCCACCGGCGACTGCGTGATCGCATGGAGCGCTTCGTAGAGCTTGAGGATGGCGGCATGGTCGGGCGGATGGCCATGACGCCGCACGCTGTGCGCCGACTGCACCGCGGCTTCCAGCTGGTAGCGTCCCGGCGCGGCGAGGCGGCTCGCGCTCAGCAGCATGCCCTCGGCTTCGTCGATCAGGCGCCCGTCCCACAGCCGCACGTCCTGCTCCGCCAGCGGCACGTACTCGCCGCTGGCGTCGCGCCGTGCATTCAGGCGCGCCTGCGCGTACAGCATCAGCGCCAGCAGGCCCAGGACCTCCGCTTCCTGCGGCAGCATCTGCGCCAGGACGCGCCCCAGCCAGATCGCCTCGCCCGAGAGGTTGCGCCGCGCCGGGTCCGCGCCGGCGTCGTTCCAGCCCTCCGCATACGCCGCATAGATCGACGCCAGCACCGCCTCCAGGCGCTCGGCCCACGCGGCCCGCGGCGGCACCTCGAAGGGAATGCCCGCCTCGCGGATCTTCGCCTTGGCACGCACGAGGCGCTGCGCCATCGCGGCCGGCGCAACGAGGAAGGCCGAAGCGATGGCGGCTGCATCGAAGCCCAGCACCACCTGCAGCATGAGGGGCGCGCGCACGCCGGCGTCGATCGCCGGGTGCGTGCATGCGAACAGCAGCCGCAGGCGTTCGTCGGGGATGCCGGTGTCCTCGTCCGGCTCCCGCAGTTCGTCGAGCAGTTGCAGGTGCCGTGCGGCGGCCTCGTCGTGCCCGCGCGTGCGCAGCGCATCGACCTGCCGCCGGCGCGCCACCGTGAGCAGCCAGGCCTCGGGATTGCGCGGGATTCCCGTCCGGGGCCAATCGGTCAGCGCGCTGGCGAACGCTTCCGCCAGCGCGTCTTCGGCCGCCGCGACGTTGCGCGAGCGGGCGGCCAGGAAGGCCACCAGCTTGCCGTAGCCCTGGCGCGCGGCGGCCTCCGCCGCGGCGGCGGCGTCGCTCACGCCGTCAGTACTCGCCCATGGGCCACACCGGCCGCACTTCGACCGTGCCGTGCGCGGCACCCGGACAGCGGGCGGCCCAGGCGAGCGCCGCGTCCAGGTCCGGCACGTCGATCAGGTAGTAGCCGCCCAGCTCCTCGCGCGTCTCGATGTACGGCCCGTTGTGCACCTCGGTCTTGCCCTCGCGCACCCGCACCGCTGTCGCGCTGGAGGCCGGGCGCAGCCGGTTGCTCGACTTGACGATGCCGGCCTGGTAGGCCGCTTCGCTGTAGGCCTTGTACGCCGCGAGCATCTGCGTGCGTGCGGCCTCCGGCACCGCCTCCGCGTTGCGGATGGTCTCGCTGTGGATCAGCAGCATGTATTCCATGGAACGCTCCTCGTGTCGCGGCGCCGCACCGTGCGACGCCTGGACAATGTCGTGCGGCGGGGGCCGGAATCGACATCCGCCGCGGGAACTCACTTGCGTCCGCGGTACTTGCGCAGTGCGGCGATCTCGGCGGCCAGGATGGCGAGTTCGGATTGCGCCTTGGCGATGTCGATCTCGCTCTTCGCATCGCGCAAGGCCTCCTCCGCGGCCCGCCTGGCCTCGTTGGCCTTCTCCTCGTCGAGGTCCTTGCCGCGGATCGCGGTGTCGGACAGCACGGTGACGCGGTCCGGCTGCACTTCGAGGATGCCGCCGGCGATGAACACGAACTCCTCGCCGCCGTCGGCCGTCTCGATGCGCACCGCGCCCGGCCGCACGCGCGTGATCAGGGGCGTGTGGCGCGGGTAGATCCCGAGCTCGCCCGACTCCCCGGGCAGCACGATGAAACGCGCCTTGCCCGAGTAGATGGACTCGTGCGCGCTGACGACGTCGACGTGGAGGGTATGGGCGGGATCGGCCATCCCTCGTTTGTAACCCGGAAAGGAAAAAGCCCCGTGACTTGCGGCACGGGGCGGAGGGCGCTGGTTTTTAGCGCGTTCTTGTCACCTGGTCGGGGGAGGACGCAGCCGCCCCTCGACCTTACTTCTTCTGCCGGTACTTCTGCAGCGCGGCAATCTGCGCCGCCATGACGGCCAGCTCGGACTGCGCCTTGGCGATGTCGATGTCGCTCTTGGCGTTCTTCAGTGCCTCTTCGGCGGCGGCGCGCGCCTCGTTGGCCTTTTCCTCGTCCAGGTCCTTGCCGCGGATGGCGGTGTCGGACAGGACGGTGACGCGGTTCGGCTGCACCTCCAGGATGCCGCCGGCGACGAAGACGAACTCCTCGCCGCCGTCGGCCTTCTCGATGCGCACCGAGCCGGGCTTCACGCGCGTGATCAGCGGCGTGTGGCGGGGATAGATGCCCAGCTCACCGGCCTCACCGGGCAGCGCCACGAAGCGGGCCTCGCCGGAGAAGATGGACTCCTCGGCGCTGACCACGTCCACGTGGATGGTGTGCACAGCGTCTGCCATGGCTTAGGCGGCCGCCAGCTTCTTGGCCTTCTCGAAGGCCTCGTCGATGCTGCCGACCATGTAGAAGGACTGCTCCGGCATGTGGTCGCACTCGCCGGCCAGGATCATCTTGAAGCCGCGGATGGTTTCGGCCAGCGGCACGTACTTGCCGGGCGAGCCGGTGAACACTTCGGCCACGTGGAAGGGCTGCGAGAGGAAACGCTGGATCTTGCGGGCCCGCGCCACCGCCAGCTTGTCTTCCGGCGCCAGTTCGTCCATGCCCAGGATCGCGATGATGTCGCGCAGTTCCTTGTAGCGCTGCAGCGTCTGCTGCACGGCGCGGGTGGTGCCGTAGTGGTCTTCGCCGACCACGTTCGGGTCCACCTGGCGGCTGGTGGAGTCCAGCGGGTCGATGGCCGGGTAGATGCCCAGCGAGGCGATGTCGCGCGACAGCACCACGGTGGCGTCCAGGTGGGCGAAGGTGGTGGCGGGCGACGGGTCGGTCAGGTCGTCCGCGGGCACGTACACGGCCTGGATCGAGGTGATCGAACCGACCTTGGTGGAGGTGATGCGCTCCTGCAGGCGGCCCATTTCCTCGGCCAGCGTCGGCTGGTAGCCCACGGCGGAAGGCATGCGGCCCAGCAGCGCGGACACTTCCGTGCCGGCCAGCGTGTAGCGGTAGATGTTGTCCACGAAGAACAGCACGTCCCGGCCTTCGTCGCGGAAGGACTCGGCGATCGTCAGGCCCGTCAGCGCGACGCGCAGGCGGTTGCCCGGGGGCTCGTTCATCTGGCCGTAGACCATCGCCACCTTGGACTCGCTGAGGTTCTCCAGGTTCACGACGCCGGATTCGGCCATCTCGTGATAGAAGTCGTTGCCCTCGCGGGTGCGCTCACCCACGCCGGCGAACACCGACAGGCCCGAGTGCGCCTTGGCGATGTTGTTGATCAGCTCCATCATGTTCACGGTCTTGCCGACGCCGGCGCCGCCGAACAGGCCGACCTTGCCGCCCTTGGAGAACGGGCACATCAGGTCGATCACCTTGATGCCGGTTTCCAGCAGCTCCTGCGAGGGCGACAGTTCGTCGTACGCCGGGGCCTTGCGGTGGATCGGCGCCGTCAGCGCCTGGTCGACCGGGCCACGCTCGTCGATCGGGTTGCCCAGCACGTCCATGATGCGGCCCAGCGTCGCCTTGCCCACGGGCACGGTGATGGCAGCGCCGGTGTTGGACACCACCAGCCCGCGGCGCAGGCCGTCGGTGGAGCCCAGCGCGATGCAGCGCACCACGCCGTCACCCAGCTGCTGCTGCACTTCCAGCGTCAGGGCGGAGCCCTCCATCTTCAGCGCGTCGTACACGCGCGGCATTTCAGTGCGGGCGAACTCGACGTCGACGACGGCGCCGATGCACTGAACGATCTTTCCTTGGTTCTGAGCCATGTTTGCTTGCTCTCCGTATTCACTTAAACCGAGTCATCGGAGCCGCCGTCAAACGGCGGCGGCACCCGACACGATCTCCGAAAGTTCTTTGGTGATCGCCGCCTGGCGCGTCTTGTTGTAGACCAGCTTGAGCTCGCCGATGAGGCTGCCGGCGTTGTCCGTGGCGGCCTTCATGGCCACCATGCGCGCCGACTGCTCCGAAGCCATGTTCTCGGCCACCGCCTGGTACACGAGCGCCTCGACGTAGCGCAGCAGCAGCTCGTCGATCACCGTCTTGGCGTCCGGCTCGTAGATGTAGTCCCAGCCGTGCTCGTGCGAACCCGAGGCCTTGCTGTCCGCTTCCATCTTGGCGGCGGACAAGGGCAGCAGCTGCTCCACCACGGGTTCTTGCCGCATGGTGTTGATGAACCTCGTGTACGAGAGGTACACGGCGCTCAGCTTGCCTTCGGCGTACTGGTCCAGCAGCACCTTCACCGGCCCGATCAGGCGCTCGAGGTGCGGCGTGTCCCCGAGCTGGGTGACGTGCGACACGACCTGCGCGCCGATGCGGTTCAGGAAGCCCAGACCCTTGTTGCCGATGGCGACGGTCTGGACGCTGGCGCCTTCGGCCTGCAGTTCGCGCAGCTTCTGCGTCACCGCGCGCAGCACGTTGGTGTTCAGGCCGCCGCACAGGCCCTTGTCGGTCGAGACCACGATCACGCCGGCCGCCTTCACGTCGTTCGTCTTCATGAACGCGTGCGTGTACTCCGGGTTGGCCTTGCCGAGGTTGGACGCAATGTTGCGAACCTTGTCGCTGTAAGGCCGGGCCGAACGCATCCGGTCCTGCGCCTTGCGCATCTTGGAGGCGGCGACCATCTCCATGGCCTTGGTGATCTTCTTGGTGTTCTCCACCGACTTGATCTTGCCGCGGATTTCCTTGCCTGCTGCCATTGCCGTCTTCCTTGGTCGGGGCGTTAAGCGAAGGTCTTCTTGAACGCTTCGATGGCCTTCACCAGCTCGGCCTCGGAATCCTTGTCCATGGCGCGGTTGGTTTCCAGCTTGTTCAGCAGGGCGGCCTGCTTGTCCTTCAGCCAGCCATGCAGGCCGGATTCGAAGGCCAGCACCTTCTTGACGTCGATGTCGTCGAAGTAGCCCTTGTTCACCGCGAACAGCGATGCGGCCATCAGCGAGATGGGCAGCGGGCTGTACTGCGGCTGCTTGAGCAGTTCGGTCACGCGGGCGCCGCGATCGAGCTGCTTGCGCGTGGCGGCATCGAGGTCGGAAGCGAACTGCGCGAACGCGGCGAGCTCACGGTACTGCGCCAGGTCGGTACGGATACCGCCGGACAGGTTCTTGATCAGCTTGGTCTGGGCGGCACCGCCCACGCGCGACACCGAGATACCCGCGTTGATGGCGGGACGGATGCCGGCGTTGAACAGGTTGGTTTCCAGGAAGATCTGGCCGTCGGTGATCGAGATCACGTTGGTCGGCACGAACGCGGACACGTCGCCGGCCTGCGTCTCGATGATCGGCAGCGCGGTCAGCGAACCGGTCTTGCCCTTGACCTCGCCCTTGGTGAACGCTTCCACGTAGTCGGCGTTCACGCGCGCGGCGCGCTCGAGCAGGCGGCTGTGGAGATAGAACACGTCGCCGGGATACGCTTCGCGGCCCGGGGGACGGCGCAGCAGCAGCGAGACCTGGCGGTAGGCGACGGCCTGCTTGGACAGGTCGTCATAGATGATCAGCGCGTCCTGGCCGCGGTCGCGGAAGTACTCGCCCATCGTGCAGCCGGAGTACGCCGAGACGTACTGCATGGCGGCCGACTCGGAAGCCGACGCGGCGACGACGATGGTGTATTCCATCGCGCCGTTGGCTTCGAGCGCGCGCACGATGTTCTTGATCGTGGACGCCTTCTGCCCGATGGCGACGTACACGCAGGTCATGTTCTGACCCTTCTGGTTGATGATCGTGTCGACCGCGACGGCGGACTTGCCGGTCTGGCGGTCGCCGATGATCAGTTCGCGCTGGCCGCGGCCGATCGGCACCATGGAGTCGATGGCCTTCAGGCCGGTCTGCACCGGCTGGTCCACCGACTTGCGGGCGATCACGCCCGGGGCGACCTTCTCGATCACGTCCGTCATGCGGGCGTTGATCGGGCCCTTGCCGTCGATCGGCTGGCCCAGGGCGTTCACGACGCGGCCGATCAGTTCCGGGCCGACGGGCACTTCGAGAATGCGGCCCGTGCACTTGACGGTGTCGCCTTCGGAGATGTGCTCGTACTCGCCCAGGATCACCGCGCCGACCGAGTCGCGCTCGAGGTTCAGCGCGAGGCCGAAGGTCGGGGCGCCATCGGCGGTGGGCGGGAATTCCAGCATTTCGCCGGCCATCGCATCGGACAGGCCGTGCACGCGCACGATGCCGTCGGTCACGGAGATCACCGTGCCCTGGTTGCGGATGTCGGCGCTGGCGGCGAGGCCTTCGATCCGGCTCTTGATCAGTTCGGAAATTTCAGCGGGATTGAGCTGCATGACTTCGTCCTTGGCAGCTGCGGCTTATGCCGACAGCGCGACTTTCATTTGTTCCAGGCGGGCCTTGACCGAGGTGTCCAGCACCTCGTCGCCGACCACCACGCGAATGCCGCCGATGAGGGACGGGTCCTCCTGCACGGTGACATTGAGCTTACGGCCAAACCGCTTCTCGAGCACCTGCGCCACGGCGCCGAGCTGGTCGGCGGGGATCGGGAAGGCGCTGTAGACCACCGCGTCGGAAGAGCCGCTCTGGGCGTTCTTCATTTCGCGGAACTGCTGCGCGACCTGGGGCACGGCCGCGAGGCGGCCGTTCTCGATCACCGTGCGCAGGAAGTTCTGGCCCGTGGGAGGCAGCTGCACGCGCGCGACATCGGTGACGACGTCGAACACCTGCTGGCTGCCCATCTTCGGGTTGGCCGCGAACTGCAGCAGCTGGGCATTGCCAGCCACGGCGGCGAGCGCCTCGAGCCACTGCGAGGTTCCGTTCAGGTCGTTCTTGGACGACTGGAACAGGGCCTCGGCGTAAGGACGGGCGATGGTGGCGAGTTCGGCCATGGCTTGTCCCCTTACAGCTCGGTCGCCAGGCGCTGGAGCAGGTCGGAGTGCACGGAGGGATTGACTTCCTTGCGCAGGATCTGCTCGGCGCCCTTGACGGCCAGCACGGCGACCTGCTCGCGCAGGGCTTCACGGGCCTTCACCGTCTGCTGCTCGGCCTCGGCACGGGCAGCGGCGATGATCTTGTTGGCCTCCTCCGTGGCACGGCCCTTGGCTTCCTCGACGATCGCCTGGGCGCGGCGCTCGGCGTCGGCCAGCAGGGAGGCCGTCTCGGTGCGCGTCCTGGCCAGTTCCAGCTCCACCTTCTTGTCGGCGGCGCTCAGCTCGGCCTTCGCCTTGTCGGCGGCAGCCAGGCCTTCCGCGATCTTGTGGGCGCGCTCGTCGAGCGCTGCCGCGATCGGCGGCCACACGAACTTCATCGTGAACCCGACCAGGATCAGGAAGACGATGATCTGAATGATGAGGGTACCGGTGATGCTCACTTTGTCATCCTTGCTCCCGCACGTTCATGCGGTAGCGGGAATAGGTTGGCGACAGGATGCCGGGCTTACTTGGCCAGCTGGCCGAGGAAGGGGTTGGCGGTGGCGAACCACAGCGCGATACCCGTGCCGATGATGAACGCCGCGTCGATCAGGCCGGCCAGCAGGAACATCTTGGTCTGCAGCTCGTTCATCAGTTCGGGCTGGCGGGCAGCCGATTCGAGGTACTTGCTGCCCATGACGCCGATGCCGATGCAGGCGCCGATGGCACCCAGGCCGATGATCAGGCCGGACGCGAGTGCGACGAAGCTGATGACTTGTTCCATTGTTTCTACTCCTAGGACTTTTGGTGGTTGACGAGAAAAGGAAAAGGAAAGGGTGTCCGCGCCACCCGCGGGCGGCGCGGCCTGGTTCAGTGCGCGTCGTGTGCCTGGCCCACGTACACGAGGGTCAGCATCATGAACACGAAGGCCTGCAGGGTGATGATCAGGATGTGGAAGATCGCCCAGGCGGAGCCCGCGATGATGTGGCCGATGGCCAGGCCGATGCCGGTGGCCGTCAGCGAGAAGGCGCCGCCCATGAGGGCGATCAGCAGGAAGATCAGTTCGCCGGCGTACATGTTGCCGAACAACCGCATGCCGTGCGAGACGGTCTTGGCGATGAACTCGATGACCTGCATCAGGAAGTTGAACGGCCACAGCAGCGGGTGCGCGCCGAAGGGAGCGGTGAACAGCTCGTGCACCCAGCCGCCCAGGCCCTTGATCTTCACGTTGTAGAACAGGCAGACCAGCAGCACCGAGATCGACAGGCCCATGGTCATGGACAGGTCGGCGGTGGGAACCACGCGCATGTAGGCGTGCTCCGGGTCGTGCCCGGCGGCGCCGAAGATCTTCTGCCAGATGTACGGGAACAGGTCGACCGGGAACAGGTCCATCGCGTTCATCATGAAGATCCAGATGAACACGGTGAGCGCCAGCGGCGCGACGAACTTGCGGCTGGTGGCGTTGTGCACGATGCCCTTGGCCTGCGCGTCCACCATTTCGACCAGGATTTCCACGGCCGCCTGGAAGCGCCCGGGCACGCCGGGGGTGGCCTTGCGCGCCGCCTTCCACAGGAAGAAGCACGTGAGCACGCCCAGCAGGGTCGCCCAGAACAGGGAGTCCCAGTTGAAGACGGAGAAATCGACGACGTTGTCCGGCTTCTTGTTCTGCCAGAACGTCAGGTGGTGAACGATGTATTCACCCGCGGTCGGACCGTGCCCCGCGGCAGCGCTTTCTGCAGCCATGTTTCTTTCAGCTCGATTTCGTCTTCGGACGCGGCGCGAACGCCAGCGCAACCCAGTAAACCTTCATCGCGAGCACCAGGCCGACCAGCAATGCCGGCCAGCTCAGCCCCGTCACCAGCCTCGGCGCCACGAACAGCATCGCGAGCGTCAAGGCGATCTTGATCATCTCCCACACGAGGAAACCGGCAGCCGCCGTTCCCGCGTTGAGGGATGCAAACCTGCCGGTCAGGCCCCGCGCGAACACCGCCGCGGGCACCAGCACGGCCAAGGCCCCATACCCAACCGACCAACCAACGTTTTGCTTTCCGGTGAGCCCCCAGGCCAGCAGCGATGCCGCCAGCCCCACTGCGGCCTGCCCCGCCACGACCCGCCACGGTGAAAGGGGCGGGTTCTGCTCGCGCACGCGGCGCGCCTGTTCGGCGCTCAGCGGCTGGACGGGGGAGGCCTCTTCCGGCTCTTCAGGCAGCGGGGCGATTCTTCTTGTTGGCATTGGCTGCCGCTGTCGGCCCTGAAATTTTGGAAAGCCTCCCATTATAAGTAGAAACCCACAGCGGTCCGCCAGTCCCCGCACACGGGCGTGTCTTACGCGCTCGCACGGACCCCCGCACAATCGGCGATTTGCATCGGAGTGCGCATGCGCAACCTGCTCGTGTTCCTGCACCTGGCCGCCGCGATCTTCTGGATGGGGGGAATGGCCTTCGTGGTGCTCGCCCTGCGCCCCGTGCTGCATGCGCAATTGCAGCCGCCGCAGCGCCTGCCGCTGATGGTGCTGGTGCTGCGGCGCTTCTTCGTGGTGGTCGCCCTGAGCATCGCCGTGCTGCTCGCCACCGGCCTGCCCCTGTTGCTGCAGGCGGACGGGGCGCAGGCGCCGCGCGGCTGGCACGTCATGGCGGGCCTCGGCGTCGTGATGATGCTGGTGTTCGGCCACATCTTCTTTTCACCGTGGCGGCGGGCGCAGCGCGCGGTCGCCGCGCAGGACTGGCCCGAAGGCGGCCGGCGCATGAACCAGATCGCGTTGCTGGTGAAGCTGAACCTGGGACTGGGCTGGCTGGCGATCGCGGCGGTGCTGCTGTGGCGCTGAAGCGCGCGCTGTTGGTCGCCGCGACCCTGGCGTGCGTGCTCGCCGTGCAGGCCCACCACGGCGAGGACCCGGCCCATGCGCACCACACCGCGGACGGTTTCCGGATGCCCGATGGCGCCGCGGCCCCCAGGCCGCTGGGGTCCTTGCTGCGCTGGAAATTGGACGCCTGGCGCGACGGCCTGCCGCCGCCGCCGCGGGAGGCCACGCCGGTCACGGCACCGCAGTCGCGCCTGCTGCGCGCCAACACCGATCCGCTGCGCCGCGTGGCAGCGCCGGCGACGGCACCGGTGCCCTCCGCCACCTGGATCGGCCATGCCACCGTGCTCGTGCAAAGCGGGGGCCTGAACGTGCTGACCGACCCGGTGTTCAGCGAGCGCGCCTCGCCGGTGCCGTTCGCCGGCCCCGCACGCGCGCAGCCGCCGGGCGTCCCGATGGCCGAGCTGCCCGCGATCGACGTGGTGCTGATCTCGCACAACCACTACGACCACCTGGACGAAGAGAGCGTGCGCGAGCTCGACCGGCGCGGGCAGGGCCGCACCCTGTTCCTGGCGCCGCTGGGCCTGAAGGCCTGGTTCGCCGGACTCGGCATCACCCACGTGGTCGAGCTGGACTGGTGGCAGCTGCACCACCACGCGGGCGTGGATTTCCAGCTGGTGCCGGTGCAGCACTGGTCCGCGCGCGGGCTCGGCGACCGCAACCGCACCCTGTGGGGTGGCTGGGCCGTGTTCGCGCCGGACCTGCGCTGGTACTTCTCCGGCGACACCGGCTACAGCGCCTTGTTCCAGCAGACCCGCGAGAAGCTGGCGGCACGCATGCGCGACGGCACGCTGTTCGACCTGGCCCTGCTGGCCATAGGCGCCTACGAGCCCCGGTGGTTCATGTCGGCCCAGCACATGAACCCGGCCGAAGCCGTGCAGGCGCACCAGGACCTGGCCGCGCGCCGCAGCCTGGGCATCCACTGGGGCACCTTCGCCCTCACCGACGAAGCGCTGGACCAGCCCCCGCGCGACCTGGCCATCGCACGTGCCGCGCAAGGCGTGAAGGAAGAGGACTTCTTCCTGCTGCCCATCGGCGGGACGTGGTGGCCGGCGGGCCCGCCCGGCGCGGCAGCGAAGCAGTGACAATGGCGGCATGAGCGACATCCCAGCCCTGCCCTGCTACCTCGACGGTGAATTCAGCAACACGCGCGACGCCAAGGTCAGCGTGCTCGACCGGGGCTTCATCTTCGGCGACGGCGTGTACGAGGTCGTGCCCGCGTACGAAGGACGGCCCTTCCGCTTCCAGGAACACATGGACCGGCTGGACCGTAGCCTGCGCGAGATGCGCATCCCCAACCCCATGGACCGCAAGGCGTGGCGCCAGCTCGTCGACCAGCTCGTGGCCGCCTACGCGAAGCAGGTGGACCGCAAGCCCGAGGACACCAACCAGCTGGTGTACCTGCAGATCACGCGGGGCGTGGCCTGGCGCGACCACGTGATGCCGCCGGACCTGGCGCCCACGGTCTTCGCCATGGTGAACCGCCTGTACATCTACACGGCCGAAGAGCGCAGCAAGGGCGTGATGTGCGTGACGGCGGACGACTTCCGCTGGAAGAAGGCGCACATCAAGAGCACCAGCCTGGCCGCGGCGGTGCTGTCGCGCCAGATGAGCGCGGACGTCGGCGGCAACGAGACCATCATGTTCCGCGATGGCTTCCTGAGCGAGGCGGCTGCCTCCAACGTGTGGGTGGTGAAGGACGGCGTGGTGCTCGGTCCGCCGAAGGACAACCTGGTGCTCGAAGGCATACGCTACGGGCTGCTGGAAGAGCTGTGCCAGGCGCAAGGCATCCCCTTCGAGCTGCGCCGCGTCTCGCGCGACGAGGTGCTGGCGGCGGACGAGATCCTGCTGTCCTCGGCGACCAAGGAGATCCTGCCCTGCACCTCGCTGGACGGAAAGCCAGTTGCAAACGGCAAGCCGGGCCCTATCTACGACAAGCTGTTTTCCGGCTACCAGCAAGCCAAACGCCAATCCGCCTGAATGTCCGCTTCCATCTTTCCGCCCAAGACCGCCGCCGTGGATCCGCGCAAGGATTCGCTGATCCAGTATCCGTCCCAGTTCCCCATCAAGGTGATGGGAGCCAAGGCGGAGGGATTCGTGCACGCGGTCACGGAGATCGCGAGGCGCTTCGACCCCAGCTTCGACGCGTCCACGGTGGAACTGCGCAACAGCAGCCAGGGCAACTACCTGGGCATCACGGTCACGGTCACCGCCACCAGCCGCGAGCAACTGGACGACCTGTACCGGGCGCTGACCTCGCACCCGATGGTGAAGGTCGTGCTCTGAGATGTTCCTGAAGGTGCTGGGGCAGGTGGACTACCTTCCCACGTACCAGGCCATGGCGGCCTTCACGGAAGGCCGCACCCCCGACACGCCCGACGAACTCTGGCTGTGCGAACACCCGCCGGTGTTCACGCAGGGGCTGGCGGGCAAGGCCGACCACGTGCTGGCCCCCGGGGAGATCCCGGTCGTTGCCACCAACCGCGGCGGGCAGGTCACGTACCACGGCCCGGGGCAGGTGGTCGCGTACCCGCTGCTGGACCTGCAGCGGGCCGGCTACTTCGTCAAGGAATACGTCTACCGGCTGGAAGAAGCGGTGATCCGCACGCTCTCCGACTACGGGGTGACCGGGCACCGCGTCCGAGGCGCACCGGGGATCTATGTCCGGCTGGACGACCCGTTCTCCCATGCCCGTCTTCCCCCTCCCCCGCCGGGGGACGGCCGGGATGGGCGCACGCCCGACGTGGATTTCACGGGCCTGGGCAAGATCGCCGCCCTCGGCATCAAGGTCAGCCGCCACCGCACCTACCACGGCCTGGCCCTCAACGTGGCCATGGACCTGCAACCCTTCGATCGGATCAACCCCTGCGGCTACGCCGGACTGCGCACGGTCGACCTTTCTACAATCGGGGTCTCCACCCCCTGGAACGAGGCCGCCGGTCGCCTGGGCCACAAGCTCCAGGCCCTGCTGGCCCCTTGAGCCACCAAAGGACCCCATGAGCTCCAACCCCGTCGTGCGCGAGGCGCAGTCCGTCGAGACCTACCAGGCCACGGCCAAGCAGAAGGCCGCCGCCAAGCTCTCGCGCATCCCGGTGAAGGTGGAGGCCGGCGAGATCCTGAAGAAGCCGGAGTGGATCCGGGTGAAGGCCGGTTCCGCCAGCTCGCGCTTCTACGAGATCAAGCAGATCCTGCGCGAGCACAAGCTGCACACGGTGTGCGAGGAAGCGTCCTGCCCCAACATCGGCGAGTGCTTCGGCAAGGGCACGGCGACCTTCATGATCATGGGCGACAAGTGCACGCGGCGCTGCCCGTTCTGCGATGTCGGCCACGGCCGGCCCGACCCGCTGGACGCCAACGAGCCGGAGAACCTGGCCCGCACCATCGCCGCGCTGAAACTCAAGTACGTGGTGATCACGTCGGTGGACCGCGACGACCTGCGCGACGGCGGTGCCGGCCATTTCGTGGAGTGCATCCGCAAGACGCGCGAGCTGTCGCCGCAGACCACCATCGAGGTGCTGGTGCCGGACTTCCGCGGCCGCGACGACCGCGCGCTGGAAATCCTCAAGGCGGCGCCGCCGGACGTGATGAACCACAACCTGGAAACGATCCCGCGCCTGTACAAGGAAGCGCGGCCGGGCTCCGACTTCCAGTTCAGCCTCAACCTGCTGAAGAAGTTCAAGGCGCTCCACCCCGCCGTGCCGACCAAGAGCGGCCTGATGGTCGGTCTGGGCGAAACGGACGACGAGATCCTGGAAGTCATGCGCCAGATGCGCGCGCACGACATCGACATGCTCACGATCGGCCAGTACCTCGCGCCTTCGACCTCGCACCTGCCGGTGCGCCGCTACGTGCACCCGGACACCTTCAGGATGTTCGAGGAGAAAGCCCGCGACATGGGCTTCACGCACGCGGCGGTGGGCGCGATGGTGCGCAGCTCGTACCACGCGGACCAGCAGGCGCACGCCGCCGGCGTCCCCGTGGGCGCTTGAGGCTCCACCCCAACGCCTACGCCCTGGGCGCGATCGCGCTCTGGGCCTCCCTGGCCTCGCTGGGCGTGGCCCTGAAGCACGTGCCGCCCTTCCTCCTCACCGGCCTCGCGCTCGTGATCGGCAGCATCCCCGCCTGGCCGCTCGCACGGCAATGGCGCGTGCCGCCGCGCACGCTGGCACTGGGCGTCTACGGCCTGTTCGGCTACCACTTCCTCCTGTTCATCGCGCTGCGCCTGGCGCCTGCGGTGGAGGCCAACCTGGTGAACTACCTCTGGCCGCTGTTCATCGTGGTGCTGGCGCCGGTGTTCCTGCGGGACCTGCACCTGAAGCCGGCGCACGTGCTGGCCGCCCTGGCCGGGTTCGCGGGTGCGGCCGTCGCGATCCTGGGTGCGGGGGGCGTCAGCGCCAGCTGGTCCTGGGGCTACCTGCCCGCGCTCGGCGCCGCCTTCATCTGGGCCAGCTACTCGCTGTGGACGCGGCGGGTCGCGACCTTCCCCACGGCGGCGATCGGCCTGTTCGGCCTGGTCTCCGGCCTGCTCTCGCTGGCCTGCCACGCGCTGCTGGAAACCTCGCCGCAGCTGTCCGCCCGCGACTGGCTGCTGGTGGCCGTGATGGGACTGGGGCCGCTGGGCGCCGCCTTCTTCCTCTGGGACAAGGCGCTCAAGGGCGGCGACGCGCGCCACATCGGCATCCTGAGCTACATCACGCCGCTCGTTTCCACGGCGCTGCTGATGCTGGTGACCGGCCGTGCGCCGACGGCGAGCATCGCGGTGTCGGCGGCGCTGATCATCGGCGCCGCCGTGCTGGGAACACGGGCGCGCTAAGCCCCCAGCGCCAGCGCCGGGTCCTCCGCGTCGACGACGCCCCGGGCCCAGGCTTCCAGCCGGCCCGCATCGGCGCGCAACACTTCCTGCTTGACCGCGAGGATCTGCGCCGGGTGCATGGAGAAGCTGCGCAGCCCCAGCCCCAGCAGCAGGCGGGTGAACTGCGTGTCGCCCGCCATCTCGCCGCAGACGCTGACCGGCTTGCCCTGGCGGCGGCACTCGGCGATGGTGTCGGCGACCAGGCGCAGCACGGCGGGGTGGCACGGGTCGTAGAGATGCGCGACCGATTCGTCCGAGCGGTCGATCGCCAGCGTGTACTGGATCAGGTCGTTGGTGCCGATGGACAGGAAGTCGAAGTACTTCAGGAAGGTGCGCAAGGACAGCGCCGCCGCGGGGATCTCGATCATTGCGCCCACCGGCACTTCGCCGTAGGCCATGCCGCGGTTGTCCAGCTCCGCCCGCGCGAAGTCGATCAGCGACAGCGTCTGCCGGATCTCGGTCGCGTGCGCGATCATCGGGATGAGCATGTTCACCCGCCCATGCGCGGCCGCACGCAGGATGGCGCGCAGCTGGGTGCGGAACATCTCGGGCTCCGCCAGGCTCCAGCGGATCGCGCGCAGGCCCAGGGCCGGGTTCAGGTGCGCGGCGTCGCGGTGGCCTTCATCCAGCTGCTTGTCGGCGCCCACGTCCAGGGTGCGGATGGTCACCGGCATGCCCTGCATGCCCTCGATCGCGCGCCGGTAGGCGAAGTACTGTTCTTCCTCGTCGGGCATGTTGCCCTTGCGGCCCATGAACAGGAATTCGCTGCGGAACAGGCCCACGCCGACCGCGCCGGCCTGCAGCGCGCCGTCGGCGTCGTCGGGCAGCTCGATGTTGGCGAGCAGTTCCACCTTCTGGCCGTCCAGCGTGACGGCCGGCGTGTGGCGCAGGCGCGAAAGGCGGCTGCGTTCCAGCTCGGCCTGCCGCTGCTTGAAGCCGTACTCCGCCAGGATGATGGGTGACGGGTCGACGATCATCACGCCGCCATCGCCGTCGATGATGACCCAGTCGTCCTGCCGCACCAGGTTGCTGGCGCCGCGGGCGCCGACGACCGCCGGGATGTCCAGGCTGCGCGCGACGATGGCCGTGTGGGAGGTCTTGCCCCCCACGTCCGTGACGAAGCCGGCGAACACGCTCTGCTTGAACTGCAGCATGTCCGCGGGCGAGAGGTCGTGGGCGACCATCACCAGCGGCACGTCGATGCTGTCGTCGAGCAGCAGGTCCTGCTGGGTCTTGCGCTTGGGCGCCGGCGGCTGCGCGACCGGCGAGCCCATGCCCTTCATGTAGCGCAGGATGCGCTCGGCCACCTGCTCGAGGTCGGCCTTGCGCTCGCGCAGGTACTCGTCCTCCATGTCGTCGAACTGGCGCGACAGCACTTCGAGCTGCGTGATGAGCGCCCATTCGGCGTTGTACAGGCGGTCCGTGATCCAGTGCTTGATGCCGGTGATCAGGTCCTCGTCCTGCAGCAGCATCAGGTGCACGTCCAGCAGCGCGGTGAGTTCGTGCGGCGCTTCCTTCGGCCCCATGGCCACGATGGTCTGCTGCAGCCGGTGGATCTCGTCGATCACCGCGTTGCGGCCGGCGCGGATGCGTTCGATCTCGGCCTCGACCTGCGCCGGCGTGATGAAGTAGTGGACGACGTCGGCCCGGCCCGACCCCATGACGACCGCCCGCCCGATGGCGATGCCACGGGCGACCGCGATGCCATGAACGCTGAAGGTCACTCGCCTTCCCCGAACTTGTCCGCGATCAGCGCCAGCAGCGCGTCCATCGCCTCGGCTTCCCGTTCGCCGTCCGTCTCCAGCGTCACGTCGGTGCCGACGCCGGCGGCGAGCATCATCACGCCCATGATGCTCTTGGCGTTGACGCGGCGTTCGCCGCGGCTGACCCAGACTTCGCAGGGAAAGCTGCCGGCCAGCTTGGTGAGCTTGGCGGAGGCGCGTGCATGCAGGCCCAGCTTATTGCTGATGGTCGTGTTTTTCTTGATCATGGTTCCGTCGGGCCTGGTTCTGCGGCGCGCTGATCGCCACCTGCATCACGCCCTGCGTCCCCCCCACGACCGCGCGCGACACCAGCGTGTCCAGCGGCTCGTGCTTGTACGTCACGGCGCGCAGCAGCATGGGCAGGTTCACGCCGGTGATGAGGCGCGAACTCACGCCGTCGACCAGTTTCTGGGCCACGTTGCTGGGCGTGGCGCCGAAGATGTCCGTCAGCACCAGCACCCCCGTGACCTGCGGCAGGCGGGAGAGCTGGTCCAGGGCGATGCGCGCGGACCCCAGGGTCTCGTCGGGCGAGAGATTGGGCTGCACGTCGATCGCCATCAGCGTGTTGCCGCAATCGGGGAACACGTGCAGCGCGCACTGCCGCAAGGCGTTGGCCAGCGGCGCATGGGCGATCAGCAGGATGGCGTTCATGGGCTTGGAAGCCGATTATGGCTTCTGCTCCACAGGAACCACGCGTAGGACAGGACACTCGTGGCGAGGAAGACACCGAAGGCGCCGCGGAAGGCGTCCGCCTCCGTCCAGCCGGCCCGCCGGAATGCGTCCACGAGCAGGCCGATGCCCCACTGGACCACGAACACCCCGACGAAGATCACCAGGTTGTAGGCCGAGAGCGCCCGGCCGGCCAGCCGGGCCGGGAACACCATGCCGACGGCCGGTTGCGCCAGGGAGACGAAGGTGCTGGTCGTGCAGAACAAGGCCAGCACCGCCGGGCCGGCCGCGGGGCCGAGGGCGATCAGCGCGCCGACGGCCACGAAGCTCAGAGGCAGGCCCCAGGCGATCAGGCGGTCGGTGACGAAGCCGCGCCGCTGCAGCCAGGGGTTCACCATGCCCCAGCACCAGAAGGTGACGAGCATGCACACGTTGATGGTGAACAGGCCCAGCGCCGCGGCATCGGGCGTGTAGCCGGCGACGCGCGCCAGCCAGGGGCCGGCCCACAGCGACTGCACGGCGATCATGCCGCCGTAGCTGAAGAAGCCGATGGGCGCCATCTGCCAGAAATAAGGGTGGCGCCAGACCGGGCCGTAGCTGCCGGGCGGGCCACGCGTCGCGTCCTCGGTCGACCATTCCGGCACCTTCCAGCCGATAAGGGCCATCGACAGCGCCAGCAGCACGGCCAGGCACCAGAACAGCGGCCGCCACCCCACCACCGGCAGCAGCCACTGGACGGGCAGCGTGGAGGCCACCATGCCCAGCGATCCGGTCATGAGCATCCAGGAGTTGGTGCGCAGCTGCACGCCCGGCGTGAACCAGCGGCGGAAGCCGGTGAGCGGCGCCATCAGGCAGGAGGCGACGCCGAGGCCGCACAGCACGCGGGCGGCCAGCAGCCAGCCGAAGTTCGTGGCCAGTGCGAAGGCCGCGCAGCCGGCGACGGCGAGGCCGACGAAGGGAACGTTCACCTTGCGCGGACCATGCCGGTCCAGCCAGGTGCCCAGCGGCAGCTGGATGAGCGCGAAGCCGAGGAAGTAGCCGCCGGCCAGCAGGCCGAGGTCGCCGGCGTCGAGGCCGAACTCCGCCGTGAGCACCGGCGACAGCGTGGCCGTGATCGCGCGCAGCACGGCGGCAAAGAAATAGGCGAACGCGAAAGCGAGGAAAACCACCACCGCCTGGCGGCGATCGAGCAGGGACATCGGGGATCTTTGGATGAAAGGCTGCGTCCTCTGCGGAACGCCGCCGCCATTATCGATAATGCCTCGCATGAACGCTCTGGATGGAATCCGTGTGCTCGACCTGTCGCGCGTGCTGGCGGGGCCCTGGTGCACGCAAACGCTCGCCGACCTGGGGGCCGACGTGATCAAGATCGAGCGGCCGGGCACCGGCGACGACACGCGCACCTGGGGGCCGCCCTTCCTGAAGGACCAGGCAGGCCAGGACACGGCGGAGGCGGCTTACTACCTCGGTACCAACCGCAACAAGCGATCGGTGACCTGCGACATCGCCCAGCCCGAAGGCCAGGCGCTCGTGCGCGAGCTCGCCCGGCACTGCGACGTCTTCGTGGAGAACTTCAAGGTCGGCGACATGGCGCGCTACGGCCTGGACTACGACAGCGTGCGCGCCGTGAACCCGCGCATCGTCTATTGCAGCGTCACCGGCTTCGGCCAGACCGGCCCCTACCGCGAGCGGGCCGGCTACGACTACGCGATCCAGGGCATGGGCGGGCTCATGAGCATCACCGGCGAGCGTGACGACCTGGGCGGCGGCCCCCAGAAGGTGGGGGTGGCCGTGGCGGACCTGTTCACCGGCATGTATGCGACCGTGGGCATCCTCGCCGCGCTGCGCCATGCCGAACGCACGGGCGAAGGCCAGCACCTGGACATGGCGCTGCTCGACGCGCAGACGGCGATGCTCGCCAACCTGGGCGCCAACTACCTCGTGAGCGGCCAGGTGCCGGGCCGCGCCGGCAACGCCCACCAGAACATCGTGCCTTACCAGGTGTTCGAGGTGGCGCCGGCCGACGACGGCAGCAAGGACCACATCATCCTGGCCGTGGGCAACGACGGGCAGTTCGTCAAGTTCTGCCAGGTCGCGGGCCGGCCCGAGCTCGCCAGCGATCCGCGCTTCGCCCGCAACCAGGACCGGGTGCGCAACCGCGCCGTGCTGGTGCCGCTGCTCGAAGGCGTGATGCAGGCGCGGCGCAAGCACGACTGGCTGGCGGCGCTCGAAGCGGCCAAGGTGCCGTGCGGGGCGATCAACAACCTGGCGGAAGTGTTCGCCGACCCCCACGTGCAGTCGCGGGGCATGGTGCACCAGTGGGACCATCCGCTCTCGGGCAAGCTGAACCTGGTGGCGAGTCCGCTCAAGCTGGGGGCGACGCCGGTGCGCACGGACCTGCCGCCGCCGCTGCTCGGGCAGCACACCACGCAGGTGCTGGGCGACTTGCTCGGCTGGGATGAAGCGCGCATCGCCGCGCTGCGCGCACGGGGGGTGATCTGATGGCGAACTTCGTTCTCGTGCACGGTGCCTGGCATGGCGGCTGGTGCTGGCGCCGCGTGGTCGACGGCCTGCAGGCGCAGGGTCACCGCGCCTTCGCGGTCACGCTCACGGGCGTGGGCGAGCGGGCGCACCTGCTGTCCTCGCTCGTCACGCTGGAGACGCACATCGCCGACGTCGCCAACGCCATCGAGGCGGAGGAACTGCAGGACGTGGTGCTGGCCGTGCACTCCTATGCGGGGATGATCGGCACGGCCATCGCGGACCGCATGACGCAGCGCCTGAAGCACCTGGTCTACGTGGACGCGGTGGTGCCCAAGCCCGGCGAGAGCTGGAGCAGCACGCACGCAGGCGCGACGCGCGAAGCCCGGCTCGCCGCCGCGAACGCCTCGCCCGATTTCAGCTTCCCGGCGCCGGACCCGGCCGTCTTCGGCCTCGCGGCGCAGGACCACGCCTGGGTGCAGCGGCGGCAGACGCCGCACCCCGGGCACACCTACCAGGCACCGCTTGCCTTCGACCCGCGGCGGGTGGCGAGCGTGCCGCGCACCTTCGTCGATTGCGTCCAACCCAGGCTGGGCACCATCGATTCGATCCGGCCCCGGGTGCGGGACCGCAATTTCTGGGACGGCGCCTGGGTGGGCGGCGGCGGCTGCCGCATCGTGGAACTGCAGACCGGCCACGACCCCATGGTGAGCGCGCCCGGCGACCTCACCCGCGTGCTCGTGGAGTGCGCGTGACCCAGGGCGCGGCGCGGGTTGCCCGGAGCCTGCCCCGGACTTGATCCGGCGTCAGGCAGAAACCGGCGGCTTGCGCGACAATCTGCCCACCATGGCCGTCCCCTCCCAACCCTCCTCCAGCCGCCGGGCGCTCCTGGCGGCCGTGCTCGCGGGCACCGCGCTGCTTGCGGCCTGCGCTCAGAGTGCGGCACCGGACACGACCTTCGTGCTGCTGGACGGGTCGAAGAAGACCACGGCGGACCTCAAGGGCAAGGTCACGCTGGTGAATTTCTGGGCGACCAGTTGCGTGACCTGCGTGGCGGAGATGCCCAAGATGGTCTCCACCTTCGACAAGTACCACCCCAGGGGCTACGAGCACATGGCCGTGGCCATGAGCTACGACCCTCCGAGCTACGTCGTGAACTACGCGCAGACGCGCAAGCTGCCCTTCAACGTGGCGATCGACAACACGGGGGCCGTGGCCAAGGCCTGGGGCGAGGTGCAGCTCACGCCCACGTCCTACCTGGTGAACAAGAAGGGCGAGATCGTGAAGCGCTACGTCGGCGAGCCGAACTTCGCCGAGTTGCACCAGCTGATCGAAAAGCTGCTGGCGGAGAGCTGATCCCGCGGCACGAGGAAAAAGCCCCGCGTCGCGGGGCTTTTTTTTCGTCGGTCCGCTCACTGCTCCTTGCGGAAGTCGTCGTGGCAGGCCTTGCAGGTCTGCGCCGCCGGGTTGAATGCGGCCTTCATGGTGTCGAGGTTCCCGGACTTGGCCGCCACCGACAGCTTGCCCACCGCGTCCTCCATCTTTTCGTAGTTGCTCTTGAACTTGGCGTTCTCGGTCCAGATTTCCGGCTTGGCGCGGGTCTCCCCCTTGTCCGTGCCGGGGATGAAACCGGCAGCGGGCAGGTGCGAGACCAGGGCGATGACGTCGGCACTGCGCGCGGCGGCCTGTGCGTCGAACGGGGCCTTGCCGTTGGCCATCGCGCCCAGCACGCCGAAATGCGTCGCCATGACGGTCATCGCGCTGCGCCGGTACTTGATCGCGTCTTCGGGCTTCTGGAAGGTCTGGGCGGACGCGCCGACGGCCACGATGAGGGCGGCGGACGCGGCAAAGGTCGCGGGGAGTCTCATGGGTTCTTCTCCGTGGTTGAGCAAGCTTCGAAACCCCTGCGGGAGGCAGGGTGCTCCGAAAAGGATGAACGCTGCGCGCCGCCCTGCCATTCCGTCGGATCCGTCACCGGATGAAAAAAAAGGCCCGGGGTGCGAGGCTGGTGACGCGTCGTTCTCCGTGGTTAAAGTGGCGCCTGCCGACGGGGTGCGGCGCCGCCCCGGATCTCCCCATCCTGCGTGTCCGGGCCGTGCGCCGCGTCGACCGGGACCAACAAGAACGAGGTGAACATGCCTTTCCGCGTCCGCGTCTGGGACCTGCCCACGCGCCTTTTCCACTGGCTGCTGGTCGCCTGCGTGGTGCTCCTGGTCATCACCGGCTACATCGGCGGCGGCGTGATGGAGTGGCACGCGCGCCTCGGCTACGCGGTGCTCACGCTGCTGCTGTTTCGCATCGTCTGGGGTTTCGTCGGGGGCCGCTGGTCGCGCTTTCGCAGCTTCCTCTTTGCGCCTTCCACCGTGCTGGCCTACCTGGGCGGCCGCGCGCATCCGGACTACCTGGTGGGCCACAACCCGCTGGGCGCGGGATCGGTGTTCGCGATGCTGGTGGTGCTGCTGGCGCAGGTCGCCACCGGGCTGGTCGGCGACGACGAGATCGCCTTCACCGGCCCGCTGAACCGCTTCGTCAAGAACAGCACCGCGCTGGCGGCCACCTGGTACCACAAGGCCGTGGGCCAGTGGCTGATCGTCGCTCTGGTGCTGCTGCACGTCGGGGCCGTCCTGTACTACCTGAAGAAGAAGCGCCAGAACCTGGTGCACGCCATGGTCGTGGGCGACAAGGTGCTGGGCGCACCGGCGCCGGCGTCGCGCGACGACGCGGCCTCGCGCGTGGTGGCGCTCGTCGTCCTGGCGGTGTGTGCCGCCCTGGTGGGCTGGATGGTGAGCCTCGGCGGCGGTGCGGGCAGCTCGGCGGGATTCAATTAGCTCAGCCGTACCAGCGCGCTAAGATCCGTCGTCCATGGACTCGCATCCCGGACCTTGGACACTGCCCCACTGCCCTTGATCGAACTGAGCTCCCCGGCGGGCGCACGCGACATGGACGACGTGCGCGCGATCTTCCGGGAATACGCCGACGGCCTCGGCGTCGACCTCGGCTTCCAGAACTTCGAACAGGAACTCGCCTCGCTGCCGGGCGACTACGCCGCGCCTGCCGGCGCCCTGTTCCTGGCCCGGGTCGACGGTGAGCTGGCCGGCTGCTGCGCGCTGCGGCCGCTGGCCGACGCCGACTATCCCAACGCCTGCGAGATGAAGCGCCTGTACGTGCGCAAGGCCTTCCGCGGCTTCGGGCTGGGCCGCCGGCTGGCCGAGGCGGCGCTGGATGCGGCGCGCAGCGCCGGCTACGACTGCGTGCTGCTGGACACGCTGGACGACATGGAAGCCGCGCGGGCCCTCTACGAGGACCTGGGCTTCGAGAACATCCCGCCCTACTACCACAACCCCGTCGCGGGGGCGCACTACCTGAAGGCGGACCTGTGGCACACCGGGCCGGCGCCCTTGAGCAGCCGGCTCTGATCCGCCAAGCTCGCGCAGGCGGGCACGCAGAAGACGCGCGGCGCGCGTCCTTCGGAAGCCTTGGGTTCGTCGCCTGCGCCGGAAGGACGACTAGGCCTTGGCTTGCGCCAGCAGCGTCTGCGCGTCACTGACCTCGAACTTGCCCGGCGCCTCGACGTTGAGGCTCGCGACCTTGCCGTCCTTGACCAGCATCGAATAGCGGTTGCTGCGCACGCCCATGCCGCGGGCCGTGAGGTCCAGCGTCAGGCCCGTGGCCCTGGCGAATTCGCCGCTGCCGTCGGCCAGCATGCGCACCTTGCCGCCGGACTTCTGCTCGCGCGCCCAGGCGCCCATCACGAAGGCGTCGTTGACGCTCACGCACCAGATCTCGTCGACGCCGCTGGACTTGAGCTCGGCGTACTTCTCGACGTAGCCGGGCACGTGCTTGGCGGAGCAGGTCGGCGTGAACGCGCCGGGCAGCGCGAACAGGGCGATGGTCTTGCCCTTGGCGGCTTCGCGCACCTTCACCGGATTGGGGCCGATGGAACAGCCGTTGCCTTCGACTTCGGAATACTCCTGCAGGGTCACGTCAGGAAGTTGGTCGCCGACCTTGATCATCTTCATCTCCTCGTTGGGGGCTGGCACAAAAGAAAAACGGCCCACGATTGTGGGCCGTTTCCGTTTCGCCTGCCAGGCAGCGAGGGTTTAGACCTCGGCGGCCTTTTCGACCAGACGGGTCGCAACCCAGTTCTTGGTCTTGGAGATCGGCTTGCTCTCCTGGATTTCCACCACGTCGCCCGTGTGGAACTCGCCCTTCTCGTCGTGCGCGTGGTACTTGCTCGACTTGATCACGATCTTTCCATACAGCTCGTGCTTCACACGGCGCTCCACCAGCACGGTCACGGTCTTGGCGCGCTTGTCGCTGACGACCTTGCCGATCAGGGTGCGCTTGAGGGAGGTCTTGGCTTCCGTCATGTTCACTCCTGATTACTTGGCGGTTTCCGCACGCTTCTGCACCAGGATGGTCTTGGCGCGAGCGATGTCACGGCGCGTGGAACGCAGCGTGGCGGTGTTGTTGAGTTGTTGCGTGGCCTTCTGCATGCGCAGGCCGAAATGGGCCTTCTGCAGGCTCTTGACTTCGGCTTCCACGCCGGCGGCGTCCTTGGAACGGAGGTCCTTGGCTTTCGTCATGTTCCCTGCTCCTTACTGGCCGATCATGCGGCTGACGAACGTGGTGCGCAGCGGCAGCTTCGCAGCGGCCAGCTTGAACGCCTCACGCGCGAGTTCCTCGGGCACGCCGACGATCTCGAACACGACCTTGCCCGGCTGGATCTCGGCCACGTAGTACTCCGGGTTGCCCTTGCCGTTGCCCATGCGGACTTCGGCAGGCTTCTGGGAGATCGGCTTGTCCGGAAACACGCGGATCCAGATGCGGCCGCCACGCTTGACGTGACGGGAGATCGCGCGACGCGCGGCCTCGATCTGGCGGGCCGTCAGACGGCCACGGTCGGTGCACTTGAGGCCAAAGTCGCCGAACGCGACGGAGTTGCCGGTGGTGGCAACGCCGGTGTTGCGGCCTTTTTGCTCTTTGCGGTATTTGCGGCGAGCGGGTTGCAGCATGTGTTCTCTCCTTTACCGTCGGCTCAGCTCTTGCTGGCCGGCGCGGGACGGGCCACGCGCTTAACGGTAGATTTCGGGGCTTCCGCCCCTGCGGTTGCTTCAGCGGGCTTGTCACTGCCTTCGGCGGGGGCGACGTTGGTCGCACCGGCGTCGCGGCGGGGGCCACGGCCACCGCCACCACCACCGCCAGGACCACGGCGATCGCCGCCGGGGCCGCCACGGCGGTCGCCGTCGCGGCGCGGGCCGCGCGGGCCACGGCGCTCTTCACCTTCGGGACGCGGCGTGCTGTCCAGGGACGGCACGTCGTTGCGGCCCAGGGTGTCACCCTTGTAGACCCACACCTTGACGCCGATGACGCCGTAGGTGGTCTTGGCTTCGGAGAAGCCGTAGTCGATGTCGGCGCGCAGCGTGTGCAGCGGCACGCGGCCTTCGCGGTACCACTCGGTGCGCGCGATCTCGATGCCGTTGAGGCGGCCGGCGGACATGATCTTGATGCCCTGGGCGCCCAGGCGCATCGCGTTCTGCATGGCGCGCTTCATCGCGCGGCGGAACATGATGCGCTTCTCGAGCTGCTGGGTGATCGAGTCGGCGATCAGCTGGGCATCGACTTCGGGCTTGCGCACTTCCTCGATGTTCACGGCCACCGGCACGCCCAGGCGGGAGGCCAGTTCCTTCTTCAGCGCTTCGATGTCCTCGCCCTTCTTGCCGATCACCACGCCCGGACGGGCGGAGAAAATCGTGATGCGGGCGTTCTTGGCCGGACGCTCGATGAGGACGCGCGAGACCGCCGCGTTCTTCAGCTTGGTCTTGAGGTACTCGCGAACCTTGATGTCCTCGGCGAGCATGTCGCTGAAGTCACGGTTGTTCGCGTACCAGCGGGAGTTCCAGTTGCGGGTGACGGCCAGGCGGAAGCCGGTCGGATGGATCTTCTGTCCCATGTTCTTCCTCAGTTCCCGACGGTCACGTACACGTGGCACGTACCCTTGCTGATGCGGTTGCCGCGGCCCTTGGCGCGCGCGGTGAAGCGCTTCAGCACGGTGCCCTGTTCCACGTAGATCGTCTTGACCTTCAGCTCGTCGATGTCGGCACCGTCGTTGTGCTCGGCGTTCGCGATCGCGGACTCGAGCACCTTCTTGACGATGACGGCACCCTTCTTCTGGGTGAAGTTCAGGATGTTCAGCGCCTGGTCCACCTTCTTGCCGCGGATCAGGTCGGCCACGAGGCGGCCCTTGTCCACGGACAGGCGCACGCCGCGGAGAATTGCTTTGGTTTCAGCCATTTCTCAGCCTCACTTCTTCACGACTTTTTTGTCGGCGGGGTGACCCTTGAAGGTGCGCGTCAGGGCGAATTCGCCCAGCTTGTGGCCCACCATCTGGTCGGTGATGTAGACCGGCACGTGCTGCTTGCCGTTGTGCACGGCGATGGTCAGGCCGATGAAATCGGGCAGGATCATCGAGCGTCGCGACCAGGTCCTGATCGGCTTCTTGTCCTTGGTGGTCACGGCCTTGTCGACCTTCGCCACCAGGTGGTGGTCCACGAACGGACCCTTCTTGAGAGAACGCGTCATGTTGCGGACCCCTTACTTCTTGCGACGCGAGACGATGAAGGTCTGCGTGCGCTTGTTGTTGCGGGTGCGGTAACCCTTGGTCAGGTTGCCCCACGGATCGACAGGATGGCGGCCTTCGCCGGTCTTGCCCTCGCCGCCACCGTGCGGGTGGTCGATCGGGTTCATGACGACGCCGCGAACGGTCGGGCGGATGCCCATGTGGCGCTTCACACCGGCCTTGCCGAGCTGGCGCAGGCTGTGTTCCTCGTTGGCGACTTCGCCGATGGTGGCGCGGCACTCGATGTGGATCTTGCGGACCTCACCGGAGCGCATGCGGACCTGGGCGTAGGTGCCTTCGCGGGCCAGCAGCGTGGCCGACGTACCGGCCGAACGCGCGATCTGCGCGCCCTTGCCCGGCTGGATCTCGATGCAGTGGATGGTCGAGCCCACCGGGATGTTGCGGATCGGCAGCGTGTTGCCGGCGCGGATCGGCGCCTCGGCGCCGGAGACCAGCGTCGAGCCGACCTCCAGGCCGCGCGGGGCGATCACGTAGCGGCGCTCGCCGTCGGCGTACACCACCAGGGCGATGTGGGCCGAGCGGTTCGGGTCGTACTCGATGCGCTCCACCTTCGCCGGGATCCCGTCCTTGTTGCGGACGAAATCGACCACGCGGTAGTGGTGCTTGTGGCCACCGCCCTTGTGGCGGGTGGTGATGTGGCCGTTGTTGTTGCGGCCGGCCTTCTGGATCTGCGGCTCCAGCAGCGGAGCGTACGGAGCGCCCTTGTGCAGGTGGTCGCGCGAGATCTTCACCATGCCACGGTGGCCGGGCGAAGTCGGTTTGAGCTTGATGACTGCCATGATTAAGCGGACTCCCCGGAGAAGTTCAGCTCCTGGCCGGGTTGCAACGTCACATACGCCTTGCGGATGTTGTCGCGGCGGCCCACGGAACGGCCAAATTTCTTGGTCTTGCCCTTGATGTTGGCGACGGAGACGCCCTTGACCTGCACGTTGAACATCAGTTCAACCGCGGCCTTGATCTCGGGCTTGGTCGCGTCCTGCAGGACCTTGAAGGTGACCGCATTGGTCTTGTCGGCCACCATGGTCGCCTTCTCGGAGACGATGGGAGCGACCAGGACCTGCATCAGGCGGCCTTCGTCGTATTTCTTGGAGGCGGTGCTCATGCGAACATCTCCTTCAGCTTCTCGATCGCGCCCTTGGTGACGAGCACTTTCTTGTAGTGCACCAGGCTCACCGGGTCGGCATAACGCGGCTCGACGACGAGCACGTTCTGCAGGTTGCGGGAAGCGAGGTACAGGTTTTCGTCCACTTCGTCGGCGATCACCAGCACCGACTCCAGGTTCATGGCCTTGAACCTGGCGGCCAGCTGCTTCGTCTTGGGGCTGTCGACCTTGAGCGAGTCGACGACCGCCAGGCGGCCGTCGCGGGCCAGCTGGGAGAAGATGGAGGCCATGCCGGCGCGGTACATCTTCTTGTTGATCTTCTGGGAGAAGTTCTCGTCCGGGCTGTTCGGGAAGATCCGGCCGCCGCCACGCCACAGCGGGGAGGAGGTCATGCCGGCGCGGGCGCGGCCCGTGCCCTTCTGGCGGAACGGCTTCTTGGTCGAGTGCTTGACCTGCTCGCGGTCCTTCTGGGCGCGGGTGCCCTGGCGGGCGTTCGCCTGGAAGGCCACCACGATCTGGTGGATCAGCGCTTCGTTGTATTCACGGCCGAACACGGTCTCGGGGGCGTCGATCTTCGACGCGGCCTGGCCCTGCTCGTTCAGGAGTTCGAGTTGCATTACTTCTTCCCCTTCTCGGCCTTGGCTTGCGCCTGGACCGGCTTCGGCTGGCCCTTGGCCGCGAGGCGGACGGTCACGAAACCGTTCTTGGCACCGGGGACGGCGCCGCGGACCATCAGCAGGCCGCGGGATTCGTCGACACGGATCACGTCCAGGTTCTGCACGGTGGTGGTCACGTCGCCCAGGTGGCCCGACATCTTCTTGCCGGGGAACACGCGGCCGGGATCCTGCGCCATGGAGATCGAGCCCGGCACGTTGTGCGAACGGCTGTTGCCGTGCGACGCGCGCTGCGACTTGAAGTTGTGGCGGCGGATGGTGCCCGTGAAGCCCTTGCCGATCGAGGTGCCCTGCACGTCGACCAGCTGGCCGGCGGCGAAGATGTCCTGCACCGGCACGGTCTTGCCCGCGGCGTACTTGCCGGCGGTGTCGGCGTCGACGCGGAATTCACGGATGATTTCACCGGACTCGACACCCGCCTTGGCGAGGTGGCCGGCGAGCGGCTTGGTCACGCGGGAGGCCCGGCGCTGACCGTACGTGACCTGCAGGGCCACGTAGCCGTCGTTGTCCTGGTTCTTGACCTGGGTCACGCGGTTGTTGGACACGTCCAGCACCGTGACGGGGACAGCGTCCCCCTCATCGGTGAACAGGCGCATCATGCCCACCTTGCGGCCCAGCAACCCGAGGCTGCTCAGACTCATGTTGTTACTCCGTTGCTCTCGCCGCGCTTGCTGCAATTGGCCCGCGCGTTTGGATACGAGAGAGGGTTGATGAAAGCTTCGCGCGCCCGAAAGCGGCGAAGCCCGAAATTGTAGCAGTCTTCCTACAAGGCTGCCAGACAAGGAAAAGGCCGCCCCGAGAGGCGGCCCTTTCCAGGATCACTACCGCAGTGCTTACTGCAGCTTGATCTCCACGTCCACGCCCGCGGGCAGGTCCAGCTTCATCAGGGCGTCGACCGTCTTGTCGGTCGGGTCGACGATGTCCATCAGGCGCTGGTGGGTGCGGATCTCGAACTGGTCGCGGCTCGACTTGTTCACGTGCGGCGACCGCAGGATGTCGAAGCGCTTCATGCGCGTCGGCAGGGGCACGGGGCCCTTGACGATGGCGCCGGTGCGCTTGGCGGTGTCGACGATCTCGGCGGCGGACTGGTCGATCAGCTTGTAATCGAAGGCCTTGAGGCGGATGCGGATCTTCTGCTGTGCCATGACCATCACTCCATGATCTTGGCGACGACGCCGGCGCCCACGGTCTTGCCGCCTTCGCGGATGGCGAAGCGCAGACCTTCTTCCATGGCGATCGGGGCGATCAGCTTGACGGTGATCGTCACGTTGTCGCCGGGCATGACCATTTCCTTGTCCTTGGGCAGCTCGATCGCGCCGGTCACGTCCGTCGTGCGGAAGTAGA